>NZ_JBIBBC010000002.1:506733-679463 GCF_042900345.1 Streptomyces sp. NPDC012935
CGCCGCCATGCCCGGCCACCCACGCAGGCCGCCGCCATGCCCGACCTCCCACGCAGGCCGCCGCCATGCCCGGCCACCCACGCAGGCCGCCGCCATGCCCGGCCACCCACGCAGGCCGCCGCCATGCCCGGCCACCCACGCAGGCCGCCGCCATGCCCGACCTCCCACGCAGGCCGCCGCCATGCCCGGCCACCCACGCAGGCCGCCGCCAGGTGCCCAGCCGCACCCGCCCCCCGGACTCCGACGCCGACCGCGCGCACCCCCTGACCGATGAGTTCCCGCCCCGTATGAGGTCAAAGGGGTAGACGTACAGACGTCCAACGTGTTCTGGACTGGACATCCGGGGATCCCGAGCGGAAGTGGTGCGTGCGATGAAGGTGACGGTGCAGGAGTTTCTGTCGCTGGACGGTGTCTCCCAGGGCCCCGGGTCCCCGGATGAGGACACCAGCGACGGGTTCACGCGGGGTGGCTGGTTCGTGCCGTACGTGGACGAGGAGTTCGAGCGGCTGGTCGGCAGCTGGCTCGGGGAGGCGGACGGGTTCCTGTTCGGGCGGCGTACGTACGAGAACTTCGCCAGGGACTGGCCGAAGATGACCGACCACCCGAACGCCGGGCCGCTGAACGGTCTCCCGAAGTACGTGGCCACCCACACCCTGACCAGGGCCGACTGGAACCCGACCACGATCCTGTCCGGCGACGTGCACGCCCAGGTGGCCGAGTTGAAGCAACGGCCGGGCCGGGAACTGCAGATCCACGGCAGCGCGCGGCTCGCCCAGTCACTGCTGGCCGCCGGGCTGATCGACACGCTGCGGCTCGCGATCGCCCCGGTCGTGGTCGGTCAGGGCCGACGCCTGTTCCCGGACGGCGGCGCCCCCGCAGGACTGCGGCTCGTCAGCCACCGAACGACATCCGGCGGACTCTCCGTGCACGTCTTCGAGGCGGCGGGACTTCCGCAGTACGGGACCTATGGGGCCGCCCCCCAGCCGTGACCCTCAGGCTCCCTACACTCGGCGGCGTGAAGGCTGACGGCACTGCGCGATGGGACGGGATCACCCGTCGGTCCTCCCTGAAGGACAAGTGGGCGGCCGAGCGGGACCGCCTCGCCGACGCCGCCCGGGACGGGGACTGGCGGACCGTCTTCCACGTCCTCGACGAGGAGCCCGAATGGGCCAACTCCGGGCGTCTGGAAGGCCGTAGCGGCTACGCACCCCTACATCAGGCCGCCTGGCACGGCGCCGACGCCGGCACGGTCGAGCGGCTCCTGGAGTACGGCGCCTTCCGCACGCTGCGGGCGAGCGACGCCACCCGCCCCTTGGACATCGCCGTTTCGCGCGGCCACGCGCACCTCGGCGCGCTCCTGCGTCCGCAGATCCGGCACCCCCTGCCCCAGGACGTCATCGCCGGGCTGCGATGGCACCTGCACCGGCTCATCCGGTACCGGTCGGGCGGCGACGGCGACGGCGACGGCGACGACGGCGGTGGCGGTAGCGGCGGCGGTGGCTCGGACCTGGCCACACAACACGCCATGCGCCTGCCCGAGGTCGAGGCGCTGACCGAACTCGAGGTTCCCGACTGCTGGTTCCCCGTGCCGGGGATGTACGGCGGGTTCCACATCAGGCTGCGGGGCGCCGAGCTGACCGTGGACAGCTGGTGCCGCGTCGTCGGCGGCTCGGAGCGGACGGATCGTGTGACGGTGGGCGGGGTGTACCTCCAGGAGGGCGAACGGCTGTGACCTGCCCGGACCAATGGAACGGGTAATCGTAAGTCCCTCGATAACACCGCGTCACACATCTTCATACTTCGTCTGAATTTCGCCACCGGGGTCGGTCATTGGATATTCCAGATAATCACCGTTGACGCATATTCCCCCGAATGCCAGATGTCCTGCCCTGCGCGGTGCTCGTTAGGTGGGCGTGACTTGGCATGAAAAACATGCAGCTGAGGCTCGTCCGCTCCGCTCGCTTCAGGCAGCTGATCAGACCACTGCGGAAGGCATCACGCACTGCTCGGATCTGCTTGAGGACTTTCTGAGAACCATCAGCCGGATGGAGAGCGAATATCTCCGGGCCACGATGGAAGGGGAAAAGTTCTAGCAATGAGGGCCGACTATGACGCGGTAGACGAACAGCCTCTTTACACTCAGCAGCTCGACATGCAGAACCTCTGGCACGTCCCCGATCCGGGGATCGCGTCGTCGGGCGGCTGGGATCTGGACGAAGAGCTGGCCCAGATGCTGAACACGACGCAGGGCCTGGATCTTTCCGCCGCTCCTGTTCCCACCCCTGCTCCGGCCCCGCCGCCGGTGAACCGTGACAGGCCTCAGCCTCGGCCGGTCCATCGAAAGCGGCCTCAGCCCAGCAATCACATCCTTGCCGGAAACCCAAAGATCTTCACCGTCGGGGTCCTGGTCACACTCATCACCCTGTGTGCGGTCACGATGCTCACCTGGTCCATTTCGTATTCGTACGATCAGCTGCGCTCCATCGCGCTGCTGGTGGTGTCGCCGAATCTGGCCCATTGGTGGCCGTTGACGGTCTATGGGCCGTGGCTGCTGGCGGGTCTGTCCATTCTGCGGGCCTCCGTGCAGCGTCGGACGGCCCGGCGTTCCTGGGCCGTCATGCTGATCTCCTCCGGCACCGCGGTCGCGCTGTGCATCGGCCAGTCGGCGCATTCCCTGCTCGCGATGGTGGTCGTCGGAATTCCGCCGATCACCGCCCTGGTCTGTTTTCGTGAACTGGTCGGACAGTTCTCGTCACGGCCCGGCCCCCGGCATGCCGCCGACGCGGTGAACGGACCCAAGCCGCCGAAGCCGTAGGCCGCTCAGGACTGGTACGGCTGCTGCGGCTGCCCGTACGGCTGCTGCGGCTGCCCGTACGGCTGCTGGCCTCCGTGGGCGCCGGGCTGTCCGCCGCCGGCGGCCTGCGCCTGCAGCTGCTGCGCCTGTTCGTCGGTCACCTTCTGCTCCGCGCCGCAGAAGGTGCACTGCGTCGCGTACTTGGTGGAGACGGGGAACAGCGGCACGAAGAACAGCGTGAACTTCGTGACGCGCTTGCGCAGCGTGTGTGCGGCGGGGTTGCCGCACTGGCCGCACACGAGCGTCAGTACGGCCAGCTGGTAGAGGTAGCCCTTGGTACCGAAGATGATCATGAGGTGGTCCTTCCGGAGCGGGTTGCGCCGCACGAGTGAGCCGCACGGTGACGCGTCGGTATGTGCTGCAGCTGCCGAGCGTACGGCGACGCCCCCAGGCCCTGTGGGGCGTGGGGGCGTCGGGCTGCCGTAACGGTCACTACTTGACCGGCTGGGGCTCCGGCTCGCTCTCGGCCTCGGCGCTGCCCGCCGGGGGCTCGTCGTCCGGGACCGGGGTCTTGACGGACTCCAGCAGCAGCTGGGCCACGTCGACGACCTGGATGGACTCCTTGGCCGTGCCGTCGTTCTTCTTGCCGTTCACGGAGTCCGTGAGCATGACGAGGCAGAACGGGCAGGCCGTGGACACGATGTCCGGGTTGACGGAGAGAGCCTCGTCGACGCGCTCGTTGTTGATGCGCTTGCCGATCCGCTCCTCCATCCACATCCGCGCACCACCGGCGCCACAGCAGAAGCCGCGCTCCTTGTGGCGGTGCATCTCCTCGTTGCGGATGCCCGGGACGCTGGCGATGATCTCGCGCGGGGGCGTGTAGATCTTGTTGTGCCGGCCCAGGTAGCAGGGGTCGTGGTAGGTGATGATGCCCTCGACCGGGGTCACCGGGACCAGCTTGCCCTCGTCCACCAGGTGCTGCAGCAGCTGGGTGTGGTGGATGACCTCGTAGTCGCCGCCGATCTGCGGGTACTCGTTGCCGATCGTGTTGAGGCAGTGCGGGCAGGTGGCGACGATCTTCTTGGCCGACTTGGGCTTGCGGGACTCCTCGGTCACCTTGCCGTCGTCGTCCATCTCCTCGCCGAACGCCATGTTCAGTGCCATGACGTTCTCCATGCCGAGCTCCTGGAACAGGGGCTCGTTGCCGAGGCGGCGGGCGGAGTCACCGGTGCACTTCTCGTCGCCGCCCATGATCGCGAACTTGACGCCCGCCATGTGCAGCAGCTCCGCGAAGGCCTTCGTGGTCTTCTTGGCGCGGTCCTCCAGGGCACCGGCGCAGCCGACCCAGTACAGGTACTCGACCTCGGTGAGATCCTCGATGTCCCTGCCGACGACCGGCACCTCGAAGTCGACTTCCTTCAGCCACTCCAGGCGCTGCTTCTTCGCCAGGCCCCAGGGGTTGCCCTTCTTCTCCAGGTTCTTGAGCATCGTGCCCGCCTCGGACGGGAACGCGCTCTCGATCATCACCTGGTAGCGGCGCATGTCGACGATGTGGTCGATGTGCTCGATGTCGACCGGGCACTGCTCGACGCAGGCGCCGCAGGTGGTGCAGGACCACAGGACGTCCGGGTCGATGACGCCGTTCTCCTCGGCGGTGCCGATCAGCGGACGCTCGGCCTCCGCGAGGGCGGCCGCGGGGACGTCCTTCAGCTGCTCCTCGGAGGCCTTCTCCTCGCCCTCCATCGTCTTGCCGCCACCGGCCAGCAGGTACGGCGCCTTGGCGTGCGCGTGGTCGCGCAGCGACATGATCAGCAGCTTGGGGGAGAGGGGCTTGCCCGTGTTCCAGGCGGGGCACTGCGACTGGCAGCGGCCGCACTCGGTGCAGGTGGAGAAGTCCAGCAGGCCCTTCCAGGAGAACTGCTCGACCTGGGAGACACCGAAGACGTCGTCCTCACCGGGGTCGGTGAAGTCGATCGGCTTGCCGCCGGAGGTCATCGGCAGCAGCGCGCCCAGGGAGGTCTCACCGGCGGCGTTGCGCTTGAACCAGATGTTCGGGAACGCGAGGAAGCGGTGCCAGGCCACACCCATGTCGGTCTTCAGGGCGACCGTGATCATCCAGATGAAGGAGGTCGCGATCTTCAGGCCGGCGAAGAAGTAGGTGAGGTTCTGGAGCGTGGAGATGTCCATGCCCTCGAACCACGACACCACCGGGTACGAGATGAAGAACGAGGCCTCGTAGCCGTCCACGTGGTGCTGGGCGCCCTCCAGCGCGTGCAGCGTGAAGATGCAGACGCCGACGATGAGGATGACGCTCTCGACGAAGTACGCCTGGCCGGTGTTGGACCCGGCGAAGCGGGACTTGCGGCCCGCCTTGCCCGGCCGGCTCAGCTGGCGGATCACGATCAGCGTGAGGATGCCGAGAACCGTCATGGTGCCGAGGAACTCGACGAAGACGTTGTACGGCGCCCAGTCGCCGATGACCGGCAGGATCCAGTCGGCCTTGAACAGCTGGCCGATGGCGTTGACGATCGTCAGCAGCAGCGAGAAGAAGCCCACCGCCACGAACCAGTGCGCGACACCCACGATGCCCCAGCGGTTCATCCGGGTGTGGCCGAGGAACTCCCTGGCCACGGTGACGGTGCGCTGCACCGGCTCGTCCGTGCGGGTGCCCGCGGGCACGTTCTGGCCGAGCCGCATGAAGTTGTAGATCTGAAGGATGGCGCGCGCGAACAGGGCCACGCCGACCACGATCAGAACCAGCGACACGATGATCGCGGCGAGTTGCATTTCGGGGCTCCTCGGGCCTGCGAGGGGTGGTTCGAGGGGGTCCTCGACATTACTAAGCGGTAACTTATGCAGTCCGTCTGAGACTACCCCCATCTTCAACCGCACTGTAGCCAGGCGCGGAGTGATGTGAGTCGCTGAGGGTTGCCTTAAGAACCGATCGTGTTATTCATCCCGAAATGGTATATACGGCACTAACCTATCCCCGTGCTTTACGGGATCGCCGCCGCCACCACAGCCCTGCTGCTCGCCGCCCTCCTCGCGGCGCTGCTCCGGCTGCCCGCCCTGCGCTTCGGCATCGTCGACCGCCGCCGCCAGCGACCGATGCCCCTGCTCGGCGGCGTCGCCGTCGCGCTCGTGACCTGCCTGGTGGCCGCCGCCGGGGAGTGGACGCGGTTCGCCCCGCTGGGCTCGGAGATTATGCGGCTGGTGGTCGCCGCGGGCGCCGTCGCCGCGCTCGGGCTGGTCGCCGACGTGCGGCGGGTGAAAGCGCGGTTCCTGATCGGCGGTACGGCGGTGGCGGCGGCCTGCGTGGTGCCGTACGGCGACACCGGGATCCTGCTGGGACTGGTGGCCGTCGGCTGGATCGTTCTCGTGGCCATCGGGTTCAAGGCGCTCGACCATGCGGACGCCCTGGCCGGCACCGTCGGGGTGCTCACCGCCTTCGGGGTCGGCATCTGCGCGGCGGCCGAGGTGATGGACGAGCTCGCGGTGCTGCTGAGCGTGCTGGCTGCCGCCCTGACCGGGTTCCTCATGCACAACTGGCATCCCGCTCGGATCGGGCTCGGGGCGTGCGGGTCGCTGTTCGTCGGGTTCGTGCTGGCGGCGTCCGCCGTCATCACCCGGGCCGGGCACGATCCCGTGTCGAGCGCGGCCGTGCTCTACTCGCTCACCTCTCTCGCCACCGCCGACGTACTGCTCGTGGCGCTGTCCCGCCGGCTGGCCGGACGGCCGCTGCTGCGGGGCGGGCCCGATCATCTCGCCCATCGTTTGCGCCGGGTCGGTCTCACGCCGCAGGGTGGGACCGTCCTGCTGGGAGTCGCGGGCCTGTCCGGGGTGCTCGTCGGCGTCCTCGTGCACATGGGATGGATGGCACGGTCCGGGGCGTTCTGGGTGGGAGTGGGTGCCCTCGTCACCGTGTTCGCGATGCTGCACATCAAGCCGTACGGGCCTCGGCGTCAACCCTATTTCCCCGTAGGGGGTGCTGTTCGCCCGCCCGCGCAGGCCACATCGTCGCAGGTCGGAGCCCAGTTGCGTGTAAGGAACGGATAAGAGTTGAGTGAGGTCGACTCAGCTCTGTTGACCGGTTGCGGGCCGTCGTGCACACTTGAGTCTGTTCCACTCAAGTCAGCTGGAGGAATCAACCATGGCACGTGCGGTCGGCATCGACCTGGGCACGACTAACTCCGTCGTCAGCGTTCTCGAAGGCGGCGAGCCCACCGTCATCACCAACGCCGAGGGTGCCAGGACCACGCCGTCCGTCGTCGCCTTCGCGAAGAACGGCGAGGTGCTCGTCGGCGAGGTGGCCAAGCGTCAGGCGGTCACGAACGTGGACCGGACCATCCGGTCCGTGAAGCGCCACATGGGCACCGACTGGAAGATGGAGCTCGACGGGAAGCCCTTCAACCCGCAGCAGATCTCCGCCTTCATCCTCCAGAAGCTCAAGCGCGACGCCGAGTCCTACCTGGGCGAGAAGGTGACCGACGCGGTCATCACCGTCCCGGCGTACTTCAACGACTCCGAGCGCCAGGCGACGAAGGAGGCCGGCGAGATCGCCGGTCTGAACGTCCTTCGCATCGTCAACGAGCCCACCGCGGCCGCGCTCGCCTACGGCCTCGACAAGGACGACCAGACGATCCTCGTCTTCGACCTCGGTGGCGGCACCTTCGACGTGTCCCTCCTGGAGATCGGCGACGGCGTCGTCGAGGTGAAGGCCACCAACGGTGACAACCACCTCGGTGGTGACGACTGGGACCAGCGCGTCGTCGACTACCTGGTGCAGCAGTTCAAGTCCGGTCACGGCGTGGACCTCGCCAAGGACAAGATGGCCCTGCAGCGTCTGCGTGAGGCTGCCGAGAAGGCCAAGATCGAGCTGTCCTCGTCCACCGAGACCTCGATCAACCTGCCCTACATCACCGCCTCCGCCGAGGGCCCGCTGCACCTGGACGAGAAGCTCACCCGGGCTCAGTTCCAGCAGCTGACCGCGGACCTCCTGGAGCGCTGCAAGACCCCGTTCTTCAACGTCATGAAGGACGCCGGCGTCTCCATCAACGAGATCGACCACGTCGTCCTCGTCGGTGGCTCCACCCGTATGCCCGCCGTCGCCGAGCAGGTGCGCGAGCTGACCGGCGGCAAGGACGCCAACAAGGGCGTCAACCCGGACGAGGTCGTCGCCATCGGCGCCGCCCTGCAGGCCGGTGTCCTCAAGGGTGAGGTCAAGGACGTCCTGCTCCTCGACGTGACCCCGCTGTCCCTCGGTATCGAGACCAAGGGCGGCATCATGACCAAGCTCATCGAGCGCAACACCACGATCCCGACCAAGCGGTCCGAGATCTTCACGACGGCCGAGGACAACCAGCCGTCCGTGCAGATCCAGGTCTACCAGGGCGAGCGCGAGATCGCGGCGTACAACAAGAAGCTCGGAATGTTCGAGCTGACCGGTCTGCCGCCGGCCCCGCGCGGTGTCCCGCAGATCGAGGTCGCCTTCGACATCGACGCCAACGGCATCATGCACGTGACCGCGAAGGACCTCGGCACGGGCAAGGAGCAGAAGATGACCGTCACCGGTGGCTCCTCGCTGCCGAAGGACGAGGTCAACCGGATGCGCGAAGAGGCCGAGAAGTACGCGGAGGAGGACCACGCCCGCCGCGAGGCCGCCGAGTCCCGCAACCAGGGCGAGCAGCTCGTCTACCAGACGGAGAAGTTCCTCAAGGACAACGAGGACAAGGTCCCCGGCGAGGTCAAGACCGAGGTCGAGGCCGCCGTGGAGGAGCTGAAGACCGCGCTCAAGGGCGAGGACACCGCCGAGATCCGCACCGCCACCGAGAAGGTCGCCGCGGTCTCGCAGAAGGTCGGTCAGGCCATGTACGCCGACGCCCAGGCCGCGCAGGGCGCCGCCGGTGGCCCGGAGGGCGCTGCCTCGGACGGCAAGGCCGCTGACGACGACGTCGTCGACGCCGAGATCGTGGACGACGAGCGCAAGGACGGTGCCGCGTAATGACGGAGGAGACCCCGGGCTTCGAGGAGAAGCCCGACGTCCCCTCCGGCGCGACCCCTGACGACGCCGAGTCGAAGGCCGCCCCTCAGGAGGGGGCGGCCCCGGCCGGGGACGGAGCAGCAGACCCGGGCCTGGTGGCCCAGCTGGACCAGGTGCGTACGGCGCTCGGTGAGCGCACCGCGGACCTCCAGCGGCTCCAGGCCGAGTACCAGAACTACCGCCGCCGCGTGGAGCGGGACCGGATCACGGTCAAGGAGATCGCCATCGCGAACCTCCTGACCGAGCTCCTGCCCGTCATCGACGACATCGGCCGCGCGCGTGAACACGGCGAACTCGTCGGCGGATTCAAGTCCGTCGCGGAGTCGCTGGAGACCGTCGCGGCGAAGATGGGACTGCAGGCGTTCGGCAAGGAGGGCGAGCCCTTCGACCCGACGATCCACGAGGCCCTGATGCACTCCTACGCGCCGGACGTCACCGAAACGACCTGCGTGGCGATCCTGCAGCCCGGGTACCGCATCGGCGAGCGCACCATCCGCCCCGCGCGGGTGGCCGTCGCCGAACCGCAGCCGGGCGCGCAGACCGTCAAGGCCGACGAGGCGACCGAGGCGGCCGACGACAAGGAGAGCGGTGGCCCGGACGAGGGCTGACGTTGAACTGACGAGGGACTACGGGAAGGGGGTACGTCGAGGATGAGCACCAAGGACTTCATCGAGAAGGACTACTACAAGGTCCTCGGCGTCCCCAAGGACGCCACCGAGGCCGAGATCAAGAAGGCGTACCGGAAGCTCGCCCGCGAGAACCACCCGGACGCCAACAAGGGCAACGCCAAGGCGGAGGACCGCTTCAAGGAGATCTCCGAGGCGAACGACGTCCTCGGCGACCCCAAGAAGCGCAAGGAGTACGACGAGGCCCGCGCCCTGTTCGGCAACGGCGGCTTCCGCCCGGGGCCGGGCGGCGCGGGCGGCGGCAACTTCAACTTCGACCTGGGCGACCTCTTCGGAGGCGGCGCCCAGGGCGGCGGCCAAGGAGGAGCCGGCGGCTTCGGCGGCGGACTCGGCGACGTCTTCGGGGGCCTGTTCAACCGCGGCGGCACGGGTACGACCCGTACCCAGCCCCGGCGCGGCCAGGACATCGACACCGAGGTCAACCTCAGCTTCACCGAGGCGATCGAGGGTGCGACGGTCCCGCTGCGGATGTCCTCGCAGTCACCGTGCAAGGCCTGCGCGGGCACCGGCGACAAGAACGGCACGCCGCGGGTGTGCCCGACCTGTGTCGGCACCGGCCAGGTGGCGCGGGGCTCGGGCGGTGGCTTCTCCCTCACCGACCCGTGCCCGGACTGCAAGGGGCGCGGCCTGATCGCCGAGCACCCCTGCATGGACTGCAAGGGCAGCGGCAGGGCGAAGTCGTCGCGCACCATGCAGGTCCGCATCCCGGCCGGGGTGTCGGACGGCCAGCGCATCCGGCTGCGCGGCAAGGGCGCACCCGGTGAGCGCGGCGGCCCGTCCGGCGACCTGTACGTCACCGTGCACGTCGAGGCGCACCCGGTGTTCGGCCGCAAGGAGGACAACCTCACCGTGACCGTCCCCGTGACCTTCACGGAGGCGGCCCTCGGCGGCGAGGTCAGGGTCCCCACCCTGGGCGGACCGCCGGTCACCCTGAAACTGCCGCCCGGCACACCCAACGGCCGCACCATGCGGGCGCGGGGCAAGGGCGCGGTCCGCAAGGACGGCACCCGCGGCGACCTTCTGGTCACCGTCGAGGTGAGTGTTCCGACGGACCTGACGGGGAAGGCTCGTGACGCACTCGAGGCGTATCGCGAGGCGACCGCGGGTGAGGATCCGCGGGCGGAGCTGTTCCAGGCCGCGAAGGGAGCATGAGTCAGATGGACGGTCGTCGACGCAACCCGTATGAACTGACCGAGGAGACCCCGGTCTACGTCATCTCGGTGGCGGCCCAGCTGTCCGGCCTGCACCCCCAGACCCTGCGCCAGTACGACCGCCTGGGCCTGGTGTCCCCGGACCGCACCGCGGGCCGGGGGCGCCGTTACTCGGCCCGTGACATCGAACTGCTGCGCACCGTCCAGCAGTTGTCGCAGGACGAGGGCATCAACCTCGCGGGCATCAAGCGCATCATCGAACTGGAGAACCAGGTCGCGGCGCTCCAGTCCCGGGTGGCCGAGCTCCAGGCCGCAGTCGAAGGGGCCGCGGCGGCGATGCAGCAGCGCGAGGCGGCGGTACACGCGTCGTACCGCCGCGATCTGGTGCCGTACCAGGAGGTGCAGCAGACCAGCGCGTTGGTGGTGTGGCGGCCGAAGAAGGCCAAGGACTAGGCGGCACAGCCGTACGCGAAAGGGGCCCGGAGACTTCTCCGGGCCCCTTTCCCATGCCGTCAGCGGCCGACGAAGTACTCCGGTGAAGTGCTCCGCGCGCTCTGGCGGCCGTAGGCGTTTGCGGCGTACACCTCGGCGATGCAGGGCCGGTCGCCGTGGCCGGCGTCAGGCGGTCGACGGCGCTCTGCGTGGAGGACAGGGAGTCGGAGTCCCGGGCGTCGACAGCGGCCACGTAGTAGTACGCCCTGCCGCGCGGGGCGGAGGTGGCGTCGTACGACGTGCCGGACGTGGACGTGGCGGACGTGGACGTGCCGGACGTGGCACCGAGGGGGCTCCAGGCCCCCGTGTCGGCCGTACGGCGGTGGGCCCGGTACCCGGTGACCCCGGCGTCGTCGGCCGCGGTCCAGGCCACCTTCGTGGCCGCGTCGGCGGGCGGGCCCGTGAGACCCGTAGGGGCGGTTACGGCCGACGCCGCGTCAGGGAATCAGGTCCCCGATCGCATCCACGACCAGCATCCACATCGGCTGAGCGCCCGTGCCGAATCCGGCCGCGAGGCCGTAGCCGAGGCTCGCGTCCATGGCCTCCGGGGCCGCGCCCTCGCGCCAGTCGGCCGAGACCTCGCCGTTGCCCTGGGAGGTGAACTCGCCGAGGCGTCGGCCGTCGCGCAGGAGGCGGCTGTCCGGCACGGAGTCGGGTAGCAGCCGCCAGATGTGGCCGGCGTGCCGGACGTCGACCGCGTACGAACGCCGGGTTAGCCGTCCCTTCGCCGGGCGCACCTCCGCCTCCTCGCCGTCCACGGTGAGCGTGAGCAGGTCGCCGGCCCGGGTGCCGACGGGGATGTGCTCCTCGGCCTCGGTTCCGGCGGACCGGCTCAGCACGATCCGCGGTACCACCGCGCCCTCGACGACGACTTCGCCGCGCTCGGTGTCCAGACGGACGGTCAGCGTGCCGAACCGGCTGTCCTCGACGAGGGTTTCGGTGATGACGGTCATGCGGGTGATCTTCGCAGTTTCGGCCGTGTCGGTCAGGTGGCGGGTGCGGTCACCGTCCAGGACGTGGTGCCGCGCCGCGTGCCCCGGGTGAGGGCCGGCGAGGTTCAGGCCACTGCGGCGGACGCGGCAGACGCGGCGGTCGTGCGCCTGGCTGAGTTCATTCGATCATCTGGTCGGTTGAGGGACGGCAGGTCGGAGTCGTCCTGAACCGGACTCATGGTGAATGAGGTTGGTTGTACGGATCTTGGCAGCGTGCTCGATCAAGGTTCGGTGGAGGGGGTGTAACGGGCGTTGCGATATGTTTCGCCATGTCTTTACATGATCAGCGGAGCGTGGTGTTGCGCACTCGTTAAGTGATTCCGCTTGACGCTGGGGGCGGTCGACGCGTTGGCTTTTCAGTCATCTGGGCGCAATGGCGCGCCCGTGTCCCGAAGCACCAGAAGTGAGCTCCTCTATGCGTCCCTTGCGCCCCCTGCGCCGCACCGCCACCGCCGTGGCCGCCGCGTCCACGATGACCCTCTCGCTGGCAGCGTGCGGGGCACTGGGCGTCACCGGGGACAGCAGTGAGGCGAGCCCGACCAAGGGCGACGACGTCACCGTGGGGCTGCTGCTCCCGGAGACGGCGAACACGCGCTACGACAAGTTCGACTACCCGATCATCAAGAACAAGGTCGCGGAGCTCACCGACAAGCAGGGCCAGGTCGACTACCGAAACGCGGACGCCGACGCGGAGAAGCAGGCCAGCCAGCTCCAGCAGATGATCGACGACCAGGTCGACGTGATCCTGCTGGACGCCGTGGACGCCCACGCGATAGCCGGCGGCGTGCAGAAGGCCAAGGACGCCGGCATCCCGGTCATCGCCTACGACCGCCTCGCCGAGGGGCCGATCGACGCGTACGTCTCCTTCGACAACGAACTCGTCGGTGAGGTGCAGGGCCGCTCCCTCATGGACGCCATGGGCCCGAACGTCGACTCGTCCGACAAGATCGTCATGATGAACGGGTCGCCCACCGACCCGAACGCAAAGCAGTTCAAGGCGGGCGCCCTCTCCGAGCTCAACGGCTCGGTGGACATCGCCAAGTCCTACGACACCAAGGACTGGAAGCCCGAGAACGCCCAGGCCAACATGACCGAGGCGATCAAGGCCATCGGCGCTAACAACATCAAGGGCGTGTACTCCGCCAACGACGGCATGGCCGGCGGCATCATCAAGGCGCTGCAGGCCCAGGGCGTGACCGACCTGCCGCCCGTCACCGGCCAGGACGCCGAACTGGACGCCATCCAGCGGATCCTGAGCGGCGAGCAGTACATGAGCGTCTACAAGTCGTACCCGCAGGAGGCGGAGAGCGCCGCGGAGATGGCCGTGGCCAAGGTCCAGGGCAAGGACATCCAGTTCGACTCCCTCACCCAGGATCAGGTCGACAGCCCTACCGCCAAGGGCATCCCGGCCCTGCTGGTGCCGGTGGTCGCCCTGACGAAGAAGAACATCGAGGAGACCGTCCTCGCTGACGGGATCTATGAGGTGTCGGAGATCTGCACGGGCGAGTACAAGGCCGCGTGCGCGGCGGCCGGGCTCACCAAGTAGGGCCCAGGTGCGGTTCAGCGGACAGGGTCCGTCGGTCTTCCGACGGGCCCTGTCCCGCTGTCCGGTGTGCTTTGCCGTGGCCGACGGCGAAGGGTCTGCTTTGCGAGTGCGGAGGCAGTACCGGATCAGGTCGCGGACTTGGGTGTGGAGGAGCTTGCGGTCGGCGATTCCGCTCCCGACGGCGTTCGCGAGTGTGACGTGGCCCGCCGTGGCCGCGCTGCGGATGTCCGGGCAGCCGATCGCCGAGCCGGGGCGGCAAGAGCTCGATGCCGTCCTCGAAGGCACACGGCGCGCTCCTGTCGGGCATCGCCCGGGCCGTCCGTCCGGCCGACGTGCTTTGCAGCGCACAGCGCAAAGGCCGGGATGACACCCCCAGCTTGTTGCAACCCGGCGGACGGAGGCCGGTCAAAACCGGTACGTACTGGTGGTTTACGGCGCCCGTCCCGGCGGGAGCCGTGTTGCGGAGCACGGCCGGTCCGCGCATAGTTGCGCTGCGGAAGCGCGAGCGAACCGTAGGCCCGAAGGGCCGAGCACGGTGGGCCTGTCGACCAGAGCCACGCCCGGCCCGGGTGTCCCGGCAGAGGTCGTCACCGCGCTCCGGAGGTGAGCGAGCCGGCGAAACGCAAGAACCGGGGGTGGATGGGGCGATGGCCGGGCACGGGACGGAGGAGCATCCCCACGGTGCCGACCGACTGTGCGACGCAGGGGATCGCGTGTACTCCCGGGCCGTACGGCGTGGCCGGGTGCCGCGCCGGGACGCGGACCCGGTGCCCTGCCTGCTGGAGCTGGCGCTGCTGCATCCCGACCCCGACGACATGGACTGGCTGGTCCCGACCTCCCCGCAGGAGGTCATGACGCGGCTGCTGCGCGGGGTGTACGACGAGGTCAGCGCGAGCCAGCGGCGGGTGGGCTCGGCGGTGGCGGCGTTCGAGTGGTACGCCGGGCTCGGCCCCCAGCCGCCGCAGGTGTCCGGTGTCGAGGGCACGGCCATCCGGGTCCTGGACGGTGACTCGCGCATCCAGGGCGCGCTGGACGAGGCGACGCAGGCGTGCACCAGCCAGGTGCTGACCGTGCAGCCCGGCGGCATCCGTCCCGAGCACGAGCTCACGGAGGGGCTGCACCGGGCGATGGAGCTGCGGGGGCGGGGCGTGCGGATGCGCGACCTCTACACGCACGTGGCGAGGCACGGCCAGGGTCTGCTGAACTACCTGGAACTGATGGGCGATTCGGTGGAGGCCCGCACGCTGGACGAGGTGATCGACCGGCTGATCCTCTTCGACCGTACGGTGGCCTTTGTCCCGGCGAACGCCGACCGCACGATGGCGCTGGAACTGCGGCATCCGGCGCTGGTGAACTACCTGGTCACGGTCTTCGAGCGGCTGTGGCGCCTTGCGATCCCGCTGACCGCGCCCCTGCCCGACACCGGCATCGAGGGCATCTCCCACCGAGAACAGTCCATCGCGGCGCTGCTCGCCGAGGGCCACCAGGACGCGGTGATCGCGGAGCGGCTGGGGATAAGCGTACGGACGTGCCGTGCGCACATCGCGCGCCTGTCGGAGACGCTGGGCGCGGCGAGCCGTACCCAACTCGGCGTCCGCATCGCCCAGGTGGGCCTGGACCGCCAGCGGGCGTCGTCGTCGGGGGCCGCGGTGATCAGCGCGGCCGGGGTTCCCCGGGTGCCCGGGCTACCCGGTCAGGAATCCCCGACCGGCCGGTGAGACAGCCGGGTTGAGCTCGAACCGGCCGAGCCCGAACCGGTCACGGCACTCGCGTCGCTCAGTTCTCGTTGTCGAGGATTCCGGACTGTGCGATGAGGAAGCCGAGTTGAGCCCGGCTCCCGCTGCCCAGGGCGGTGGCCAGCTTGGCGATGTGGGCCCGGCAGGTGCGCACGTTCATGCCCAGCCGGCGGGCGATCGCCTCGTCGACGTGGCCCTCCACGAGCAGCTTCGCGATGGAGTGCTGGATCTCCGTGATGCCGTCGGGCGCGGTCTCGTAGGGCGCGTGCTCGGTCAGCGGAACCGCGCGGCTCCACATGAACTCGAAGACCTTGATCAGGTAGCGGATGAGTCCGGGCTGGCGCAGCTCCAGGGCCACCTGCTGGTCGTCGCGGGTGGGGATGAAGGCGACCGACTCGTCGCAGATGATGAGGCGCTCGACCAGCTCGTCGATGGTGCGGTACTCCACCTTGCCGTCCGAGAGCTGGGCGACATAGGCCAGCTTGCCCGGGTTGTAGCGCACCGTGTGCTGATAGAGGGTCCTTATGCGCACCCCGCGTTCGATCAGCGGACGGTCCCGCTCCAGGCCCTGCAACAAGCTGCTCTCCGAGATGCGGTTGCTCGGCTGGACCGTGAGCATCTCGGTCTGGCACTGGGCCGTGGCCAGATTGAGGGCGGCGTTGATCCGCTCCCCGCCCTCCAGCACGGTGATGGAGTGCGTGCCCCCCGTCACCTGAGCGCTGAGGTCCATGAATGGCTGGAGTGCGTCGGCCAGCTCGACGGAGAGCCGCCTGCGATCGGAGATCTCCCGCTCGATGGGATTGAGCCGCTGAGCCAGAGCGACCGACGCCGGAACGGGACGCAGCCAGTTCGGGTCGTCCGCATCCGGGTAGAGCAGAGCGAACTCCATCAGGCAGGGGACGGACTCCACATCTGTGCGGGCGATACGCCCCGTGCGCAGCGCGTTCGCATAGAGTCGGCCACCTTCCGCGCACATCTCGGTCATCGCATGGGGATGTATCGCTTTAGTCTGATTCGTCACCAAATCTCCACCCCCCAGGGTCCTGAACATGCAGGAACATGATGCACCGATCGTGTGGCCATGAAGTGCCCGAATGAGCCATCGTCTTACTCGACGGGGGAAGAGGGGACCTTCAAGTGAGGACGAAGCCGACTATGCGGAACAGAATGCTTCGCTCGATTCTTGTCGCCGCCTTCTCCACCGTTGTGGCCTTCGGAGTCCTGGGGGGCCTCTCGGAATCGAAGAGCGACTCGCGAGCGGACAGTAGCTGGCCCACCCAGTCACAGACTGTCACGATTGCCGGGGACAGCTCCTGGCCGGCCAACGCCAAGGCGAGCAGCGGTGAGCGGGAGTCGGCATGACCACCCCACCCGACGACCGCTCCTTCCGCCGAGAGATGGCCACCGCCTACCGCTCCGGCTGGCACTTCATCGACCTGGTCACCGCGATCCCCCACTCCGGTGACTCGTTGATGGTGACCGTCTTCGGAGAGCCGGTGGTCGTGACGCGGGACGAGGACGAGGACGTGCGGGCATACCGGTGTCTGCGACGGCCTCGGGGGGCGCCGCAACCCGTCAGGTGCGCCATCCGGTACGGAATGATCTTCGTCAATCTCGATCAGCGCGACCACCGCCTGGTGGAACCGGAGGCCCCGGCCCCAAGGACTATCTCAGCCACCCCCCGCAGTGCCTGACGCGATTCCCCCGTCGTAACAGATCGCTCAGGTGCTTCCCCCCGCAGCGGCGTCACCGTGACCTGAACACGGTGACGCCGCTGCAGTTTCCGGGTGACATTTCCCCGTTTCCCCCCGTTCCGCCGGTGGCCGAAACCGGTCATCCGGTATCCAGCCACTGGAACCAGGCCCCCGGGAGTCCCGTCCCAGGGCTCACCCGCGTTCACCCCTGTCCCATCGCCCGCGTCAGTTCGATCTCGATCACGACCCGGTCGGGATTGGGCCGCGGCGTGCGCCCGTACCGCTGCGCGTACCGGCGCACCGCCTCCGCTACCCGCTCGGGGTCGTTCCGGACGCGTGCCAGGCCCTCCAGCGTCGCCCACCGCCGTCCGTCCACCTGGCAGACCGCGACCCGGGCGCCGTCCGGGCCGGCGGCCCGGACATGGCCCACCTTCGCGCTGGACTTGTTCGCGATCACCCGAGCAAGCCGCGCCTCAGGGTCGTATGTCACTCCGACGGGTACGACATGGGGGGTGAGGTCCGGGCGCAGGGTCGTCAGGGTGCACAGGTGTCTTTCCTGCCAGAAGGCGAGGTACGGCGCGTCCGGCGCGCCAGGATCCTGGGGGTATGCGGCCATGGCCCGGAACCCTAGGCCCTTCCTGACGACAGGGCCTGGCCGCCCCCAGTCTCCCCGGGGCGACCTTGAGTGGAATAGACTCAACTTTGTGTACGCTGACTCAGTCAGTACTGGGAGACGCTGACGGCAGGAGGAGAACGCCAACGTGGACGCCGAGCTGACCAACAGGAGCCGGGACGCGATCAACGCGGCCAGTAACCGGGCCTTGACCGAGGGGCATGCGGACCTCACGCCTGCCCACCTGCTCCTTGCTCTGCTCCAGGGCCAGGAGAACGAGAACATCATCGATCTGCTGGCGGCCGTCGACGCCGACCAGGCCTCCGTGCGGGCCGGCGCCGAGAAGGCGCTCGCCGCGCTGCCCAGCGTGACCGGGTCCACGGTCGCGCCCCCGCAGCCCAACCGCGAGCTGCTCGCCGTGATCGCGGACGCCCAGGCGCGTGCCAGGGAGCTCGGGGACGAGTACCTCTCCACCGAGCACCTGCTGATCGGCACCGCCGCCAAGGGCGGCCAGGCGGGTGAGGTGCTCGCCCAGCAGGGGGCCACGGCGAAGAAGCTGCTGGAGGCCTTCCAGAAGGCCCGCGGGGGGCGCCGCGTCACCACCGCCGACCCCGAGGGGCAGTACAAGGCGCTGGAGAAGTTCGGGACCGACTTCACGGCCGCCGCCCGGGAGGGCAAGCTCGACCCCGTCATCGGGCGGGACCAGGAGATCCGGCGGGTCGTGCAGGTCCTCTCGCGGCGCACCAAGAACAACCCCGTCCTCATCGGTGAGCCCGGCGTCGGCAAGACCGCCGTCGTGGAGGGGCTCGCCCAGCGGATCGTCAAGGGGGACGTGCCGGAGTCGCTGAAGAACAAGCGGCTCGTCGCGCTCGACCTGGGCGCCATGGTCGCCGGGGCGAAGTACCGCGGTGAGTTCGAGGAGCGGCTGAAGACCGTGCTCGCGGAGATCAAGGGCTCCGACGGCCAGATCATCACCTTCATCGACGAGCTGCACACGGTCGTGGGCGCCGGTGCCGGCGGCGACTCCGCCATGGACGCCGGGAACATGCTCAAGCCCATGCTCGCGCGCGGTGAGCTGCGCATGGTCGGCGCCACCACCCTCGACGAGTACCGCGAGCGGATCGAGAAGGACCCCGCCCTGGAGCGGCGCTTCCAGCAGGTGCTGGTCGCCGAACCGACCGTCGAGGACACCATCGCGATCCTGCGCGGGCTCAAGGGGCGCTACGAGGCCCACCACAAGGTGCAGATCGCGGACAGCGCGCTGGTCGCCGCGGCCACCCTCTCCGACCGGTACATCACCTCCCGGTTCCTGCCCGACAAGGCCATCGACCTCGTCGACGAGGCCGCCTCCCGGCTCCGGATGGAGATCGACTCGTCCCCCGTCGAGATCGACGAGCTCCAGCGGTCCGTGGACCGGCTGAAGATGGAGGAGCTGGCCCTCAGCAAGGAGACCGACGCGGCCTCTCTCGAACGCCTGGAGCGGCTGCGCCGCGATCTCGCCGACAAGGAGGAGGAGCTGCGGGGCCTGACCGCCCGCTGGGAGAAGGAGAAGCAGTCCCTCAACCGCGTCGGCGAGCTGAAGGAACGGCTCGACGAGGCGCGCGGACAGGCCGAACGCGCCCAGCGCGACGGTGACTTCGACTCCGCCAGCAAGCTGCTCTACGGCGAGATCCCCGCCCTGGAGCGGGACCTGGAGGAGGCCTCGCAGGCCGAGGAGGAGGCCGCCAAGAGCACGATGGTCAAGGAGGAGGTCGGCTCCGACGACATCGCCGACACCGTCGCCGCCTGGACCGGCATCCCGGCCGGCCGCCTCCTGGAGGGCGAGACGCAGAAACTCCTGCGGATGGAGGAGGAGTTGGGCAAGCGGCTCATCGGACAGGGGGAGGCCGTGCGTGCCGTGTCGGACGCGGTACGCCGCACCCGCGCCGGCATCGCCGACCCGGACCGCCCGACCGGCTCCTTCCTCTTCCTCGGCCCGACCGGCGTCGGCAAGACCGAACTCGCCAAGGCCCTCGCCGACTTCCTCTTCGACGACGAACGGGCGATGGTCCGCATCGACATGTCGGAGTACGGCGAGAAGCACAGCGTGGCCCGGCTGGTGGGCGCGCCTCCCGGGTACGTCGGCTACGAGGAGGGCGGCCAGCTGACGGAGGCGGTGCGCAGGCGGCCGTACAGCGTCGTGCTGCTCGACGAGGTCGAGAAGGCGCACCCCGAGGTCTTCGACATCCTCCTTCAGGTGCTGGACGACGGGCGGTTGACGGACGGACAGGGCCGTACGGTCGATTTCCGCAACGCGATCCTGGTGCTGACGTCCAACCTGGGCAGCCAGTTCCTGGTCGACCCGATCACCAGTGAGGCGGAGAAGAAGGAGCAGGTCCTGGAGGTGGTCCGGGTTTCCTTCAAGCCGGAGTTCCTCAACCGCCTGGACGACCTGGTGGTCTTCTCGGCCCTGTCCAAGGACGAGCTGAGCCGGATCGCCCGGCTCCAGATCGACCGGCTCGCCAAGCGGCTGGCCGAGCGGCGGCTCACCCTCGAGGTCAGCGACGAGGCCCTGGCCTGGCTCGCCGACGAGGGCAACGACCCGGCCTACGGTGCCCGGCCGCTGCGCCGTCTCGTCCAGACCGCCATCGGCGACCGCCTCGCCAAGGAGATCCTCTCCGGCGAGGTCAAGGACGGCGACACGGTCCGGGTGGACTCCTTCGGGGACGGCCTGATCGTGGGGCCGGCCACGGGGAAGACGCTGTAGCCGCACGAAACGGTGGGACGGCCCGCCCCGCATCCCGGGGCGGGCCGTCGTCATGGGGTCACTTCGTCACGTGGCCGCGCGGTCACATGGTGAACGCGGCGAAGCGCACGAGTGCGGTGTCGGCGTCCTCGTACTCCACCCTCACCTGCACCGCGTGGGCGCCCGCGTCGGGATGGCCGCCCGGGGCGTCCAGATCGAGACACAGATCGACGTCCACGCCGCCGCAGAACTGCGTCCCGGGCGCGGGGGCGTCCGGATAGGTCTGCCTGAGCCAGTCCGGGACGTCGGCGCGCGGCATGCGGAAGGTCGCGCTGTAATGGATGTCCTGGAACCCTTGCGTCTTGCACGACCCGACGACCTCGGCGCCGTCCGGCAGCTCGGCCCCGCCGAAGTGCAGGGCGTCCGGGCAGGCGACCGTGTCGGGACCGGAGCGGGGCGGGTCGTCCGCCACCACCCACATCACCACCAAGGCCATGAGGCCCGCCAGGACCAGCCCCGGCAGTGCCACGATCGCGGCGAACATCGGCCATCTGGTGCGGCCGCGGCGCTCCTGTGCGTCCACGTGTGTTCCGGACATGACGCCCGCCTTCCGCAGCGGTCCGTTGCGACAGGCCAGATCATGTCAGCCGACGGCAGACAGGCCCTGTCCGGGCTTGCCACCCCCCTCCCCGCATGGGGGAGGATGGCGGAATCCGTACGAAGGGAAAATCACGGTGAGCATCGACCCGTCCTCGATCCCGAACTTCGGGGGCCAGCAGCCGGAGCCCGGGCCACCGCCCGGACCCGTTGTCCCGGATCAGGACCTCGTGAAGCAGCTCCTCGACCAGATGGAGCTGAAGTACGTCGTCGACGACGAGGGTGACCTCGCGGCGCCGTGGGAGCAGTTCCGTACGTACTTCATGTTCCGCGGCGAGGGTGACCAGCAGGTCTTCTCGGTGCGGACGTTCTACGACCGGCCCCACAAGATCGACGAGAAGCCCCTGCTTCTCGAGTCGATCGACGACTGGAACCGCCGGACCCTGTGGCCCAAGGTCTACAGCCACACGCACGACGACGGCACCGTCCGCCTGATCGGCGAGGCACAGATGCTGATCGGCACCGGCGTGAGCCTGGAGCACTTCGTCTCGTCGACGGTCAGCTGGGTGCGGGCCGCCATCGAGTTCGACAAGTGGCTCGTCGAGCAGCTCGGCCTGGAGCAGGAGATCAACGAGGCGGACAAGCCCGAGGACGACGAGGAGTAGTCCTCGACACCCGGATTCGGCAGAGCCCGGCCAGGGCACCGGCCATCACGGTCGCGTGCCGGGCCGGGTTCGTGCTGTCCGCGCCCGTCCACAGGCTGTGGACGGGCGCGAGCGCTCAGCCCGCCAGGGACTTGAGCCGCTTCACCGCCTCCTGAAGGACCTCCGTCCGCTTGCAGAACGCGAACCGGACGAACGGCGCCCCCGCCTCCCGGTGGTCGTAGAAGACCGCGTTGGGGATGGCGACCACCCCGGCCCGCTCCGGCAGCGCACGGCAGAAGGCGAAACCGTCCGTCTCGCCGAGGGGGCGGATGTCGGTCGTGACGAAGTACGTGCCCGCGGGCCTGAAGACCTCGAAGCCCGCCTCCGCCAGCCCCCCTGCCAGCAGGTCCCGCTTGACCAGCATGTCGTCACGGAAGGCCGCGAAGTAGCTGTCGGGCAGGGCGAGCGCCTCGGCGACCGCGTACTGGAACGGCCCCGACGCGACGTACGTCAGGTACTGCTTCGCCGAGCGCACCGCCGTGACCAGGGCGGGTGTGGAGGTCAGCCAGCCGACCTTCCATCCGGTGAAGGAGAAGGTCTTGCCCGCCGACCCGATGGACACCGTCCGCTCCCGCATGCCCGGGAACGTGGCGAGCGGCAGGTGCTCGGCGTCGTCGAAGACCAGGTGCTCGTACACCTCGTCGGTCACCACCAGCAGGTCCCGCTCCACGGCCAGCTCGGCGATCGCGGCCAGCTCCTCGCGGGTGAGGACCGTGCCGGTGGGGTTGTGCGGGGTGTTGATCAGCAGCAGCCGGGTGCGGTCGGTGACGGCGGTGCGCAGCTCGTCGAGGTCCAGGCGGAAGCTTCCCTCGTGGGGCCGCAGGGTGACCGGCACGCGCGTGCCGCCCGCCATGGCGATACAGGCCGCGTAGGAGTCGTAGTACGGCTCGAAGGCGATGACCTCGTCGCCGGGTTCGACGAGCGCGAGCAGGGCGGCGGCGATGGCCTCGGTGGCGCCCGCGGTGACCAGGACCTCGGCGTCGGGGTCGTACGACAGCCCGTAGCGCCGCTGCTGGTGCGCGGCGATCGCGGTACGCAGCTCGGGGACTCCGGGGCCCGGCGGGTACTGGTTGCCGCGTCCGTCGCGCAGGGCCCGCACGGCCGCCTCACGGACCTCCTCGGGGCCGTCCGTGTCGGGAAAACCCTGACCCAGGTTGATGGACCCGGTGTGCAGGGCCAGCGCGGACATCTCGGCGAAGATCGTCGTCCCGAACTCGGCGAGCCGGCGGTTGAGCAGGGGGCGGGAGCTGGAGGTCATGCCGGCCATCCTGCGCCCAAGCTCTGGAGTTCCTCAACTCTGCTTTGGGCCGTGAGGCGGCCGGGCATCTCCCTGCCACGCACCGAGCGGGAGGCGCCCACGGGGGGACGCCACCATCCGCTTCGGGGGAACGGAAGGAGGCTGACGCCATGATCACAGGTTTCGTTCTGGCGCTGGTCGCAGTGGTCTTCGTGTTGATCTTCGTGTCCGCCGTGCGCGGCGGCTCACGGTCGGTCAACCGCTCGCACGGTCGCAGGAGCCGCTCGCACGACAGTGGCAGCAGCAGCAGCAGCTGGTGGGCCGGTGGGGGAGACAGCGGTGGTTCGTCCTGCGGGGGCGGCTCGTCATGCGGAGGCGGGTCGTCCTGCGGAGGAGGGGGCGGGGGCGGATGCGGTGGCGGAGGCAGCTGACACGGGGCAGCTGAGCTCCCCGAGCAGGGGGAACCGCATCCGACTGGGAGCGGGGCCGGTACCTGGGACCGGCCCCGCTTTCGTGTTCACGAACGCGCAACGGCGCACGCCCCGTCTCCACGGGCGCACGCCGGAGTTGAACAGTTGAGCTGATAAGCCCTCTGAGGGATGGAAACCCTACGAACTTGGGTAAAAACGCTGTGGCGGCGCCACACTTCATGATTCCCTGAAAATCACCAACGCAGCCCCTCGGACGTCCCGCGGACACCCCTTCTGACCGGCCGACTGGGCTGACCGGGTCGACTCCCGGTGTCGGCCGGGGTGCGCCGCCGGAGACCGAAACCTCCCCTTTTTCTTTGCGTGCTTGCGGAGCCGACCCATGCTCACGACCCTGAACACTGCTTATACCGACACGCGCGCGGCCGACCTCGCCTGGGCCCTGGGGCGGGAACCGCTGCCTGCGCTGGCCGCCCTCGACCTCGAACTGAACCGGGCGAAACTCCAGTTGAGGCTGCTCGGCGCGTCCCACCAGGTACTCCTGGAGGAGGAGCGGGGCATCTGCTCGGAGACGGTGGCCTGCATGCCCGGCAGCAGCACGCCCCTTCCGCTCGGTGTGGCCAAGCGGGCGGGTGACTGGGAGTACGAGTTCGCGGCCCGGGTGGAGATCCTGTCACCGGGCCAGTTCGCAGGCCGTGCACAGGAGTTGCTGGCCCTGGTGTCCGACCACCCGCACGGCCTCGCCGGCGTCTTCCCCGGCAGCCCGCACGCCTTCACCGCGATGCTGGCCCAGCACCACGAGGGGCAGGTGCACTGGCGGACGTGGCACGCGTATCCGCAGGACGGGCAGTTGGTGGCGACGCGCACGAGGGTGGGGGTGAGGGCGGTGGCGGTCACGCTCAGACCCCGGTCCAGGCAGTCCAGCCCTTCCGGTGCTTGACCCCCGGCGGCGGTGGCGACGCAAACGTCCCCCATCCCAACAACACACGTGTGGGTGACGAGGCGCGCCGCAGGCGTAACGTACCGTCGGCAACGTGATCGAGCCGCACGCCCCCGCCCCGCCCGGCACACCACCGCCCTGGGGTGGCCCCGCACGGCTTCCGGTCCGGCCGGGCACGGGGCGGTTCCTGGTCCTCGCGGGCGTCTTCGTCTGTGCTGCCTGCGGACTCGTGTACGAACTCGAACTCGTCGCTCTCGCCTCGTACTTGATCGGCGACTCGGTCACCCAGGCGTCCGTCGTGCTGTCCGTCATGGTCTTCGCGATGGGTATCGGCTCCCTCGCCGCGAAACGCCTGCGTCCGTACGCCGCGGCCGGTTTCGGCGCCATCGAGGCCTTACTCGCCCTCGTCGGCGGTTGCAGCGCGTTCGCGCTCTACGCCGTCTTCGCCTGGACCGGCGACTGGGGCGGCCTGTGGGCCAACGGCCCCCGTTGTCTCCTCGTCGCCTTCTCCCTCACCATCGGCCTGCTGATCGGCGCCGAAGTGCCGCTGCTGATGGAGCTGATCCAGCGCATCCGGCGCCAGGACGCGGGTGGCGCGGTGGCCGACCTGTTCGCCGCGGACTACGTCGGCGCGCTCGTCGGCGGCCTCGCGTTCCCCTTCCTTCTGCTGCCCCTGCTGGGCCAGTTGACCTCCGCGCTGATCACCGGCGCCGTCAACGCCGTCGTGGGCGGCGCGCTGGTCCTCGGCCTGTTCCGCGGGGACCTCAGCCGCCGCGCCCGCTGGCTGCTGGTGATCGCGAACGTCGCCGTGCTCGGCGTGCTCGCCTCGGCCGCCGTACTCGTCGACGACTTCGAACGGGCGGCACGGCACGCGGTGTACGGGCGGGACGTACGCGTGGCACTCCACACCGACCTCCAGGAGGTCGTCATCACAGGCGGCACGCACGGCCGCCCCCTCGACCTCTTCCTCGACGGCCGCCTGCGCGTCAGCGGCCAGGACGAACGCCGCTACCACGAGGCGCTGGTCCACCCCGTGATGAGCGGCGAGCGCTCGCGCGTGCTGATCCTCGGCGGCGGGGACGGGCTGGCGGCGCGCGAGGTGCTGCGCCATCCCGGGGTGGACCGGGTCGACGTCGTCGAAGCCGACGCCGGGGTGGTGAGCCTGGCGCGCCGGGATCCTCCGCTGTCCGAGCTCAACGACCACTCCTACGACGACAACCGCGTCCACGTCATGACGAGCGACGCCTTCCGCTGGCTGCGGGCGGCGCCGCCCGCGACGTACGACGTCGTCATCTCGGACCTGCCCGACCCCGGCATCACCGCCAGCACGAAGCTGTACTCGCAGGAGTTCTACGGCCTCGCCCGGCGCGCCCTGACCCCGCACGGCCGCCTGGCCGTCCACGCCGGCCCGGTCTCGTCCCGGCCCCGCGTCTTCTGGACGGTCGACACGACACTGCGCGCCGCGGGCCTGCGGACCGCCCCTTACTGCGTCCGGGGCCGCGGTTCCGGCTTTACGGCGGGCCCCGACCGCTCGGCGGGCCCGACGCGGACGCCTCACGACTGGGGGTTCATCCTGGCGGGCCGGGGCGAGCGTCCGGCCCTGCGGTTCGGGGCGGGGGACGGGGTGCCGCGGCCCGGGACGCTGACGCGGGAGGGGCTGGCGTCGGCTGTGCGGGCGGCTGAGGGGACGCGGGTCCGGGGACTGGGGGCGTCGACGTTGGTGCATCCGCGGTACTGAGGCGTGTGGTGGGGGCCGGGCTCCTGTGCGGGCGGGGAGGGTACGCCCGGCGGGAGGGCTTGCGATGAGAATCCTCGGATGTGTGGGTGCGGTTCACGCCATGCTGGGTAGGCTCGGTCCCCATGGAGCATGAGGTGTTCGTTCCGGTTGCGGCCGAGCGGCTCAGGGCGGTGCTGGCCGATCCTGTGCGGGTTGCCCGGGCGGTCCCCGGGCTCCAGCAGGACGCCGGGGCCGAGCCCGTTGCCGGGCGGCTGAAGGTGCGCGTCGGCGGTCACACGATTACGTATCGGGGCGCCGTGCGGGTCTCTGCCCAGCAGGACGGTGACGATGCGTATGTCTACACCGTCGAGGGCGATGCCACCGAGGTGCGTGGCAGCGGCGTCGTGAAACTCGCGCTCACTGTGCGGGTTCTCGAGGCCGAGGGTGGGGCCACCGTGAGGTTCGCGGGGACCGGTTCGGCGGACGGGCGCGTGGCCGAGTTCTCGGCGGAGGCGGTTGGGTCCGCCGTGGGTCGGTTGCTGAACCGTTTTGGGGAGCAGCTGGGAGTTGTGGCGGGGGAGGCCGTGCCGCCGGGTGCGGAGCAGGAAGCGGGTGCCGCCGAGGACCTGGAGGGCTTGGCCCCTGGGGAGTTCCAGACTCGGGTGACCAGTGACTTCGAGACGACGCCGGATGCGGACGATGCCGCGGCGCCCGGGCCGGCTTCGGCCCCGGCTCCGGGGTCGGATTCCGGTGACGGTGGTGAGGAGACATCCGTTTTCGACGCCGAGGTTCCGCCGCCGGCCCTCGAACCGGAGGCGGAGGCGGATACCGAGGCCGAGGCCGGGGACGGTGAGGCTCCTGTGGCCGAGGCCGCTCATGCCCGGCGGACGATGATCGGTCGCAGCGCGGAGGAAGTGGATCACGCGCCGCCGCGGGGGCGGTACGCGCCGGTGCCGGCGCCGCAGACCGTCGTGCCGAGTTCCACGTTGCGGTGGGCTGCTCCGGCGGCCGCGCTGGTGGTGGCGTCGGCGATTGTGGTGGGGCGGGCGTTGCGGCGGCGCCGTTGAGGGCCTTTCCTCGCCCCCGCCGCCCCTACCCTTCCCGTCCTCCAGGGGCTGCCGCCCCTTCGACCCCGCCTCTGGGGGCTGCCGCCCCCAGACCCCCGCTTCGGCCTGAACGGCATCGTCCTCAAACGCCGGACGGGCTGAATTGACTGGACCGGCGTTCGTCAGGGTGCGCCGGACGGGCTGAATCGACTGGACCGGCGTTCGTCCGTGTGTGCCGGACCGGCTTCAGGCCTCTTGATCGTCCCAGTAGGGTCGTCCCCGTGAGTAACGAACACATCACGCTGACCGCGGGTGACGCGGAGGTGGACGTGCTGCCGGCGAACGGCGGGCGGGTCGGGGGGCTTCGGGTCGCAGGGACGGAGTTGTTGCGGCAGGGGGAGCGGTTCGGGTGCTTTCCGATGGTTCCCTGGTGTGGACGGATCCGGGACGGGCGGTTCCTGGACGGTGCCGTCGTGCGGCAGATGCCGCTGACCGCCCCGCCGCACGCCATCCACGGCACGGCACGCGACGGCGCCTGGAAGGTGGCCCGGGTCGCCGGTGACGAGGCCGTCATCACGTACGACCTGGTCGAGCCCTGGCCCTACGTCGGCCGCGTCACCCACGTCATCGCGCTCACCCCGGACAGCCTCAGCCTCACCATGTCCGTCGAGACGTACGAGACGTCCTTCCCGGCCCAGATCGGCTGGCATCCCTGGTTCAACCGGAACCTCGGCCGGGAGGACGTACAGCTCGACTTCGCTCCCGCCTGGCAGGAAGAGCGAGGTGACGACCACCTCCCCACCGGCAACCGGATCGATCCCGGGCCGGGGCCCTGGGACGACTGCTTCGGCATGCCCGGCGGCGTCGACGTCACGCTCACCTGGCCGGGGCAGCTGGAGCTGAAGGTCGGCAGCCGTGAGGAGTGGGTCGTCGTGTACGACGAGCAGGAGGCCGCCGTGTGTGTCGAGCCGCAGACCGGGCCGCCCAACGGGCTGAACAGCATGCCCCGCCTGGTCACGCCCCTGGAACCGCTGGAGGCCGCGACCGTCTGGAGCTGGCGGCGCCTCTAAGCTGGGCGGCATGACTGAGGTACGCGGTGAGCTGCTGGAACAGATCAAGAACAAGGCCGTGGTACACGGCAAGGTGACCCTGTCGTCGGGTCTGGAAGCCGACTACTACGTCGACCTGCGGCGCATCACCCTCGACGGCGAGGCCGCGCCGCTGGTCGGGCAGGTCCTGCTCGACCTGACGGCGGAGCTGGACTTCGACGCGGTGGGCGGGCTCACCATGGGCGCCGACCCCGTCGCCGCCGCGATGCTGCACGCCGCCGCCGCGCGCGGGAAGAAGCTGGACGCCTTCGTCGTACGCAAGGCCGCCAAGGCGCACGGGCTGCAGCGGCGGGTCGAGGGACCGGACATCGCGGGGCGGCGCGTGCTCGTCGTCGAGGACACCTCCACCACCGGCGGGTCGCCGCTCACCGCCGTCGAGGCCGTGCGCGAGGCCGGCGCCGAGGTCGTCGCCGTCGCGACCATCGTCGACCGGGCCACCGGAGCCGCCGAGAAGATCCAGGAGGGTGCGGGCGTGCCGTACCTGTTCGCCTTCGCCAAGGACGAGTTGGGGCTCGACTGACCTCCGTCCCGGCGGACGTCCGTCTCGGCTGCTGACAGGCGCTCGGAGCATCCCGGTTCGTCATGGAAAGATGGCCCCGGCGAAGCCGACGATGACGTCGCAATCGAGGTCTAGGTCAGGGCCGTAAAGAAGAACGCTGTACGCAGTACGTCAACCCGCACACTCCAAGGAGCGGACAGATGCCCATCGCAACCCCCGAGGTCTACAACGAGATGCTCGACCGGGCGAAGGCAGGCAAGTTCGCCTACCCGGCCATCAACGTGACCTCCTCCCAGACCCTGCACGCGGCCCTGCGCGGCTTCGCGGAGGCGGAGAGCGACGGCATCATCCAGATCTCCACGGGTGGTGCGGAGTTCCTCGGCGGCCAGCACAGCAAGGACATGGTCACCGGCGCCGTCGCCCTGGCCGAGTTCGCGCACATCGTCGCCAAGAAGTACGACATCACCGTCGCCCTGCACACCGACCACTGCCCGAAGGACAAGCTCGACGGGTACGTACGGCCGCTGATCGCCGTGTCGGAGGAGCGCGTCGCGCGCGGCGAGAACCCGCTGTTCCAGTCGCACATGTGGGACGGCTCGGCCGAGACGCTCGCCGACAACCTCTCCATCGCGCAGGAGCTGCTGGAGCGCGCCCGCGCCGCGAAGATCATCCTCGAGGTCGAGATCACCCCGACCGGTGGCGAGGAGGACGGCGTCTCGCACGAGATCAACGACTCGCTCTACACGACGGTCGACGACGCGATTCGTACGGTCGAGGCCCTCGGTCTCGGTGAGAAGGGGCGCTACCTGCTGGCCGCCTCGTTCGGCAACGTCCACGGCGTGTACAAGCCGGGCAACGTCGTGCTCCGTCCCGAGCTGCTGAAGGAGCTCAACGAGGGCGTCGCCGCCAAGTACGGCAAGGCGTCCCCGTTCGACTTCGTCTTCCACGGCGGCTCCGGCTCCTCCGCCGAGGAGATCGCCACCGCTCTGGACAACGGCGTCGTCAAGATGAACATCGACACCGACACGCAGTACGCCTTCACGCGTCCGGTGGCGGCCCACATGTTCCAGAACTACGACGGTGTCCTGAAGGTCGACGGCGAGGTCGGCAACAAGAAGACCTACGACCCGCGCACCTGGGGCAAGCTCGCCGAGGCCAGCATGGCCGCGCGCGTGACGGAGGCCTGCTCCAACCTGCGCTCCACCGGCACGAAGATCAAGTAGCCGTACGCATACAGCGAGCCCGGTGCTACGGCACCGGGCTCGCTGTATACCTGGGGTCATGCCCGACGTCCGGATGGCCTCGCCGCAAGGCAAGTGGATCCTGCTCACCACCGTCCTCGGCTCCAGCATGGCGATGCTGGACTCGACCGTCGTCAACGTCGCCCTCCCCCGGATCGGCGAGGACCTGGACGCGAACCTGTCCGCCCTCCAGTGGACGGTCAACGCGTACACGCTCGCCCTCGCCGGTCTGATCCTCCTCGGCGGTTCCCTGGGCGACCGCTACGGCCGCCGCAAGATCTTCGTCATCGGCGTCGTCTGGTTCGCCGTGGCCTCGCTGCTGTGCGGGCTCGCCCCGAACGCCGGTTTCCTGATCGCCGCGCGGACCTTTCAGGGCATCGGCGGCGCGCTGCTCACACCCGGCTCCCTCGCGCTGATCCAGGCCTCCTTTCACCCCGACGACCGGGCCCGGGCGGTGGGCCTGTGGTCCGGTTTCGGCGGTATCGGTGCGGCCGTCGGCCCGTTCCTGGGCGGTTGGCTGGTCGACGGCCCCGGCTGGCGCTGGGTCTTCCTGCTCAACGTCCCGCTGGCGCTGCTGTGCGTCCCCATCGCCCTGCGCCACGTCCCCGAGTCCGGCGACGGGTCCAAGCACGGCCGCTTCGACGTGCTCGGCGCGGCCCTCGGAGCGCTGTCCCTCGCGCTGGTGACGTACGCGCTGATCGAGGCCCGCGACGGGTCCCTGGTCATCGCCCTCACCGCGGTCGCGGGCGTCGCCGCCGGGATCGCCTTCGTGTACGTCGAGAAACGGCGGCCCGACCCGATGATGCCGCTCGACATCTTCGCATCCCGTCAGTTCACCGCGGTCAACCTGGTCACCGTGTGCGTGTACGCGGCCCTCGGCGGCTTCTTCTTCCTGGCCGCGCTCCAGCTCCAGGTCGTCTCCGGCTACTCGGCCCTGCAAGCCGGTACGGCGCTGCTGCCGACGACCGTGCTGATGCTGCTGTTCTCCGCCAGGTCCGGCGCCCTGGCCGACAAGATCGGCCCGCGCATCCCGCTCACCGTCGGGCCACTGGTGAGTGCGGCCGGCCTGCTGCTGATGCTGCGCGTCGGCCCGGACGCCTCGTACGTCGCCGACGTACTGCCCGCCGTTTTCGTCTTCGGCCTCGGCCTGGTCACCCTGGTCGCTCCGCTGACCGCCACCGTCCTCGCCTCCGTGAACGTCGCCCGCGCGGGCCTGGCCAGCGGCATCAACAACGCGGCGGCCCGAGCGGCGGGCCTGATCGCGGTGGCCGCACTGCCGCTGCTCGCCGGCATGAGCGAGGAGGCCTACCGGTCGCCGGACGCCTTCGACAGCGCGTTCGGACGGGCGATGTTGTGGTGTGCCGGGACCCTGGTCGTCGGCTCGGCGATCGCCTTCGCGACGGTACGCGCCCTGCCCCCGGACTGCCGCAAACCGGAATGCCTCCACCACGGCTCGATCACTTCGCCGCCGCTGGAGGGGGTGCGGAGCAAGCCCCGGTTGACGGGGGAGGGGCAGGGCTAGGCCCTGTCGTTTGGATCAGCTCGGCTGTGAGGATCGGTTCCTCTCAGCGGACGCGACGCCGGGATGATCCAAACGGCAGGGCCTAGGCGCCGGCCAGGCATTTCAGCCCGTCCGGCGTTCGAGGAGGAGTCCCGTTCAGGGCCGGCAGCGGGGGTCCGGGGGCCGCAGGCACCCAGGGGCGGGGCCGAAGGGGCGGCAGTCCCTGGAGGACGGGACGGGGTAGGGGCGACGGGGCGAAGGACACGGCACCCACCGCCCCCGGCTATGGCCCACACTTGAACCCATGGCCATTCACGAAAACCTTCTCGGGGGCCCGCCCCCGACCCACCTCCCCGACGACCCCGAGCCGCGCGAGCTGCTCGCCGGTGGCACCGCCCCCGCGGACGTCGCAGCGAAGTACCCCACCTCCTGCCTGGCCTGGGCCCAGCTGGCCGACGAGGCCTTCGAGCGTGGCAGCGTCGTGGAGTCGTATGCCTACGCCCGTACGGGCTACCACCGCGGCCTGGACGCCCTGCGCCGCAACGGCTGGAAGGGCCACGGCCCGGTCCCCTGGGAGCACGAGCCGAACCGCGGCTTCCTGCGCGCCCTGCACGCCCTCGCCCGCGCCGCGGGAGCGATCGGCGAGCAGGAGGAGTACGAGCGCTGCTCACAGTTCCTGAAGGACTCCTCGCCGACGGCCGCCCAGACCCTGGGCTAGCCACCGCGCCTCCCCTGTCGTGGGGCCCGCCGGTGTGACGAGGGCGGGCCTTGCGATGCGGGGGGACATCCCTGAGGATGCCGGGTGGGGACCGGGGCCCCTTTGTCGATAACGGCAGGGCGGACCGCTACCCGAAGCTACACAGGAGACAGCAATGTCCCAGCAGGCTCACCGGTCCGCGGAGACCTCCCCGGAGACTCAAGAGCCCGAGACCCCGAATCTCGACTTCGCGGGCACGACGCCGTACGAGGACTACGTCAAGGCGGACGTGCTCACCCACCTCCAGCACACCCTCTCCGACGACCCCGGAGAGATGGTCTTCCTGGTCACGACCCAGGTCATGGAGCTGTGGTTCACCGTCATCGTCCACGAGTGGGAGACCGCGGCCCGCGCCCTGCGCGAGGACCGCCCGGCCGTGGCGATCGACGCCCTGAAGCGTTCGGTGCGGGAACTGGACGCCCTGAACGCCTCCTGGAAGCCGCTCGGCCAGCTCACGCCGGCCCAGTTCAACTCGTACCGCAGCGCCCTCGGCGAGGGCTCCGGCTTCCAGTCTGCGATGTACCGCCGGATGGAGTTCCTGCTCGCCGAGAAGTCCGCCTCCATGCTGGTCCCGCACCGCGGCGCCCCCCGCGTCCACGCGGAGCTGGAGAAGGCGCTGCACGAGCCGAGCCTCTACGACGAGGTGCTGCGCTTCCTCGCCCGGCACGGCAGCGCGATCCCGCAGGACGTGCTGAAGCGGGACGTGTCGCAGAAGTACGAGCCGTCGCCGGCGGTCGAGGCGGCCTGGACCGCGATCTACTCCGGCGACCAGAACTCCGAACTCGCCCGCCTGGGCGAGGCGCTGACCGACGTGGCCGAACTGGTGTGGCGCTGGCGCAACGACCACCTGGTCGCCACCCGGCGCGCGATGGGCGCCAAGGCGGGCACGGGCGGCTCGGCCGGCGTGGCCTGGCTGGAGAAGCGGGCGCAGAAGAACGTCTTCCCGGAGCTGTGGACGGCGAGGTCCCATGTCTGAGTTCGCCGAACTGGCCGCCAGGGCCGAGAAGCTCGACACGGCCGACGAACTCGCGGGCACGCGCGCGCAGTTCGTGCTCGACGAGGTCGTCTACCTCGACGGCAACTCGCTGGGCGCCCTGCCGGCGAACGTGCCCGGACGCGTCGAGGACGTCGTACTGCGGCAGTGGGGCCGGATGCGCATCCGCTCCTGGGACGAGAGCGGCTGGTGGACCGCGCCGGAGCGGATCGGTGACCGGATCGCCCCGCTGGTCGGCGCGGAGGCGGGCCAGATCGTGGTCGGTGACTCGACAAGTGTCAATGTTTTCAAGGCACTTGTGGCCGCAGTGCGGATGGCGGAGTCCACCGGTTCCGCCGGTTCCGGCCGGGACGAGATCCTCGTCGACGCGACGACCTTCCCCACGGACGGCTACATCGCCGAGTCGGCGGCCCGGATGACCGGTCGTACGCTACGGCCGGTGACGCCCGCCGAGGTGCCGGCGGCCCTGTCCGGCCGTACCGCCGCCGTCCTCCTCAACCACGTCGACTACCGCACGGGCCGGCTGCACGACCTGCCGGCCCTCACCGCCGCCGTGCACGCGGCGGGCGCGATCGCCGTGTGGGACCTGTGCCACAGCGCGGGCGCGCTGCCCGTCGGACTCGACGAGCACGGGGTCGACCTGGCGGTGGGCTGTACGTACAAGTACCTGAACGGCGGCCCGGGTTCCCCGGCGTACCTGTACGTACGCCGCGACCTCCAGGACCGTTTCGACTCCCCGCTCCCCGGCTGGAACTCGCACGCCGAGCCCTTCGGCATGCGGCCCGCCTACGAGCCGGCCGCCGGCGCCCTGCGCGGCCGTGTCGGCACGCCGGACATCCTCTCCATGCTCGCCCTGGAGGCGGCGCTGGAGGTCTGGGACGGTGTGTCGGTCGAGGCGGTGCGGGCCAAGTCGCTCGCGCTGACGGACTTCTTCCTGGAGTGCGTGGGGGCCTATGTGGGGGCGGGGCTCGTCGAGTCGCTGACCCCGGTGGCCCATGACGAGCGCGGCAGCCAGGTGGCGCTGCGGTGCGAGAACGCCGGGGACGTCATGCGGCGGCTCATCGACCGCGGGGTCGTCGGCGACTTCCGGCATCCCGATGTGCTGCGGTTCGGCTTCACGCCGCTGTACGTGGGGTTCGCAGAGGTGGAACGGGCGGCGCGGGTGCTGGGGGCGCTGCTGCCGGGGTAGCGGTTCGGCGAGGGGGCGGTGGTTTCGGCTATGTGGAGGACGCGGGGGTTTCGGAGGAGGGCGGCAGGGGGTCGACCACGAACGTCCCCAGCCCGACTTCGCCCCGCGTCCAGCCCTCTTCGCGCACATGTCGCATGGCCTTTGCCGCCGTAGCGTTCACCACGCCGAACTCCTGGGCGATCTCCAAAGTGGACGGCACGCGGCTGCCTGGCGGATAGGTGCCGTCCTTGATGCGCCGGATGATCTCCGCTGCGATCTGCCGCCAGAGCGGACGTGTGCGATCGAGGTCCATGTACTGAGCGTGGATGGCCATGGCTTTCTACGCGTTTCGGTTACGTGGAGGACGCGGGGGTATCGGGGGACGGCGGCAGGGGGTCGGTAACGAACCACCCCCGCTGCGGTACGGCGTACACCCAGCCCTCCTCCGCGAGCAGGCCAAGTCCTCGCCGGACGGTCGTCCGCGCGATCCCGTACCGCTGTACCAGCTGGGCTTCACTGGGCAGTCCCCGCCCGGGCTGCCAGTCGCCGCGCCGAATCTGGGCGCGCAGGATCTCGGCCAGTTGCCGGTACGGGGTGAGCGGTGCGCCGTGATCGATCTCAGCGTCAGGGTTCATGAAGACGACGCTAGGCAAGGGCAGTGCTACACGCTCTTCGGGATACGTATCGCTACGTAGCGATACAAGGCGATACCATGAGCCCAACAAAGCGCCCCGGCGGGAAGGGTGAGAGCTTCCGTGCCGGGGCTGAGCCGACTGAACAGGAGTCGACCTGTGCGGAGCCTACTGGCCGCCATCGTGAGCCTCTTCCTGCCCGCCCGCGGAGCCCACCGCGCCGTCACCCCGCCACCGCCCCTCCCTTCCTGCCCGCCCGCTCCCGTGCACAGCCCCGCACCTGCGCGCCCGCCCCGGCCGCCACACCAGGGCGTCATCAATGCCGACGGTCTGCCCCTGGTCCGGTCGTACGTCGTCGTATGGGAACGCGAGCGCAGCGACCTCGAGCGGCGACGCCTTCGGCGGGCGCGTAGCCGGACGGCGGCCCGGGCCGCCCTCGGCGCGGACTGCTTCCCGTGGGAGGCCGCCGTATGAGCACCTCGCGTCTCCGCAGCCTCGGCGTCGACCCGATCACCGGCAAGGAGGCCTTGGCGAGCACGCGGTCCGACGGTCTCCTCGAAGCGTTGGCCGACGCGCAGGCCCTCAAGGCCGCCACGGTCCTGCTGACGGTCGTGGGTGCCGTACTGGAGGCGGGTAAGGCGTCGGACACCGAACTCGCCGCTTTCGTACCTTCGTTGTGCGCCGCACTGGAGGAATGCGTCGGCATCATGGCGGCGGACTGAGGGCTGACGTAGCGGCCGGCGGTCGGCCCGCCCCCGGCGGCGTGGCCGCCGCGGCCGCTACCGGAAGCGCCGATCCCGGAGGGAGCCTGAGTCAGGAGTCCCCCTCTTCAGGGAGGAAAGGATGTCAACCTCCCCCGGCGTACACCCCCGCCACGGCAGCCGCATGCGCGGCCCGCGCCGCGCGTTCCGCGGCGGGGGCGTCGGGGATCGCCCCGGTCGTCAGCAACTCGTAGTAAAGGGGCGCCGACACCGCCCGTACGACCGCCTCCGCGTCCGTCCCCTCGGGCAACTCCCCCCTCGTGACACCCTGTTGCACGCACGGCGCCCACTCCGCCACCCGCACCTCGTAGAACCGGCGGAGCGCCTGCGCCGTACGCTCGTCGCAGGTCGCCGCTGCGATGACGGCACGGAACAGGGCGCCCTGCCGGGGATCCGCCAGGGTGCGCTGCACCAGGGCCGCGTTGGCGAGCAGGTCGCCCAGCGCGGTCCCGGTCTCCTCGCGCGGCAGCGACTGGTCGGCCATGTCGGCGAGCAGGTCGGCCACCAGCCCGGTCACCGAGCCCCAACGCCGGTACACGGTGGTCTTGCCGACCTCGGCCCGGCGGGCGACGTCGGCGAGGTCGAGGCCGTCGAAACCCTGCTCCGCCAGGACGTCCCCGGCCGCCCGCAGCACGGCCTCGCGGACACGTGCGGTGCGCCCTCCGGGACGTACGGTGCCGGGTTCGGCGGACATATCGGCCTCCTTGGTGCACGTACGATCTGCGACCCCAGCGTAACGGAACAGTGGAACCGTTTACCCCTCACCCTGCGTGACATCCCCGTGTTCACGCACGTCACCCGCCTGATACCGTCCCCGCCAACGGCCGAATTCCCACGTGGTCCGCCACTCCGCTTTCGTCCAAATCCGTTTCATCGCTGAGAGGTTGGAGCATGCCGGACGACGTCGCAGCAGCCCGGGCCGCCGCCGAAGAGGAGTCCGCCTTCTCGCACCCGCCCGTCGACCCCGACGCCATCGCCTCGTACGGCGATCACCCCGACCAGGTGATCGACTTCTACGCGCCGCGCGGCGAGGCCGTTCCGGGCGTCCTGGCTCCGCTGGTCGTCGTCCTGCACGGTGGCGCGTGGCGGGCGCCGTACGACCGGCGGCATGTCACGCCGTTCGCCGGCTTCCTGGCGCGGCGCGGGTTCGCCGTGGCCAACGTGGAGTACCGGCGGGGGGCGGCGGACTCCGGTACGGGTGCCCCGGTCGCCGGACGCTGGCCGGACACCTTCGACGACGTCACCGCCGCGCTGGACGCGCTGCCCGCTCTCGTACGGGAGACGCTTCCGCAGGCCGATCCGCGCCGCACCGTGGTCACCGGCCACTCGGCCGGCGGTCACCTCGCCCTGTGGGTGGCGGCCCGGCATGTCCTGCCCGCGGACGCCCCCTGGCGCACCGACCGCCCCGCGCCCCTGCGGGGGGTGGTCGCGCTGGCCCCGATCGCCGACTTCACGGTCGCCGACAAACTGGACGTCTGTGGCGGTGCGGCGCGGCAACTGCTGGGCGGGGAAGTGGAGTTCGCCGAGCGTCAGCCGTACGCCGACCCCGCGCTCCTCCTCCCGACGGGCATCGCGACGACGCTCGTCCAGGGCCGGACGGACGTCGTCGTCCCGCAGGCGGTCGCCGAGTCGTACGCGGACGCGGCGGCGAAGGCGGGGGAAGTGATCGGTCTGACCCTGCTGGAGGACGTCGGCCACTTCCCGCTGATCGATCCCGCGGCGGATGCGTGCGCGGTGGTGGCGGAGGAGATCGCGCAGCTGGCGTGGTGAGCTCGCAGGTGCCCCCTCACCTGCACGTATCCCGTCGCACGCGGCCGTCCTGTCACGTGGGCGCCGGGCCCGGAGCAGCCCGTAGATGGAGGGCCCCTTCATACCCGTAGTACCTGAGAGCTACATCGCAGGTGAGCTCCGTGGCATGACGCGGACGACAAGTCCGCATCCGTAACTTCCCTTCCAGGCAGGCCCGATGGCCGGGCGGACTGGAAGGGATGACGACCATGGGGCGTACGACGGGGGCTGCGGGGGCGAGTTCGCCGGGCAGGGTGAGTGAGCCGAGCGAGCCGAGTGAGCCGAGCGCACGGGCCGATCCGACTGAGCCGAGGAAGGCCCGCCGTACGCACAAACTGCGCCGAGCGCTGCTGGCCACCCTGATCACCGGTGCCGTGGTCGTCCCGCTGTCCGGTGCGGCACGGCCCGGGATACCCGCCCCGGAGCCGGCCGCCCTCGCGCCGGTCACGGCGGCGACGCTGGACGAGGCGTATGCGGCCAACCGCGCCAACGCGGCCGAGGCCGCCCGCATGGCCGCGGCCAACGGCAACCGCGAACGCGCCGCCGCGGACCGTGCGATGTCCGACCCGTCCCGCCACTTCCTCACCTTCGACGGCCGCGGCCCCGGCCTCGCGACGGAGGTCTTCGGCGACCTGGCGCACGCCGACCGCATCGCCGTCCTGGTCCCCGGCTCCGACACGTCCATCGACACCTACGGTCGTTTCCGCAATGCCGCCCACGCGCTGCACGAACGGCTCACCCGGGAGGCCCCGCAGGGCACGCGCACCGCGGTAGTGGCCTGGCTGGGCTACGAGACGCCGGGCACGGTCAGCGCCACGGTCGCCACAGCGGGGCGCGCCGAGGAGGCGGCTCCGAAACTGCGGGAGTTCGTACGGCAGCTGCGCGGCATCCCGGATCGCGGGCCCGGCGCGGCCGGCACGGCGAGCAGGAGCGGCACGTCGAAAGGGCCGGCCGAAGAGCAGCCGCACATCTCCCTCCTCTGCCACTCCTACGGCTCGGTGGTCTGCGGCCGTGCGGCCTCCGACCTCGACGTGGACGACATCGTCCTGATAGGCAGCCCCGGCACCGGCGTCGACACCGCCCGCGCCCTGCGCACCCCGGCCCGTGTCTGGGCGGCCCGTGGCGGTGACGACTGGGTGGCCGAGGTTCCGCACATCAGGTTCGACCTGCTCGGCACGACCGTCGGCTTCGGCACCGACCCGATGTCCCCGTCCTTCGGCGCCCGGGTCTTCGCGGCGGGCGACGGCGGCCACAGCGACTACTTCAAGCCCGGGTCGACGTCCCTGACGAACCTGACCCGCATCGTCCTGGGCGAGACCTCGGAGATGACCCATGGCTGAGTCCACGATCGCGGGGCGTCCGCGCGGTGCATGGCGAGGCATACCGGAGGGCATCCGGCGGGGCGCAGGCCGAGTCGACGCCGTCACCCCCGTCGAACGGGACCGGGCGGTCGACGTCCTGCGCGCCATCGCCATCCTCGGCGTCGTTCTGGGCCACTGGCTGGTGACGGCCCTGGTGGCGGACGGCGGGACCGGTCTGCGCACCGCGAGCCCGCTCCAGCACATGTCCTGGCTGGCACCGATCTCCTGGGCCTTCCAGACCCTCGCCGTGTTCTTCCTGGTCGGCGGACATGTGGCGACCCGCGGCTACACCTCGGCTCGGGCGCGCGGCACGACGTACGGACAGTGGCTGAGGTCCCGTCTGTCCCGCCTGTTCAAACCGGTGGCCGCCGTCCTCACCCTGTGGATGGTGGCGTCCGCTCTGCTGCTCCTGTCGGGCACGGACATCGACACCGTCCACACCCTGCTCAAACTGGCCCTGTCCCCCCTGTGGTTCCTCCTGGTCTTCGCGGCGCTGACCGCGGTGACGCCACTCCTCCTGCGCCTCAACCCCCTGTGGACCCTGGCCGTCGTCCTCCATGTGGACCTCCTGCGCTTCGGCCTGGGCGGCCCCGCGTGGCTCGGCTGGGTGAACGTGGCGGCCGGGTGGCTGGTGCCGTTCAGCTTGGGCGCGGCGTGGACCCGCGGTGAGCTGGAGCGCCGCCGCGCGGGCTGGATCCTGCTGACGGGCGGCGCGGCGGCGACTGCGGCGCTGGTCGCCTGGGCGGGCTACCCGGCGTCCATGGTCGGCGTCCCCGGCGCCGGCATCTCCAACCTCAACCCGCCGACCCTGGCCGCCGTCATCTTCGGCCTGGCCCAGTGCGGCCTGGCCCTGCTCCTGCGTGAGCCGCTGCGGCGTTCGATGCGCCGCCCCCTGGCCTGGGCTGCGGTGGCCCTGCTCAACCTCTCCGCGATGACGGTCTTCCTCTGGCACCAGACGGCCCTGATGGCCACCACGGCCACGGGCCTCCTGGCAGGCCACCTCCCCGGCCTGCACACACTTCCCGACGACCTCACATGGGTGGCGGCCCGTCTGGCATGGCTCCCGGTGTTCACCCTGGCCCTGGCGGCCTGCTGGGCGGCATTCCGCCTGTACGAACAGGGCCCCCGCCGCGCCAAGGGCCGTACCTCCAGGGTGATCCGCTCCAACTCCACGCCACAGAGCGAAAAAACGAAGGCCCGGCACCATGCCTAGTGTTGGCCCCGTGAATGGCGAGGAAAAGGGGCTGGCGGCCGCGGAGGGCGAGCGGGGCTCGCGGGGGCCGGCTGCGGGGGCTGAGCGCGAGGGCGGGGGTGGCTCGCATGTGTCACCCGCACCCGACGACGATGCCCGCACGAGCGGTGCGGGTGGTAAGACGCACACACCCGCACTCAAGAAGCGCACCCGCGCCACGAACCTGCGCAAACCCTTCGGGAGAACGTGGCTGCGCTGGCTGACCATCTTCCTCACCGGCTGGATCGCCCTCGGTGTCTCCCTGGCCGGCGGCAACGAAATCAGCGACGGCTACGACCTGAGCACGGCAAACGGCCTGATCGCCGGCTTCGCGCAGGGACTCGCCCTGTGCGTGGCCCTGTGGCGCCCCGGCCGGGCATGGGCCCTCAGTCTGGCGGCCACATTCATCACCGCCTTGATCGCCCGTCCCCATCTCGCGGAGCTCCCCCACCCCGCCCCCAACTGGCCCTGGATCGCCCCCGAAATCATCGCCCACGCCGGCGTCCTGCTGCTCCTGGCCCTGCATGTCCCCACCCGCAAGGCCGTCGGGGCCCTCGCGGTGTCAGGCCTGGCCACCTTCGCCCTCCAGGGCCAGTTCGGCGGCACGAAATACTCCGGCACCGGCGCTGCGGCGGTCGCCATCTTCGCCATCGCCGTCGTCGTCGGCACCGCCCTGCGCGGCCGCAAGGAGGCCCGCACCCAACTCGTCGTGCAGGAAACGCTCACTGCGGAGGAACGAGCCCAGCGCACCCTGCTGGAGGAGCGCAGCCGCATCGCCCGCGAGCTGCACGACGTGGTCGCCCACCACATGTCGGTCATCTCCATCCAGGCCCAGGTGGCCCCTCACCTCGTCGAGAACCCGTCCGACGAGCTGAAGGAGAACCTCGACGGCATCCGGCAGAACGCCCTGGAGGCCCTCACCGAACTCCGCCGCGTCCTCGGAGTCCTGCGCTCGGAACACCCCGACGCCCCGGACAACCCGGCAGCGGCCGGCACCGGCACGGGCACCGCCCCGCACGCTCCGCAACCCACTCTCGACCGGCTCGACGCGCTCGTGGACAACACCCGGGCCGCCGGACTGACCGTGACCCTGGCCGTCACCGGAGAGCGCCGCCCGCTGCAGCCCGGCCTGGAGCTGTCGGCGTACCGGATCGTGCAGGAGGCGCTGAGCAACGTCCTGCGCCACGCCCCCGGCGCGACCGCCCGCGTCGAGGTCGTGCACGAGCGCAGCGGCCTGACCGTGTGGGTCGCCAACTCGCGGCCGGAGCGTCCCGCGCCGCCGTCACCCGGCGCGGGGCACGGCCTGCTCGGTATGCGGGAGCGGGCCGCGATGCTCGGCGGCGCCCTGTCGGCGCACCCGTCGCCGGACGGCGGCTACCTGGTGAGCGCGTATCTTCCCGCATACCCGCGCCTCGAGGGCCTCGGCTACGTTCCCCAGGATCCCCATCACGCCCACGCCCCTGCCCCGGACAAGGACGGCACCGCATGACGAGCAGCCCCATCCGCGTACTCATCGCCGACGACCAGCAGATGGTCCGGCAGGGTTTCACCGTGCTGCTCAACACCAAGCCCGACATCGACGTGATCGGCCAGGCGGTCGACGGCCTGGACGCGGTCACGAAGGTCGCCGACCTGCTCCCCGACGTGGTGCTGATGGACATCCGCATGCCCGAACTCGGCGGCATCGAGGCCACCCGCCGCATCACCGCCGCGACACCGCAGATCAAGGTGCTGGTGCTGACCACCTTCGATCTCGACGAGTACGTGTACGAGGCGCTGCACGCGGGCGCCTCGGGCTTCCTCCTCAAGGACGCCTCCGCCGACCAGCTGGCCGAGGCGGTCCGGGTCGTGGCGGCCGGCGACGCCCTGCTCGCGCCCGGCATCACCCGGCGGCTGATCGTCGAGTTCTCCCGCCTGGTCAAGCGGCCCCGCGCCCCGCTCAAGGAACGCGTCGGCGACCTGACCGAACGGGAGACGGAGGTCCTCGCGCTGATCGCGCAGGGCCTGTCGAACGCGGAGATCGCCGAGCGCCTCGTCGTGGCCGAGCAGACCGTGAAGACCCACGTGGGCCGCATCCTGGTGAAGCTGGGCCTGCGGGACCGTACACAGGCGGCGGTGTTCGCGTACGAGTCGGGGCTGGTGCGGCCCTCCGGATACTGAGCGGCGCCGCCACCCACCGGCCACCCGCACCCGGCCTCGACCAGCAGCGATACCCGTAGTACCTGAGATGGACCTGCGGGAACCCCTCTCACTGGGGACGACCGCGACACGGCCCTGCGCCTACCGTTCTGTACGTGACCGAGACGACTCAGATGCCGACCCCGCCACCCGGGGACGGGGCCAAGACACGCAGCCCCGAATTCCGGCTGGCTGCGAACGCCCTGCAGGGGCTGCGCCAGGATCTGTTCCACGACGCCTTCGCCTACCGCCCGCTGGCCCGGATGAAGGTCGACGGCCCCGTGACCCGGCGGCTGCCCGGCCGCCTGCGCGAGCACGCGGCCTGGACACCGCACGCCGTGATCGCCGCGATCGGCCTGCTCACGCTCCTCATGTCCGCCGCCGACAATGACAAGGGGGCGCTGCTGCTCGGCCCGCTCGCCCTGATCCCGATCCTCCTGACCATGGTCCGGCCGGTCGGAGCGTTCTGGCTGTCGATGGCTGCCACCCCGGTCAGCCAGGTCTTCGGCAGCTCGTGGGACGGCTGGCCGTGGCTGCCCGCGACCTTCGTCTGCCATCTGACCGTGCTGACGGTCGTCGCCATACGCACCAGGCCCCGCACGGCCGCCTACATGTGGATCGTCACCGCGGCGTACGCCTTCGCGGCTGACGTGCTGTTCGGGTCGCCGGGCTACTACGGCACGAACTCCGGCCCCATGCTGATCCTCTCCGCACTGATGCTGCTCGTCGTCGCCGTCTGGCACACCCGCAAGGAGGCACGGCAGGAGGTCACCGCCCAGCAGACCGTGACCGCTCAGGAGCGCTCCAGGCGCACCCTGCTGGAGGAGCGCACGAACATCGCCCGGGAGCTGCACGACGTGGTGGCCCACCACATGTCGGTCGTCGCCATCCAGGCGGAGGCCGCCCCCTACCGGGTGGAGAACCCGCCGCCGGAGCTGGAGCGGGCCTTCGCCACCATCCGGGAGAACGCGGTGGCGGCCCTCACAGAACTGCGTCGCGTCCTAGGCGTCGTCCGCGCCGAGGACTACGAGGCCCCGGACGCCCCGCAGCCCACCCTCGCCGATCTGGACGCGCTGCTGGCGAATGTGCGGGACGCGGGCCTGAGCGTGGACAAGACGGTGATCGGCGCGGTCCGCGAGCTGCCGCCCGGCGTGGAGCTGTCGGCGTACCGGATCGTGCAGGAGGCGCTGAGCAACAGCCTGCGGCACGCGCCCGGCGCGAGTGCCCGGGTGGAGGTCGGGTACGTTCTCGGTGGTCTCGGCCTGCGCATAGTCAACGGGCCGCCGCCCGCGCCGGCCCTCGTGAAACCCTCGCCGGGTGCCGGGCACGGCATCACCGGGATGCGGGAGCGCGTCACCATGCTGAACGGTGAGATGACGGCGGACCGGACGGAGGACGGCGGCTACGAGGTGGCCGTGTTCCTGCCGGTCGCCATGACGGCAGAGGACGGCTCATGACCATCCGTGTGCTGATCGCGGACGACCAGATGATGGTGCGCGAGGGCTTCTCGGTCCTGCTGAACGCGATGCCGGACATCGAGGTCGTGGGCGAGGCGGTCAACGGGCGGGAAGCGGTGGACCGGGTCCGCGAACTCACCCCGGACGTCGTGCTGATGGACATCCGCATGCCGGAGCTGAACGGCATCGAGGCCACCCGGGAGATAGTCGCGGCCGACGGCGCGGCGAAGGTGCTGGTGCTGACCACCTTCGACCTCGACGAGTACGTGTACCAGGCGCTGCGCGCAGGAGCCTCGGGCTTCCTGCTGAAGGACGCCTCCGCACGCCAACTCGCCGACGGGGTACGGGTGGTGGCGGCCGGCGAGGCCCTGCTGGCCCCGTCCATCACCCGGCGGCTGATCACGGAGTTCTCCAAGCTGTCCGACTCCCCGCGCCTGATGACGTCCGCGCACGCCGCGTACGGGGATCTGACCGAGCGGGAGACGGAGGTGCTGGTGCTGATCGCGCAGGGCCTGTCGAACTCGGAGATAGCCGAGCGGCTGGTGGTCGCCGAGTCGACGATCAAGACCCATGTGAGCCGGATCCTGGTGAAGCTGGGCCTGCGGGACCGTACGCAGGCGGCGGTGTTCGCGTACGAGGCGCGGCTGGTCACGCCGGGCTGAGCGGACACCCCTGGTCAGGGAGGGGGAGGTGGGGCTAACGTCCGGGCATGGCAGCTCCTTCCGCCCTCGCGTTCGACCCGTGGGACCCGGCGTTCCTCGCCGACCCGTACCCCGCCTACGCAGAGCTGCGGGCCCGGGGCCGGGTGCACTGGTTCGAGCCCACGAACCAGTGGCTGGTCCCGCACCACGCGGACGTCTCGGCGTTGCTGCGGGACCGTCGCCTCGGCCGGACGTACCAGCACCGTTTCACGCACGAGGACTTCGGGCGGACGGCGCCACCGCCGGAGCACGAGCCGTTCCACGTCCTGAACGACCACGGGATGCTCGATCTGGAGCCGCCGGACCACACCCGGATCCGCCGGCTGGTGTCGAAGGCGTTCACACCGCGCACGGTGGAGCAGCTGAAGCCGTATGTGCAGGGGCTGGCGGGCGAGCTGGTGTCGGCGCTGGTCGAGGCGGGCGGCGGTGACCTGCTGACGGACGTCGCGGAGCCCCTGCCGGTCGCGGTGATCGCCGAGATGCTGGGGATTCCCGAGTCGGACCGGGCGCAGCTGCGGCCCTGGTCGGCGGACATCTGCGGGATGTACGAGCTGAACCCGTCCGAGGAGACGGCGACCAAGGCGGTCCGGGCGTCGGTCGAGTTCTCGGAGTACCTCCTGGAGCTGATCGCGGCCCGCCGAAAGGAGCCGGGCGACGACCTGATCTCGGGTCTGATCGCGGCGTACGACGAGGGCGACCGCCTCACCGAGCAGGAGATGATCTCGACGGCGGTCCTCCTGCTGAACGCCGGCCACGAGGCCACGGTGAACTCCACGGTCAACGGCTGGTGGGCGCTGTTCCGCAACCCCGACCAGCTGGCGGCCCTGCGCGCCGACCACTCCCTGATCCCCTCGGCGATCGAGGAGCTGATGCGCTACGACACCCCGCTGCAGCTCTTCGAGCGCTGGGTCCTGGACGAGATCGAGATCGACGGCACGACGATCCCGCGCGGCGCGGAGATCGCCATGCTGTTCGGATCCGCGAACCACGACGCGACGGTCTTCGAGCACCCGGCCGGGCTGGACCTCACCCGCAAGGAGAACCCGCACATCTCCTTCAGCGCCGGCATCCACTACTGCATCGGAGCCCCGCTGGCCCGCATCGAACTGGCGGCGTCGATGACGGCACTGCTGGAGCAGGCGCCGACCCTGCGTCTGGCGGCAGAGCCGGAGCGGAAGCCGAACTTTGTGATCCGGGGGCTGGAGGGGTTGCGCGTCGAGGTGGGGTGATCACTCGTTCGGCTGATCACTGAGCGAATCCCGATCGAGGGTCGCCGACGGCTCGTCAAGCTGGTGCCTGCCTACGAAGGGAGGCACCATGACGGTTATGGCAGAGCGTGCGTCGTCTCAGTTGTCGGTGGACATGTTCGAGCGGATCGCAGAATTCGCCGCTCGCGAGGACGAGACCGTCAGCTTCGAGTTCATCGGCGGACGGATCGGGGTCAGGAAAGTGACGAACGGCAGCCACGGCGAGATCGCGATGTGGTTGGTCTTCAAGTGCAAGCAAGCACGACCCGACCTCACCCTCTATACGACGAACCAGGGGCTGAAGGTCGAGGCGTACCGCAGGGGCCGGGCCCGGCCCGACGCTCTGCTCGCGCCGGTGGGTTACTTCAACGGCCAGGGCGACTGGGCCAGACCCGACGGCGTGTTGATGGCGGTCGAGATCACGTCGTACGACTCGGACACACACAACCGCGACCGTGTCGAGAAGCCCCGGGCATACGCAGAGGCAGGCATCCCCGTCTACCTGCTGATCGACCGGGACAATCTCTCAGTCCTCGTGCACACCGCGCCCGATCTGGAGGACGGTTACCGCGAGATCCACACGGTGCGGCTGGGAGGCAAGGTCACTCTCCCCGCCCCCGTGGGCATCGAACTCGACACCGAGGAACTCAAGCAGTACGTCGACTGATCCGACTCGTCACGTCGTCATGTCCCGCCGCCGCAACCCCGCCAGCCCCCCGGCCACCAGCACCACCGCGAGACCGGTGAGCGTCAGCACCGGCCCCCACTCCATCCCCCCGCCCGGCAGCTTCGGCAGATGCCCGAACGGGGACAGGTCGAGTACCGCCTGCGGGACGTCCAGCGCGGGGCCCACCCAGCCGATCAGCAGGATCGCGCCGGCCACTCCCCACGCCGCCATCGCCGCGCGCGGGAGCAGGCCGTACAGGAGGACCGCCAGGCCGCCGACGACCCAGACCGCGGGGAGTTGGACCAGGCAGGCGCCCAGGATCGGGCCGAGCTGTTTGCCGTAGCCGACCGCGAAGCCGAGGCCGGCCAGGAGCATGATCAGGGCCGATCCGGCGAAGGCGATCACGAGGTGGCCGGCAGCCCAGCGCAGGCGGCCCACCGCGTTCGCCAGGATCGGTTCCGCCCGCATCGACGTCTCCTCGCCGTGCAGCCGCAGGACGGACGCCACCACGTACAGGGCGGCGATCAGGCCGAGCATGCCGACCATCGAGGCGAGGAAGGCGTCGGTGATGCCGGACTGGCCTCCCATCCGCTGGAAGATCTCGCGGGCGTTGTCGTTGTCGCCGACCAGGTCGGCCACCCCGTCGGTGAGCCCGCCATAGATGACCCCGGCGAGGAAGAAGCCGATGCTCCAGCCGAGCACACTGCCGCGCTGGAGCCGCCAGGCGAGCGCGCCCGCCGTGCCGAGGCGGCCGTCGGCCGGTCCGGGCCGGGCGGGCAGGAAGCTCATGCCGACGTCCCGGCGCCCGGCGAGTTCGTACGCCACCACGCCCTGGACGACGGCCGCCCCCGCGAACAGCAGCAGGACCCACCAGCGCTCGTCCGCGAACGGCCGCAGGTTCTCCAGCCAGCCCAGCGGTGACACCCACGTCAGCGCCGACGAACCGTCGTCCGACGCCGAGTCGCCCGCCGCGCGCAGCACGAACGCGGCGCCCACCAGCCCCGCCGTCAGCCCCCGCGCCAGCCGGGCGCTCTCCGTGAACTGGGCGACGATCGCCGCGAGCGTGGCGAAGACCATGCCGACCCCGGCGAGACCGAGACCGAACGCCAGCGCGCCGGACGCCCCCTGGCCCGCGAGGCCGGCGGTCACCAGCACCGCCAGTACGGCATTCGCGACGGCCGCCGTGAGCAGCGCCGCCGTCAGGGAGGCCCGCCGGCCCACCATCCCGGACGCCACCAACTCCTGACGGCCGCTCTCCTCCTCGTCACGGGTGTGCCGTACGACGAGGAGCATGCTCAGCACGGCCGCGAGGGCGCCCGCGTACACGCCGACCCGCCAGGCCGTCAGGGCGCCGATCGAGTCGCCGAAGACCGGGCCGATCAGGGCGCGGAAGGAGGCGTTGGTGGCGGTGTCCTGCACCAGGTCGGCCCGGTCGGCCGGGGTGGCGTACAGGTTCTCCAGGGTGTTCGGCATGGAGAGGATCATCAGCGCGTTCACCGCCACCCAGACCGGGATCATCACCCGGTCGCGGCGCAGGGCGAAGCGCAACAGCGTGCCCGTACCGGCGAGTTGGCGGGTGCGGCCGCCGGTTCGTACGGCGAAGTCCGCGGTCGTCGTGGTCGCCGTCGTCATCGGGCCACCTCGCTCATGTCGGCCTGGTAGTGCCGCAGGAACAGCTCCTCGAGCGTCGGCGGCGTCGAGGTCAGCGACCGCACGCCGGACTCGCTGAGCGACCGCAGGACGGCGTCGAGTTTGTCGGTGTCGACCTGGAGGCGGACGCGGTGGCCCTGACCCCCCTCAATTGACTGCATGGCGAGGTCGTGGACTCCGGGCAGGTGCGCCAACCCGTTCGGCGGACCGGCCAGTTCGGCCGTGACGCTGGTCCGCGTCAGATGGCGCAGGTCGGCGAGGGAGCCGCTCTCGACCGTACGGCCCTTGCGGATGATGCTGACCCGGTCGCAGAGTTCCTCGACCTCGCTGAGGATGTGCGAGGAGAGCAGGATCGTACGGCCGCGCTCGCGCTCCTCCTCGACGCAGCGCTGGAAGACCTCCTCCATCAACGGGTCCAGACCGGACGTCGGCTCGTCGAGGATCAGCAGGTCGACGTCGGAGGCGAACGCGGCGACGAGGGCGACCTTCTGGCGGTTGCCCTTGGAGTACGTGCGGCCCTTCTTCGTCGGGTCCAGCTCGAACCGCTCGATCAGCTCGGCCCGGCGCTGCTTGTCGAGGCCGCCGCGCAGTCTGCCGTACAGGTCGATGACCTCACCACCGGACAGGTTCCGCCACAGCGTCACATCACCCGGCACGTACGCGATCCGGCGGTGCACCTCCACCGCGTCCGCCCAGGGGTCGCGGCCGAGCACCTGCGCACCGCCCGAATCGGCGCGCAGCAGGCCGAGCAGGACGCGGATGGTGGTGGACTTGCCGGCGCCGTTGGGGCCGAGGAAGCCGTGGACCTCGCCGGTCTCGACGTCCAGGTCGAGGCCGTCGAGCGCATGCGTCTTGCCGAACGACTTGTGCAGTCCGGAGACGGTGATTGCCTTCGTCATGCTTCAGAACGTACGCTTCTTTCAGAAATTTGTGAAGTTAAAGAAGCATGGAAACCGTCGATAGGATGGCTGCATGACGGAATCAGTCGGCGCAGGAGCAGGCCGGGACGCGGAGTCCGTGTCGAAGTTCGTGGAGTCCTTCGCGGCGCAGCTCGTCGAGGCGGGGATGCAGCGCATGGCCGCCCGCGTCTTCGCCGCGCTGCTCTCCTCCGACAAGGGCGTGCTGACCTCCGCCGAACTGAGCGAACAGCTCCGCATCAGCCCCGCGGCCGTCTCCGGGGCGGTGCGCTACCTGTCCCAGACGCACATGGTGACGCGCGAGCGGGAACCCGGCTCGCGCCGGGAGCGCTACCGGGTGCACGGCGACCAGTGGTACGAGGCCCTGACCAACCGCGAGGCCGTGCTCAAGCGGTGGGAGGTCGCCCTGCGCGAGGGCGTCACCAGCCTCGGCGCCGACACCCCGGCCGGCCGCCGGCTCGCCGAGACGCTCGCCTTCTTCGAGTTCGTGGAGACCGAGGTCGCGGCGATGATGGACCGCTGGCGAGCCCACCGCGAGAAGACCTTCGGCCAGGGCTGACCCACCGACTCGACGGCTGGGCGGCGTGAACGGGGCAGCTCTGCCCCGCCCCGGATTCAGCCCTGTGCCGCCCCGGATCCACGGCTCACCGCCCCGGCAGCATCAGCCGCAGCCCGCCCTCTCCCACGGTCCATGTGCGTCTGCGTACGGGTCCGGAGACCGCCGTGTCGGCCCGGTAGCGGAAGTGGGCGCCCGAGACGGTCACCGTGCGGCCCTCGGCCCGTAGCGGTGTGGCCTCCGCACCGACCGAAGCGGGGCGCACCTCCACCTCGGCCACTCCGGCGAGCCCCGGCGCCACCGACACCGCCTCGACCGGCTGGTCGAGGTCCACCAGCGTCGTCCCGTCGACCTCGACCCGCAGCCGTGACGGCCCGGACGCGGCAGGGGTGCTGCCGCGGGCCGGCACCAGGGTCCGTACCAGCGACTGACACGTCCGCAGCCAGGGCCGCCCCGCAATCGACCCCACCGCGGTGGCCCCGGCCGGCGCGGCGGGGTCCCGTATCGGCGGGATCCGCAGCGCGCCCAGCACCACCCCGTCGCTGTCGTCCACGAGCAGGTCCAGCCGCCGCTCCGCCCCGTCCAGCGCCGCCCGGGCCGCCGCCACCGCCCCTATGGGCACCCCGAGGGATCCGGCCAGGGTCAGCGTGCCGCCGACCGGCACCACCGACAGCACACATTCGGCCAGCTCCCGCTGCCGGTGCAGCACCGTCACCGCACGCATCAGCGCCCGGTCGTCGCCCACGACCACGGGCCGCCGCGAACCCCGTCGGGTCAGCGCCCTGGCGAATTCGTCGGGATCGTCCGGCAGGCAGACCTTCGTCGCCGCACCCGCGCTGAGCACGTCTTTCGCGATCCTGACGGACTCCCCGTCCGTCCTCCGAGCAACCGGATCGATCACCACCAGCAGCTGATCGGACGTCGCGAAAGTCGCCACCTCGGCCATGCCTCGCTTCCTCGGGTAGCATCTTTGTGCAAGAGCCCCTTGCGCTATTGCGCCAGGGGCTTCGTCTATTCCGGGGCTGTCCGGTCCGACGGTTCGCGGCCAACGACGGTCGCGTCCGGTCGAGGTGTACACGGTGGAAGACCTCCGCGTACACCCCTGACCTTGGACATGCCCCGCCCGGAAGGGGTGTACGCGCGTGCCCGCACTTGTGCTGCTCGGTGCTCAGTGGGGTGACGAAGGCAAGGGAAAGGCGACGGACCTGCTAGGCGGCTCCGTCGACTATGTGGTGCGCTACCAGGGCGGCAACAACGCCGGCCACACGGTAGTCGTGGGTGATCAGAAGTACGCCCTTCACCTGCTCCCTTCCGGAATCCTGTCCCCGGGGTGCACCCCGGTCATCGGAAACGGCGTCGTCGTCGACCCGTCGGTCCTGCTCTCCGAGCTGAGCGGTCTGAACGAGCGCGGCGTCGACACGTCGAAGCTCCTCATCAGCGGAAACGCGCACATCATCACGCCGTACAACGTGACGGTGGACAAGGTGACGGAACGCTTCCTCGGCAAGCGGAAGATCGGCACGACCGGGCGCGGTATCGGCCCGACCTACGCCGACAAGATCAACCGCGTCGGCATCCGCGTCCAGGACCTCTACGACGAGTCGATCCTCACCCAGAAGGTCGAGGCGGCCCTCGACGTCAAGAACCAGGTCCTCACCAAGCTCTACAACCGCCGCGCGATCGCCGTCGAGCAGGTCGTCGAGGAGCTGCTGGGCTACGCGGAGAAGATCAAGCCGTTCGTCGCCGACACGGTCCTGATCCTCAACCAGGCGCTGGAGGACGACAAGGTCGTCCTCTTCGAGGGCGGCCAGGGCACCCTCCTGGACATCGACCACGGCACGTACCCCTTCGTCACCTCCTCGAACCCGACGGCCGGCGGTGCCTGCACGGGCGCCGGCGTCGGCCCGACGAAGATCAGCCGCGTGATCGGCATCCTCAAGGCGTACACGACCCGCGTCGGCGCCGGCCCGTTCCCGACCGAGCTCTTCGACGAGGACGGCGAGGCACTGCGCCGCATCGGTGGCGAGCGGGGTGTGACGACCGGCCGTGACCGCCGCTGCGGCTGGTTCGACGCGGTGATCGCCCGGTACGCGACCCGCGTGAACGGTCTGACGGACTTCTTCCTCACCAAGCTGGACGTCCTGACCGGCTGGGAGCAGATCCCGGTCTGCGTGGCGTACGAGATCGACGGCAAGCGCGTCGAGGAACTCCCGTACTCCCAGACCGACTTCCACCACGCCAAGCCGGTCTACGAGATGCTGCCCGGCTGGTCCGAGGACATCTCGAAGGCCAAGTCGTTCTCCGACCTCCCGAAGAACGCCCAGGCCTACGTCAAGGCACTGGAGGAGATGTCCGGCGCCCCGATCTCCGCGATCGGCGTGGGTCCGGGCCGGGACGAGACGATCGAGATCAACTCGTTCCTGTAGGACCGAAGTGCGAGCGCCCGGCCGGATCTCCCGCCGGGCGCTCGCGCGTTCCCCCGCCGTACGAGGGGCGGTGGCGCGCCCGCTCACTCCGTGCGCAGCGCCCTGGCCGGGTCCGTCCTGGCCGCCCAGCCCGCCGGGAGCAGGGCACCCGCCACCGCGATCGTCAGGCCGCCCAGCAGGAGCAGGGCCAGGACCGGCGTGGCGTAGACGGCGATGTACGAGCCGGGCAGGTTCATATCCACCGCGTCTCCCATCAGCGGGGTCACATAGTGGTGCAGAGCGACTCCGAGCGGGATCCCGGCGACCGAGGCGAGCAGGCCGATGCCGGTGATCGACGTGAGCACCATGCCGACGGTCTGGCGGGGTGTCATGCCCAGGGACTTGTAGACGCCGAGCTCGTGGACGCGGTCGCGGGTGTCCAGGACGACCGTGTTGAGCACTCCCAGGCCCGCGACCGTGACGAGCAGCAGGGTGAGCATGCCGATCAGCGCGTCCATGGCCGCGATCACGCTGGAGGAGCCGTCACCGCCCGGGTGGGCGTACGCGCCCATGGCGTCCAGGGTCTTGTTCAGCGAGGTCAGGTAGGCCGCCTCGGAGGTTCCCGGGTCCGCCTGGACGTAGAAGCGGGTCGGTTCGGCGGCCAGGCCCAGGGCGGCGAGGGTGGTGGCCGGGGTCAGCACGGTCATGCCGTCGTTCTCGGTGAAGAACGCCTCGCCGACGATGCGGACGGTGGTACGACGGCCGTCCTCCGTCAGGGTCAGGGTGTCGCCGACCGCGATTCCGGCGGCGTGCAGAAGGCGCTCCGTGACCACCGCCTGGCCGGGGCCGGTCAACCAACTGCCCGAGACCAGTTCGGGCACCGCCCATGACGTGTCGCCCTCGTACCCGGTCACCGTGGTCCGGCCGGTGATGCCCGACGCGGCGACCTCGGCCTGGGCGGTGCCGTAGAAGCGGCGGGTCCCCTCCTGCGCGCGCAGAGCGGCGGCGACCTCGGCCGGGTCGGCCGTCTCCCGCTCCGGCTGACCGGGGGCGCGCACGACCTGGGCGCCGGGCGGCCCCTGCCCGCCACCGGTGCCCACGACGACCGGAGCGGCGGAGTCGAGCATCCGGTTCGACTGCACCGCACCGAGGGTCAGTGCCAGCCCGACCGCGAAGGTGACCGTGACGGCGGCGAAGGCCACCGCGGCGGCCGCCGTCAACGAACGGGCGGGGCGGGCGAAGAGATGCGCGAGACCGAGACCGACCGGGCGCGGCAAGGGCAGCCGCCCGGTCAGCCGCCGGGCCACGCGCCCCCGTGCGGTGCCCGCCCTGCGCCCGACGGCGATCGCCTCCACGCTGCGCAGCCGGCCGGCGCGCAGCGCCGGCACCAAGGCGGCCACGGCGACCAGCGCGAGAGCGACGGCGGGTGCCGCCACGTCGACCCACCAGGGCACCGAGGCGGGCGCGCCGCTGTAGACGTCGTCGACGTCACTGAGGACCGGGCCCGCCAGGACGTTGCCGAGGGCCACGCCCAGGCCGCAGCCGAGCGCGGCCGGGACCAGCGCCTGGACGACGTACGCCCGCACCACCTGGGCCGGAGTGAGGCCGAGGGACTTGAGGATGCCGATGCGCCGGGTGGCGGCGCCCACCGCGCCGCTGACGACGATGCCGATGATCAGCACCGACATGGCCAGACCGAGCACACCGAAGGCGGCCACGAAGGGCACGAATGCCAGCGCGTTGGCGAGCTGCTCCTGCTGGACGACGAGGTGGGACCGCGTCGCGGTCAGCGCGCCGCCGGGCATGGCGGCGGCGATCGAGGCGCGGGCGGCGGACAGCTGCGCGTCGGTGCCGGCCTGCCGGAAGCGGTAGAGCATCTCGTACGTGGGAGTGCCGGGCTTCTTGGTCAGCGCCTCGGCCTGGGCGGGAGTCACCCACGCGTCCGCGGTGCCGGTCACCGAGCGGGCCAGGCCTGCCACGGTCAGCGTCGGGCTGCCCGGCAGGTCGGGGAAGGACAGGCGGGCGCCCGGGCGCAGCGGTGAGTCGGCCTCCGCCAGCACGATCTGGCCGGGCCGGGTGGCCCAGGAGCCCGCGACGAGCCGCAGCCGGTCGACCGGCCCCTGATGGTCCGCGCGTCCGGCCACGGTCAGCGTGGGCAGCGTGACACCGGCCGGAATCCCGTCGGACGCCGAGACCGTGCGCGGGCGCAGTTCGAGGGTCCGGAAGGGGCCGGCCGCGGCCGTCACGCCCGACGCGCTTGCGCTGGCGGCGAGTTGTGTCCCCGTGACCTTGCCGCCGTCGAACTGCGCGGCCAGATGGGCCCCGCGCTGCTCGGCCATCGCGTGCTCGAAGGGTGCCCGGGACGCCGTGAGCACCCCGGCCGCCACGACGGACGCGGTGACCGCGACGAGCGTGGTCAGGATCATCACCAGGGTCTGCAGCCGTCGGCGCCCCACGCCCGCGCGCACCACGCTGCCCAGGGCGCTCACCCGGCCACCGCCGGTGTGCCCCGGACGTCCTGGGAGTCCCGGACGATCCGCCCGTCGACCAGCTCGACCGTGCGGGTCGCGCAGGACTCGGCGAGCCGAAGATCGTGGGTGACCAGCACGATCGTCTGCCCGTCCGCGTTGAGCGCGGCCAGCAGCTCCCGTACGTCCTCGCCGGAGGCGGTGTCCAGCGCGCCGGTGGGCTCGTCGGCCAGCAGCAGCGCCGGACGGTTCATCAGGGCGCGGGCGACCGCGACCCGTTGCCGTTCCCCGCCGGACAGCGTGCCGGGGTGGGCGTCCGCGTGCCGCTCGATGCGGAGGTGTGCCAGCAGACCGGCGGCGCGGCGGCGGGCCTCGGCGCGGGGTGCGCCGGCGAGCTGGGCGGGCAGCAGCACGTTGTCGGCGACCGTGAGGTCCTCCAGCAGGTTGAAGAACTGGAAGACCATGCCGATCCGCGACCTGCGGTACCTCGCCGACGCGGCCTCGCCGAGCCGGTCCACCCGCAGCCCGTCCACGGTGACACTCCCCCTGCTCGGCCGGTCCAGCCCCGCGATCAGGTTGAGCAGCGTCGACTTGCCGCTGCCCGAGGGCCCGAGTACGGCCACCGCCTCCCCGGCCCGCACGCTCAGGCTCACCCCGGCCAGCGCCGGCGGCCCTTCCCCGAACGTCCTGCTCACGTCTCGGATGTCGATCACAGGCGGCGCGCTCGTGGTCATGGGCCCCTCCCCGGCTGGTGGTTGACGGTTCGGCGCGACGCTAGGGGCGGGGCCGGGCCCGGGGCGTCGCCCGCGGTGGCGAGAGCGACTGCCGTGCAGGGGTGACGTGGCGGGAACGTCATCCCCGAGATGTACGAGGAAGATGTACGGCCGCTCGGTGGCGGTCCGCGGCGGGAGGGATGTGGCCGCGCGGGGCCCTTGCCAGACTGAGCCCATGAGCGGGGTGGCCGGGACACTCGGGGTGGATGGGCGGACAGGCGCGCGGCGGTGGAGGGCCGTTGTCGCGGCGTTGCCGCGGCCGTCGCGGTGGATGTGGACGGCCGACGCGATCCTCGCCCTCGTCCTGGCCGTGTGCACGGTGAGCGCCTCGCTGGACCGGGACGCGGTGATGAGGGTTCCGTCGTTCGGCGTGGGCGGGCCGGCCGTTCCGCCGCCGCCCGGGCCGCCGGCCGCAGTCGTGGGCCCCACGGCCGACCCCGGGGAGCTGGTCCTCGCCGCGTTGACCGCGTTGCCCCTGATCGTGCGCCGCCGCTATCCGCTGGCCGCGTTCTGGGCCGTGCTCGGTGTGACCCTGGTGTTCGGCCAGCGCTCCGGCGCGAGCGGCGCGACCGTGTACACGTTCCTGTCGTGCGTGGTCGCCGCCTACAGCGCCGCCGTGCACAGCCCGCGGCGCATCCAGGCGCTGGTCAGTGTGCTGGTCGGCGCGGTGCTGATGGCGGTGTTCCACGACGAGTACTTCCCGTACTTCACGCCGGGCTTCGTGCCGTTCCTGGTGCTGCTCGGAGTCGGACTCGGGGCGAACGCGATCCACACCTGGCAGCAGCGCGTCCGTGACCTCCAGAAACAGCAGGAGACCGCCACCCGCCTCGCGGTCGAACGTGAACGCGCCCGGATCGCCCGGGAGTTGCACGACGTCGTCACCCACAATGTGAGCGTGATGGTGATCCAGGCGGGCGCGGCCCGCAAGGTGATGGACGCCGCGCCCGACCGGGCCCGCGAGGCACTGCTGGCGGTCGAGGCGGGCGGGCGCACCGCGATGGCCGAACTGCGCCATGTGATGGGCCTGTTGACCATGGACGGGGACTCCGGCGCGGACCCGGCCGCCGACGCCGGTCTGGCCCCGCAGCCGGGCCTCTCCCAGGTGACCGCGCTCGTGGACCGGGTCCGCGCGACCGGCGTCCCCGTCGAGCTGACCGTCACGGGCGCCGCGGCACCGCTTGTCGCCGGCGCCGACCTGGCCGCGTACCGGGTGGTGCAGGAGGCGCTGACGAACGTCGTCAAGCACGCCGCCGGGGCGACGGTGCGGGTGACCGTCGGCCACACGCCCGACGCCGTGCACGTGGAGGTTTCCGACACAGGCGGCACGGCCGCGACCCCGGCCGGTCCCGAGGGCGGCCGGGGACTGCTCGGCCTGCGCGAACGGCTCGCCGTCTACGGCGGCACCCTGGATGCGGGCGTACGGCCCACGGGAGGTTTCCGGGTACGCGCGGTCATACCCGTGGAGAAGCCGGTGGACCAAGCGCCCGAGGGGGTCTCATGAGCGACGCGCCCCGCGTGGTGATCGCCGACGACCAGGCCCTGGTCCGCACCGGCTTCAGCATGATCCTGACCGCCGACGGCATCGACGTCGTCGCCGAGGCGGCGGACGGCGAGCAGGCGGTGGCGGCCGTCGAACGCACCCGCCCCGACCTCGTCCTCATGGACATCCGGATGCCGGGCCTCGACGGCCTTGAGGCCACCCGTCGCATCCTCTCCGGCGCGACCCCCGACCCGCCCCGGGTCCTGATCCTCACGACCTACGACCTCGACCGCTACGTCTACGCCGCCCTCACCGCGGGCGCCAGCGGCTTCCTCCTCAAGGACGTCACACCGGAACACCTCGTCGCCGCCGTCCGGCTGGCCCGCTCCGGCGACGCGCTGCTCGCCCCGGCCATCACCCGCCGCCTGGTCGAACGCTTCGTCACCCAGGACACGGCGACCGCCGCCCTGCACCGGGACCTGGCGGTGCTGACACCCCGCGAACGGCAGGTCCTCCAGTGCCTGGGCACCGGCCTCAGCAACGCCGAGCTCGCCTCCCGGTTCGCGCTGAGCGAGGCCACCGTGAAGACACACGTCGCCCGCATCCTGTCCAAGCTCCGCCTGCGGGACCGCGCGCAGGCGGTGGTGGTGGCCTACGAGACGGGACTGATCACGCCTGGGGGAGACGCGAGGTGAAGGCGGCCCAGGCCCCGCCGGAGACGGTGAGGTTGGGGCCGTCGGGGTTTTTGGAGTCGCGGATGTGGATGGTGGGGGTGTGGGGGCAGGGGGCGACTTCCAGGCATTCGCCACCGCTGGCGCTGCTGTAGCTGGACTTGTACCACTGCAGGGTGCTTGTCACTGGAGTTCTCCTGCCAACTGCTCGATGAGGCCCAGTGATTCCCGTGGACCCAGGGCCTGTGACCGGATCTTCGCATAGCGATGTGCGTATGTCGTCACTCTGGTCGAGGCGCTCACGAGGATGCTCTCGTCCTGTGCTTCCAGGTATACGAGGTGCTCGTGCTCCGGGCTCTGTACCAAGGTCATCTCGCCGTGGGCGCCGAAGTGCTCACCGCCCAGCCCGCAGTCCATGGGTAGCACCTGGACCGTCACATTGCGGCGCTTGGCGCACTGCGCGAGGTGCTGGAGCTGCCCATGCATGACCTCCCGGTTGCCGATCGTGCGCCGCAGCGCGGACTCCTCGACGACCAGCTCGATCAGTGCAGTCGGGTCCCGGTCGAGGAGCGCCCGTCGCGCCAACCGGGCCTCGACCAGCTCCTCCACGCGCTCGTCCTTGAGGGGTGGATAGCCGCCCCCGATCAGTGCGCGGGTGTACTGCTCCGTCTGGAAGAGGCCGTGCACCACGAAGGTGACGTACGTGGAGAGCGTCAGCGCCTGCTGCTCCAGCAGCACGTAGTTCTTGAACTGCGCCGGATACTTCTCCAGCAGCATCCATTTGCGCGCCTCCTCGAAGACGCCCAGCCCACCCCCGAGCTCCGCCTCCAACCCCACCAGCATCTGATCGCTCGCGGGCTGCGCGCACGTCTCCATCGCGCTGATCGCCGCGGCCGTGTACCCGAGCTTCTCGCCCAACTGTGGCTGAGTCAGCCCGTGTTGCTCCCGCAACGCCTTCGCCAGGGCGGCGACCAAATGGGCCGTACCGCCTGCCTCCGACTTGTTCTCCGCCCGCGCCATTGCGGTCACCTCCGAACTCAACCGAACTCAACCGGTCACAACTCACGAGCGCCGCTCATCAACCGTGTTCAACCAGCGACGCAGAGTCATGGATCAAGCTAGCTCCGCACCCGCAAACTGACCCCGTGAATACGCAAAGTGACCTGACCTGGGTCCCGCCGACCGGCGTTCAACTTCGCAAGGCAGGCGTCCAGTTCGACGCGATCAGAGTCGACGGCGAGGAGGGCCGGGAGGTCGCCGACCGGCTCGCCCGCATGACCGGCGGTGATCCGGGGCCGATCGTCGAGTCGGCGACGGGGCGGCGCGGGGTCTACTTCCTCGTGCCCGTCGGCAGTACGTCCCATCGCGCCTGGCCCGACGGAGTCACCCGTTTCACTGCCGGCCCGGACCATGTCGCGTACATCCCGGTGCCCGCCCTCAACGGCCTGACCTGGCCCTTGAGTTGGCGCTACCGCCCGACGACCCCCGACCGATTCGTGCACACGCGTCTGCTGTGCACCGCCCTTCACTCGCAGGAGTGAAGAACGCGAACTTCCGCCTGGGAAAAGGTGGTTTCGACTTGCAATCGTCGCTCTGCGTGGCCTTAGAGTCACGGCAGCAACGAAATGCCCCCGCGGTGCGCCAACACCCGGGGGCTCGACACCCAGGAGCAACACCTCCGGATGCGTTCTCATCGTACGACGCCTGCGCGCGTCTTTTCAGGCCTGTCTGCCGCTCTTCTCCGCGACCGGAGCATTTCCTGGTGCGCGGTGAGCGTACTGACGTACTTGCTGGCCCTCCCGAACCACACCCGCGTCACCCTTCGCGCGCTCGCCGTCCCGCGCTGCGAGGGGCGGGGGCGGATCGCTGCCGCCCTGCGTGAGCTGGAGGAACGGCGGTATCTGCGGCGGATGGTGCGAGAGGAGTTCGGGGGTGGCACATCGGCCCAACTCTCCGTCGTTTACGAGGTGTTCGACGCTCCGTACGAAGCCGCGCCACGAACGGGTGAAACCGAAAAAGTTCCGCGTCGCCGGGCTGCAGCCGCGCGCCTGCTCCTCTCGTTCGGGGACTACGACCGGCGCCTCACTCTGGACCGCGCCGAGGCCCTGCGGCTGGCGCCGCTGGTGGAGGAATGGTGGCGGAGGGGTGCCAGCAGTGACCAGGTGCGGGCGGCGGTGACCTGGAACGGGCCCCGGTTGGTGGGTTCGGCGTACGAGCACATCGGGGGTCGGCTGCGTCGGCCTGAGGCGCCAACGGCCCGGCATGTAACGGCCGTTGAGATTGATTTCCGCGGGCGGGGAAGGTCCGCCTGGCGATTCCTTCGAGAGAAATGGAGCGTGCTCGATGACCGCCGTATTGGAACGGCCTGACGTGGTATACCGGGGGTATACTGCGGTCATGGCTGACACCACCGTCAAGGTCGACCCCGCTGTCCGTGACCGCCTCATGGTTCTCGCCCGCGAGCGCGGGATGACCATGCGTGACCTGATCGCCGAGCTGGCGGGGGCCACGCCGACCAAGGAGGAACTGCAGAAGCGGTACGAGGCGACCAAGGCGTACTGCGAGACGCACTTCGGCGCGACGCTCACGGACGAGGACCACGACAGGGTGGAGAAGGTCTGGCAGGACCTTGAGGCCGGCCGGCCGGTGGACAGCCTGTGAGCGCGACGAGGGCCGGATCGACCGGCGTCGTCTTCGATGAGTCGGCCCTGCTGGCGCTCGGTTCGGGGAACTCGCTGGCTTCTCAGTTCGTCGCTAACACCGAGCACGGGCCCACTCGGCACGTGTACGTACCCGCACTGTGCCTGGCCGCCGCCGACGGCATGCGTAAGGGGCTCGCCGAGCACGTCGGAGCGCTGCCCGCTATGGAGATCGTCGAGTTGGACTTCTCCGGGGCGTCGACCGTGGGCGCGCTGTTGCGTGACGGGGTGGAGTGGCGGCTCGGTCACGCGATCCATCTGTCCCGGCCGACGCCGGACTGGCCGGACGGGCGTCAGGTGCTGACCGTCGAACCCGACCTGTACAAGGACATGCCCCTCGTACGGACCATCAGGTTGCCGCACCAGCGATGACTACAGGGGAGGGCGCCCGCCAGGTGCCCTCCCCTCCTCGTACTCCAATGGCGCAGCGAGCGGGCGAAGCGTGCATACCGCCCATAACGTGAGGCCGTACGACGCCGATCAGGAGAAGGTGAGTGTCATGCGCGTACTGCTTCAGGCCCACGTGGACACGGAGAAGGCGAACGAAGTCATCCGCAGCGGCAAGATGTCCCAGGTCATGCAGGAGATCATGGCGGCGTTCAAGCCGGAGGCAGCCTACTTCGGCCCCGACGGCGGGGTCCGCTCGATGTTCATCGTCTTCGACATGCAGGACAGCTCCCAGCTGCCGTCGCTCACCGAGCCGCTCTTCGAGAAGTTCGGCGCCAAGGTGGACTACACGCCTGTGATGAACCTCGATGACCTGCAGAAGGGGCTCTCCCAGCTGAAGTAGGCCGTCAGCGGTCAGCTGAAGACGATCATCGACCCCTGCGCCAGACTCCGCGTGGCCGCCGCGTGCAGTCCCAGCCACACGTGCCGTTCGCGGGCGAAGGGGCTCGGGTCGTAGGGGGCGGCGACCGCCGGCTCCTCCAAGGAGGTCGGGGAGAGCGGGGGTTGGGGTGCCGCCGGGGGGTTGGCGGGGTCGATGCCGATGACCTGGGCCACCAACTCCAGCTCGCGCAGGAGCGCCTGGGCGGAGCCCAGGGGGCCGCCGCCCGCCAGGAGCTCGTCGTTGGCGAGCGGGTTCGGGAAGTCCACGGGGACGTAGGCGCCCGCGTGGTCGTAGTGCCAGACCAGGTGCGACTGCTGGGCCGTCGTCTCGAACATCTCCAGGAGCTGTTCGTAGTCGCCGCCCAGGTCGTCGACCGGGGTCACCGGCAGGCCGCAGACCTGGAGCAGATACGCGCGGCGCAGGAAGTGCAGGGCGTCGTAGTCGAAGCCGGCGACCGGGGCGACGTCGCCGGACAGGCCCGGCATGTACTGGTACACCGGCACCGGCGGCAGCGCCGCCTCGGCCAGCACCTTGTTGTATTGCGCGAGTTCTTCGGCGAACGGGTTGTCGGGGGTGTGGCACAACACGTCGACGAGCGGTACCAGCCACAGGTCACAGGCCAAAAGAGGGCTCCTCACACAGCGGTCACACGGCGTGGCAAAGGCGTAGCACAGTGGGTAGCACGGTGGTCAGGGAAGGGTAATCGGTGCGGGTCCGGGGCGGACCCCCTCATGCCGGTCTTCGTGGGGCTCTTCAGCGGCTCTTCGTCGGCTCTTTCGGGGGTTCCTCATGCAAGTCCCCGCTCGTGCAGGTCCCATACCCACACTCCGTCCACCCACCTCCCCGGACCGCCCACCAGCTTCTCCACGGTCCCACGCAGCGCACCGTCGTTCGGCCGCGGGGCCGGCACCAGTACGCCCGCCCACCAGGTCATCCGGCCGCCAGTCGCTCGATCAGGGCGAGGGCGTTCGCGTCGTGGTCGGCGACGATCGAGCGTGCCGTGGGCAGGTCGCGGCGCATCAGGGCGTCGACCAGTTCGGTGTGCCGGGACCACAGGTGGCCGCGCAGGTCGTCGAGGCGGCGCAGATGCTGGACCGCGCAGACCCAGGACTGCAGGCGCAGCCGGTGCAGGAAGTCGGAGAGGTAGGGGTTCCCGAAGAGGGCGCCGAGTTCGCGCCAGAAGCGCAGGTCGTAGCCGATGAGCACGGTGAGGTCGCCGGCGGTGGCGGCGCGCTGCGCCTCCTCGGCGCGGCGGCGTACTCCGACGGCGGCGGCGATGACGCGCGGGTCGTCGGGGTCACGGTGGCCTGCCCGTTCGGTGGCCAGGACCTGGAACATGCCGTCGGTGACCAGGCCGCGGGCCTCGATGATGCCGCGGTAGTCCTCGACGGAGTACTCGTGCACGCGGAAGCCGCGGTGCTGGTCGGCCTCCAGGAGGCCCTGCGCCGAGAGGTCGACGAGTGCCTCACGGACCGGGGTCGCGGAGACGCCGTACTGTTCGGCGATCTCCTTGACGGTGAACTCCCGGCCTGCCTGCAGCCGCCCGGACAGTACCTCGTCGCGCAGCGCGTCCGCGATCTGCTGTCGCAGGGTGCTCCGCGTCACGGAGCCGTTGCCGCCGGTGCCGGTGCCGGGCATGGTGAGGGCGTCTCCCGTCGTCGCGATGAGGTGGCGTGCGCATGTATGTCTACGAGCACGCCACCTTACGCGTTCGGCTTCCGGGTGAGATTCCCGTGACGGCCGGACTTTTTCGCCCCCGCCGCCCTTGCCCGTCCCGTCCCTGGGGGCTGCCGCCCCCAGACCCCCGCTGTCGGCCCTGAACGGGCCTCGTCCTCAAACGCCGGACGGGCTGAAATGCCTGGACCGGCGCCGAAAGGTGAGGGTGGGGGACTGAGGGCGGAGCCCCCAGGGGTTTTTCGAGTCCAGCCTCCTGGCCGACCGAGACGGGTGGGCGGGTGGGCGAACCCCCTGGACGCCTACTCCACGTACCCGTCCGCCACAGCCAGCGCAGCGTCCAGCGCTGCGAGGCCCTCCTTCAGTTCCGCCTCGGTCACGTTGCACGGCGGCACAACGTGGGTGCGGTTCATGTTCACGAACGGCCAGATGCCCCCGGCCTTCGCGGCGGAGCCGAACGCTGCCATGGGGGCGTTGGCCTCGCCCGCCGCGTTGTAGGGCACGAGAGGCTCGCGGGTCTCCCGGTTCTTGACCAGTTCGAGCGCCCAGAACATGCCGACGCCGCGGACCTCGCCGACGGAAGGGTGACGTCCGGCCAGCTCACGCAGTGCGGGTCCGACGACTTCGGAGCCGAGCCGGGCGGCGTTCTCGACGACTCCCTCCTCGGCCATGACGTTGATCGTCGCGACGGCGGCCGCGCAGGCCAGCGGGTGCCCGGAGTACGTCAGACCGCCCGGGTAGGGCCGCTTCGCGAAGGTCTCCGCGATGGCCCCGGAGATGGCGACGCCGCCCAGCGGCACGTACCCGGAGTTCACGCCCTTGGCGAAGGTCATCAGGTCGGGGATGACGTCGAACAGGTCCGCCGCGAACCACTCACCGGTCCGCCCGAACCCCGCCATGACCTCGTCCAGGATGAAGACGATCCCGTACTTGTCGCAGATCTCGCGGACGCCCGCCAGGTAGCCGGCCGGCGGAATCATGATCCCCGCCGTACCGGGAACCGTCTCCAGGATGATCGCGGCGATGGTCGACGGGCCCTCGAAGGCGATCGTCGCCTCCAGGTGCTCCAGCGCCCGCGCGCACTCCTGCTCCTCGGTCTCGGCGTAGAAGCGGGAGCGGTAGAGGAAGGGCGCCCAGAAGCGCACGACCCCGGCCGTGGCGCTGTCGGAGGCCCAGCGGCGCGGGTCGCCGGTGATGTTCACGGCCTGCTGCGTACCGCCGTGGTACGACCGGTACGCCGACATCACCTTCGGCCGCCCGGTGTGCAGCCGGGCCATCCGCACGGCGTGCTCCACGGCGTCCGCGCCGCCGTTGGTGAAGAAGATCTTGTCCAGGTCGCCCGGCGTCCGCTCGGCGATCAGCCGCGCCGCCTCGGACCGGGACTCGACGGCGAAGGCGGGCGCGAAGGTGGTCAGGTGTGCGGCCTGCTCCTGTATCGCGGCGACGACCTTCGGGTGCTGGTAGCCGATGTTCGTGTAGACGAGCCCGCTGGTGAAGTCGAGGTAGCGCTTGCCGTCGTAGTCCCAGAAGTACGACCCCTCCGCACCGGCGACGGCGAGCGGGTCGATGAGTTCCTGAGCGGACCAGGAGTGAAAGACATGCGCACGGTCCGCGGCCTTCACGGCGGCGCCGACCTCGGGATTTGGCTGAGGGGTCATGCGGCCGAGCGTACGGGTGGGCCCTTCGGGCGCGGTATCGGCGTCCTGTCTGCGGTCGGTGGGTTTCCGCGACAGGTTGTCGACGCCCACGCCGCCGAGCATCACCCCGCGTGGGCAGAGAGCATGACAGCCAGCATTGACAGTAAGCTGTCTAAATGACAGGATGTTGTCAACTTCGAGGTCTCCAGGAGGAGCCATGAGCAAGCCCGTGTACCTCGCCGTCTACAACACCCTGGCCGACTGGGAGCCGGGCCACGCCACCGCGCAGCTCGCCCGCGCCGGCTACGAGATCCGTACGGTCGGCCCGACCCGCGAGCCCGTCACGACGGTCGGCGGCCTGCGCATCCAGCCCGACCTGGCCCTGGCCGACGTACGGCCGTCCGGCGCGGCCCTGCTGATCCTGCCGGGCGCCGACCTCTGGGACACGGGCGACGAGCTCGCCCCGTTCGCCCGCAGGGCCCGGGAGTTCCTTGACGCCGGTGTGCCCGTCGCGGCGATCTGCGGCGCGACGGCCGGCATGGCGCGTGAGGGGCTGCTCGACGACCGGGACCACACCAGCGCGATCTCCTTCTACCTGGCCGCGACCGGCTACGGCGGCGGCGAGCGGTACGTCGAGGCCGACGCCGTCACCGACGGCGGGCTCGTCACCGCCGGCCCGACCGAGCCCGTCGCCTTCGCCCGGGAGATCCTGCGGCTGCTGAAGGTGTACGACGACGAGGCCGTCGACGCCTGGTACCGCCTGTTCCACGACTCCGACGCGGAGGCGTACGCCGTACTCGAGAAGGCCGGAGTTCTGTGAGCCGGGAACGCCAGGATCTGCTGAGCCGCAGCGCGCTCGGTGTCTTCAAGCTCAACGGCCAGTTCCTCGCGGTCGCCGAGGAACTGGCCCGGCCGGCCGGGCTGACGGCGGCCTGGTGGCAGGTGCTGGGCGCGGTGCTCGGCGAACCCCTGCCCGTCGCCGGCGTCGCCCGCGCCATGGGCATCACCCGGCAGAGCGTGCAGCGCATCGCCGATCTGCTGGTGGACAAGGGGCTCGCCGAGTACCGGCCGAACCCCGCGCACCGCCGGGCGAAGCTCCTCGCGCCGACCGACGAGGGGCGCGCGGCGATCTCCGGGATCAACCCCGGGCACGCGGCCCTCGCGGACCGGCTGGCCGACGCCTTCGGGGACGCGGAGCTCGCCGAGGCCGTACGGGTTCTGGAACGGTTGTCGAAGGTCCTCGACGGGATCGAGGCTGCTGTTACCGAACCGTAGACGCCGCCCCGCTCACCTCCCGGTATGCCGCACTATCGTGGGGCCGTCGCGTAGGCGGGGGCTTGCGTGGGTGGGGTTGGGGGCGAGCGATGGAGAAGCTGGGGTCGGGTGATCCGCAGCGGATCGGGGCTTATCGGCTGCTGGCGCGGCTGGGGGCGGGCGGCATGGGGGACGTGTATCTGGCCCGCTCCGACCGCGGCCGTACCGTCGCCGTGAAACTCGTCCGGCGGGAGCTGGCCGCCCAGGAGGAGTTCCGGGCCCGGTTCCGCCAGGAGGTGCAGGCCGCGCGGCAGGTCGGCGGGTTCTGGACCGCGCCGGTGCTGGACGCGGACACCGAGGCCGAGGTGCCCTGGGTCGCCACCGGGTATGTCGCCGGGCCCAGCCTGCAGCGCGTCGTCGGGCGCGACCACGGGGCCCTGCCCGAGCGTTCGGTGCGGATCCTGACGGCCGGGCTGGCGCATGCGCTCAAGGACATCCACGCCGCGGGGATAGTGCACCGGGATCTGAAACCGTCCAATGTGCTGGTCACCATCGACGGGCCCCGCGTCATCGACTTCGGCATCGCGCGGGCACTGGAGACGGTGGGCGGCGAGAGCGGGCTCACCCGCACCGGCGCGCTCGTCGGGTCGCCGGGGTTCATGGCGCCCGAGCAGGTGCGCGGGGACCGGATCACGCCGGCGTGCGACGTGTTCTGCCTGGGCTCGGTGCTCTCGTACGCCGCGACCGGCAGGCTGCCCTTCGGCTCCGTCGACAGCGGCGCGCACGCCCTGATGTTCCGCATCGCCCAGGAGGAACCCGACCTGGAGGGGGTGCCCGAGGGGATCGCCGAGCTGGTGCGGGACTGCCTGCGCAAGGACCCCGGCGCCCGGCCGACGCTGGACCGGATCCTGGAGCGCACGGGGGCCGAGGACACCGTCTCCGGGGGGCGGTCCCGGGACCCGTGGCTGCCGAGTGCGCTGGTGGCGCAGCTGGGGCGGCATGCGGTGCGGCTGCTGGACACGGAGGATCCGGTGGGGCCGGGGCCGGGGGCGGTGGAGGGAGCTGCGCGGCCCGAAGACCCGGAAGGCCCTGCGCGTCCGGGTCCGGCGGGGGTGGGCTCCGGGGAGCCGACCCCCGCGGCCTCGCCCGAGCACGCCCCTGCCACCGGCGCGACGCCGCCGGACCAGCTCCCGACCGCGGCCGCGACCCGGGTCGGCCCGCCGCCGGAGCCGGGCGCCCCGCCCGGCTCCGCCTTCGGAGACGCCGCCGCCCCTGGCGGTACCCCTGCCCACCCGGCCTACGGCTCTCCGCAGCAACACCCGCAGCAGCCGGCGTACGGCTACCCGGAGCCCGGCCCGCACTCGCCCTACGGCTCGGCCCCCTCGTACGGCGCCACACCCTCGTACGGCCCGAACCCGCCGCACGGTCACGGCCCGTCGTACGGGCCCACCCCGCCGTACGACGTTCCCCTGCCGTACATCCCCGGCGCTCCACCCGAGGAGCCCCGCCGCAGCGGTCGTTCCACAGTGGCCCTCGTCCTCATCGCCCTGGTCGTCGCGCTCGCCGCCGGCGGTTCGGTGTACGGCCTGATGAGCGGCGGCGGGGACGGGGCCGGCGGTGATCCGACCGTTTCCCCGACCGTCACGACCGACACGACCGGCTCCGGGGGCGGCGACCCGACCGACGCCCCCACCCCGTCCCCGAGCCCGACCACCTCGGCGCCGGGTGACGGCGTGATCCCGGCCGGGTACCTGGGCACCTGGACGGCCTCGATCGACAACGCGGGCGGCGCGAACACCCGCCGGCTGACCATCCGGCAGGGCGAGGTGGGCGACACGGTTCTCTCCCTCGTCGCCGACGGCCCCGCCGGAACCGGCACCTACCACTGCGAGTTCGAGGCTGACCTGACGCAAGCGCCGGTCGGGAACGGCCCGTTGGCGATGGGCCCGTCCACCGTGACGGCCGGCGAGCCCGCCACCTCCTGTTCGCCGGGCGGCGCCACCCGGATCACGCTGCTGCCGGACGGCGGACTGGAGCGGGTGAACACGAGCAGCGGGGAGAAACTGACGTACCGGAAGCAGTAGCGGGAGCAGCGGCGCGAGGAGTGCCGGGATTCCGGTGAACGCCCTTTTCCTGTGGGGTGGTTGAACAAACCGCGAACTTCCTCAGGAGTCGGTCGTACGTTCCCCTGTGCGCGCGTACGGTGACCCCACCATCCGGCTCCGGGGAGTAGCGGGGGCACCCACATGGAGTGGCTGAACGCCGAGAACGTCGTGGCCATCGGGACGGCGGCCATCGGCGTCGTCGCGTCCGGTGTCATGGTCTGGTACGAGCGCCGGGTGCCGGGCCGCAAGCGGATCGGCTATCGCGTCCAGATGGACAACGCGATCGGCGACGACGTGCGCTCGGGCCGGGAGAACCGGCGTCTGGGCCTGTTCGACGAGGCGCCGGGCATGGTCGACGCCACGCTGGTCCTGCTGCGCATCGAGAACGACGGCTCGCAGAGCATCGACCGCGACGACTACACGAGCCCCGAACGGCACGGGCTGACCGCGGTGTTCACCGACCGCACCATTCGCGGTGTCTCGGTCACACAGCCGACCGACATCGACCACATCATGGACCACTTCAGCGCCGACCGCGGCTTCGGGTACGAGGGGAACCGGCTGCGCATCCCGCGGGTGCCGCTCAACCGCGGCGACTACTTCAAGCTGCTGGTGCTGCTCTCCGGCGGCGACGTGGGGCGCGAGATACGGCTGTACGGCGGGATCCGGGAAGGCGAGGTGCACCCCAACCGCAGTGCCACCCCGGACGAGAAGGAGAACGTCTTCAGCCTTCCGGCGCGGGTGTTCACCGCCCTGCTCACGGTGTCGGTGCTGGTGCTCGCCGGCATCGTCGTCTTCCGGGACGGCAATCCGATCGAGTGCGAGCGGGGTGGGCTGACGGTGACGGGCTCCACCGCGTTCGCGCCGGTGATCGAGACGCTCGCGAAGGACTACGAGGGTAAGTGCCAGGGCGCCGACATCACGGTCGAGGCGCGCGGCAGCGAGCTCGGTGTCGTCGAACTCGACGCGCTGGCGGGTCGGTCGAAGGACAGCGCGCGTTCGGTGATCGCCTTCTCGGACGGGCCGTCGGGGGAGCGGCTGGGGCTGCGGGGGAAGAAGATCGCGCTGTCGGCCTACACGCTGGTCGCCAACCAAGGGAACGCGTTCGCGGCGGCGGGGTTGTCGGTGCGGCAGGTGCGGGAACTGTACGCGGGGACGTACACACGCTGGGGACAGCTGATGTCCGAGGCGGAGCGGGAGACGAAGTACCGCGCCCTCGCCGACCTGCCCATCGTCCTCGTCAGCCGGGGGGACAACTCCGGGACCCGGCAGATCTTCCAGGAGCGGGTGCTGGACGGGCAGTGGGAGAGTGCGCCGAGTACCTCTCTGGACTGCCGGGAGAACGCGTCTGTCGTCGTGCGCTGTGAACTCGCCTCCACCGGCGATGTGCTGAAGAAGGTGGCGGCAGCACGCGGCGCCATCGGCTACAGCGAGCTCACCCTCGCCAAGTCCGCCGAGAAGGACGGCGTGGCCAGGGTGCCGCTGGACGGCGAGCAGGCCGACATCGACGAGATCGAGACCAACGGCAGCACCTATCCGTATCGCGACGTGGAGTACGCCTACACCTACGGCACCCCACGCAACGGAACCCTCGCCGCCAGCTTCCTCGCCTACCTCGACGAGGAGACGAGCCGGCAGGCGATCCGGGACAAGGGGCATGTGCCGTGCCGGCAGGCGATGAGCCTTTGCGAGTGACCTCCGGCGGACGGGCGGATTGCCTGCGGCGCCGCGGTGCTGCTCGGCGCGGGAACCGTCACCGGATCTCCGGGGGGCGTTGGCGGGGCATGTTGGGGCGGGTGCCGTTCGCCGGGGAGGCGGGGAAGCGGCCCAGGGCCGTGCCCGGGTCGTGGCGCGTGCCCCCGCCCAGCGCGGACTGGATGCCCAGGGGCGCGGATCCCGTGCGGAACTCCACCATCCAGTCGGCCGTCTCCGCACGGACCAGCTCCGTCAGGTCCTCGCAGAACCGCCGCAGCACCCCCAGGCACCGCTCGGCGGCCTCACTCGCCGTCCCCTCGGCCGGCCCCAGAACCTCCCGCACACTCTCCGTCGCCCAGTCGAACTGCAGGGCCTGAAGCCGCCGCTGCACCGCCTGGGCCGTGGCGACGTCCCTTATCCACCCGGACGTCAACCCGAAGAACCGGTCGGCCGCGAGGCACGCCACCGCCAGCAGCAGCGCCAGATACCCCCAGGGAGCCGTCCCGCTCGCCGCCCCCGTCAGATCCAGCAACGGCAACGCGGCCCCCACGACCGCCCCGAACGCCGCCCCGCCCCGCAACGCACGAGCCCCCCGCCGCTTCCACACCCGATCCGCGAGATACCACGCGGCCGTGTTCAGCGCCCCCCGCTCCACCCACCGGTACAGCTCGTCCAGCCGTACCGCCGGCTCTCCCCAGTCCCCGAGCGGAAAGGCCCGACCCGTCAGATCGCCCGGCCGCAGTCCGGCCGCCCCTTCGCCGCCCCGCCCGTCCTGTGGCGACCTGTCGGGCTGCATCTCCGGCTGAACCACCCGGCACTCCCTACTGATCACGGTGCGTGACCTCACGTACGACCCGGGACGACCACCGCGGCGCACGGAACGTCACAACACCTGAGGCTGACGCGCCGGACCCTTCCTACCGCCCAATGGGTGGCGAAGAGATGCCTTTCGCCTCTTTTCCGCCTGGAAGGGGGTCTTGATCAGGTATAGGACTCCAGTTCCTCTCACTCGAAAGAGTGCCGGGGCGACGGCTGCCCGGAGCACGTAGGCTCGTGCTGAACGGGAAAGCCGCACGGGAGCCCGTACACGCGAACCCGTACGGACGCCCGCGCAGACACGCGTACGGACGCAAGGAGCTGATCGTGATCCCCGGTGGTGGCCAGCCCAACATGCAGCAGCTGCTCCAGCAGGCCCAGAAGATGCAGCAGGACCTGGCGAGGGCGCAGGAGGAACTGGCTCAGACGGAGGTCGAGGGCCAGGCGGGCGGCGGCCTGGTGAAGGCCACCGTGACGGGCTCCGGCGAACTCAGGGCGCTCCGGATCGACCCGAAGGCGGTGGACCCGGAGGACACCGAGACCCTCGCCGACCTGGTCATCGCGGCCGTACAGGCGGCCAACGAGAACGCGCAGGCGCTCCAGCAGCAGAAGCTGGGCCCGCTGGCCCAGGGCCTGGGCGGCGGCAGCGGCATCCCCGGCCTGCCCTTCTGACGCCGCGGGTGTTCCCGGGCTTGTCTTTCTAAGACGGCCCGGGGCCAACTACCGTACGTATCGTAAGGAACCGCAGGACCCAGGAAGGGACGGCAGTCCGTTGTACGAAGGCGTGGTCCAGGACCTCATCGACGAGCTGGGGCGATTGCCCGGCGTCGGTCCCAAGAGCGCGCAGCGGATCGCCTTCCACATCCTGCAGGCGGAACCGACGGACGTACGGCGCCTCGCGCAGGCCCTTATGGAGGTCAAGGCGAAGGTCCGCTTCTGTGCGACGTGCGGGAACATCGCGCAGGAAGAACTGTGCAACATCTGCCGGGACACGCGCCGCGACCCGGCGGTGATCTGCGTGGTCGAGGAGCCGAAGGACGTCGTGGCGATCGAGCGGACCCGCGAGTTCCGCGGCCGCTACCACGTCCTCGGCGGCGCGATCAGTCCGATCGAGGGTGTCGGCCCGGACGACCTGCGTATACGAGAACTTCTCGCGAGGTTGGCCGACGGGACGGTCACGGAGCTGATCCTGGCCACGGACCCCAATCTGGAAGGCGAGGCCACGGCCACGTACCTCGCCCGCATGATCAAGCCCATGGGCCTGAAGGTCACCCGCCTGGCCAGCGGCCTCCCGGTGGGTGGCGACCTGGAATACGCGGACGAGGTCACCCTCGGCCGCGCCTTCGAGGGGAGACGACTCCTAGATGTCTGACGCCACGCTGCACGCGACCGAGCAGAACCCGGACGACTTCGCGGTCCAGATCTCGGACCAGATCGAGAGCTTCCTGGTCGCCGTCACGGAGGTCGCGAAGGGCGACGAGCCGGGCTCGACCGTGCCCTTCCTCCTCCTGGAGGTCTCCCAACTCCTCCTGGCCGGCGGCCGTCTGGGCGCCCACGAGGACATCCTCCCCGAGGAGCGCTACGAGCCCGACCTGGGACCGGAGCCGGACGTCGACGAACTCCGCGAGAACCTGGCCCGCCTGCTGGATCCGGTGGACGTCTACTCGGAGGTCTTCGACCCCTACGAGCCCCGCAGTGCCCCGGTTCCGGCCCGGATCTCCGACGACCTGGCCGACGTCATCACCGACCTGCGGCACGGCATGGCCCACTACCGCGCCGGCCGCACCACCGAGGCCCTGTGGTGGTGGCAGTTCTCCTACTTCTCCAACTGGGGCTCGACGGCGTCGGCGACCCTGCGCGCCCTGCACTCGGTCCTCGCCCACGTCCGCCTGGACCAGCCGCTGGCGGAGCTGGACGGCCTGGACACCGACCAGGGCATGGGCGACGAGACCCTGGAGTTCGAGGCCGGCAAGGTGATGGAGCAGGAGATCGTGGAGCCGCTGGGGCTGCGCCCGGCGAAGTAGGCGCCAGGCGAGCGTGACGCTCTTCGGGGCGTGAGCGGGTTCAAGGACGAGTGTAGCCCGCTACACCTTCCCTTCGGGAGCGCACTGCCTCGTGGCTGACCTCGGGGTCGCCGCGGCCGCCCCCTTCGTCGTGGACGGCACGCAGGGCTTCCTGACCGCCGTCGGCATGGGCGTCGTATCGCTCGGCGCCGGGGCCGAGTTGGCCCGCGGGCGCGGTCGTAGGAAGGCTGCCGCTGTGTGATCGGGCAAGCGCGCGGCGTGAATTGGAGACGTGTTGTCCCGGGCCTGTACGTCCGCTGCACGGGCCCTAACCGGCGCCAGGTGAATGTGGAGTCACTTCCACCAGATCCTGGAGATGCGATGACTCGTCGTTCCCTCAGCAAGCGCGTAGCCATTGTCACCACCACCGCGGTTCTCGCCGTCGGCACCGTAGCCGCCGGTGCCGCGGTCGCCGGACCCGGATGGGGTGCAGGCAAGCCCAGCAAGAATCAGGTGGCCGGCCTGTTCGACCAGTGGAACAGGACGCTGCAGACCGGCGACCCGGAGAAGGTCGCGGACCTGTATGCAAGCGACGCGGTCCTGCTGCCCACCGTGTCCAACCAGGTCCGCGCCGACCATGCCGCGATAGTCGACTACTTCGAGCACTTCCTCGCCAACAAGCCCGTAGGCAAGAAGATCGAGACGCACATCAACGTCCTCGACAACAACTCCGTGATCGACGCCGGCACCTACCAGTTCACGCTCACCGACCCCGAGACCGGCGAGAAGAGCGTCGTCAAGGCCCGCTACACATACGCGTACGAGAAGCGCGGCGGTGAGTGGCTCATCGTCAACCACCACTCCTCGAAGATGCCCGAAGGCTGATCCGCACGGACAGCCCGCCTCCGGGAGCGTCGTCCAGGGCCACCGTCCCGCCGTCGTCGGTCACCAGCTGCTTGACGACGGCGAGGCCGAGCCCCGAGCCGGCGCGCCCGGTCAGGCCCTTGCCGCGCCAGAAGCGGTCGGAGGCGCGGGACTTGTCGGTGTCCGACATGCCGGGGCCCTCGTCGTCCACCGACAGCACCACCTCGTCGCCCCGCGGCTCCAGGCGGACCGTGATCGTGCCGCCGTCCGGTGACACCTCCAAGGCGTTCGAGAGCACGTTGTCCAGCACCTGTTCCATGTGGCCGGGGCTGGTCAGCACGAGCAGCCGGCCGTCGGCACTCCCCCTGAGCGCGATGGTGACTCCGCGCTCGTCGGCGGCCGGCCTCCACACCGCCAGCCTCTCCCGCACGATGTCCCGCAGGGCAAGCGGCTCCGCCGCGGTGACCTTCGCCTCCGCCCGCGCCAGGACCAGCAGGCCGTTCACCAGGCGGCTCATCCGGACGACCTCCGCGGTCGCCTGCTCCACGTCCTCCTTGACGAACTCGTCGTCCACACCGTCCGCGATGTTGTCCAGCGACAGCCGCAACGCCGTGAGAGGGGTCCTGAGTTGATGCGAGGCGTCCGCGACGAAGATGCGCTGCGAGGCGATCAGGGTGTCGAGGCGTTCCGCGCCCTGGTTGAGGGTGCGGGCCAGCGTCTGTGTCTCCTGCGGGCCGGTGACGGGCGAGCGGGCCGTGAGATCGCCGTCGCTGAACTTGCTTGCCATGTCGTTGAGTTGGCGCAGGGGGCGGGTGAGGCGGCGGGCCACCACGACGCCGATCACGGCGGCCACGCCCAGCACGAGCACGGCGAGGATCGCGCGAAAGCCCCAGATCTGCCACAGGCGGCTGGTCATCTCGCCGGTCGAGTACTGAATGCGTACGGCGCCGACGACCGGGCCCTTGTCGTTGCCGCCGGCCGTGGCGCCCTCGTGCGCGGGGACGGTGACGACCAGGTGGTCACCCCAGATGAAGTCGGAGCCCCAGTCGACCGAGGACTCGCCCGATCGCAGAGCTTTCGTCAGCGCCTCGTCCGCCGCGGGCCGCGGCAGGTCGGCAGCGCAGCTGGGCGTGGCGGTCGCCTGGATCTCGTCCTCGTAGGCGTTGGCCATCTCCTCCAGCGCCTCGCATGCGGCGCTCTCGTCGTTGCCCAGCAGCAGGGCCATCGCGTTGGCCTCGCGCAGGACGGACGCCCTGGTGTCGTCGCGGAGCTGGTCGGTGAGCGTGAACGCCACCGGCACGGTGAACAGCGCGATGGCGACCGCGACGAGCAGGACGTAACTGCGGACGAGCTGACGGATCATGACGTGCCGTCGCCCCCGCCGCTCCCGGCCCCGTCACCCTTGACGATCTCCAGCCGGAACCCGACCCCCCGTACCGCCTCGATCGTGATCGCCCCCGTCAGCTTCCGCCGCAGCGCCGCCACATGCACGTCCAGCGTCTTCGTCGGGCCGAACCAGTTCGCGTCCCAGACCGCCTCCATGATCTGCTCGCGCGACATCAGCGCCCCGGGCTCCTCGGTGAGGAAGGCCAGCAGGTCGTACTCCTTGGGCGCCAGGGCCACCTCCGAGCCGTCCAGGCGGACCCGGCCGGCCTTGCGGTCGACGGTCAGGCGGGGCCCGTAGTGGTCGGGACCGGCCTCGGCGGCGGTACGGGGCTGCGCGCGGCGCATCACCGCCCTTATCCGCGCGATGACCTCACGGACCCCGAACGGCTTGGACACGTAGTCGTCCGCGCCGAGCTCCAGCCCGACCACCCGGTCCGTCTCGTCGCTGCGCGCGCTGATCACGATGATCGGGACGTCGCCGCGCTCACGCAGGGCCTTGCAGACGTCGAGTCCGTCGGTGTCGGGCAGGCCGAGATCGAGGAGTACGACGTCGTAGGGGGAGTCGTGCCTCAGGGCCGCGCTGCCCGTGGTGACCCAGGCCACCTCGAAGCCGTACCGCAAAAGTCCTCGCCGGAGCGACTCGGCGACCGGCTCGTCGTCTTCCACCAGAAGTACGCGCACAGGGCGAACCATAGTGGTTGAACTTTAAAGACGTCCGGCCGCCGGGCCCCTGAACAGGCGATATGCGGGCAAAACCGCTGCTACCACATGATCGGCAGCCGCTCCGGAATCCGCTTCATGAAGCCGGTCCGCCACACCAGCTGCTCGACGGGCACCGCGAGGCGCAGGTCCGGCATCCGCTCCAGCAGGGTCTCCAGGGCGATCTCGGCGTGCCTGCGGCCGAGTGCCGTGGCGGGGCAGTAGTGGCGGCCGCCGCCGAACGAGAGGTGGGCGGTGCTGTTCTCGCGGGTGAGGTCGACGGTGTACGGGTCGGGGAACGCGGCCGGGTCGAAGTTCGCGCCCTCGACGAGGACGAGGACCAGCTCGCCCGCCTTCACCTCCACATCTCCCAGCTGTACGTCCTCGGTCGCGAGCCTCGGCAGACCGTCACCGATGGACAGGTTGATGCGCAGGAGCTCGTCCACGGCCGCGGGGATCCTGTCGGGGTGCGCGATCAGCTCGGCCTGGAGGTCAGGGTGCTGGATCAGCGACACCAGCGCCATGGTCAGGAAGCCCGCCGTGGAGATGACGCCGGCGCCGAACATCGTCACTCCGACCGTCGCGAGCATCTCGTCGGTGAGGTGGCCGTACTCGGGGTCCGCGCGCAGGGCGGCGAGCTCGGCCATCAGACCCGTCGTGGCCGGGTCGTCGAGCCGCTCGGTCATGTACGCGATGTCCCGGTCCCAGTTGAGCCGGGCACCCGCGACCGGGCAGGCCGAGTTCATGAACGCGATGTCCAGACTGCGCATCAGGCGGGGCGCGTCCTGCTGCGGGATGCCGAGGATGCGGCAGTGCATGCCCGCGGAGTACGGGTCGGCGAAGCCGCCGCGCAGGTCCGCCGGGGCGCCCTCGCGCACCAGCCCGTCGACGAGCTCGGCGGCGTAGGACCGCAACCACTCGGCGAGGCCGGGGCTCTTCGGGTTGAGCGCCTTCAGTACGGCCTTGCGCAGCCCGGCCCCGGTGATGTTCCCCATGTTGTTGACGACGTCGGGCGGGATCGTCAGCGCGTACTGGCGGGGCACGCCGGGCGCGGAGGTGTCCTTCAGGCTGAACCGCGGGTCCTCGAGGACCTGCCTGCACAGGTCGTACGACGACACGAGCCAGGCCTCGTCGCCGGCGATGGTGCGGACCCGCCGCACGGGCGTGCCGGTGCGCAACTCCTCTACCTCGGCGGGGAGTTGGTCGCCTCGCCAGGAGAACGGGAAGTCGATCGCGGTGAGTGTTTCAGCGGACATCGGTGCCGGTCTCCTCCGGGTCGGTTCCCTCGGCGGGCGTCACGATGGCGTGCCCCTGGTTGCGGGAGGCGCGCAGGCCGGCGCCGCGGGAGTAGAGCAGCTCGGCCATCGGCAGGAGCTGGTGGTAGCAGTTGAGGGAGGAGGGGACGCCGAGGATGGCCGGGGTGTCCAGGAAGAGGGGGGCCTCGGCGCAGACGTAGGCCAGGCAGACCTCGCGCTGTGCGTCGCTCGCGCGTCCCGCCTTGCCGGCCAGGAAGGTGTCGATGAGCTTCTCGCAGGTCGTGCGGAACTCGTCGTCGGTGGCGAGGCGGGCCTGGAGCCGGTCGTGGATCTCCCGGTACGCCGCGTTGCCGCGGAAGTCGGACATGGCGTGGGCATACAGGCGGGTGCCGCCGGGGTCGACGGCCTGGACGGCGCCCAGGACCTTGGCCCGCACCCCGCGCAGGTTCTTCACGGCCTTGCGGCGGGCGTCCTCGGGTGGATAGCCGGACGCGACGTACATCTCGGCCACGTACAGGTCGGTGTAGACGAAGTCCACCCGCTCGAAGAGCGCGAGGCCCCAGCGGGCCAGGTCGTGGACGCGGGCGGCGGAGAAGTAGCTGTTGCCGGGCGAGACGCCGATGACGGCGTGGTCACCGGCGGTGCGGATGACTTCGCAGTGGGGTGTGAAGGGTTCGATCTTGAAAAGGCCGGTCGGGGAATCCGTGTCCGGGTGGTCCGGTGCGGGCGCCGATGCGGCTCGAGTGACGTGCTGGATCTCTGAAGCGGTCGCAGTCGTCAAAGGAGGAGGGTCCTTCGCGTCGCAAGTCCCGATGGAGCCGTGTGCTCCTGGTGTGGCGACGACGACGCGAAGTTAGCGTTTGACTACTCAGAGCGTCAATGCCCTCTTGACGCCGGTACCCCCGCCGGTAGTGACCTGCCCCACTTTCCGGAGTGCCCTGCCCGCGGCCGGGCAGACACCATCCCGGAGCGTCCGAATCTCACCATCTGGGAACCCCAAGGTCGTTTTCGGACGCTCGGTAAACTGAGCCGACACACACGGACTGAGCGAGGAGCGCACGTGGGCCTTGTCGTGCAGAAGTACGGAGGCTCCTCCGTAGCCGATGCCGAGGGCATCAAGCGCGTCGCCAAGCGGATCGTGGAAGCCAAGAAGAACGGCCACCAGGTGGTCGCCGTGGTTTCCGCGATGGGCGACACGACGGACGAGCTGATCGATCTCGCCGAGCAGGTATCCCCGATCCCTGCCGGGCGCGAGCTCGACATGCTGCTGACCGCGGGAGAGCGGATCTCCATGGCCCTGCTGGCCATGGCGATCAAAAACCTGGGCCACTCGGCCCAGTCGTTCACCGGCAGCCAGGCAGGTGTCATCACCGACTCGGTCCACAACAAAGCCCGGATCATCGATGTGACGCCGGGCCGGATCCGCACCTCGGTGGACGAGGGCAACATCGCCATCGTCGCCGGTTTCCAGGGCGTGAGCCAGGACAAGAAGGACATCACCACGCTGGGGCGTGGCGGGTCGGACACGACCGCGGTCGCGCTGGCCGCCGCGCTCGACGCCGAGGTGTGTGAGATCTACACCGACGTCGACGGCGTGTTCACCGCCGACCCGCGCGTGGTCAAGAAGGCGAAGAAGATCGACTGGATCTCCTTCGAGGACATGCTGGAGCTGGCTGCGTCCGGCTCGAAGGTGCTGCTCCACCGTTGCGTGGAGTACGCCCGCCGGTACAACATCCCGATCCACGTCCGGTCCAGCTTCAGTGGACTTCAGGGCACATGGGTCAGCAGCGAGCCGATCGAGCAAGGGGACAAGCAGGTGGAGCAGGCCATCATCTCCGGTGTCGCGCACGACACCTCCGAGGCCAAGGTCACGGTCGTCGGTGTGCCGGACAAGCCGGGCGAGGCCGCCGCGATCTTCCGGACGATCTCCGACGCCGAGATCAACATCGACATGATCGTGCAGAACGTGTCCGCCGCGTCCACGGGACTGACGGACATCTCCTTCACGCTCCCCAAGGCCGAGGGCCGCAAGGCCATCGACGCCCTGGAGAAGAACAAGCACGGCATCGGCTTCGACTCGCTGCGCTACGACGACCAGATCGGCAAGATCTCCCTCGTCGGCGCCGGTATGAAGACCAACCCCGGTGTCACGGCCGACTTCTTCAAGGCGCTGTCCGACGCCGGTGTGAACATCGAGCTGATCTCCACCTCCGAGATCCGCATCTCGGTGGTCACCCGCGCCGACGACGTCAACGAGGCCGTGCGCGCCGTGCACTCCGCCTTCGGGCTCGACTCCGACAGCGACGAGGCTGTCGTGTACGGAGGCACCGGGCGATGACCCGACGACCGACGCTCGCGGTCGTGGGAGCGACCGGGGCCGTGGGCTCGGTCATGCTCCAGATCCTGTCCCAGCGTGCGGACATCTGGGGTGAGATCCGTCTGATCGCCTCGCCGCGCTCGGCCGGCCGCAAGCTGGCCGTGCGCGGCGAGGAGGTCGAGGTGGTGGCGCTCACCGAGGAGGCCTTCGCCGGGGTCGACGTCGCGATGTTCGACGTCCCCGACGAGGTGGCCGCCCGATGGGCGCCGGTCGCCGCCGCCAAGGGCGCGGTGGTGGTGGACAACTCGGGCGCCTTCCGCATGGACCGGGAGGTGCCCCTCGTCGTCCCCGAGGTCAATCCGCACGCGGTCCGGATGCGGCCGCGCGGGATCGTCGCCAACCCCAACTGCACGACCCTCTCCATGATCGTGGCGCTGGGCGCGCTGCATGCCGAGTTCGGGCTGCGCTCCTTGGTGGTGTCCTCGTACCAGGCGGTGAGCGGGGCCGGGCGCGCCGGTGTGGAGACGCTCCGGCAGCAGCTGTCCCTGGTCGCGGGTACGGAGCTGGGGACCGCCCCGGGCGACGTACGGCGGGCGGTCGGCGACAACACCGGGCCGTTCCCGGAGCCGGTCGCGCTGAACGTCGTGCCATGGGCCGGGTCGCTGCGCGAGGGCGGCTGGTCGTCGGAGGAGATGAAGGTGCGGGACGAGTCCCGCAAGATCCTCGGGCTGCCGCAGCTGCCGGTCGCGGTGACCTGTGTGCGGGTGCCGGTGCTGACCGGGCACTCGCTGACCCTGCACGCCCGCTTCGAGGGCGAGGTCACGGTCGCCAAGGCGCGCGAGATCCTGGCGACGGCACCGGGGGTCGTGCTGTACGACGACCCGGACGCCGGCGAGTTCCCGACGCCCGCCGATGTGGTCGGCACGGATCCGACCTGGGTCGGCCGGGTGCGGCGCGCGCTCGACGATCCGACGGCGCTCGAACTCTTCGTGTGCGGAGACAATCTGCGCAAGGGCGCGGCCCTCAACACCGCGCAGATCGCGGAGCTCGTGGCGGCGGAGTTTTCGTGAGGTGCCGGGTGCCACCGGAAAACTCCTGGGCCTGGGCCGATTCGTTTGTAGGATCTGTGTGAAAAGTGTGAGCTGATCGATGGTCCGGACCACTTGAACCGGGCCCCGGCGGCAGCTGAAGATTTTCCTCCCCGCTCTTGCAACCGCTTGCAGGGCGGGGAGCGTCTTTGCGGTCGCCCTTATGGGGCGTGGAGGCGCGTTTTTTCTGGCGTGGGGACGCCAAATGAGCAGGCGTGGGGACGCCCGCTCAAATATAGACATAAGGGAAGAGCGGGTAGGCATGTGGGCGTTTGACGCACGGTCAGTTGTGCTGCCTGGCACGAGACGGTCGGCTGCGGTGTCCGGAGGCTCGGCTGCCGTGGGCGGAGGGCCCCGCGAGGGGACTGACGCAAAAGTGACGTCCGGCACGTACAACCCTCGCGGGGGGACGCGTGTCCAACTGGCGTGGCAGAGGTTCTCGATTTCAGCACGGCGACCCGCGGTACGGCCCTACGGCCGCCCCGCCGTCCCGTCCGACCCCGCATGCCCGGCACGCCCGGCGGCATGCCGGTGATCGCGCCCATGCCCGCAGCGCGGCCCACCCGCATCCCCAGTCAGCGCGACGGCGCCGATCTCGCCGAGAACAGCGCGGCGGCCGGTACGACCGTCGACCACCTCACCGAGACCTACCGGGCGCACTACCGCTCGCTGCTGGGGCTCGCGGCGCTCCTCCTCGACGACACCGCCTCCTGCGAGGACGTCGTCCAGGAGGCGTTCATCCGCGTCCACTCCGCGCGCAAGCGGGTGCGGGACCCGGAGAAGACGCTGGCGTATCTGCGCCAGACCGTCGTGAACCTCTCACGCTCCGCCCTGCGCCGCCGCATACTCGGCCTGAAGCTGCTGTCCAAGCCGATGCCCGACATGGCGAGCGCGGAGGAGGGGGCGTACGACCAGCTCGAACGCGACTCCCTCATCAAGGCGATGAAGGGTCTGCAGCGCCGCCAGCGCGAGGTGCTGGTCCTGCGCTACTTCGCGGACATGACCGAGGCCCAGGTCGCCGAGACACTCGGCATCTCGCTGGGCTCGGTGAAGGCGTACGGCTCGCGCGGCATCGCGGCGCTGCGGGTCGCGATGGAGGCGCCGGCATGAGCGAGGACCATGACGGCCGGCTCGACCCGGCAGGGTGGCCGGACAAGCAACAGCCGAAGCAATCGCACGCTGGGAACGGAACTGTGAACCACGGCCCCGACGATCAGAGCCACGAGGGGCTCGACTCGGACGAGCTGGCACTGCGCCGCATGCTGCACACCGCGGTCGACGAGATCGAGCCGCGCGACGGCACGCTGGACCATCTGCGGCGGGCGGTGCCCGCACGGCGGGCGCGCAAGCGGCAGGCGCTCGTCGGCGCGGCGGCCGCGGTGCTCTTCATCGGCACCGCCGTCCCGGCCCTGGTGCACGTCTCCAACTCCACCGGCTCCGACGTCAACCCGTCCGTCGCCGGCCACGGTGAGCAGGCGCAGGGCGGAGCCGGGGAGGGCAAGCAGACGGAGGGCGGCGCCGGCACCTCCGGCGGCACCTCGGGCCGCACCGAGGACACGGGCAAGGGCAGCGACAAGGAAGAGGACAAGGACACCGGCACCGGTCCCGGCACGGGCTCCGGACGGCCCGACGACCCGCTGGCGACCAGCACGGCCGGCATAGCCGTGTGCACCTCGGACCAGCTCGGCCTGTCCGGTGCGTCCGCCGATCTGCCCGACTCGTCCGGCACGGTGTACGGCACCTTCCGCTTCAGCAACGTCTCCACCACCGAGTGCACGGTGAGCGGCCCCGGCACGGTCGGTGTGGTCCCGCAGGGAGCCGCGGACCCGACGAAGGTCGGCTCGGCCCGGCATGTCGCCGGTGACCCCGCGGTCGGCCTGCCCGACCCGTCGACGGAGTACGCCTCCCTCGTCCTCAAGCCGGGCACCTCCTACGAGGTCAAGTTCGCCTGGCTCCCCTCGGCGACCTGCCCCACGACGGGTGACAACAACGGCGGCGGCACGGGCGGCCCCGACCCCTCACCGGACCCGACCCCCACCGAGGGCACCCCGGGCACGAGCGAGGGCACGTCCACGGGCGGCGACACCGGCACCTCCACCCAGCTGCTGACGGAGGACACCACGGCCGACGGCAGCGTCACGGTCACCAACACCCCGGAGGCCGGAGCCCCGAGTGCCACGGTCACGGTGTCCAACGCCTGCGCGGGCACGGTGTACTGGACAGGCCTGCTGCCGGGCGCGTAGGGCACGGGCGGCAGCGGCGCTGTCGCGGCCCGACCGGGTGTTGTCGCGGCCCGACCGGGCGTTGTCGCCCGGCGTGCCCCTAGGCGTTCGCCTTCTCCTGGGTCGGGCCCTCGCCGGTGCCCCCGGCAGCGGCGCGGTTCCCTTCGTCGCTGCCGGTCTCCCCGTCCGGGAGCAGACCCAGTTCCGCGTCCCGCGCGAACTCCGCCTCGCGGCGCAGCAGGCGGAACCACATGAAGACCACGAAGCCCGCGAAGACGAACCACTCGCCGGTGTAGCCGAGGTTCTGGAACGCCTTCAGGTCGAGGCCGGTGTCGTTGGGGGCGGCGACCGGGACCGGCTTCATCCCGGAGTCGGCCTTGTTGAGGGTGACCCAGGCGTCGTAGACGTCGTCCGGCACCAGGTTCACCAGCGACGCCGCGCTGATCGCCCCCGTCTGGCCGGACGGCAGGCCACCCTGCGCGGGCACGCCGTTCTCGCCGGGCACCTCGGACGCCTGGAGCGCCCCGGTGACCGTGACCTCGCCGGACGGTGCGGCAGGGATCGCGGCGCGGTCGGCGTCGCCCGGCCGCCAGCCCCGGACCACCGGCAGGGTCTTGCCGTCGTCGGTGTGCAGCAGCGTCATGACGTAGTAGCCCTGCTTGCCGTCCAGCTCGCGGTAGGGCACGAGCAGCTGCTTGCCGTACCGGCCGCTCGCGGTGACCTGCTTGCCCACCGTCGCCTTGTCCACGGGCAGCAGCTCGGCGAGCGGACGGGCCGCCTCCTGCTTGTTCTCCGCGGCCTGCTCACCGGCGCTGCGGTGGTCCTCCACCCGCGCCTCGAACCGGCTCAGCTGCCACGACCCCATGAACACGCAGAAGGGGATGGCGAGCAGCACGAAGACGTTGATCCCCCACCAACGGGGTGTCAGCAGAAACCGGTACACGCCCTCAAAGGTACGGGGCTCCGGCTCGGGGCCGGGCCGCGGGGTCAGTACCGCTCGACGAGATGCTCGCGGCCCGCCGGCGGCTCGTACGGCTCCGGCCAGAAGTCCGTGACCGTGGATATGCGGCCGGTCCCGTCCCCCGTGAAGAACGAGATGCCGTACATCTCCTCCAGCCCCACCGTGCAGTGGATCCAGGTCACGACCTGTGCCGGGTTGGCGACGACGCGCTCGACGCGCAGCCGCCAGTCCCCGGGATACTCCCGGTTGAACTGCACATACCGCTCCCGCCCGCTGATGCGCTCCCGCGTCTGCGGCAGCGTGTACACGACGTCCTCGGCGAGCGTCTCGGCGAACGCGTCCCACTCCCGGGCCGCGGCGGTGGCCCAGAACCTCTCGACTGTCCTGCGCAGATCGGTCATGGAAAGGAGTCTGCACCCCGCCGCTGACAATCGCCCTGACCTGCGCGAACGCTCGTGATCAAGCGGGGTCCGTCGGTCGGGCATTCGGTCGGTCAGGCCGTCGCCTCAGTCCTTGCGGGCCCGCAGCGAGTACATCAGCGGAACCCGCGGCCGCCCCGTGGGGAACCGGAAGCAGCCGTCGCGCTCCTCGAAGGACTCGAACCGGCGGAACAGCGAGATGTCGTGCTCGTGCAGGAACTCGATGCGCAGCCCGGCCGCCACGAGCGCGGTCACGACCTCGCCGAGGGGGTGCTGCCACTCGACGCTGCGGTTGTTGACGGTGTCGGTGCTGTCCGAGCCGTAGGTGCCGGGGATGTCGTACACCTGGGCGTCGCGGTCGAAGTAGTCGCGGACGACCCGGGAGCCCGTCTCGTCGTCGAGGGCCTCGGTGATGGGGTGGAACTCGGCGAGGTAGAGGAACCCGCCCGGCGCCACGAGGGAGGCCGCCGTCTCGGCCCAGCGGCGGATGTCGGGCAGCCAGCACAGGGCGCCCACGCCGGTGTAGACGATGTCGTACGAGGGGTCCGGCACCGCCTGCGCCGCGTCGTACACGTCGGCCGCGACGAAGGCGGCCCGGTCGGGCCCGAGACCCAGGTCGGCGGCGAGCGAGCGGGCCGTCTCCACCGCCGGTTCGGAGAAGTCCAGGCCCACGACGCGGGCGGCGCCGTGGCGCGCCCAGGACAGGGTGTCCAGGCCCATGTGGCACTGCAGATGCAGCAGCGTGCGGCCCGTCACGTCCCCGACCTCCGCCCGCTCGAAGTCGCGCAGGGTGTCGGCTCCGGCGCGGAAGCCGGCGAGGTCGTAGAACTCCCCGGCGGCGTGCAGCGGGACGCGTTCGTCCCACATGGCACGGTTGGCCTCGTTCCAGTCCGGAGGGATTGTGGAGTGCATGGTGGCGAAGTTATCCACAGGCTGGGGGCCTCGCCAGCGAATTGTCGGCCGGGCCAGGCACTATGGGGCCATGACTGAGAGCCACGGGTCCGATTCGCGGGATCACCACATGCAGGACAAGGACGTGCCGGGCAAGGGCATGCCGGACTGGGAGAAGCGCTTCCGGGCGCCCCGGGTGTCGCTCCCCGACTGGGCGGAGGACGCCCCGGACCGCTCCTTGTTCGTGTCGAACGCCACAGGGACGTACGAGCTGTACGCCTGGGACCGCGCGACGGGCGAGCAGCGCCAGGTGACCGACCGGCCGAACGGCACGACGGACGGCGTGCTCACCCCGGACGGCGCGTGGATCTGGTGGTTCGACGACAAGGACGGTGACGAGTTCGGCGTCTGGCGCCGCCAGCCGTTCACCGGCGGCGAGGACGAGCTCGCGGCGCCCGGCCTGGACCCGTCCTACCCGGCCGGCCTCGCTCTCGGCCGGGACGGCCGTACGGCGATCGTGGGCCGCTCGACGGACGAGGACGGCACGACCGTCTATCTCGCCCGCACCGGCGAGCCCCCGGCGGAGATCTACCGCCACCGTGAGTCCGCCGGCGTCGGCGACCTCTCGCACGACGGCACGCTGATCGCCGTCGAGCACACCGAGCACGGCGACGCGATGCACTCCGCGCTGCGTGTCCTGCGCCCCGACGGCTCGGCGGTCGCCGAGCTCGACGACACCAAGGGCGGCACGCAGGAGCTCGGCCTGGAGGTCCTCGGCTTCGCCCCGGTGGACGGCGACGCCCGCCTGCTCATCGGTCACCAGAGGCGCGGCCGCTGGGAGCCGCTGGTGTGGGACGTGGCGACGGGGGAGGAGACGGACCTCGCGCTGGAGCTGCCCGGTGACGTCAGCGCGGAGTGGTACCCCGACGGGACCGGTCTGCTGATCGCGCACAGCTTCGAGGCCCGCAGCGAGCTGTTCCGGTACGACCTGGCCAGCCGTGAGCTGGAGCGCATCCCGACGCCGTCAGGCTCGGTGTCCGGGGCGACGGCCCGTCCGGACGGCAGCGTGGAGTACCTGTGGTCGTCGGCGGCGGAGCCGTCGGCGGTGCGGTCGACGACGGGACGGGTGGTGCTGGATCCGCCCGGTATGAAGTCCCCCGGCTCGGTCCCGGTGGAGGACGTGTGGGTGGAAGGGCCGGGCGGCCGTATCCACGCACTGGTCCAGCGGCCCGTGGACGCCGAGGGTCCCCTTCCCACGGTCTTCGACATCCACGGCGGCCCGACCTGGCACGACAGCGACGCGTTCGCGGCGGGCCCGGCGGCCTGGGTGGACCACGGGTACGCGGTGGTGCGGGTCAACTACCGCGGCTCCACGGGCTACGGGCGTGCCTGGACGGACGCGCTCAAGCACCGGGTGGGCCTCATCGAGCTGGAGGACATCGCGGCGGTCCGCGAATGGGCGGTGACCTCCGGCCTGGCCGACCCCACCCGCCTCATCCTGACCGGCGGCTCCTGGGGCGGCTACCTTACCCTCCTCGGCCTCGGCACCCAGCCGGACGCATGGACGCTGGGCATCGCGGCCGTCCCGGTCGCCGACTACGTCACGGCGTACCACGACGAGATGGAAGCCCTGAAGGCCATGGACCGCACCCTCCTGGGCGGCACCCCGGAGGAGGTCCCGGAGCGCTTCGAGGCCTCGTCACCCCTGACCTACGTCGACCAGGTGAAGACCCCGGTCTACATCTCGGCCGGCGTGAACGACCCCCGCTGCCCGATCCGGCAGATCGACAACTACGTCAAGCGCCTGGATGCCCGGGGGGCGGTACACGAGGTGTACCGCTACGACGCGGGCCACGGTTCCCTGGTGGTGGAGGAGCGGATCAAGCAGGTACGCCTGGAACTGGACTTCGCGGAGAGGCATTTGAAGGGGAGGGCTTCAGCTGCCTGAGGCCGGCACTTCTCAACGCCGGTCCAGGCATCCCAGCCCGTCCGGCGTTGAGGACGAGGCCGTTCAGGCCGAAGCGGGGGTCTGGGGCGGCAGCCCCCGGGACGGGGTCGAAGGGGCGGCAACCCTTGGAAGACGGGAAGGGCAGGGGCGGCGGGGCGAAAAAGCCAACCGCTACGCCCCCGCCCGCTCCCGCGACCGCCTCCCCAACAGCTCCGCCAACCCCCGCCGAGTGGCGGCCAGCACCACCCGGTCGTCCTTCTGCAGGACATACGCGTCGGGCAGATCCCACACCCACCCCGAAACGCCACCCACCCCGCCGCCGTCCTCGTAGGCCTCCTCCACCGCGGGCTCCTCCCGACGCTCGTCGCGTCGCTCGTCCCGCGGCGTCCGATCCAGCGCCAACACCCGCCACGCGCCGGCGCGAAAGGCATCGCCAACAGTCTTGTCCTCAAGCTGTGGATGACCACCCACATCCACCGCAGCGAACAGCAGCACCCGCCGCTCGACAGGAATCGCCCCCAGGATCTGCCGGCCCATCATCGCCCCGGCGAACGCGGGCGCGGCCAGATGCGTCACACTGCGGCTGCGTGTGGACGCATGGGGATGCGCGGCCCGCAGGGTCCGGTACACGGCGGTGGCGAAGTCGTCGTCGTACAGGCGCAGGACCACACGGAGGTCCGGCCGCACGGAGCGGGCGTACAGCGCGGCCTCGAGATTCGTCGTGTCCGCGCTGGTCACCGCCAGCAGCGCATGCGCCCGATGGATCTTCGCGGCCTCCAGGACGCCTTCCTGCGTGACGTCTCCGAGCACCACGGGCACCCGCAGCCGCCGTGCCGTCGCCATCCCGCGCGCGTCGGGGTCGGCCTCCACGCACACCACGGGGATCTGCAGTTCCCGCAGCCGGGTCAGCACCCGGGTGCCGATCTTGCCCAGGCCGAGCAGCACCACATGCCCGCTCAGCCCGCGCGGTGGTTTGCGCAGGGCGGACGCGGAGCGGAAGGTGCCGAGAGCCTCCAGCACGGCCGCCAGCAGCACCGGAAGCAGCAGCAGACCCATCAGCCCGGACAGCAGTTGGAGGATCTGCCGGGCCAGGGACTGGTGGAGGGCGGGTTCGTTGATGGCGAAGAGGTCGAGGAGGGTCATGTACGTGGCGTGCAGCGGGTGTTCCCCGGTCACCACCGTCAGCGCGACGGCCAACGCGGCCACACAGCCCACCAGTACGGCCAGCGACCACCTGAGCCGCCGTGAGAACAGCGAGGCGAACGACGGCACGACGCCTCGCCCCGAGGGCAGGGACGGACCCGCGTACGACACCTGCTCGAGGACGACCGTCCCGCGACCCCTGGCCTCCTGCACGGCCGCCGCGTCCGGCAGCAGCAGAGGTCCCTGTTCGTCGCCGTTCTCCGAACCGTCCGTGCCGGCCGGGTCGTTGTTGGTCGTGGACAGCAGCGCCAGCGTGGCCAGCCCGGACGGGGCCGCCTGCCCCGGGCGCAGGGGCGCTCGCTCCACCGCGCGCAGCAGCAGGCCGTCGGTCTGCACGACCTTGGTGGTGCCGGCGACGGCCGTGGCGGCCAGCGCGGGGGCGGCGGTGTCGGCGTCGGACAGGACGGTCGTGGAGGCGTCGAGACCGGCGTCCCCGTCGCCCGTCGCCAACGCGGCCGCCTGGTCGAGGAGTTCCTCGATGTGCTGGCCCAACCGGCGGTTGTACAGCCGCAGGACGAGCCGGAGGCGGGGGTTCAGACGGCGGGCGGTGAGGGCGGCGCGGATGTTGGTCTCGTCGTCGTCATAGACGAGGGCGAGCGCGTCGGCCCGTTCCGCACCCGCGTCTGCGAGTGCGGCCTCCGTGGCCTCGGGGGCCTCCACCACCCGGATGCTGCCGGCCGGTTCACTGCCGCCGGCCGCCCCACCGCCCGCACGGTTGACGGCCGCGGTGACCGCCCCGAGCAACGCCGCCGAAGCGGCCCGGGCACGGCCCACGACCGGTGGTCGTACCGTGCGCTCGGAGGGTGGCACGAGGAGCGTCACCTGCTCGCCGTACACCCCACGCAACTCGGCGGCCAGCCGGTGCGCGAGACCGTCGTCGCCGCACACCACCATGTGTGCGGCCGTGTCACTCCCTGAGCCCTGATTCGGAACGCTCGCCACGAGGGGAAAGACTGCCTCAATGTGACGGGTGGTTCCAGGAGCGGCCTCCGCGCATCTGAACGCCCGCTACCGCGCGGCCGTACTGGAGGGGAGGGAAGTCAGCGCCCTACCGCACCACCGGAGGTACCTCGCCCGTGGCGATCACCAGAGCGGTCCCGCAGCAGACGGACGGCGGGACCGACGACCGCGATGGCCGCCGCACACCGAGGCAGCGGGCCGGGGCGGCAGAGGGCCGGCACCTCAACTCCTCGCTCCTGCTCACCATGCTCATGGTCGGGTTGGTGCTCCTCCAGAGCCCGATCCGCCGCGCGCTGGCCGCACCGGTCATGCAGAGCTGGACGACGGTGTTCGTCGCGGTCATGGTCCAGGCACTGCCCTTCCTTGTGCTCGGCGTGCTGCTGTCGGCGGCGATCGCGGTGTTCGTGCCGCCGTCCTTCTTCGCCCGTGCCCTGCCCCGCCGTCCCGCCCTCGCCGTCCCGGTCGCCTCAGCGGCGGGCGCGGTGCTGCCGGGCTGCGAGTGCGCGTCCGTGCCGGTGGCCGGGGCACTGGTCCGGCGCGGCGTCACCCCGGCCGCGGCGCTGGCGTTCCTGCTGTCCGCGCCCGCGGTCAACCCGATCGTGCTGACGGCGACGGCGGTCGCGTTCCCCGGCAACCCGGAGATGGTCCTCGCCCGCCTGGTCGCGAGCCTGCTGGTGGCCTGCGCGATGGGCTGGCTGTGGCTGCGCCTCGGCCGCACGGACTGGTTGAAACCGCCGTCCCGCCAGGCCTACGACGGCCAGAGCAAGGGCGAGGCCTTCTGGGGCTCCGTCCGCCACGACGTCATGCACGCCGGCGGCTTCCTGGTGGTCGGCGCGATGGCGGCGGCGACCCTCAAGGCGGTGGTCCCGGAGACGTGGCTGAGCACGGCGGCCGACAACCCGGTGCTGTCGGTCCTGGCCCTGGCGGTCCTCGCCGTGGTGCTGTCGATCTGCTCGGAGGCGGACGCGTTCGTGGCGGCGTCGCTGTCGCAGTTCTCGCTCACGGCCCGGCTCACCTTCCTCGTCGTCGGCCCGATGATCGACCTGAAGCTGTTCGCGATGCAGGCGGGCACCTTCGGGCGCGCTTTCGCCCTGCGTTTCGCACCGGCCACCTTCGTGCTGGCCGTGGTCGTGTCCGTGCTGGTCGGGGCGGTGATCCTGTGAACCGTCAGGCCCAGTCAGCCGTCCTGTTCCTGCTCGGCGCGTCCCTGCTGCACGCGGCCACCACCGACCTCTATCTGCGGTACGTCAAGCAGGGGCTGCGCCCGCTGGTGCTGGTGGCCGGCGCGGTACTGATCGCGACGGCGGTGGCGACGGTCTGGTACGAACGGCAGCGGGCGCGACGGCAGAAGCAGCACGCTGCGGACCAGGGGGACGGCCCCGAGAGCTCCGAGAACCAGGACAGTCACGGCAGCCCCGAGAGTCCCGAGAACCAGGACAGTCACGAGAGCCCTGGGAGCACAGAGAACCAGGACGGTCACGGCAGCCCCGAGGCCAACGGGAACCACGAAAGCCACGAGCCCCACGAGGGCCACAGTCACCGCGAACCCCGTATCTCCTGGCTCCTCGTCCTCCCCCTCCTCGCCCTGATCCTGGTGGCCCCGCCCGCCCTCGGCTCCTACAGCGCGACCCGCACCGGTACGGCCCTCCAGGAGCCCCTGGCCTACCCCGCCCTCCCCGCCGCCGACCCCCTGAGCCTCAGCCTCGTCGACTACGCGGGCCGCGCCGTCTACGACCACGGCCGCACCCTGCGCCACCGCCAGGTCCAGCTCACCGGCTTCCTGGCCCTGGACCGCGACGGCACCCCCTACCTCGTGCGCATGGCCCTCAACTGCTGCGCCGCCGACGCCCAGCCGGTCAAGGTCGCCCTGACCGGCGAGGTCCCACCGGTCCTCCAGCCGGACACCTGGCTCCGGGTCACCGGCACCTACGTCCCGCGCCGCGCCGAGGACCCGGTCAACGGCGGCCCGATCCCGTTCATCGAGGTCACGGCGGCGAAGCCGGTGGCGGCGCCGACGGACCCGTACGACGAGAGCTGGAACGGCTGACGGGTGCGCTCTCTTGCCGGTCCCCAGGACGCCCCCTACGCTGAATCTGATGGGTCGTCAGATTCGGGAGGCAAGGCGTGGCCAGTACCGAGAGCGGCACCAAAGACCTGCCCAAAGTCATCAGCGTGGACGATCACGTGATCGAGCCCGCGCACCTCTTCGAGACCTGGCTCCCGGCGAAGTACCGGGACCGGGGTCCGAAGCCCCTCACCGCCGGGATCGGTGAACTCCAGTACATCGGCGGGAAGTACCGGTTCACGACGGACCCGGAGGGACAGATCACCGACTGGTGGGAGTACGAGGGCGGACTGTTCCCGTACAAGCGCATCATCGCGGCCGTCGGCTTCTCCCGGGACGAGATGACGCTCGACGGGATCACGCGTGAGCAGATGCGGCGCGGCTGCTGGGACCCGAAGGCCCGGCTCGCGGACATGGACATCAACCATGTCGAGGCCTCGCTCTGCTTCCCCACCTTCCCGCGCTTCTGTGGCCAGACCTTCGCCGAGGCCAAGGACAAGGAGGTCGGGCTGGCCTGCGTGCGCGCCTACAACGACTGGATGGTCGAGGAGTGGTGCGGCGACAGCGGCGGCCGGCTGATCCCGCTGTGCCTGATCCCGCTGTGGGACATCGACCTCGCGGTCGCGGAGATCCATCGCAACGCGGCGCGTGGGGTGCGCGCGGTGACGTTCAGCGAGATCCCGACGTATCTCGGGCTGCCGTCCATCCACTCCGGCTACTGGGACCCGTTCTTCGCGGCGTGCGAGGAGACCGGCACGGTGGTCAACATGCACATCGGGTCCTCGTCGCAGATGCCGGCCGCGTCCCCCGACGCCCCGCCCGCCGTCCAGGCCTCGCTGAGCTTCAACAACGCCATGGCGTCGATGATGGACTTCCTCTTCTCCGGGGTCCTGGTGAAGTTCCCGCGGCTGAAACTCGCCTACAGCGAGGGCCAGATGGGCTGGATCCCGTACGCCCTGGAGCGTGCGGACGACGTCTGGGAGGAGCACCGGGCCTGGGGCGGCGTGAAGGATCTGATCCCGGAGCCGCCGTCGACGTACTACTACCGCCAGATGTTCTGCTGCTTCTTCCGTGACAAGCACGGCATCGAGGCGATCGAGACGGTGGGCGTCGACAATGCGACCTTCGAGACGGACTACCCGCACGTCGACTCGACCTGGCCGGAGACGAAGCGGGTGGCCGCGGAGCACGTCGGCGGGCTCTCCGACGAGGTGGCGTACAAGCTGCTGCGCGGAAACGCGATCCGGATGCTCGAGCTCCCCTTTGATCAGTGAGGGATCAAGTGAGGGATCAGGGGACGGTCAGGGCTGGATCGGAGCTGGATCAGGGCTCGGTCAGGGCTGGATCAGGGCTCGGTCAGGGCTCGGTCAGGGCTCGGTCAGTGATTAAAGGGGCGTGGCTGCTGGGCAGTTCAGTCGTGTAGGCGACGACGGTCCGCGACGGGAGCACGGATGAAGGTCTCGATCGACACCAACCTCTGTTACGGCTCCGCCGAGTGCGTGCACAGGGCTCCGTCGGTCTTCGAGTTCGTGGACGAGTACGGCGTGGTGAGACCGGGGCGGGAGGACAGCGGCGACGACCCGCAGGTGCGGGAGGCCGCCGAGAAGTGCCCGTCCCAGGCCATCTCCCTCACCGGGTGACGGCGCTCACCGACCCGTCGGGTACTGCCACCCGAACGAACCCAGCGCCCGTGCCCTGGCCTCCACCACCGCCATCCGGGCCTGCCGCTCGGCCGGGTCGACGTGGGCCGGCTGACCGGTCACTTGGCCCTCCCACTTCCGGTAGAGCAGCCCCGCCTGCGCCGAGAACCAGCCCCGGCTCACGGAGTTGAGCGCGAGCAGCAGGCCTGTGTCCTCGGAGGCCGGGAGGGCCATCCAGCCGCCGAGGGCGAGCAGGAGGTCCCGGCGTACGCACAGGGTCGCGGGGTGGACCTGGGCGCGGAAGTCGTTCGTACGCCAGAAGTCGAGCACGGCGCCCTGCTCGATCGGCCCGTCGTCGGGGTCGCCGGGGAAACCGGCCGTCGAGCCGTCCGGCAGCAGGTCCAGGACCCGTGAGGTCGTCCAGCCGACGGCAGGGTCGGCCTCGAGTACGGCCAGGTCGCGGGCGAGCGTCCCCGGGGTGAGCTGGTCGTCGGCGTCCAGGATCTTGGCGTACTCGCCCTCGGTGTGCGCGAGCGCGACCGTGCGGGCCACACCGGGGCCTCCGGGGCGGCCCTGACGGAAGGTCACCCGTGGGTCGTCGGGGACGTACGGGCGGACCTCGTCCGTCCGGCCGTCCTCCTGGATCACCCAGTGCCACTCCCAGCCGGGCGGCAACTCCTGTGCGCACAGCGACCGGTGGGCCTGCGGCAGGAACGCCGCCGACGGGCCGTGGACTGCGGTGACGACGATGACGCGCCGGTTCACGGCGGCCCTCACCACCTTTCGGACATGCGAAGGCCCGATCGCTGGCGACGGGGGATGCACCAGCGATCGGGCTGGGGCCAACAGTAACAAGGCTGCCTGCCTCGTGGGAGTCGCCTCCTCCGCTGTGATGACGCGTTGTGATCGGGATCACGGAAACCGCTGTCCGCCGCACCCCCGTCATGACGCTTGCGTTCCCGCACCGTCACTGAGCGCATGCAGCGAGGCGGAGCAGGGGGCCGCGGGCCGGGTGCCCGCACGGGCGGGCCTAGTTCGCGCACGGCGGCTCGTACGACAGCCGAGGCAGGTACTCGTGCCACTTCTCCCGCGTCAGCACGCCCTGCGTGGTCGCGCAGACGCGGCTGATCGCCTGGTCGACGTCCAGGTTCCAGAGCCGGACGGTGTCGGTGCCGCTGGATACGCCGAGCATGTGGCTGGTGGGGCTGAACGACAGGAAGTTGCCCGTCGTGGCGTTCGGGCTCATCGCCTGACCGATGGCCGAGGCGTCGGACGGGCTCGCGACGTTCCACAGCCGGACCGTGTTGTCGTTGCCGCCGCTGGCCAGATAGCGCCCGCCCTTGCTGAACGTCAGGGAGACCACGGCTTCGGCGTGGCCGGTCAGGGGGTCCCCGTGCGGGGTCGCCCGGCGCGGGTCGGTGACGTCCCAGAGCCGGACCGTGTCGTCGTCGCCGCCGCTGGCCAGCGTTTGGCCGTCCGGACTGTAGGCGAGCGCGTTGACGGGCCCGGTGTGCCCGGTGAGAGGCGCGCCGCGCAGGGTGGGCCGGCGCGGGTCGGTCACGTTCCACAGCCGGATCGTGCTGTCCGCGCTGCCGCTGGCGAGCGTACGACCGTCAGCGCTGAAGACGAGGGAGTTGATGTAGCCGTTGTGGCCCTTGATCGGGGCGCCGAGCGGAACGACGTGCTCGGGGTCGGTGACGTTCCACAGCCGGATGGTGCGGTCGTCGTACGCGGTGGCCAGCGTGCGCCCGTCCGGGCTGTACGCCAGCGCGTCGGGGCCCATGAACCGGGTTCGCAGGGTGAGGGGCGCCCCGAGCGAGACCGGCCGGGCCGGGTCGCTCACGTCCCACAGATGCACCGCGCGGTTCCCGGTCAGCACCGCGAGGGTGTGGCCGTTGGGGGAGAACAGCAGGGAGCGCTGGCCACCGTCGCCCGGCATGAAGGGGTCGTTCAGCAGTACGGGCCGGGCCGGTTTCGCCACGCTCCACAGCCGGACACTGCCGTCGCGTGCGGCCGTGGCCAGCACCCGCCCGTCCGGCCGGAACGCCCCGCCGCGGCCGATCATGTCCGACGTCGGAATCGACCACAACCGGACCTTGCTGTCGCCGCTTCCGGTGGCGAGCGTACGGCCGTCGGGGCTGAACCCGAGCGCGTACATCTCCCCGCTGGCGCCCGCGAGAGGCTCGCCGACCTGCGAGGGATACGCCCGGTCGCTGACGTTCCACAGGGTCGCGGTGCTGTCCGCGCTGGCGGCGGCGAGCATGTCGCCCTCGGGGTTGAAGGCCACCGACCAGATGGGGCCGGTGTGCCCGGTGAGCGGTGAGCCGAGCTGCCGGCCATGGCGGCGGTCGGTGACGTCCCACAGCCGGATCGTGTCGTCCGCGCTGCCGCTGGCGAGGGTGCGGCCGTCCGGGCTGAAGGCGACGGAGTGCACCAGGTCGGTGTGTCCGGTCAGTGTGGAGAGCGCCTTCGGCCGGTCCGGTCCGGCCACGTCCCACAGCCGGATGGTGTCGTCGTCGCCCCCGGCTGCCAGCGTCCTGCCGTCCGGGCTGAACGCCACCGACCGCACGGCGGCGCCGGCCCCGGTCAGCGGCTCGCCCAGCGGCTCGGCCCGCTCCGGATCGGTGACGTCCCACAGCCGTACCGTCCGGTCCTCGCTGACGGAGGCGAGCGTACGGCCGTCAGGGCTGAAGGCGACCAGGTAGATCGTGCCCTCGTGCCCGGTCAGGGGTGCACCGAGTGGACGCGGCCGGTTCGGCTGCCGCACGTCCCACAGCCGGACCGTGCCGTCGTCCGAGGCACTGGCGAGGGTGCTGCCGTCCGGGCTGAAGACGGCGCTGCTCACCCAACTGGTGTGCCCGGCCAGGGGTTCACCCAGGGGCTTGGGCCGCTCCTGGTCGGAGACGTCCCAGAGCCGTACGGTCCGGTCGTAGCTGGCGGTGGCCAGGAGCCGTCCGTTCGGACTGAAGGTGGTCAGGTAGACGGCGCCGGTGTGGCCGCGCAGGGGCGTGGCCAGCGGGGCGTTCACGATCGATATCAGCCGGCTCTTGGTGTCCTCGTCGTCCGGGCGCAGCCGGTGGGCCACCAGGTCGAGCTGGGCGGACAGCGACGGGTCGGTGAACTGGAAGCGGTCGGCCTCGGCGAGCACCTGCGCGTACACGGCGTCGTCGCGTTGCTGCCAGGCGACCACCGCCGCACCGACGGCCACCATCACCAGCGCGACCAGCGCCGCGACCGCGCTGCGCATGATCCAGACCGTACGCCTGCGCAGCCTGACGGAGGCGGCCAGGAACTCCACGGCGCCCCGGGTCAGGAACGTGTCCCCGGCGGACCGCGCCCACCTGTGGGCCTGCTCCAGCCGGGAGCCCCGGTACAGCAGCGACGAGTCCCGGGCGGACTCCTCCCAGGCCCGGCCGTCCTCCTCCAGCCGCTGGCGCAGCAGATTGCCCTGCCGGTCCTCGTCGATCCAGTCCCGCAGCCGCGGCCAGGCGTGGAGCAGTGCCTCGTGCGTGATCTCCACGGTCTCCGCGTCCAGCGTGACCAACCGGGCCCGCACCAGCGCCTCGAGCGACTCCTCCGTCTTGTTCGGGTCCGTCGACTCCTTCGCCAGCTGCCGCCGCGTTCCCCGCCTCCGGGTCGTCTGCGTGTCCTCGCCGAGCCGGACCAGCCTGAGCAGCAGCAGCCGCGCGGCGGTACGCGCCGCCGGATCGAGGCCGGACCAGGCCCGCTCGGCGGTGGCCGCCACGGCACCCTGAATCCCGCCGGCCGCCCGATACCCGGCCAGCGTCAGCCGCCCGGCCTTGCGCCGCTGCCAGGTGGCGAGCAGCGCGTGCGACAGCAGCGGCAACGCCCCCGCGTCATGCGTCCCCCGCGGGCCGTCCGCACTCACCTCCCGCACGATCAACTCCGCCAGCCCCGGCTCCAGCTCCAGCCCCACAGCCTTGGCCGGCCCGGTCACGGCCTCCCGCAACTCCGAGGCCGTGAGCGGCCCGAGCACCATGTGCCGGTGCTGCAACGCGTCGGCCAGCTCCGGGTGCCCGAGGCACTGCTCGTAGAAGTCGGCGCGGATACCGAGGACCACGAGGACGGGCGGCGGGTCGCCGGGTTCGGCCGGGGTGCAGGCGGCGTGGAGGAGTCGAACGAAGGTACGGCGGTCTTCGTCGTCGGGGCAGAGGGTGAAGGTCTCCTCGAACTGGTCGACGATGAGGACGGGTGGGGTGGAGGGGGCAACTGGGCTGAGAGAACGGGTGGCAGTGGTGCCGGCAGCGCGTTCGGCGTCGGCGCCGGCGTCGGCTCCTGTGCCGGCTCCGGAGGCCTCGCGCCGGGCCCAGGCGAGGACGGCGGCGCGTGTGCGGCTCCCGAAGTCGGCACGGAGCTCGTCGGTGCGGTTCTCGTCCGGGTCCTGCGCCCGGTACCCCGAGCCCGCCACCTTTGCCGACCGGACGACATCCGCGAGCTCCGGTATACGGCGGGTCAGTTCGGCCAGCGGATCGGCGCCCGGCACAAGCTGCACCACAGCGCCCGCCGGACCGCTGCTACCCGCCCCGCCCAGCGCCCCGTCGCGCAGGGCCGTCACCAGACCGGCGTTCAGCAGGGAGGACTTCCCGGCCCCCGAGGCACCGACGAGCATGACGAGACCGCCGGTCTTCTCCACGGCGCGGAGCTGAGCGACCAGCGCGTCGGTACTCCGCTCCCGCCCGAAGAACCAACGGGCGTCCTGCTGCCGGTACGAGGCCAGCCCCCGATAGGGACAGACCCCACCGGACACCGCGGGCGCCTCGACGGGAGTCTGGGAATCCTCCTCTTCCCCGGAGGTCGCCCGCTCCCACAGCCGCTGCCACTGACCCAGGTCGTACAGCCCGGCGGACACGGGCGTGGGCCGCGCGCGGCGCGCCTGGGGAACCAGGACATGCAGTACGGCTGACAGCGCGGCGAACTGGGCGGGCACGTTCTTGGCCCGACGCCAGTCACTGATCCGCTGAGCGGACACCCGCACGGGACGGCCCCGCTCATCCACCCGCTGAAGCCGTACGACAGCGTCGGCCACACTCTTGAGCGGCGGGTTGCCGGCCTCCTTGTAGAGCAGCGCGAGCCGTTCCGCGAACGCTGTGCGCGCCGCCGAGTCGGAACTCAAGGCGTCCACTCCCTCACTCCGCCGCTGCTCGGCCCCACCTGGTCTTCCGGACCGGAAAACTCACTTTATATGGCTGACCTGCGGCGAAGACGGCGTCCGGAGACCGGACGCTCCTCTCCGGCACCCTCGACTGGCAGGATCACGACGCACTTGCGCATCCCTCGAGCGACGCCCAGGCAGGCCACCAGCCCAGAGCCCGGAGAGACCACTCATGGCGCCGCATGTTCTCGGACACCTTCGACACGATTCGCTTTCGCAGGAACTACGAGCCCCCGACGCCGCCCCAGTCCAGCTCGACCCGAACCGACCCGCCGACACGGCGCGTCCCTCACGGGTCGACACCTCCTCGCCGTTCGGCACCGGTCCCCACGAGGGGAGGGACCGGTGCCGGACGACGCGGCTGCGTGGCCGGCCGAGGTTCGGCCGGCCCTGTCGGTGAGATCGGTGCCGCCGACCGTCCTGCGACGGCAAAGAGATGATCCACGCTTCCCCCTCGTCTGCCCGGCAGCCCCCCGCCGGGCGTCCAGGGCCTAGGGGCACGGCGTCCTGCCGGACAGCCCGTCGCGCGGGGCAGGCTTCTCGGTGGCGAATGGTCCATCGACGGTGCGCTGCCTTCAACGCCATGTGCCCGATGACCACAGACATGGCTGAAGTCTTTCGATGGGGATGAACTTGGTCAGTCGTGCGCCCTGCCCTGTCCATTGCTGATCGTCTTACGATCACTACTCTGCGTACGAGGGAGCGTGGCATGGCGGCAGGTGGATCGGCATCGCGGCGGGCGCAGGAGGCGCGGCGACAGGAGCGGCTGCTCAGGGAGCAGTGGCAGGCGGCACGGCAGCAAGCACGCCGTTGGGAAGCGGCCAGCGAGGGCGAACTCAGGGTCGCCGCCCAGCTGTTGGTCCTGACGGCGCGCGGGTGGCGGTTACTGGTTGACCGCAGGTGGCCGGGCACCCGGGCTGCCAACGTGGACATGCTGCTGGTCGGTCCCGGCGGTGTGTTCGTCGTCGACGTCAAGAACTGGCGCTCCGCGCCAGAGGCTTCAGACGGAAAGCTCCGCGTCGGCGGAGAGCCGCGCGATGAGCACGCGGCCAAGCTTCTGGCCGTCACGAAGGCGGCCGAGTCGGCGGTGGCCTCCTTGGGAATGTCCCCGGTCGCGGTCCAACCCCTCATGGTTTTCGCGGGGCACCGCGTCGACGCCGAGCTGGGCAGGATCCGGTTACTGGGGGAGCAAGAGGTCGGGCCGGCTCTGCTGTCGGAGCGCAGTCGACTTCGCGCCGAATCCGTACGTGCCATCGCCGACCACCTGGAGCGGATCTTCCCCGAGCACGAGGGATCGTCCGTGACGCAGCCGGCACCGTCCCCGCCTCAGGCGCAGCCGCAAGAAGAGCTGTCCGACGGCTTGTTCGACCTCGACGGACTGCGCGAAGCGGCTCTGGAACAAGCGCTGCAGGCACCGATCGAACAGTGGATGACCTTCCTCCACCCCGATCAGGTTGCTCTGGTACGCCGCAACTGGGCCGGCCCCGCACGGATCAGCGGCCCCGCAGGTACTGGCAAAACCGTCGTCGGCCTGCATCGCGCGGCACACCTCGCCCAGCGCACCACCGGTCGCCTCCTGTATGTCACCTTCGCCAACAACCTCCCGCGGGTGCAGGCGACTTTCCTCAAGACCATGTCCCCCGCCGTGGCCGACCGGGTCGACTTCCGAAGCCTGCACTCCTGGGCCCAGGAGTTCCTGCACGACAGCGGTGTCCCCGTCCGATTACACGGAGGCAAGGCCCAGACCGCTTTCAGCCTCGCCTGGAAGCACGTCGGTCGCGACAGCTGCCTGACCGAGATCGACCCGGGCCCGGTCTACTGGAAGGAGGAGATCGACCACGTCATCAAGGGGCGCGGCATCACGTCCTTCGAGGAGTACGCCACTGTGCCCCGCCGACGGCGTCGCGCGAGTTTGCGGCGTCCGCATCGGCAGGCCGTCTGGGCTCTGTACGAGGCGTACGAAGCGCTCCGCTCCGAGCGAGGCGTGCACGACTTCAACGACGTCCTCTCCCTCGCACTGGCAGAAGCGCGGCGCAACAAAGCACAACACCGCTACGCGGCAGTGATCGTCGATGAGGTTCAGGACCTGACCTTGATCGGAGTACGGCTCCTACACGCTCTCGTCGGCGATATGCCGAATGGACTGCTGCTGGTCGGCGACGGCCAACAGGCCGTCTACCCCGGTGGTTTCCGCCTGTCCGACGCCGGCATCGACATCCGCGGCGACCGCGGGCAAGTGCTGCGCACCAACTACCGCAACAGCAAGCAGATCCTCGATACCGCGCTCGCGGTCGTCGCCGAGGACTCCTTCGAGGACATCGACGGGCTCCGAACGCCAGGCCGCCGCGACGTCGATCTCACGTATCACGACGGCAACGTGATCCGCGTTTCGAAGCCGACACCGGCCGACCACGACGAAGCTCTCCTGGAGGCCCTGCGAGACCTGCCGCCCGGAGCCCGGCCGGACACCGCGGTGCTGTGCCCGTCCATGCGCGCGATCGGCCACTACCAACGGCTCCTCGAACGGGCGGGCATCTCCGTATGCCTGCTGGAGCACTACGACGGCCGCCCCGTCGACGCCGTCAAACTCGGCAGCTACCGCCGAGCCAAGGGCTTGGAGTTCAAGCGCGTCTACCTCCCGGAGCACGACGCGACCTTGGCGAACGGCACCCACACACCAGCCGACGCGAATGCCTCGGAAACCGAACGCGAGCGCAACGAGCTGGCCCGCAGCCAACTCTTCGTGGCCATGACCCGAGCGCGTGACGTCCTGTGGCTGGGGAGTGTGAACCGGCCCTCAGAGGGGCGATGACGGACAGGGCTTGGGGGCCAGTTCGCCAAGGACTCATGTCGCCGATCGGACATACACGGAGCTGTGGATGCCGCAGGGCCTCCGCTATGAGCCGATACGCAGCGCCTCCGGGAGGGTTCGGGGTGCATCGCGCCAGTGCCGCCATCAACCAGGGAGTATCAGGTCTCCAGGATGAACGTCCTGGACAAGCGGTTCGGATATCGCCGTGTTCCGGCCCTCTCATCCCCGTACGGGACTCACGGAGGGGTGTCCCCCCGGTGCCCGCGACTGTGACGCCCCGGAGAACCTGTCACCAACAGGCGGCGGTGCTTCTGTCCGGCAACGACACAGACGCGGTCGTCGAGACGAGCGATTATCCGAGGAAGCGTGGGATGTCCTCGCATGGTGGTTACGGGTGACCCTAGGGCCCGGCGTCTCCGGCGGAGACGGAACAGACCCGCACGCTTTCCAACTGTGGTCCCGGGGTCTCGGACCGGGGCCGTTCACCTGCGTTCATGGGCGGCCGGTCGTCTGAGCGGCTGCCGCCTTCGGTCCTCTGAACGGCCGTGAACGGCGCCGAACGAGACGGATGGGCACGCAGGGCTTGAGAGCCGGACGCTGATCTACAGCAGTCCTCTCTACTCGTCCTCGCCGAAGCCGTAACGGATGTTCTCCTGCCTGCAGGACGGGCAGACGATGTAGGCCTATGAGTTGCTGCCATCTTCATAGGGCAGGTAGCTCGTTCCACCCGAGAGCGTGGACTGACACCACTGACAGGTGCCACTGCCACGGTTCTTGGCGCGGGTCGGCGGGTCACGCCACGCGCTTCGCAGCGGTTGATCAGGCGCCGCATCCACCGAGGATCGGTGGTCTCGGCGATGAAGGGCGCGGAGAGTACGGTACTGATCGCGCAGTCGATGTTCGCGTACGCGGTCTCCAGCAGGCACTGGTACTCCAGCGGGCGGACCTTCTCCCGGTAGAGGTCCGTGTGCCGGTCGTAGGGTTCGCTGCCCATTTCAACAAGGAGGCGCTCGACGAGCGGGCGCGTGATCGGGTCCTTGTCGAGGACGGGCCATCCGGTGAGCTGCGATACGAAGCGGGCGAACTCCGACTTCCCGCTGCCCGCGTAGCCGCCGACCATCATCAGCGTCGGCCGGTTCGGATCACCGCCGGTGTCGCAGCGGTTGGTTCCTGACGGCCTGTGGGAACTGGCTGCCCCGTTGCTGCCGTCGTTCAATTCCCGTCCGCAGGGTGGCGGGACCGCTCCCTGTGATGAGTGGGCTGTGCTCACAGCGGTGGTGTATGTGCTGACCGGCGGTGGTCGCGCCTGGCGGCATCTACCCGAGACGTTTGGCTTCTCTCCCGCGACCAACCCGGAGCGCAGTCGCCCCCCTGCGGAAGATTCACTTCTGGGCTAAGGAGAAGGGCCATGAGTGCCCTGATTGGGGCCGGATGCCGGAGAGCGTGTTTGTTGCGTACCGCATTGCCATCCCTGGCGTTGGCTCCATTCGCAGAGCCTGGTCGATTAGTAGAACCGGATAGTTGGCCTCGCTGCCAGGAGGCGAGGATGCCCAGAAGGAGTGTTCGTACCTATCGAGGGCAATCGAGAATCTGGCTCATCGCGCCGGGCTGTCGGCTGGCAGATGCTGCGTTACAAAGCCTCAAAGGTTGAAGGCTTCAGTAAAAGAAAATTTGCTATACCCAAGTGGCGTGCCACTGCGTCGGAGGTGACGATAAGAACGAGTGCTAGGCAGTCCGAAAGGGGATGAGGGAGATGGCAGTTCTTGATGTGGCCTGGGTCACCATAGCCCCCAACGGTTCTCACAGCTGGTTCCATCACGGCTTCACAGCCAAGCAATCGGTCCACTTCAGCATTGTAGTCTTTGGAGTCGGGGGTTTCCCTACTCCATTGGGGAAGGCAACGCTCACACAGGGCGAGGCGTACGAGCATGTCGACGGCACAAAAGCCTACAAGGTGTACATACAGAACAATTCACCCTTCAATCCGGTTAATGTCCACATCCTCGCTCAGGTTGAGTCTCTCTGAGGGCTCACAACTGAAAGGTTCGAAGCGACATGGCAACCATGAGAGTTTCAATCGTTCACGATGAAGTAGGGAACGTCGTGTCGGTTACGCGCCCCGCAGAGGGCGCGAACATAGTTCCGCTAGGTGGGGACGGGCAATCTGTGCTCGAAACAGAGATCGACGAAAATGCCATCGAGGACCTGGCGTCCGGGAAGCAGCGGGTGGATACCGTGAACAAGAAGATCGTCGATAATAATCCGTGACGCAGAAATTCCCCCGGGTCGCATCATTTTGATGGCCCGGGGTACCCTCTAAGTCTCGCGCACAGATAATCCATCTCTGCCGGTGATGCACCGTACGAAGGTGTGCTTCCCACCTTCGGAAGCCGATGCGGGACTGGGTCCTGAGCCAATTCAGCCCTGACTACGACGACGTTGCGGACAGGATCTGCCTGCGTATGCGGTACGAGGTGCCGGCCAACATGTACGCGCATAACTTCCTCGCCTCGATGAATGAGTGGGACCTCCTCGATGTCATAGACACGATGCCTCTGATGGCTCTGACGTCGGTTCTGCGGCGGACCACCTGGCGAACGCATGGCAAGCAGCGTATGGGCTGCACCCAAATCCGGTGCGGGCGTACAGCGAGGCCATCAAGGCGGCTGAGGCTGCCGCGCACTCTGTGATCGAGCCGAGTAACTCGAAGGCCACCCTCGGAAGCATGATCCGCGTGATCCGCAACTCGCCGTCACGGTTCACAACAAGTCTGTTCACGCCCCCAGGGAAGGAGCCCGTTGCCGCGGTGGAAGGGATGATGCGAGCCCTATGGGAGGGGCAGACGTCTCGACACGGAGCCCGGACCGTCACCGTCCCGGAGACGCTGGAGGCAGCGCGTGCCGCAGTCCACCTTGCTGCAACGCTCGTGCAGTGGTTCACCGTAGGAGCGGTGGCGCGAATGCCGTGAGAGCTCCGCGTGCGACAGGCCCTCGCAGGCGCGCTTAGTCACTCAGTTAGTCACGCAGCACGCGTCAGGGGCCCCTCCTTAAGTAAGGAGGGGCCCCTGACCTGGTACTTCACTGTCGGGGTGGCGGGATTTGAACCCACGACCTCTTCGTCCCGAACGAAGCGCGCTGCCAAGCTGCGCTACACCCCGATGTCGCTGCTGTCGCGGCGACGTCGTTTACTTTAGCCCACCGGTGGCTGGAGACGAAATCCGGTTTTCGTGCGGTGATGGGCGCGGTGGCGGATGGGGTTGGGGCGGACGTGGTCGAGGGCCACAAGGGCTATGGCCAGGGCGTAGATGGCGAGGCCGATGAGGAGGGCGTTGCCGAGGACGCTCTTGTAACCGTGCCGGGCCACGTCGAGGAAGGGGTAGAGGTAGCGGGCCGGCGTGCCGGGGACGAGTAGTTCGCCTCGGGTGAGGGCGATCGCCAGGTAGGCGAGGGGGTAGAGCAGCCAGGTCGCCGCCGGGCGCAGGTGCAGCTGGCGCGGGGCCGTCAGGAGCAGCCAGTCCAGCAGAGCCGCGATGGGCGTCGCCGTGTGCAGGACCTGGGTGGTGATCGCGTGCCAGCCCGTGGGGTCCGTGGCCTCGCCCGTGAGGACGCCGGGGAGCGCGTAGGGGCTCGACTCGTTGGCCAGCAGCAGGTGGTAGACGAGGCCCGTGACCAGGGCGTAGAGCAGCGTGGCGCCTGTCAGTTTGGAGGGCAGGGGGCGACGGGCGGTCCAGGCGCGGCGGGCCGAGAGGATGAACACAAGGGCCAGCAGGATGTTGGCCTGGATCGCGAAGTGGCTCAGGGTGCGCAGGGGACTGCCGAGGGTGAGTTCGACGGCGACGGCCGCGGCCGCGACCAGGGCGACCAGCAGGCGGTACACGGCTGCCAGGGGGCGGCGGGAGGGGGCCACCACCGCCGTGGCGGGGACGTGGGACGGCAGCAGCGCGGGGATGCCCGGTATCGCGGGGAGGTCCGGGATGTCCCTGGGTATCGGGGCTGTCATGCCCTCACGCTAAGCAGGGTGGGCAAAACGGGCGATACGGGTGGTCCGTGCGGGTTACGCCGAGCGGCCCTATGCCAGCGCCCGGGCCAAGCGAGCCGAGCCGGGCCGATCAAAGTGAGGCCGAGCCGGGCCAACCAAGGTGAGGCCGAACCAAGCCGGGCGCGCCCATACGGCCGGCACGCCCCCGTATCCCCCGAGGCCTCCCTACCCCAGCCCCACCAGCACCAACAGCACCTACTCCCGCCCCACCAACGTCAACAACGTCGCCTCCGGCGGGCAAGCGAACCGGAACGGGGTGTAGCGGTTCGCGCCGCAGCCTGCCGAGACGTGCAGGTAGGACGTACGGCCCTCCGCCGTGTGCGTCGACAGGCCCTTCACACGATCGGTGTCCAGGTCGCAGTTGGTGACAAGGGCGCCGTAGAAGGGGATGCAGAGCTGGCCGCCGTGGGTGTGGCCGGCCAGGATCAGGGGGTAGTCGTCGGCCGTAAAGGAGTCCAGGACGCGCAGGTACGGCGCGTGCACCACGCCCATCGCGAGGTCGGCGGCGCCCGACGGACCCCCGGCCACCCGCTCGTAGCGGTCCCTCTTGATGTGAGGGTCGTCGAGGCCGGTGAGCTCCACCGACACGCCCTCGACCTTCAGCGTCCCGCGCGTGTTCGTGAGGTTGAGCCAGCCCGCGGCGTCGAAGCCGTCGCGCAGGTCCTCCCAGGGGTTGTGGATCGCGCCGACGGCGGGCGCGTTGCCGTTCAGGCCGTGGCGGCCCTGGGCCTTCTCCAGCAGGTAGCGGGCGGGGTTGCGCAGCTTCGGGCCGTAGTAGTCGTTCGAGCCGAAGACGTACGCCCCCGGGAACTGCATCAGCGGACCCAGCGCGTCCAGCACCTCCGGCACGCCCTCCGGGTCGGAGAGGTTGTCGCCGGTGTTGATCACGAAGTCGGGGCGCAGGCCGGCCAGCGAGCGCAGCCAGCGCTGTTTCTTGCGCTGGCCGCCGACCATGTGGATATCGGAGACCTGGAGCACGCGCAGCGGACGCATGCCCGCGGGCAGGACGGGGACCGTCACCCGTCGCAGGCGGAAGGAACGGGCCTCGAAACCCGCCGAATACAACAGACCGGCGGCGCCAACCGCCGTGATGCCCAGGGGTACTCCGTATCGCGCACGCATACGACCATCGTGTCAGACCGGCGAAGTCCCCGTGTCCGGCCGCCTCCGGTACGGCACCACCGGGCACGCCCCTTGAAATCAAGGGGCGTTCCCTGCCCCACACCTGCGACAATCGACGCCATGACCACGCTCAAGTCGAAGCTGCAGGAAGACCTCAACGCCGCGATCAAGGAGCGCGACGAGCTCCGCTCCTCGACGCTCCGGCTGACGCTCGCCGCGATCACCAAGGAGGAGGTCGCGGGCAAGGAGAAGCGCGAGCTCTCCGACGACGAGGTGCAGAAGGTGATCACCCGCGAGGCGAAGAAGCGCCGTGAGGCGGCCGAGGCCTTCGCGCAGGGTGGTCGTGCCGAGTCCGCCGAGCGGGAGAAGGCGGAGGGCGAGGTACTCGCCACGTACCTGCCGAAGCAGCTCAGCGACGACGAGCTGAACCAGATCGTCGCCCAGGCCGTCGAAGAGGCCAAGGCCGCCGGCGCCGAGGGGCCGCGGGCCATGGGCGCCGTCATGAAGATCGTGAACCCGAAGGTGGCGGGCCTGGCGGAGGGCGGCCGCGTGGCCGCGGCGGTCAAGAAGCTGCTCGCCGGCTGACACCCACGGCAGGGCAGCCGGCGGACACGCGCGACGAACCGGCCCGCCCGCCCCGGACGACAGACGGCCCCTGTCCCTTCGTACGACATCAAGTCCTCGTACGAAGGGACAGGGGCCGTCCCCGTCTCAGGTGGCGGCCGAGTGCCGTCAGGGCCTCGGGCGCCGCGCGTCAGCCGCGGCCGCCGGTGCCGTTCCCGTTCGACTGCCCCTGCCACCAGCCCTCGGGGATCGAGAAGGAGGGCGTCGGGTACGTGCCGCCGTCCGTGCCGCCGTTGTTGCCGCCGCCGTTGTTGCCGCCGCCGATCAGGCCGCCGATGTTCCCGTCGCCGTTGTTCCCGTCGCCGTTGCCGTTGCCGTTCTCGCCGCCGTCGTCGTCCTCGTCACCGCGGCCACGGTCCGGCTTGTCCTCCGGGATGTCGACGGTGTTGAAGTTCTCGTCGGGCTTGCCGTCGAGGGCGCCGTTCATGGCGTCGCGCCAGATCGGACCCGGCACCCGGCCGCCGTAGACGAGGTCGTGGTACTGGCCGCCGATGTAGATGTTCCGCATCTTGACCTTCTGGGTGGCGCTGCCGACCCAGACGGCGCCCGAGAGGTTCGGCGTGTAACCGACGAACCAGGCGTTGCGGCGCTCGTCCGTCGTACCCGTCTTACCGGCGCTCTGGCGGTTGGTCAGACCGGCTTCCTTACCCGTGCCGGAGTCGACCACACCCTGCAGCAGGGTGTTGATGGTGTCCGCGGTCTGCTCGGACATCGCCCGCGAGCACGTCGACTTGGGCACCTCGAGCGACTTCTGCTCCCCGCCGACCTTCTGCGAGATCGACTCGATGGCGATCGGCGTGCAGTACATGCCGCGAGAGGCGAAGGCGGCGTACGCGCTCGCCATCGTCAGCGGGGAGAGGCCGATCGAGCCGAGGGTTACGGAGGGGGTCTCCGGGAGCTTGTCGCCGTTGCCCTGCCGGACCTGAAGCTTGTCGGTGATGTTGACCACCGGGCACAGACCGATGTCGGCGACCATCTGCACGAAGTAGGTGTTGACCGACAGCTCCATCGCCTTCCGCAGGCGGTAGGGGCCGCGCTCCGACTCGGCTTCGTTCTCCAGCTTCTCGCCGTTCAGGTTGGTCCACGGCTTGCTGTCGCACGTCTGGACCGGGCTCGGGTACTCCATCTCGTACGGCGACGGGTACTCCTGCGTCGGCGGGCGCCCTTCCTCCAGCGCGGCCGCCGCGACGAACGGCTTGAAGGTCGAACCGGTCGGGAAACCGAAGTTGGAGCCGCCGTAGGCCGCGTCGACCGAGTAGTTGTACTCGGTCTCGTTCTTGCCGTAGCCGTACGGCTTCGACTGGCCCATGCCGAGGATCTTGCCGGTGCCGGGCTCGACGAGGGTGGTCGCGGCGGCGACCTTGTCGTCCTGGTTGACGTGGTCCTTGAGCGAGGCCTGGACCGACTCCTGGGCCTGCGGGTCGAGGGTCGTCGTGATGGTCAGGCCGCCGCGGTTCCAGATCTTGGCGCGGGCCTCGCGGTTCTTGCCGAAGACCGGGTCGCTGAGGAAGACCTTCTCGACGTACTGGCAGAAGAAGCCGGCGCCCTTGACCGCGGTGATGCAGCCGTTGTTGGGCTTTCTCACCTTCAGGCCGAGCGGCGCCTCCTTGGCCTCGTCGGCCTCCGCCTGGGAGACGTCGCCGACGTCGGCCATGCGCTGCAGGACGATGTTGCGCCGCTTGGTGGCCTCGGCCTCGTCGTTGACCGGGTCGTAACGACTCGGCGACTGGACGATGCCCGCGAGCAGGGCCGCTTCCTGGAGCTTGAGGTCCTTGGCGGACTTCGAGAAGTAGCGCTGGGAGGCGGCCTCGACGCCGTATGCCTGCTGGCCGAAGAACGTGATGTTCAGGTAGTTCTCGAGGATCTTCTTCTTGCCGAGCTCCTCCTCGACCTGGATCGCGTACTTCAGCTCCTTGATCTTGCGGCCGAGGGTCTGCTGGGTGGCCTGCGCGACCTTCGTCGCGTCGTCGCCGGCCTCCTCGACGAAGACGTTCTTCACGTACTGCTGGGTGAGCGTGGACGCGCCCTCGGTGACGCCGCCGCTCTGCGCGTTGCGGTTGAGGGCGCGCAGGACGCCCTTCAGGTCGACTGCGCCATGCTGGTAGAAGCGGGCATCCTCGATCGCGACGATCGCCTTCTGCATGTGCGGCGAGATGTCCTTGAGGTCGACCACCGTACGGTCGCGTGAGTAGACCGAGGCGATCTGGTCACCCTTGGCGTCCAGGATCGTGGTGCGCTGGCTCAGCGGTGGCGTCTTGAGACTGACCGGGAGCTCGTCGAAACTCTCGACCGAACCCTTGGCCGCGAGCCCCAGCGCGCCGACGGCGGGCAACGCGATACCGGCCAGCACGGCTCCCGCGAGCACACTGACACCGAGGAACTTGGCGGCCTGTTGCGTTGGCGACAGACCACCGCCCGAGCGCTTCTTTGGCATGGGGGCAGCCTAAACCGTAGAGATGAGCGAACCGAGGGCCGACCGTGCGCGGGCAGAGCTCGCTCATGGATGCAGCCCATTCGCCGGACAGGCGTGCAGGCCTTGGCCTAAGCTGCTCTCAACTGTCACAGCAGCGCGGCCACGTATCAATACGTCCGGCGACCCCGAATCGTTCCGGAGGTTCCCCACTTTTTTGGTGGAGGCGTGTCCGAATCCGCCTTGTGTGTCATCCGGCGTCCGTTGTGACTCAACAGAACTGTCCCGGTTTGCCGGGAAAGTCACGCATGTCGCCAGCTCACTCCCCCGGGTGATCTGCCGCTTACGCATAGTCCGTTCGGGCCATTCAAGATTGGGCCCGAAGGGGGTGTTGCGCTGTGCCCACCTTCCGTAACGTCCTCAACTGGCGGCGGTGAATATGCCGCTGCCGCCGTGGGGGAGCCTCGATTCGGGAGAGGACGGCGCCGGTATGGGCTGGGTAGTCGACTGGAGTGCGCAGGCGGCCTGCCGCACTACCGATCCGGATGAACTGTTCGTTCAGGGAGCAGCGCAGAACAGGGCCAAGGCGGTGTGCACCGGATGCCCGGTGCGCACGGAGTGCCTGGCGGACGCGCTGGACAACCGCGTCGAGTTCGGCGTGTGGGGAGGAATGACCGAGCGGGAGCGCCGGGCACTGCTGCGCAGGCGGCCCACCGTGACCTCCTGGCGCCGGCTGCTGGAGACCGCGCGCACGGAGTACGAGCGCGGGGCCGGCATCCTGCCGCTCGACGACGACCAGGTGTACGAGGACTTCGCAGCGGTGAGCTGAGGGCGCCAAGGCTGAGGGCGCCAAGGCTGAGAGGGCCAAGGCTGAGGGGGCCAGAGGGGGCCAGGAGGGCCTCCTCGCGGAACTCCCTCAGGTGCCGGCCGTGGGCTCGGGCAGCTCCGGCCTGTGTGCCGCGAGTCGGTTTCCGATGTCCCGCAGCCCCGCCAGGTCATGCACATCGCCGGGCAGCGCGGCCACTTCGGCCACCGCCACCTCGGGGTGCAGTGAGGTGAAGCGGTCACGCGTGCGCTGCTCACGTGAGAGCAGTTGCATTCGCTCGTTGTGCAGCCTCAGCAGGCCTGCGGTGAGTTGGTCGACGGACCGCTCCACGTGCGCAGTGGCGGAAGTGACGGGCTGCGGCTCGTCCGTGGCTGCGGTGCGCTCCATGTCCGGGGCGGGGGAGCCTGCCTCAGGAGCGGCGGGGGAGCCTTCTTCTTCGGGAGCCGGTTGTTCGGAAGCCCGTTCTTGGGGAGCCGATTCTTCGGGAGCGGGCGATGCGGATGCGGCCAATGCTGAACTGTCGTACGTGTCGGGGGAGTTACGAAGTCCAGCTTTCCCGCCCTCCTGATCCACAATGCCGGGCTCTTCAAGATTTTCCGCAGCGGCGAGCGCCCGCTCGGCCGACAGCCGGTCGGCGCCGCTGCCGTGAACCCGGTTGAGCACCAGACCGGCGAGCGGCATGTCCTCGGCGGCCAGCCGCTCCACGAAGTACGCGGCCTCGCGCAGCGCGTCCCGCTCGGGAGCGGCCACCACCAGGAACGCCGTCCCGGGCGCTTGGAGCAGCTTGTACGTCGCGTCCGCGCGGGTGCGGAACCCACCGAACATGGAGTCCATCGCGGCCACGAAGGTCTGCACGTCCTTCAGCAGCTGGCCGCCGAGCAGCTTGCCCAGGGCGCCGGTCATCATCGACATGCCGACGTTCAGGAACTTCATCCCCGCACGGCCGCCCACCTTCGCCGGGGCCAGCAGAACGCGGATCAACTTTCCGTCCAGGAACGAGCCGAGCCGCTTGGGCGCGTCCAGGAAGTCCAGCGCCGAACGGGACGGCGGTGTGTCGACGACGATGAGGTCCCACTCGTCCCGGGCGCGCAGCTGGCCCAGCTTCTCCATCGCCATGTACTCCTGCGTGCCCGCGAAGCCCGCCGAGAGCGACTGGTAGAAGGGGTTGCCCAGGATCGCGGCCGCCCGGTCCGGGTCCGCGTGCGCCTCGACGATCTCGTCGAAGGTGCGCTTCATGTCGAGCATCATCGCGTGCAGCTCGCCCGCGCCCTCGACGCCCTTCACCCGGCGCGGGGTGTTGTCCAGGGAGTCGATGCCCATCGACTGGGCGAGCCGGCGGGCCGGGTCGATCGTGAGCACGACCACCTTTCGCCCGCGCTCGGCGGCCCGCAGTCCCAGCGCCGCCGCGGTCGTGGTCTTGCCGACACCGCCCGAGCCGCAGCACACCACGATGCGGGTCTTCGGGTCGTCGAGCAGAGGGTCGAGGTCGAGCACACGCACGGGGGACAGGTGGGGGGGCCGCGCGGCGTCGGGCGCCTGGGCGGATTCCGGACGACTCATGACATCCCCTGCTTCCGACGCTGACGGTCCTGACGTAGGACGTGCCGGTCCTGACGTACGGCGTGCCGGTCCTGACGTACGGCGTGCCGGTCCTGACGTACGGCGTGCCGGTCCCGCCTGCTGAACGGGCTCGTGTCCTGCCTGGTGAACGGACTCACGACAGGCCCTGTTCCCGAAGGTCGCCCGCGAGTGCGTACAGACCCGCCAGGTCCATGCCCTCGGCGAGCAGCGGCAGTTCGTGCACCGGCAGCCCCAACTCGTCCAGGACCGCCCGCTGCTCCTGCTCCAGCGCGTACCGCTCGGCGTACTCGTCGGCCTGGGTCAGCAGTGGGTCCACCAGCCGCTCGGCGTTCCCGCCGCGCCGTGCCCCGCCGAGCCCGGCGGAGGACAGCGACTTGGCGACGGCAGCACGCGGCACACTGCGTACGAGTTCCAGGTCGGTGGCGTCCAACACCTCGGGTCGCACCATGTTCACGATGATCCGGCCCACCGGCAGCCGTGCCGCCCGCAGCTCGGCGATCCCGTCCGCGGTCTCCTGGACGGGCATCTCCTCCAGCAGCGTCACCAGGTGCACGGCCGTCTCCGCCGACTTCAGCACCCGCATCACGGCCTGCGCCTGATTGTGTATCGGCCCTATCCGGGCGAGCCCGGCCACCTCGTCGTTGACGTTGAGGAAGCGGGTGATACGTCCGGTGGGAGGCGCGTCCATGACGACACAGTCGTAGACGAACCGCCCGGCCTTGTCCTTGCGCCGCACGGCCTCACACGCCTTGCCGGTCAGGAGTACGTCTCTCAGCCCCGGCGCGACGGTGGTGGCGAAGTCGATCGCGCCGAGCTTCTTCAGGGCCCGGCCCGCACCGCCCATTTTGTAGAACATCTGGAGGTAGTCCAGAAGGGCCAGTTCGGGGTCTATGGCGAGGGCATACACCTCCCCGCCCCCAGGAGCGACGGCGATCTTCCGCTCCTCATAAGGCAGCGCCTCTGTTTCGAAGAGCTGCGCGATGCCCTGCCTGCCCTCGACCTCGACGAGAAGCGTCCGCTTCCCCTCCGTGGCGAGGGCGAGCGCGAGCGCGGCGGCGACCGTGGTCTTTCCGGTCCCGCCCTTGCCGCTGACGACCTGGAGCCTGCTCACGTCTTCGAGCCTAACCAGTCGGTGCGCAAGCTACGCGACAGCCTGTGGACAATGTGACCGCAGTCGGCCGCATGGCCGTCGCCGGTCAGCGGATAAAGTCGGCCACATGACCAAGTGGGAATACGCAACTGTGCCGCTGCTCGTCCACGCCACGAAGCAGATTCTGGACACCTGGGGCGAGGACGGCTGGGAGCTCGTCCAGGTCGTGCCCGGGCCGAACAACCCCGAGCAGCTCGTGGCCTACCTGAAGCGGGAGAAGCAGGCGTGAGCGCGGTCGAGGAGAAGCTTGCCGAGCTGGGCCTGACGCTGCCGGAGGTCGTGCCTCCGCTGGCCGCGTACCAGCCGGCCGTCCAGTCCGGCGTGTACGTCTACACCGCCGGCCAGCTGCCCATGGTGGAGGGCAAGCTCCCGGTCACCGGCAAGGTGGGCGCGGAGGTCACCGCCGAGGAGGCCAAGGACCTCGCCCGCACCTGCGCCCTGAACGCCCTCGCGGCCGTGAAGTCGGTGGCGGGCGACCTGGACCGTGTCGCGCGCGTGGTGAAGGTGGTGGGCTTCGTGGCCTCGGCCCCGGACTTCACTGGCCAGCCCGGCGTCCTCAACGGCGCGAGTGAACTCCTCGCCCAGGTCCTGGGCGACAAGGGCGTCCACGCGCGCAGCGCGGTCGGCGTGGCGGTGCTTCCGCTGGACGCGCCGGTGGAGGTCGAGGTCCAGGTGGAGCTCACCGAGGCGTAGGCGACGGCGCCGGCGCAGGCCTTCGGCGGTGCGGCTGTCTGGCGGCCGGCCGCCGGGTGCCGGCCGCCGGGTGCCGGGCGGGGTGCCGGCCGCCCGGAGAGGTTGAACATCGCTGAACGGCACCGTAAATGAGCGGCCCGCCGCCCTCCCGGCAGGGCAAGGTGGCCCCATGGCTGAAACCGTCCTCCGCAGTGGGCTGGACGCCCAGGGGTACATCGCGCGCGAAGGGGCGCTCGAGCGCGTCCCCCGCGCGTTCCGGCCCGTCGTCGCCGCCGCGCGCGACCGCCTGCTGGATGTGTTCGGGGCGCGGCTGCACAGCGCGTACCTCTACGGGTCCATTCCGCGGGGCACCGCGCGCGTGGGGCGCAGCGACCTGGATCTGCTGGTCGCCCTGCGCGAGGAGCCGACCGAGGCGGACCGCGCGGACGCGCGCGGGCTCGACGAGGGGCTGGACAAGGAGTTCGCGCAGATCGACGGGGCGGGCACGCTGCTGTGCAGCCGCAGGCAGCTGCTGAGTGACCTGGAGCGGTACGACGGCGGGTGGTTCGTCGCCTGCCTCTGTACGCCCCTTCTGGGGGACGATCTCGCCGAGTATCTGCCGCGCTACCGGCCCGACTCGCTGCTCGCGCGCGAGACGAACGGCGATCTCGGCCTCCTGCTGCCTCGGTGGCGGGCGCGGATCGCCGGCGCCGACGACAGCGATGACGCCCGACGGCCGCTCGTCCGGTTCATGTCGCGGCATCTGGTGCGGACGGGGTTCACGCTCGTCATGCCGCGCTGGGGCGGGTGGACCAGCGACCTGGTGGAGATGGCGGAAGCCTTCGGCTCGTACTACCCCGCGCGCGCCGAGCAGATGCGGACCGCGGCACTCCTCGGACGGGAGCCGACGGGCGACGCGGCTGTCCTGCGGTCGTACGTCGAGGATCTCGGTCCCTGGCTTGCCGCGGAGTACGCGCGCGTGCACGGCGTCAAAGCCCCCAGGCCCGACTGAAGACGCTCAGAAGGCAGCCCTCGGCTCGACCGGATGGGCCGGTCAGATGAGCCCGTGCTCCTCCAGGTAGTCCAGCTGCGCCCGCACCGACAACTCGGCCGCGGGCCACAGGGAGCGGTCCACGTCCGCGTACACGTGGGCGACGACCTCGGCCGGGGTGCCGTAGCCGTCCTCGACCGCCGTCTCGACCTGGGCGAGGCGGTGCGCGCGGTGGGCGAGGTAGAACTCGACGGCGCCCTGGGCGTCGTCGAGGACGGGGCCGTGCCCCGGGAGGACGATGTGCACGCCGTCGTCGACCGTGAGGGACCGGAGCCGCCGCAGGGTGTCCAGGTAGTCGCCCAGGCGGCCGTCGGGGTGCGCCACGACCGTGGTGCCGCGTCCCAGGATCGTGTCGCCGGTCAGGACGGCCCGGTCGGCCGGGAGGTGGAAGGAGAGCGAGTCGGCGGTGTGGCCGGGCGTCGGGACGACCCGCAACTCCAGGCCGCCCATGTCGATCACGTCCCCGGCGCCGAGCCCCTCGTCGCCGAGCCGCAGCGCCGGGTCGAGGGCACGCACGCGTGTGCCGGTCAGTTCGGCGAACCGTACGGCGCCCTCGGCATGGTCCGGGTGGCCGTGGGTGAGCAGCGTCAGCGCGACGCGCTTGCCGGCCTTCTCGGCCGTGTCGACGACATTGCGCAGGTGTCCCTCGTCCAGCGGGCCCGGGTCGACCACCACGGCCAGGTCCGAGCCGGGCTCCGACAGCAGCCAGGTGTTCGTGCCGTCCAGAGTCATCGCGGAGGGGTTGGGCGCGAGGATGTTGACGGCGCGGGCGGTGGCGGGCCCGGAGAGGACCCCGCCTCGCGGCTGGCCGGGGAGGGCTGCTGCGTCCGTCATACGAGGGGGCCTTCCAGGGCTGTCGACGCCGCGGGAACTTCGGGAAACTCCGAAACCGCGGGCGTTGCGGACACTGCGGGCAAGGTCATGCGGGGGCTCCGCCGGTCGGGATGTGCTTGGTGAACTCGTCGTGGCCGGGCCAGGACAGCACGATCTCGCCGTCGTCCAGGCGGGCCTGCGCCAGGACGGGCGTGAGGTCGCGTTCGGGAGCGGCGGCGAGGGCCTGCGCGGCGCTGTCGTACGGGGTCAGCTGGCGCAGTGTGGCGATGGTGGGCGGCATCATCAGCAGCTCGCCCTTGTCGTAGGACTCGGCGGCCTCCGCGGGACGGATCCACACTGTGCGGTCGGCCTCGGTGGAGGCGTTGCGGGTGCGCTGGCCCTCCGGGAGGGCGGCCACGAAGAACCACGTGTCGTAGCGGCGGGGTTCGAACTCCGGGGTGATCCAGCGGGTCCAGGCGCCCAGCAGATCCGAGCGCAGCACCAGTCCCCGGCGGTCCAGGAACTCGGCGAACGAACCGTCCCGGGCCACCAGAGCGGCGCGGTCCGCCTCCCAGTCCTCGCCGGTGGTGTCACCGACGACGGAGTCGTGGGTGGGGCCGGCGAGCAGGACACCCGCTTCCTCGTAGGTCTCCCGCACGGCCGCGCAGACGATCGCCTGGGCCGCCGCCTCGTCGACACCGAGCCGCTGTGCCCACCACGCGCGCGTGGGGCCCGCCCAGCGGATCTGATGCTCGTCGCGAGGATCGACGCCGCCGCCCGGGTAGGCGTACGCCCCACCCGCGAAGGCCATGGACGCGCGGCGGCGCAGCATGTGCACGGCCGGGCCGGTGTCGGCGTCCCTGAGCAGCATGACGGTGGCCGCGCGCTTCGGCGCGACGGGGGTGAGGCTTCCGTCCGCAAGCGCGCGGATACGGTCCGGCCACTCCGGTGGGTACCACTGCCCGTTTGCCATGGGCGGAGGCTATCTCCTGGTGAGCGGATGTTCGAGGGGTGGCCGATCAGGGGCTGCCGAACGCGCCGGGGCCCCGCCTCACGGAGAGACGGGGCCCCGGCGTCGTACGGCATGAGATGCGCCCGACGCTGACTCGGTGTGCCTAGCGCGAGCGCTTGGCCAGCCGCTCCACGTCCAGCAGGATCACCGCGCGGGCCTCCAGGCGCAGCCAGCCGCGACCTGCGAAGTCGGCCAGGGCCTTGTTGACCGTCTCGCGGGACGCGCCGACCAGCTGGGCCAGCTCCTCCTGCGTCAGGTCGTGCACGACGTGGATGCCCTCCTCGGACTGCACGCCGAAGCGGCGGGAGAGGTCCAGGAGCGCACGGGCCACGCGGCCGGGGACGTCCGAGAAGACCAGGTCGGACATCGCGTCGTTGGTCCGGCGCAGTCGGCGCGCGACGGCGCGCAGCAGCGCGGTGGCAACCTCGGGGCGGGCGTTCAGCCAGGGCTGGAGGTCGCCGTGGCCCAGGCCCAGCAGCTTGACCTCGGTCAGCGCGGTGGCGGTCGCCGTGCGCGGGCCCGGGTCGAAGAGGGACAGCTCGCCGATGAGCTCTCCGGGGCCGACGACGGCAAGCATGTTCTCGCGGCCGTCGGGGGACGTCCGGTGAAGCTTGACCTTGCCCTCGGTGACGACGTAGAGCCGATCGCCCGGGTCGCCCTCGTGGAACAGAGAGTCGCCACGTGCGAGGGTCACCTCGCTCATGGAGGCGCGCAGTTCCGCGGACTGCTCGTCGTCGAGAGCCGCGAAGAGCGGATTGCGCCGCAGAGGGTCGTCCACGAGTTCTCTCCTTGTCGACCTGCTCAGGGGATCGCTCCCCCGCGTACCAGGGGACCGTGTTCCCCATTTTGCCGGACGGTCCAAACAGTGTGATCTGTCACAAGGATGCCGCACAGGTGTCCTGAGGTAAGCGGCAGGGGTCCAATTGGGGGCCGATCTTCAGGGTCCGGGGCGGATGTCAGTGTCGGGCTTTAGGCTGGCCGAGTGTCCAAATCGCCGGTGAGAGCACAGGCCAAGGGGGCTGGGCGGGTGGTTGTACGTCGCGATTCCGCTGTGGGCGAACAGGACCCTGGTGGCGGACGGAAAACGGCAAAAGCGGCGAAAAAGGCGCCGGGTGAGGCGATGGCGCGTGGCGAGAAAGTGGCGGTGAAATCGGACTCTGCCGAGAAGGCCGCGGGCGGGCAGCAGCCGGGTGGTGCGAAGGCGCCGACGGGCGCGAAGGAGGCCGCGCCCTCGAAGAAGGCTGCGGCAGCCGAGCAGGCCGTGCCCGCCGCGAAGGAGCGGGTGTGAAGGAGGACGCCGACGCGAAGAAGCAGACGGCCGCCAAGCAGCAGACGGCCGCCAAGAAGTCGATGGCTGCCAAGGAGTCGACGGCTGTCAAGGAGTCAACGGCCGCCAAGAAGTCGACGGCCGCCGAGAAAGCCGCACCCGCCAAGAAGTCGGCAAGCGCGAAGAAGGCGACGAGCGCGAAGAAAACGGCGAGTGCCAAGAAGGCGACCGTGGCAAGGGCGAGCACGAAGAGGGCGGTCAGTAAAAAACCGGCCATCGTCCCCGAGAAGGCCACCGCCTCGGTGAAGGGCGCGTCTGCCGTCAAGACCGTCACCCCGAAGCCCCCCACGGCCGAGTCCCGCACCGCCCTCGTCCGCCGCGCCCGCCGAATCAACCGTGAGCTCGCCGACGTATACCCGTACGCCCACCCCGAACTGGACTTCGACAACCCGTTCCAGCTCCTGGTCGCCACGGTCCTGTCCGCCCAGACCACCGACCTGCGCGTCAACCAGACGACGCCCGCGCTCTTCGGCAAGTACCCGACCCCGGAGGATCTCTCGGCCGCCAACCCGGAGGAGGTCGAGGAGATCCTCCGTCCGTGCGGTTTCTTCCGCGCCAAGACCAGGTCGGTCATGGGCCTGTCGAAGGCGCTGGTGGAGAACCACGGCGGCGAGGTCCCGGGCAGGCTCGAGGATCTGGTCAAGCTGCCCGGCGTCGGCCGTAAGACGGCCTTCGTCGTCCTCGGCAACGCCTTCGGTCGCCCCGGCATCACCGTGGACACGCACTTCCAGCGGCTCGTGCGGCGCTGGCAGTGGACCGAGCAGACGGACCCCGACAAGATCGAGGCCGAGATCGCCGCACTGTTCCCCAAGAGCGACTGGACGGACCTCTCGCACCACGTGATCTGGCACGGCCGCCGCATCTGCCATGCCCGCAAGCCCGCGTGCGGCGCCTGCCCCATCGCGCCGCTCTGCCCGGCCTACGGCGAGGGCGAGACGGACCCCGAGAAGGCGAAGAAGCTCCTCAAGTACGAAAAGGGCGGCTTCCCCGGCCAGCGCCTCAAGCCTCCGCAGTCCTACCTGGACGCGGGCGGTAAGCCGGCCCCGCCGCTGGGGGCCGGATGACGTGGCCGAGCAGTGGTCGTACCGCAGGCCCGGAACGGACCGGGCGACGGCCGGCACGCATGCGTACGGCCCGCCCGGAACCGTTCGAGCACCCGCGGGCGTGTGGTCGTACGGCCATCCCCGGGCGGACGGGATGCCGTTCGGTGCGCGGGCGTGCGGAACGATCTAGGTGCCGTCGGGCGTTGGACTGGGCAGGACGAGGGGGGTGGCGATGACGCGGGCGAGCGATACACAGGGCGGACCGGTGGTGCTCAGCAATGAAGGGCTGCCGGCCTGGCTGGCCCCGGTGGTGCGGGTGGTGGAGACGGTCGAGCCGGTGCAGTTGAGCCGCTTCCTGCCGCCGGAGGACGGCGCCGGGCGCCAGTCCGCCGTACTGATCCTCTTCGGCGAGGGCGAGCGCGGGCCCGAGCTGCTGCTGATGGAGCGCGCCAGCTCACTGCGCTCCCATGCCGGGCAGCCCTCCTTCCCGGGCGGCGCCCTCGACCCCGAGGACGGCGACCCGCAGGCCGACGGGCCGCTGCGGGCCGCTCTCCGCGAGGCAGAGGAGGAGACCGGTCTCGATCCGAGCGGCGTCCAGCTCTTCGGTGTCCTGCCCAAGCTGTACATCCCGGTGAGCGGTTTCGTCGTGACGCCCGTGCTGGGCTGGTGGCGCGAGCCGAGCCCGGTCGACGTCGTCGATCCGAACGAGACGGCCCGCGTCTTCACCGTCCCCGTGGCGGATCTCACGGACCCGGCCAACCGTGCCACGACCGTCCACCCCAGCGGGCACCGAGGTCCGGCATTTCTGGTCGAATCGGCCCTGGTCTGGGGCTTCACGGCCGGCATCATCGACCGTCTGCTGCACTACTCGGGCTGGGAGCAGCCCTGGGACAGAGGTAAGCAGGTCCCGCTCGACTGGCGGTCATGACAGGGTGGCCTCCGTGAATGTGCTGGACATCCTGTTGCTGGTCGCCGCCGTGTGGTTCGCGATCGTGGGCTACCGCCAGGGCTTCGTCGTCGGCATCCTGTCGGTGATCGGTTTCCTCGGCGGCGGCCTCGTGGCCGTCTACCTCCTCCCGGTCATCTGGGACGCGCTGACCGACAACGCCGAGGTGAGCACGACCGCCGCCGTCGTCGCGGTTGTCGTCGTGATCGTCTGCGCCTCCGTCGGCCAGGCGCTGACCACCCACCTCGGCAACAAGCTGCGCCGGTACATCACCTGGTCCCCGGCCCGCGCCCTGGACGCGACCGGCGGCGCCCTCGTCAACGTGGTGGCGATGTTGCTGGTGGCCTGGCTCATCGGCTCCGCGCTAGCCGGGACCACCCTGCCGACGCTCGGCAAGGAGGTCCGTAGCTCCAAGGTGCTGCTCGGTGTCTCTCGGGCCCTGCCCGACCAGGCGGACACCTGGTTCGCGGACTTCTCCACGGTCCTCGCGCAGAACGGCTTCCCGCAGGTCTTCAGCCCGTTCTCGAACGAGCCGATCAACGAGGTCAGGCCCCCTGACCCGGCCCTGGCGGGCAGCCCGGTGGCCACCCGCGCCCAGCGCTCCATCGTCAAGGTCATGGGCACGGCGACGAGTTGCGGCAAGGTACTGGAGGGCACCGGCTTCGTCTTCGCCGACCGCCGCATCATGACCAACGCGCACGTCGTCGGCGGAGTCGACGAACCGACCGTCCAGATAGGGGGCGAGGGCAGGAAGTACGACGCCACCGTCGTCCTCTATGACTGGGAGCGCGACATCGCCGTACTCGACGTGCCCGACATGGACGCGCCCGCACTGCAGTTCACGGCCACGGACGCCGAGAGCGGCGACGGCGCGATCATCGCTGGCTTCCCGGAGAACGGCGCGTACGACGTGCGTGCCGCGCGCGTGCGCGGGCGTCTGCCCGCCAACGGCCCGGACATCTACCACCGCGGCACCGTGCGCCGTGACGTCTACTCGCTGTACGCGACGGTGCGTCAGGGCAACTCCGGCGGCCCGCTGCTCACGCCCGAGGGCAAGGTGTACGGCGTGGTCTTCGCCAAGTCCCTCGACGACGCCGAGACCGGCTACGCGCTCACCGCGGACGAGATCCAGGAAGACATCGTCAAGGGGCGTACCGCCAACCAGCAGGTGGACAGCGACAGCTGCGCGCTGTAGTCCCAGGTGTCGGTGCCGAGGGGCTGCTGGGCGCGGCCGGTGTCAGGTGCGCGGGTGGCGCAGCCGCACCGAGACCCAGCGGGCCCGGCGGCGCAGGATGCGCGGAATGCCCACCCGAAGGTCCGAGCCCGGCATCTGCGGGGCGGTACCTCGCTGGTGGGAGCTCAGCCCACTGGCCGAGCGGCGATTGCGTGCTGCGTCACTGTAGTCGTGCGTCCAGCCCATACCCCGACGTCTGCCCCTGCCCCAAGGTCGATAACCGCCCCCAGGGCCCCCAATTGGCCTATGCGCCAGGCAATTGGCTGTTCGTAGTACACCTGTTCAGATCCGGATACCGGGCGCATCGGCGCGGTCACCGATCGGGTTCGGGATCTTTCAGCCAGTTGATCAGTTCGGTGGAGAAAGCGACCGGGTCTTCCTCGTGCGGGAAGTGCCCGAGCCCGTCGAACAGCCGCCAGCGGTACGGCGCTTCGACGTACTCTCCGGAGCCGGCCGCGCTGCGCGTACGCATCACGGGGTCGAGCGAGCCGTGCAGATGCAGCGTCGGGACGCGCACCGGGCGCTTCATGCGCCGGTTGAACTGGATGCCGTCGGGACGGGCCAGCGAGCGCACCATCCACCGGTACGGCTCGATGGAGCAGTGCGCCGTCGACGGGATGCAGATCGCGCGGCGGTACGTCTCCACCGCCTCGTCGTCCGGCAGCCGCGGCCCCGACCAGTCCCGGACCAGCCGCGCGACGAGCGCCCCGTCGTCGGCGGTCAGCTGCCGCTCAGGGACCCAGGGCCGCTGGAACCCCCAGATGTAGGAACTCGCACTCGTCTGCTTGACGTCCGAGAGCATCGCCGAACGCCAGCGCCGCGGGTGCGGCATGGAGGCCACCGCGAGCCGTCGTACGAGCTTGGGACGCATCACGGCCGCCGTCCACGCCAGATAGCCACCCAGGTCGTGCCCGACCAGCGCGGCGTCGGGCTCACCGAGCGAGCGGACCACGCCGGTGATGTCGAGGGCGAGGTTGGCCGGGTCGTAACCGCGCGGAGTGCGGTCGCTGCCGCCGACGCCCCTGAGGTCCATCGCCACCGCCCGGAAGCCCGCGTCGGCGAGGGCGACGAGTTGGTGCCGCCAGGTCCACCAGAACTGCGGGAAACCGTGCAGGAGCAGCACCAGCGGGCCGTCGCCCATCTCGGCGATGTGGAAGCGCGCACCATTGGCGGCTACGTCCCTGTGTGTCCAGGGACCATCGGGTCGTACGACCGAGGCAGGCTGCGCCGAGGGGGTGGCGGGATCCGTCATGACGACGAGCGTGCCACAGCCTCGATGGCCGGGGGCGTCCGGCCCTCCAGCTCCGGTGCCGTCGCCGGGGCCGGACGCGGATGCGGCTTGGCCTTCTGCAGGACGCCCGCCGTCTCCTTCACCGAGGCGGCGACCTTCTGCGGCCCCTGACTCTTCTTCGCCTTCTTCGCGAACACGACACCGATCAACGCGAGCACGAGGGCGATGAGGACGTTCGCCGCGAAGGACAGCACGAAACAGATCGCGAGGTTCCAGTCGCTCCAGGTCCGAATGCCGTACGCGAGGGCGAAGTTCAGCATCGGCAGCGAGAACACCAGCACAGCGGCGGCCACCGTGAACGCGCCGCCGCTCGTCGCGCCGCGCTTGACGTCCTGCTTGAGCTGCGCTTTCGCCAGTGCGATCTCGTCGTGCACCAGCGCCGACATCTCGGTCGTCGCCGAGGCGAACAGCTGGCCGATGCTGCGTTCGGTGCCGACCGGGCTGCCGTCGGGTGCGCTCATCGCGGGGTCTCCCTCGTAGTCACGGTTCCGTCTTCTGCCTGACTGGGTGCGGTTCCGTCTTTTGTGCCGTCCCGTCAGATCATGCCCGACGCTGCTCCTCCTCGCCTGCCCCGCCCGCCACTTCGGCAAGCGCGTGGCGTGCGGCGACCTTCTCCTCGGCGATACGGCGGTGCTCGGCGGCCTTACGGTCGTGGATGGCGGCCATCCGCAGGTGGTACTCCGGAGTGTCCTCCTCGTAGATGTCTGGAATGCCGCTCTCGTCCTCGTCGCGCTCCTCGGCCTCGACCATCGCGCGGTACTTGGCGTTCCGTACCTTCAGCAGCACCGTCGCCAAAGTCGCCGCGATGAGGGAGCCGACCAGCACGGCGGCCTTGACCCCGCTGGTCAGCGTGGCGTCGCCCTCGAAGGCGAGCTCCCCGATCAGCAGCGAGACGGTGAAGCCGATGCCGGCGAGGGTGGCCACGGCGAACACGTCCGCCCACTCGAGGTCGTCGCTCAGCGAGGCCTTGGTGAAACGTGCCGTCAGCCAGGTACCGGCGAAGATCCCGATCGTCTTGCCGACGACGAGCCCGAGGACGACACCGAGCGTCTCCGGCTGGACGAACACGTCACCGAGCGCACCACCGGAGATGGCCACGCCGGCGCTGAACAACGCGAACAGCGGCACGGCCAGACCCGCCGACAGGGGGCGTACGAGATGCTCGATGCGCTCACCGGGGGAGTGCTCCTCGCCCTCGCGCCGGGTGCAGCGCAGCATCAGGCCCATCGCCACGCCGGCGATGGTGGCGTGGACGCCGCTGTTGTACATCAGCGCCCAGATGACGAGGGCGAGCGGAACGTACACGTACCACCCGCGTACGCCCATCCTCAGCAGCAGCCAGAAGACGACCAGCCCGACGACGGCACCGCCGAGCGCCGCGAAGTCGATCTGGTCGGTGAAGAAGATCGCGATGATCAGGATCGCGAAGAGGTCGTCGACGACGGCGAGGGTGAGCAGGAACGCGCGCAGGGCGCTCGGCAGGGAGGTGCCGATGACGGCGAGCACGGCCAGCGCGAAGGCGATGTCCGTCGCGGTCGGGACGGCCCAGCCCGCCGACGAGCCGCCCCCGGTGACATTGGTCAGCGTGTAGACCAGCGCGGGCACCGCCATCCCGCACAGCGCGGCGACGACCGGCAGCACGGCCGCCTTGGGGTCCCGGAGATCGCCGGCGACCAGCTCACGCTTGAGCTCGATACCGGCGACGAAGAAGAAGATCGCGAGGAGTCCGTCGGCGGCCCAGTGCTCGACGGACAGATCCAGCCCCAGGGCCTCGGGGCCGATGTGGAAGTGGCTGACGCTCTCGTAGCTGTCGTGCAGTGCGGGAACGTTTGCCCAGACCAGCGCGGCGATCGCGGCGACGAGCAGCAGCACACCACCGACGGTCTCGGTGCGCAGCGCGTCCGCGACGAAGTTCCGCTCGGGGAGGGACAGCCGCGCGAAGACCTTGCGGGCGGGAGCGGTGGTGCGGGACGCGGCCACGAGGAAGACCTCCGGTCGGTGGGCAGGACAGAACACATGCCGACCAGACTTCCCGGCGCACCTGAGCGTGAGGCTATTTTTGGTTAGCTTACCTAAGGGTGCGTCGGGGTGCATCCGTCGAGTTCCACCGTACGTACGCGAAGGGCACCCGGCGCGCTTGACGCCGGGTGCCCTTCGCGGTCGTGCTCAGTCCCTGCCGTACTCGGACTGCTTGCCGGCTCAGTCCTCGCTCGGCGCCGCCGGGAGCTTCGCCTGGATGAGGTCCATGACGGCCGAGTCGGTCAGCGTGGTGACATCACCGAGCTGGCGGTTCTCGGCGACGTCCCGCAGCAGTCGGCGCATGATCTTGCCGGAGCGGGTCTTCGGCAGCTCGGCCACCGGCAGGATCCGCTTCGGCTTGGCGATCGGGCCGAGGGTGGTGCCGACGTGGTTGCGCAGGTCGTTGACGAGGCCCTCGTCCTCGGCGTTCGCCGTACCGCGCAGGATCACGAAGGCGACGATCGCCTGCCCGGTGGTCTCGTCGGCGGCACCCACGACGGCCGCCTCGGCGACGGACGGGTGGGAGACCAGCGCGGACTCGACCTCCGTGGTGGAGATGTTGTGGCCCGACACGAGCATGACGTCGTCGACGCGCCCGAGGAGCCAGATGTCCCCGTCGTCGTCCTTCTTCGCCCCGTCACCGGCGAAGTACTTGCCCTCGAACCGCGACCAGTACGTGTCGATGAACCGCTGGTCGTCGCCCCAGATGGTGCGCAGCATCGACGGCCACGGCTCGGTCAGGACCAGATAGCCACCACCGCCGTTGGGCACCTCGTTCGCCTCGTCGTCGACGACGGTCGCGGCGATGCCGGGCAGTGGCGTCTGCGCGGAACCGGGCTTGGCCTCCGTGACACCCGGCAACGGCGAGATCATCATCGCGCCGGTCTCCGTCTGCCACCACGTGTCCACGATCGGGGTGCGGTCGCCGCCGATGTTCTTGCGGTACCAGATCCACGCCTCGGGGTTGATCGGCTCACCGACGGACCCGAGCACCCGGAGGCTGCCGAGGTCGAACTTCGCGGGGATGTCGTCGCCCCACTTCATGAACGTACGGATCGCCGTCGGTGCCGTGTACAGGATCGTCACCCCGTACTTCTGGACGATCTCCCAGAACCGGCCCTGGTGCGGAGTGTCCGGCGTGCCCTCGTACATGACCTGCGTCGCGCCGTTCGCCAGCGGCCCGTACACGATGTACGAGTGCCCGGTCACCCAGCCGACGTCGGCGGTGCACCAGTAGACGTCCGTCTCCGGCTTGAGATCGAAGACCGAGTGGTGGGTGTACGCGGTCTGGGTGAGGTAACCGCCGGAGGTGTGCAGGATGCCCTTCGGCTTCCCCGTCGTCCCGGACGTGTACAGGATGAAGAGCGGGTGCTCCGCCTCGAACGCCTCAGGCGTGTGCTCGGCGCTCTGCCGCTCGACGATCTCGTGCCACCACACGTCGCGGCTGTCGTCCCAGGCGACCTCCTGCCCGGTGCGCCGGACGACGAGCACATGCTCGACGTTCTCCACGCGCGCGACCGCGTCGTCCACGGCCGGCTTGAGCGCGGACGGCTTGCCGCGTCGGTAACCGCCGTCGGAGGTGATGACGACCTTGGCGTCGGCGTCCTGGATCCGGGTGGCGAGCGCGTCCGCCGAGAAGCCGCCGAAGACGACGGAGTGCGCGGCGCCGATACGCGCGCAGGCCAGCATCGCGACCGCCGTCTCGGGAATCATCGGCATGTAGACCGCGACCCGGTCGCCCTTCTGAACACCCAGCTCCAGCAGGGCGTTGGCGGCCTTGGAGACCTCGTCCTTGAGCTCGGCGTAGGTGATCGCGCGGCTGTCGCCGGGCTCGCCCTCGAAGTGGATGGCGATCCGGTCGCCGTGTCCGGCCTCCACATGCCGGTCCACGCAGTTGTACGCGACGTTGAGCTCGCCGTCCTTGAACCACTTCGCGAACGGCGGGTTCGACCAGTCCAGCGTCTCGGTAGGCTCCTTGGCCCAGGTCAGCCGGCGGGCCTGCTCGGCCCAGAAGCCGAGCCTGTCAGCCTTGGCCTGTTCATACGCCTCCGCGGTGACGTTGGCGCCAGCGGCCAGGTCGGCGGGGGGTGCGAACCTGCGTTCTTCCTTGAGCAGGTTGGCCAGGCTTTCGTTGCTCACGACATCTCCCTTTCCCAGGGTGTCCGTTGTGTCCCAGGCCACAGCTCATCAGACCCGGGGGCCCGATGACAAGGGTCGACGGAAAATTGGTTTAGACCTGTCGGCGGGGTGGTCCCGGGAGGCCCGGAGTGCTTTCCGGACGCCGGGGTGAACGCGCCGCGGTCATCCGTTCCCACGGACGCCGTCCGGACGCGGTTCAGGTCTGTAATCCCTTTCACATTCCATCCCGGTCCAGCCCATCCCGGTCCAGGCGAAACGCCGACCCGGCGGGAAAGCCGCTCCGTGGGTCGGCGCCCCGCCCGGACGTGCCTCCTCCCACGTGAAGCGCGCCGCACGTGAAGCGTGAAGCGCGCCCCACGCGGCCCAAGTGAAGCGCGGCCCCGCACCGAGCGGGGCCGCGCGCACCTCCCCGCTTCACGCCGACAGATCCGCCACTCCCACGTGGTCGAACACGTCGTCCGTACCTTCCTCGCCCTCCTCGGCGAGCAGATATGCCTGCGCCTCGCCCACGTGGAAGTACATCCCGTGCAGTTCCAGCGCCCCCTCCCGCAGGGCCCGGTCCACCGACTCGTGCGCTCGCAGATGCTCCAGCTGCTGGACCACGTTGGTCAGGCACAACTGCTCGACCGCGTCGGCCGGTGCCCGCCCGGCGAGTCTGGCCCACGGTCGGTCCTCGTCGGACATCCGCTCCAGGCTCGGCAGCCCGTGCCGCAGCCATCTCCGGAGCGGGGTCTGCGGGGCCAGCGGGCCGTCCGGTTCGGCGTTGAGCAGCGCCTGCATGGCCCCGCACCCGGAGTGCCCGCACACCGTGACGGACCGCACCTCCAGCACGTCCACCGCGTACTCGATCGCGGCCGCCACCGAGTCGTCCCCGCTCTCCTGGCCGGGCAGCGGAACGAGGTTGCCCACATTGCGCACCACGAACAGGTCGCCGGGGCCGCTGGAGGTGATCATCGACGTGACCAGCCGTGAGTCCGCGCAGGTGAGGAACAGCTGGGACGGCTGCTGCCCCTCCCGCGCCAGCCGCGCCAGCTCGCCCCGCACCAGAGGCGCGGTGTTGCGCTGGAACGCGCTGATGCCACGGGCCAGTTGCCGGCCGCTCCGGCTCCCGTCGGTGCCGCCGACCGTCCCGCGGATCTCGCCGCCCGAGCCGGCCCTGTCGGCCCCGCTCTCGTCGGGCCGGCCGGATCCGGCGGGGCCTTCGGTGCCGCCGGACCTCTCGGCACCGTCGACGGTGGCGAGTTCGCCGGTGCCGTCGGAGGAGCCGGTGTCGCCAAGGGCATCTGTGCTGCCAGAGGCTCCAGTGCTGCTGGGCGGGCCTGCCTCGTCGCTGTCGCCGGTCGCGATCTCCTGCGCTTCCCCGGCCTCTCCGTCGCGGGATGCCTGGGACTCCGGGATCTCGCACTGGTGGTTGCGCCAGGCTGTCCACGGGTGGCAACGGCAGTCGGCCGACTCGGCCGCGCCCGTCCCGTCGAGATGGAGACCGACCGGTCCTGTCGGCTCACCGATCCGGACCCCGGATCTGCGGCCGATCAGCTCGACGGAGCCGCCGTGGGCAGTGTGCGTGTTCTGCCAGTCCTGCAGTGACTCGTAGGCCGCGTGGTCCATGAACGAACCGTCCAACTCCACCACGGCCTGGGCGCCTTGGGGTACGAGATGCAGGGCCCGGCTGAGCCGCGGCACCGCGAGGAACGTCAACTGGCCTCTGACGTGTACGTGATGGACTCCTTCCTTCTCGTCATGCGTGATGCGGGTGCGGGTGAGGCGGTGCAGGGCGACGGCGACGGCCATGGCGATTCCCAGCGCCACGCCCTCCAGTACGCCGAAGAGCACCACGCCGAGGGTGGTGATGGCGTACACCAGCACCTCACGGTGGCGGGTCACCGTGCGGATGTGGTGCAGGGACACCATCTGGATGCCGACGGCCATCACCAGGGCGGCGAGCGAGGCGAGCGGGATGACCTCCAGGATCGGGACCATCAGCAGCGCGGCGACTACTACGAGAACGCCGTGCAGCATCGTGGAGTTCCGGCTGACGGCACCGGCTTGCACATTCGCGGAACTGCGCACGGCCACCCCGGCGATGGGGAGCCCGCCGAGCACGCCTGAGACGACGTTGGCGGCGCCCTGACCGAGCAGCTCACGGTCCAGGTCGGAGCGCCCGACGCGGGCGGACAGCTCCGGCCGGGTGGCGACCAGCTTGTCCACGGCGACCGCACCGAGCAGCGACTGCACGCTGCACACCAGCGTGATGGTCAGCACGGCGGCCACCAGGCCGAGGACCGGGCCCTCGGGAAGTGCGGCCAGCGCGTGGCTGCTCCAGGACGGCAGGTCGACCTTGGGCAGGCTGAGCCCGGCGAGTGAGGCGGCTGTGCTGGCTCCGGCGACGGCGACGAGCGGGGCCGGCACCTTGCGCAGGAGCCCACCCGTGCGGCCTGGAATCCGGGGCCAGGCCAACAGCAGGGCGAGGGTCAGCGCGCTCACCGACAGGGCAGCCGCATGCACACCGGCCAACTGGGCCGGCAGCTCACGCACGTTGTCGAGGACGGAGCTGTGCGGGGTGCCGCCGAGGACGATGTGGAGCTGGGCCACGGCGATGGTGACGCCGATGCCGGCGAGCATGCCGTGCACGATGGCGGGGCTGACGGCGAGCGCGGAGCGTGCCACGCGCACGAAGCCGAGCCCGAGTTGGGCGACGCCGGCGAGGACGGTGATGGCACAGGTCGTACGCCATCCGTATCGCTGGATGAGCTCGGCGGTGACGACCGTGAGACCGGCCGCGGGGCCGCTGACCTGGAGCGGGGTGCCGCCGAGATAGCCGACGACGATCCCCCCGACGGCGGCGGCGACGAGGCCGGCCTGGAGGGGCGCGCCGGTGGCGAGGGCGATGCCCAGGGACAGGGGGAGGGCGATCAGGAAGACCGCGATCGAGGCCGACACGTCGGCGCCCGCGATGCGGTGACGGGGCCGGCTCGGGGGCGGGCTGTGGGGCTCGTGGAGGCGCTTTTCGCGGCTCGGTTCGTCGGTGCGGGTGGGGACGAAGGCTGACATGTTTTCCCGTCTCCTCCGGGGCAGCGCGGTCGCGGATCTGGTGGTCCCCCGCTCTTCGGCGAGGGGTCGGGTCGCGGCCGTGTGGTCACGGCTTGCAGCGGCGGGATGCATCAACAGTCGGTAAATGGATCGTAATGCAGAGTAAAGGACCGGAATAGTTTTTCCGAGCAAATGGACTAATAAATCCCCCTGAAGAGTGAAGTGGTCAATTAGTCGGCTTGTCGTACTAATTCCTTCTCGGTCCCATGCGACTTTGACGGCGCTGTCGGCACCCGAGAGAAGGAAGAAGGTGGACGGAACATGGCCGCCACCCGCCACAACGCTGCCCCCCGCAGAATCGCCGCATCACGCAGGGCCTCCGCGACGCACATGCTCGTGGCGACGCACAGGATTACCGCGGGCACCGCGATCGCGGCGGTCTGTGCCGCTTCGCTCGCCGGTTGCTCGACCGGCACCGACGCCGGGCAGGGCGTGCCCGGGCCGCCGAAGGCCAAGCCGGCGGCACCCGCGCCGCAGAACGTCGTCCGCCTGATCGGCGACGGATCCACCGCGTACACCGGAGCGCAGCCGCACCTGCCCAGACCTGAGCGACTGAAGCCCGGTCAGAAGCCACCGCAGTTCGTGGTGTTCTCCTGGGACGGCGCCGGCGAGGACAGCCAGAAGCTGTTCTCCCACTTCCGCGAGGTCTCCAAGGCGAACAACGCGACGATGACGTATTTCCTCAGTGGCGTGTACATGCTGCCGAACCACAAACGCGACCTGTACCGGCCGCCGCAGCACTCCCCGGGCCGCTCCGACATCGGCTTCAACGACGAGGAGGGCATCGCCGACACCGTGAAGCAACTGCGCCTCGCGTGGCTCGAAGGCAACGAGATCGGCACACACTTCAACGGCCATTTCTGCGGCAGCGACGGCGGAGTCGGCGAGTGGTCGGTGGAGGAATGGAAGGAGGAGATCGCCCAGGCGAAGAAGTTCGTGAAGTCGTGGAAGACAAACGCCGGCATGACGAAGGCGACCCCTCTGCCCTTCGACTACGACAAGGAGCTCATCGGCGCCCGCACACCCTGCCTGGAAGGCCAGAAGAACTTCGTGAAGGCCGCGCGGGATCTCGGCTTCCGCTATGACTCCAGCGGCGTCAACACCCAGCTCTGGCCCACGAAGAAGGAAGGCCTGTGGGATCTGTCGCTGCAGCTCGTGCCCTTCCCCGGGCACTCCTACGAGCAGCTCACCATGGACTACAACTTCATGGTCAACCAGTCGGGCACCGACAGTCAGGGAGACCCCGCCAAGCACGACTTCTGGGGCGACCAGATGCGCGACGGTCTGCTCAAGGGCTTCCATCGGGCTTACGACGGCAATCGCGCACCCCTGATCATCGGCAACCACTTCGAGTCCTGGAACGGCGGCACCTACATGCGCGCCGTCGAGGACGTCGTCGAGGCCGTCTGCAACAAGCCCGACGTGCGCTGCGTGTCCTTCCGCCAGCTCGCTGACTGGCTGGACGCCCAGGACCCGGCGACCTTGAAGAAGCTGCGCACCCTTGGGGTCGGTGAGGCCCCGAAGGAGGGCTGGGCCTCCTTCCTGTCGGGGCGCCCGGCCCCGGCACCGAAGGGGGTGCCCGGGGCTCCGGCGGTCGGGGAACGGGACAAGGGCTAGGACAAGTCGGTCAGGCAGTCGGATGCAGAGGGGAGTTGTTGCCCCCGGACAGGGCCGCGACCTTCTCGCCGAGTACGAATCCGGGGTCGATCTGTGCCGCCAGGTCGGCCCCGGTGCGCTCGTTTCCCCAGGACTGGGCGTTCTTCAGGTGGAAGTGCACCATCTGGCGGGTGTAATGCTCCCAGTCCCGCAGCTCGTACGTGGCGTCCACGGCCGTGTGCAGGCGGCGCAGGGCGCTTTGGTTGATGTCCTCCAGGAGCTCGAACCGAGGCGGGCGGCCCTTCTCCATGGCGCGCACCCAGTCCGAGTGCCCGACGGTCACCAGCAGGTCGTCCCCGACCTCGGCGCGGAGGAAGTCGAGATCATCCTGACTCTGCACCTTGTTGCCGACGACTTTCAGGATGACGCCGAAGTCGCGGGCGTACTCCTTGTACTGGCGATAGACGGAGACCCCCTTCCGGGTCGGCTCGGCGACGAGGAACGTGATGTCGAAGCGGGTGAACATCCCGGAGGCGAAGGAGTCCGAGCCCGCTGTCATGTCGACCACGACGTACTCGTCGGGGCCGTCCACCAGGTGGTTCAGGAACAGCTCCACCGCCCCCGTCTTGGAGTGGTAGCAGGCGACCCCGAGATCGGAGTCGGTGAAAGGGCCGGTGACCATCAAACGGACAGCGCCGCCGTCGAGTTCCACCGGCCGGGCGCAGGCGTCGTACACCGCATTGCTCTCACACACCCGCAGCAGCCGCGATCCCTGGCCCGGGGGCGTCGTCTTGATCATCGTCCGCGCCGAGGCGATCCGCGGGTTGGAACCGCGCAGGTAGTCCTTGATCAGAGACAGCCGCTCGCCCATCGCGGGCAGTGCCGCGGCCTCCGTGTCGTCGAGGCCCAGGGCGGCTCCCAAGTGCTGGTTGATGTCGGCGTCGACGGCGACGACGGGTGCGCCGGCCGCGGCGAGGTGGCGGATGAACAGGGAGGACAGGGTCGTCTTGCCGCTGCCGCCCTTCCCGACGAAAGCAATTTTCATGTTCACAAAGGGTAGTGGAGTGATAGCTGTACGTGGCATGCGTGCGTGAAGAAGGCCACTCGATCGTGGGGTGCGCGCCCTGGTTGCGTAGTGTCGTACTCATGAGTACGACAGGCGCGTCCGCCGATCCGCTGGCGACTCTCGGTTCCCTGCCCGGTGTGCCCGAGTCCGTGGAGTCCGTGCGTAAGTCCGTGGACCGGGTGTACGGGCACCGGATCATGCGGCGCCGCAGCAACGAGATCACCGCCGAGGCGGCGCTGCGCGGCGCCCGAGGGTCCGCGTCGCTGTCCGGCGCCGACTGGGCGCTGGAAGAGGTGCGCCGGCGGACCGACTTCAGTGGTGACGACGAGGCACGCGTTGTGGGAGCCTCCCTGCGGTTGACGGCCGAGGCGGGTCAACTGCTCTCCATCTGGCGGCAGTCGCCGCTACGGGTGCTGGCCCGGCTGCACCTGGTGGCGGCGGCAGGCAAGGACGACCGGGTCGGACGGCCCCGGCAGGAAGGCGAGCCGGTCGACGAGCCGCTGGTCGAGCTGCCGCTGCCGAGCGCGGCGGAGGTGCATGGCCGTCTGGAGGGGCTGTCCGAGCTGATCATCGCCGGCGGTTCGGCGCCCGCGCTGGTGACGGCCGCCATCGTGCACGGCGAGCTTCTCGCGCTGCGCCCCTTCACCTCCCACAACGGCCTGGTCGCGCGCACGGCCGAGCGCATCGTCCTGGTCGGCAGCGGTCTCGACCCGAAGTCCGTCTGCCCGGCCGAGGTCGGCCACGGCGAACTGGGCCGCGCCGCCTACCTGGCGGCCCTCGAGGGTTACGTCTCGGGCACCCCCGAAGGTATGGCCGCCTGGATCGCCCACTGCGGCAAGGCGATCGAGCTCGGCGCGCGCGAGTCGACGGCTGTCTGCGAGGCGCTTCAGCGCGGCGCGGCGTGACGCCCGCGTGGGGTGTTGCGGGCCGCGGGGCATTTCGATGCGCAGGGCATGATGCGCAGGGCATGAAAAAAGCCCCCGCGGGGGCTTCTAAGAGTTGCGGCGGTACGAGGATTCGTACCGCCGCTGGCATGTCCACCGGGTTACCAAGCGTCCTCGATATGTTGCCCATCAGGTCGGGAACTTTGCCCGTCACCTGGTGCGGCTGGCCCGTAATCGACGGGTCGACGTCGCGTGGGTGCTCGGTGTCCATGCTCGGTCCGTGGGGCCAAATGCGTATTTAAGGTGATCCTCTCGGATGTCCTTGGTCTCGCGGGCCGTTGAGTCCTTTGTACTCCAGGACCCAACCAAGCGGAAGGCCTGGCTGCAGTTCTTTACTTTTGCTCGCAAAACGGAGACAAACGGTCATCGGTATGTCGAACGTGGTGCGCGCAGTCCGGGAAGCGCAGTTCAGGCGAGCGCGGCGCGGCGCCGACTCGCGTACCAGACGAGGCCCGCGGTGGCCGCCGCCGCTCCTATGGCCGCAGCCGCCACAAGGGCGGGACGCGGGGGGACGGAGAACGACGGAATGCGCTGCTTGAGCCGGACGGGGCGATGGAAGTCGAGAATCGGCCACCCGCGCGCGAGCGCCTCACGGCGCAGCGTGCGGTCGGGATTCACCGCATGCGGATGGCCGACGGCCTGAAGCATCGGCAGATCGGTGGCCGAGTCGCTGTAGGCGTAGCAGCGGGAGAGGTCGTAGCCCTCGGACCCGGCCAGCTCCTTGATCGCCTCGGCCTTCGTCGGGCCGTACGCGTAGTACTCCACCTCTCCGGTGAAGCAGCCGTCGTCGCCCACGACCATGCGCGTGGCCACCACGCGGTCGGCGCCGAGCAGCTCGCCGATCGGCTCGACCACCTCCGCGCCCGACGTGGACACGATCACGACGTCGCGGCCGGCGGTGTGGTGTTCCTCGATGAGGGAGGCGGCCTCGTCGTAGATGATCGGGTCGATCAGGTCGTGCAGCGTCTCGGCGACGATCTCCTTGACCTGCTGGACGTTCCAGCCGCGGACGAGCGCGGAGAGGTACTCGCGTGTGCGCTCCATCTGGTCATGGTCCATACCGCCCAGACGGAAGACGAACTGGGCATACGCGGTCCGCAAGGCGGCCCGGCGGTTGATCAGGCCGCCTTGGTAGAAGGACTTGCTGAACGTGAGCGTGCTCGACTTCGCAATGACCGTCTTGTCCAGGTCAAAGAAGGCGGCTGTGCGGGGCAAGGAGTGGTTTTCCACGACCCTGAGCATAGGGGCAGCCCATTCGGCGTAAGGTGGGCGCGTGGGTTTGCCTGAGAGGGCTCTCGGGTACACCATGGAAGTCACGGATCGTTCGCGACCGTGCTAACCCGGTCCGACTCCTCCCCCCCCGAGTCGGCCGTGGAGACGACCCCCGCTCTCCCCCCCGGCGGGGGTCGTCGCATGTCCGGGTGCGTTTTCCCCTTCTGAGTGCGGCCGCAGGGCCGAGTTGAGGCGGCTGCGGCCGCCTCTTTTGCATGCCCATGATTCATCACTGTGTGTAGCGATCGGGCTGCTCTCCGGAAGTCGCACAGGGGTCGGTGCGAGGGTCACCGGTATGGGTGATGGCGATATTCACAACCGCCGAGTTGTCCACAGTTATCGACCAAGATCCACACGATTTCCGGGATCGCTGCACCGTGATTCCAGCGAGTCCCGCTCAGGCCGACTTCATGGCCGGTTCTGGTTAGTCGGGCGCGTTTGGCCGGTTCGTATCGGCCGTTCATATGGAGGCCGTTTGCCGGTTCTTCACACGTTTGGGAATCGCGGGGCCGCAGGGCTGCGCGAGTGATGCAGCGAAGGGGGATGGAAACCGTGACCGCAACCGTCACACACGATCCGCCGCCCGCCGCCTCAGGGCGGCCGGGCAAGCCGTTGATCGTCACGGAGGACGCCGATCTGCTCGACGACCTGCTGCGCCTGTGCGCCGCGGCAGGCGCGACACCGGAGGTCCACCACGGAGTGCCCGAGCCCAGGGGAAGCTGGGAGGCCGCTCCGCTCGTCCTGGTCGGCGACGACGCCGCACGCCGCGTGCGCAGCGCCGGACGCCGGCGAGGAGTGGTGCTCGTCGGCCGGGACCAGGACGACTCCGGGGTCTGGCGCCGGGCCGTCGAGATCGGCGCCGATCACGTCCTGATGCTGCCGGACGGCGAACAGTGGCTGGTCGACCGCATCGCCGACGTCGCCGAGGGCGTCGGGCGCCCCGCCCTCACCGTCGGCGTCATCGGCGGACGCGGCGGGGCCGGGGCGTCCACGCTCGCGTGTGCCCTCGCCGTCACCGCCGCGCGTGAGGGGCTGCGCACCCTGCTCGTGGACGCCGATCCGCTGGGCGGCGGACTCGACGTACTCCTCGGCGGCGAGTCGGTGGACGGCCTGCGCTGGCCGGCATTCGCCGGCTCACGTGGACGGCTCGGCAGCGGCGCCCTGGAGGAGTCGCTGCCGAAACTGCACTCCCTGCGCGTCCTGAGCTGGGATCGAGGTGACTGCGTCGCCGTCCCGCCACAGGCGATGCGAGCGGTCCTCGCCGCGGCACGGCGCCGGGGCGGCGCGGTCGTCGTCGACCTGCCCCGCCGTATCGACGAGGGGGTCGCGCAAGCCCTTGCCCAACTCGACGTCGGGATCCTCGTGGCCCCCGCCGAACTGCGCGCCGTGGCGGCCTCCCGGCAGGTGGCCTCCGCCGTCCAACTGGTCCTGCGTGATCTGCGGGTGGCGGTACGCGGACCGTACACGGCCGGGCTCGACGACCGGGAGGTCGCCCGGCTCCTGGGGCTGCCGCTCGTGGGAGAGGTGCCGGTCGAGTCGGGGCTGTTGCGGCCGCACGAGAGCAAGGATCCGCCGGGGGCCGCGGGGCGGGGGCCGTTGGCCCGGTTCTGCCGGGAGTTCTGGGAGCGCGCGTTGCTTGAGGCGAGGGTGGCATGAGTACGGCTTCGGGGCTAGGGCGGGTTGGCGGTCACGAGGCCGGGGCGGTGCGGGTGTCGTCCACTGGGGCCCGAGAGGGTGGGGCGCCGGGCGGTGGGGTCCGTAGGGGCGTGCCGCGGGGTGGGGTCCGTAGGGGCGTGCCGCGGTGGGCGTCGGATGGCTCGGCGAGCGACGCTGCCGAGCGGCGGCCGGCCGGTCCTGGGGTTAGCGGCGATGGCGTGGGGCGGCTGTCGGAACAGACGGCGAGCGGCGAGGTCGCGGGGCGGCGGGCCGGTCTTGCGGCGAGCGGCGCTGTGGCGGTGCGGCTGTCGGACCGTACGGCGATTTCGAGCACCGGACGGCGGGAGTTGGCCGACAGGGCTGGGTCGCCGGCTGTGCGGTGGGAGTCGGCTGAGGGGGGCGGGTCGTCGACCGTGTGGTCGGGGTCGGCCGAGGGGGCCGGTTCGTCGGCTGTGCGGTGGGCGGCGGAGGGGCCGTCGGCGGGGGCCGGCGTGCCGGCGGGGTTGCTGGACGGGGTGCGGCAGTGGCTGGCCGAGAGTGGAGCTGAGCCGACTCCGGCACGGGTCGCGCAGGCCCTGCGGGAACAGGGCAGGGTGCTGGGGGACGCCGAAGTCCTCGGGGCAGCCGAGCAGTTGCGGTCCGAGCTGGTCGGGAGCGGGCCGTTGGAGCCGCTGCTCGCCGATCCGTCCGTGACGGATGTGCTGGTCTCGGCGCCGGACCGGGTTTGGGTGGACCGGGGCGGCGGCCTGGAGCTGACGTCCGTGTCTTTCCCTGACGCGGCGGCTGTACGGCGCCTCGCGCAACGCCTCGCCGCGGTGGCGGGGCGCCGCCTGGACGACGCGCGGCCCTGGGTGGACGCCCGGCTGCCCGACGGGACCCGTCTGCACGCGGTTCTGCCGCCGGTGGCCGTCGGCTGTACCTGCCTGGCGCTGCGGGTCGTACGGCCGCGGGCGTTCACGCTCGACGAGCTGGTCGCGGCGGGCACGGTGCCGCCGGGCGGGGACCGAGTCCTGCGGGCGCTGGTCGAAACGCGCCTGTCCTTCCTGATCAGCGGTGGGACCGGGAGCGGCAAGACGACGCTGCTGAGCGCGCTGCTGGGGCTCGTCGGGGCGAGTGAGCGGATCGTCCTTGCGGAGGACTCGGCGGAACTCAGGCCGGACCACCCGCATGTCGTACGGCTGGAGAGCAGGCCCGCCAATCAGGAGGGCGCCGGGCTCGTCACCCTCGAGGACCTGGTGCGGCAAGCGCTGCGCATGCGGCCGGACCGGCTGGTCGTGGGCGAGGTGCGAGGGCCCGAAGTGGTCCATCTGCTGGCGGCGTTGAACACGGGCCACGAGGGAGGCTGCGGGACCGTTCACGCCAACGCGGCGTCCGACGTGCCGGCCCGACTGGAGGCGCTCGGCACGGCAGCCGGGCTCGACCGGTCCGCGCTGCACAGCCAGTTGGCGGCGGCCCTGTCGGTCGTACTGCATCTCGTGCGCGACCGGAACGGGCGGCGGCGGATCGCCGAGGTGCATGTCCTGGAGCGGGAACCGTCGGGGTTGGTACGGACGGTGCCGGCACTGCGGTGGGGCGTGGAGGGGTTCGCGTACGAGCGGGGGTGGGAGCGGCTACGGGGGCTGCTTCGGGAGGAGGGCGATGTGAGAGCGGAGGTGTGAGGGGTGCCGGGCCTGAGGGGTGAGGGGTGCGCGGTCGTGCGGAGTGAGAGTTCGGGGGGTGGGTGGTCGTGAGAGAGGCGGGATGTGAGGGGTGGGCGGTCGTGAAGGACGCGGGATGTGAGGGGTGGCTGGTCGTGAAGGACGCGGGATGTGAGGGCTGTGAAGGCCTGATGGCTGCGGGTGATCCACATGAGTGAGATGACGTTGGGCGCTGCTGGGGCTTGCATCGGGGCGGCGGTCTGGTTGCTGGGTGGACGGAACTCCGGGGCGCGGCGGGCGCAGTTGCTGCTCGCGGGCGGTGGGGCTGTGGGTGCCGGGCCGCCCGACTGGAGGCAGATGACACAGGCACTCTGGCGGCTACGTGAGCGGATGCGAGCCGAGTGGTGGGCGCTGGTCGCCGGGTTGGTGCTGGCCGTGTTGGGGTCGTCGGTGCTGCCGGTCGTCGCGGGGGCGGCCGGCGTGCCGGTGCTGCGGCGGGTACGGCTGGCCCGGGAGGCGAGGCGGGCACGGGAGCGTCGCCGGGACGCGGTGATCGCGCTGTGCGGGGCGCTTGCCGGGGAGGTGCGGGCCGGACGCCAGCCGGGTGAGGCATTGCTGCGGGCGGCGCGGGACTCCGGTGGGCTCGGCGAGGCTCAGGCCGCGGTGCTGGCGGCGGCACGGTTCGGCGGGGATGTGCCTGGCGCCCTCGCTTCCGCGGCACGGCAGCCCGGCGCCGATGGCTTGTCGGGCCTGGCGGCGTGCTGGCGAGTGGCCGTGGACCAGGGCGCGGGGCTCGCAGCCGGACTCGATCGACTGGAAGGAGCGTTACGGGTCGAGCGGGACCAATGCGCTGACCTGCGTGCTCAGTTGGCGGGTGCTCGCTCGACGGTGGTGATGCTCGCCGGGCTGCCGGCCCTTGGATTGCTGCTCGGTGCCGCCATGGGGGCCGAACCGTTGCGGGTGCTGCTGCATACCGGAGCGGGGATCGGGTGCCTGGCCGCCGGGGGCGTGCTCGAGGGGCTCGGGATGTGGTGGGCGCTGCGCATCGTGCGGGGAGCGGAGGCGGCGTGATGACTCGAACCGATCGATGGCGTGAGAGTGCGGGTGCGGCGTGAACGCGGAGGTTGTCCACAGGGTGGGGACGGCGTTGGGGGTCGTGCTGGTCGTGGGGTGGCTGTTGAGGTGGTTGGTCGCGGCCCGGAACGAAAGAAGGGCCCGGCGACGGCTCGCCGAATTGATGACGACGGTCGATGTGGAGTCGAGTCGTCCGCGGTTCGACGTCCGGCGGAACGTGCGGCCGGCGCTGCCCATGGCGGCTGTGGTGGCTGCCGGTTGGGCTGTGGTTGGCGGTGCCGCGGGGTTGGCGGTGGGGCTGGTCGTCGCGGGCGGACTGTGGCTGTGGCGGCGTCGGCAGGAAGCCATCCGCCCCGCGGAGGAACCCGACGCCGGTGAAGCGGCAAAGCAACTTCCGCTCGCGGCGGATCTGTTGGCGGCCTGCATCGCTGCGGGTGCCGGTCCGGTGATCGCGGCACAGGCCGTCGGCGAAGCCCTGGGCGGACCCGTCGGGGACCGGCTTGCGCGAGGCGCCGCGGAAGTGCGGCTCGGCGGTGAACCGGGCGAGGCATGGCATCGGTTGGCCTTGTTGCCGGGGGCCGGGGGGCTGGCGCGGCTGCTGGAACGGGCCGACGTGTCCGGGCTCCCTGCGGCCGGGCCGGTCGCGCGGCTGGCCGCGGAGGCCCGCGCCGACTGGGCGCGGGCGGCGACGGAACGTGCCAGGCGTGCGGCCGTCATGGTGAGCGCGCCGGTGGGGCTGTGCTTCTTGCCGGCGTTCATCGCTGTCGGGGTGGCGCCGGTGGTGATCGGGCTTGCGGGCGGGGTGCTGGGAGGGGGTGGCGGATGAGGCGGTGAGTGAGCGAGCGCGGCAGACGGCTGCGCAGCAGGACATCCCACCGATCAGCAGGACATCCAATGGGTCAGCGGGATCTTCAAAGGGTCACCGGGATCTTCAACTGATTAGTAGCAGGACATTCAACAGCTGGTTTCAACGGAACTGAGTTCTACGGGGGTTGAGATGTACAAGGCGGTACAGGCACGGATGCGCGCATGGGTGCGCAGGATGCGGGCAGCGCGGAGGGACGCGGGGATGGTCACCTCCGAGTACGCGATGGGGATCGTCGCGGCGGTGGCGTTCGCGGTGGTGCTCTACAAGGTCGTGACGAGCGGGCAGGTCAGCGCGCAACTGCAGGACATCGTGAAGCAGGCGCTCGATGCGCGGATGTGAGCCGAGGAGCGGGAGGAAGAGTAAGCGGGCGCACGGCCGACCCACGGTCTGGAGTTCGGACCAGGGATTCGTGACGGCGGAGTCGGCTGTCGTGCTGCCCGTGCTGGTGATGTTCGCGATGGCCTTGGTGTGGGGGCTGCTCGTAGTGGCCGCGCAGATCCAGTGCGTGGACGCCGCTCGGACGGGCGCCCGCGCGGCAGCCCGGCAGGATCCGGCCGACGCGGTCATCGAGGTGACCCGGGAGGCGGCACCGCGCGGCGCGACGGTGTCGGTCGGTCGGGAGGGGGACGAGGTCCGCGTGGTCGTCGTGGCCAAGCCGCCGGTGCTGGGCGGCCTTCCCTTCGAGGTACGGGAGGAGGCCGTGGCGTCGGCGGAGGAAACGGTGGGGGCGGGGACATGAGAGGGAGTTGGGCAGTACGCCCCGGGGCTGGTGCCGGGCAGGGCCCTGAGCGTGGGGCGGCGGGCGGTCGGCGGCCGGGGCGGGCCGCCGGCACAGACGCCGAGGCCAGCTGGGCCCAGGGCCAAGGCCAAGGCCAGGGCCAGGGCCAGGACAGGGGCTGGTCCTGGGGCCGAATGGCTCAACGGCGCGCCATCGCCCTCCGTTCCGATCGCGGCTCCGCCACCGTCTGGAGCGTCGGCGCCATCGCCGTGCTCTGTGTCGTCTTCGTCGTCGTACTCGCTCTGGGACAGGCCGTCATGACCCGGCACCGCGCGGCGGGCGGTGCCGATCTCGCGGCGCTGGCGGCGGCCGACCATTGGGCGGAGGGCGGTACAGCGGCTTGCGATCGGGCGGAACGGGTGGCCGAGGCGCAGGGCGTGCGGCTGGTGCGGTGCGTGCTGGCGGGGGAGGTGTCGGATGTGACGGCGGCGTCGGGGCGGGGGCCGTTCGCGGCGGAGGTCAGGGCGCGTGCGGGGCCGGCGGGGCCCGCCGAGCCGACTCGCGCGTCCCTGCTGCCGGGGGCTCAGCCGTTCGGCCCCGAGGGGACGGACCGGCTGAGGGGGAGTCCGCAGGATCCGCTTGAGGGCACCGAACGGCCGACGCCACCTCCCTGATCGGGTACGCGGCCACCGACGTCTCCTCCTGCCGCCAGGGGGCAGGGACAGGCCCTTCTCCCGTCCGGCTCGGGACAGACTCGCTCTCGGGGCCAGGGGCTGGCTCTCTGTTGGTGCGGTACAGCCGCGCCCCGGGGCCAGGGCCAGGGTCCAGGGAGTGCGGTCCCGGGGTCCCAGGACCGAGGTCGCCTCGCCCTCCCGATCCGCAACGACAACCTCCCCCTACCGGTCCGAGACGGCCTCGCCCTCCCGATCCGCGACGAGAGCCTCCCCAGCCGGTGCCGCGGCAGCGTCCCCCTCCCGCTCCAAGGCAACTCCCCGCCCCCAGCCTGGCCGGCCTCCTCGCCGTCACTCACGTCAGGCTGCCCGGCCTCGCCCGGGCCAGACTGTCCGGCCTAACCCGGGCCACGCCCCCCCGGCCCTAACCCAGGCCACGCCCCCCCGGCCCTCACCCAGGCCACGCCCCCCCCCGGCCCTCACCCGGGCCGGACCCCCCGGCCCTCACCCAACCCGGCCTCCGCCGTCTCCTCCGGCGCCCCCCGCAACAACACCGTGAGCAGCCGCACCGCCCCCCGCTTGTGCAGCGGATCGTTGCCGTTGCCGCACTTGGGGGACTGGATGCAGGACGGGCAGCCGGCGTCGCACTCGCAGGAGGCGATGGCCTGGCGGGTGGCGGTGAGCCAGCTGCGGGCGGTGTGGAAGGCGCGCTCGGCGAAGCCCGCGCCGCCGGGGTGGCCGTCGTAGACGAAGACCGTCGGGAGCAGCGTGTCGGGGTGGAGCGGGATCGAGACGCCGCCGATGTCCCAGCGGTCGCAGGTCGCGAAGAGGGGCAGCAGGCCGATCGAGGCGTGTTCGGCGGCGTGCAGGGCGCCGCCGAGGATCTCCGGGTTGATCCGGGCCTCGTCCAGCTGGTCCTCGGTGACCGTCCACCACACCGCGCGCGTGCGCAGCGTACGAGGAGGGAGGTCGAGCTTCGTCTCGCCGAGTACTTCGCCGGTGATCAGCCGGCGCCGCAGGAAGGAGACCACCTGGTTGGTGACCTCGACGGAGCCGTAGCACAGGCGGCCGTCACCCCATGGGACCTCGGTGTCCGTCTCCAGGACGGAGATCGCCGTCGTGTCGCGGGCGACCGTCGAGTACGACGGGGAGGCCTCCTCGACCAGGGCCACCGAGTCCTCCAGGTCCAGGGAGCGCACCAGGTACGTACGGCCCTGGTGCAGATGCACCGCACCCTCGTGCACCGTCCCGTGCGCGGCGCCCGCGTCGACGGTGCCGAGCAGCCTGCCCGTCCCGGACTCGACCACCTGGACCGGACGGCCGCCCTCGCCGCGAATGTCGGTCAGGTCGGCGGCCCGTTCCCGGCGCGTCCAGTGCCAGGCCTTCGTACGGCGGCGCAGCAGCCTCGCGGCCTCCAACTGCGGCAACAGCGCCGCGGTCTCGGGGCCGAACAACTCCAGGTCCTCGTCCGTCAGCGGGATTTCGGCGGCCGCGGCGCACAGGTGCGGGGCGAGGACGTACGGGTTGTCGGGGTCGAGGACGGTCGACTCCACCGGACGGTCGAACAGGGCCTCGGGATGGTGGACGAGGTAGGTGTCCAGCGGGTCGTCGCGGGCGACCAGGACGGCCAGCGCGCCCTGCCCGGAGCGCCCGGCCCGGCCTGCCTGCTGCCACAAGGAGGCGCGCGTGCCCGGGTAGCCGGCGATCAGTACGGCGTCCAGGCCGGAGACGTCGATGCCGAGTTCCAGGGCGGTGGTGGCGGCGAGGCCGAGGAGTTCGCCGGAGTGGAGGGCCTGTTCCAGGGCGCGCCGTTCCTCGGGGAGGTAGCCGCCGCGGTACGCCGCGACACGCCGGGCGAGGGAGCGGTCGACCTCGGCGAGGCGTTCCTGGGCGATGACCGAGATCAGCTCGGCGCCGCGCCGGGAGCGCACGAAGGCGACCGTGCGGGTGCCCTGGACGGCGAGGTCGGTCAGGAGGTCGGCCGTTTCGGCGGTGGCGGTGCGGCGGACGGGTGCGCCCTTCTCGCCCTGGAGCTCGGTGAGCGGGGGTTCCCAGAGGGCGAAGACCAGTTCGCCGCGGGGGGAGGCGTCGTCGGCGACCTCCACCACCGGGAGGCCCGTGAGGCGGCCGGCGGCGACCGCGGGCTCGGCGGAGGTCGCGGAGGCCAGCAGGAAGACGGGAGAGGCGCCGTAGCGGGCGCACAGGCGGCGCAGGCGGCGCAGGACCTGGGCGACGTGGGAGCCGAAGACGCCGCGATAGGTGTGGCACTCGTCGATGACGACGTACTTCAGCGACTTCAGGAAGGAGGACCAGCGGGGGTGGGACGGGAGTATGCCGCGATGCAGCATGTCGGGGTTGGTCAGGACGTAGTTGGCGTACTGGCGGATCCACTCGCGTTCCTCGAACGGAGTATCGCCGTCGTACACGGCCGACCGTACGGAATTGCCCAGCGGATGTGAAAGTTCCTTCACCGAACGGCACTGATCCGCCGCAAGAGCTTTGGTCGGAGCCAGGTAGAGGGCGGTGGCGCCGCGCCCGTTCGGCGCCTCGGAGCCGTCCAGAAGCGTCGAGAGGACCGGCACCAGGTAGGCCAGGGACTTGCCCGACGCCGTGCCGGTGGCCACGACCACCGAGTCGCCGTCCAGGGCGTGCTCGGCGGCGCGTGCCTGGTGGGCCCAGGGATGTTCGATTCCGGCCGTCTGCACCGCGGCGACGACCTCCGCGCGGATCCGGTCAGGCCAGACGGCATGGCGACCGGCGCGCGGGGGCACATGCTCCGTATGAGTGATGCGCGAAGCCCGGTTCGGTCCCGAGGCGAGCCGTTCCAGCAGCGTGCCCGGGTCCACCCGGGAAACGGGGCCCGTCGGGGATCGATCGGATCGGAGATTCTTGGCCATCGGCACCGAGTGTGTCACTGGCGTGACGGACAATGGGACCAAGGCGTCGTGCACGCCTGCCGGTAAGTGATTGAATGCCATCGCGGCTGGCGAACCGTCCTGGGGGCTGTAAGCCGAGGTGTCCTTAGGGGCGACCGCTCGATAGCAAGGTGCTGGAGGATCCGTGGACCTGTCCCTGTCGACCCGTACCGTCGGCGATCGTACGGTCGTCGAGGTCGGTGGCGAAATCGACGTATATACCGCGCCCAAGCTGCGCGAACAGTTGGTCGAGCTTGTGAACGACGGGAGTTTTCACCTCGTCGTCGACATGGAGGGCGTGGACTTCCTCGACTCCACCGGGCTCGGCGTGCTGGTCGGCGGCCTGAAGCGTGTGCGAGCCCATGAGGGCTCCCTGCGCCTGGTCTGCAACCAGGAGCGCATTCTGAAGATCTTCCGTATCACCGGCCTCACCAAGGTGTTCCCGATCCACACCTCGGTCGAGGAAGCGGTAGCGGCGACCGACTGATCACCGGACCCGGGCGTGCCGTACGGCGGCGTGCCCGGGTTCGCAGAAGGTGAAAGTGAAGGGGGATCGGGCTTTCGGCGGCCCGGTCCCCCCGACAGCACGCCCGTAGTTCTGAGGGGGATGCATGGCCACCGTTGAACTCCGCTTCAGCGCGCTGCCCGAGCACGTCAGGACCGCCCGACTGGTGGCGGCAGCGGTGGCGCGCAGGGCCGGAGTGGACGAGGCCGTACTCGACGAGGTCAGGCTCGCCGTCGGCGAGGCCTGCAGCCGTGCCGTCGGACTGCACCAGAGCGTCGGCATCACGGCGCCGGTGAAGGTGGCGCTGATCGAGGAGGAGAAACAGTTCTCCATCGAGGTCGGCGACGAGGCACCACGCTCCGTTCCGGGTGACCGGGCAGCCGGCGCCGCGGGCGGCGACGGCGAAGTGGAGGCCGAGGAGGACGAGATGGGCCTCGCGGTCATCAGCGGACTCGTCGACGACGTCGAGGTCTCCGCCGGAGAGCACGGTGGGTTGATCCGTATGACCTGGCCGACCACACCGCCGGCCGCGGTGCTCGCCTGACCGACCCACCCGTCACATCGCGAAGGGGCCCTGCTGAGCAGGGCCCCTTCGCGTTTTCCGGAGAGTGCGCGGGAATTCGTGAATGAATTCACGATCAATCCGCCGATAATTTGATCAAGTAAACGCGGGCGTCAATGGTTTTGGGGCATTAGCGCTTTCGGGTTCCGTGGCGGTACGCCGATCATTTGCTGAACGGCATGTGAAGGCTGATTCCGTTTACCGCGCTCTGTTTTGATCAGGTTCCGGTACCTAGAATCCGTCCACATCTTGAGCTCAGCCCAAGCGTCAAGGAGGACGAATGGCGGGGCTTCTTACCCCTCATCAGCTGGACCAACCCACTACCCTCGCAGCCGCAGTGCTGACGGACGACAACCGGATCATCATCACGATCATCGGTGTCGTCGCACTGGCAGCGCTCGTGGTCGCCGGAGTCCTGGTACGCCAGGTGCTCGCGGCGGGCGAGGGCACCGACAGCATGAAGAAGATCGCGGCCGCGGTCCAGGAAGGAGCCAACGCCTATCTGGCCCGGCAGCTGCGCACGCTCGGCGTATTCGCCATCGTCGTGTTCTTCCTGCTCATGCTGCTTCCCGCGGACGACTGGAATCAGCGCATCGGCCGATCGGTGTTCTTCTTGATCGGCGCTGCGTTCTCGGCGGGCACCGGTTATATCGGTATGTGGCTCGCCGTACGCAGCAATGTGCGCGTCGCCGCAGCCGCGCGCGAAGCGACGCCGGCGGAGGGTGAGCCGGAAAAGGATCTCACCGCCGTCTCGCACAAAGCCATGAAGATCGCTTTCCGCACCGGCGGCGTCGTCGGCATGTTCACGGTGGGGCTCGGTCTGCTGGGCGCCTCCTGTGTGGTGCTGGTGTACGCGGCCGACGCGCCGAAGGTGCTCGAAGGATTCGGCCTCGGCGCCGCGCTGATCGCGATGTTCATGCGTGTCGGCGGCGGCATCTTCACCAAGGCCGCCGACGTCGGCGCCGACCTGGTCGGCAAGGTCGAACAGGGCATTCCGGAGGACGATCCGCGCAATGCCGCGACCATCGCCGACAATGTGGGCGACAACGTCGGCGACTGCGCGGGCATGGCGGCCGACCTCTTCGAGTCGTACGCCGTGACCCTGGTCGCCGCGCTGATCCTCGGATCGGCGGCGTTCGGTGACTCCGGGCTCGCCTTCCCGCTGATCGTGCCCGCGATCGGCGTGATCACCGCGATGATCGGCATCTTCGCCGTGGCACCGCGCCGCAGCGACCGCAGCGGCATGACGGCGATCAACCGCGGGTTCTTCATCTCCGCCGTGATCTCGATCGTGCTGGTCGCGGCCGCCGTGTTCATCTACCTGCCGTCGTCGTACGCCGACCTCGACGGTGTCACCGACGCGGCCATCGCGGCCAAGGACGGCGATCCGCGGATCCTCGCGCTCGTCGCGGTGGGCATCGGCATCCTGCTGGCCGCCGTCATCCAGCAGCTGACCGGCTACTTCACCGAGACCAACCGCCGCCCGGTCATGGACATCGGCAAGACCTCGCTCACCGGTCCGGCCACCGTCGTCCTCGCCGGCATCTCGGTCGGTCTCGAATCAGCCGTCTACACCGCCCTGTTGATCGGCCTCGGCGTCTACGGGGCGTTCCTGCTCGGCGGTACGTCGATCATGCTGGCGCTGTTCGCGGTGGCGCTGGCCGGCACCGGTCTGCTCACCACGGTCGGCGTGATCGTCGCCATGGACACCTTCGGTCCGGTCTCCGACAACGCGCAGGGCATCGCCGAGATGTCCGGCGATGTCGAGGGCGCGGGCGCCCAGGTGCTCACCAACCTGGACGCGGTCGGCAACACCACCAAGGCCATCACCAAGGGCATCGCCATCGCCACCGCCGTCCTCGCGGCAGCGGCGCTCTTCGGGTCGTACCGCGACGCCATCACCACCGGCGCGCGGGACGTGGGCGAGAAACTCAGCGGCGAAGGCGCGCCGATGAACCTGATGATGGACATCTCGCAGCCCAACAACCTCGTCGGCCTGATCGCGGGCGCGGCGGTCGTCTTCCTCTTCTCGGGGCTCGCCATCAACGCCGTGTCGCGGTCGGCGGGTTCCGTGGTGTACGAGGTGCGGCGGCAGTTCCGCGAGCGGCCCGGGATCATGGACTACACGGAGCAGCCGGAGTACGGCAAGGTCGTCGACATCTGCACCAGGGATGCCCTGCGCGAACTCGCCACGCCCGGACTGCTCGCCGTATTGGCGCCCATCTTCATCGGGTTCACGCTCGGGGTCGGTGCCCTGGGCGCGTTCCTGGCGGGCGCGATCGGCTCCGGCACGCTGATGGCGGTGTTCCTCGCCAACTCCGGCGGCGCCTGGGACAACGCCAAGAAGCTCGTCGAGGACGGCCACCACGGCGGCAAGGGCAGCGAGGCCCACGCCGCGACGGTGATCGGCGACACGGTCGGTGACCCCTTCAAGGACACCGCCGGTCCCGCGATCAACCCGCTGCTGAAGGTGATGAACCTGGTCGCACTGCTCATCGCGCCCGCGGTCATCCAGTTCAGCTACGGCGAGGACAAGAACGTCGGGGTACGGGTCGTGATCGCCGTGCTCTCGCTCCTTGTGATCGTCGGCGCGGTGTACGTCTCCAAGCGGCGCGGTATCGCCATGGGTGACGAAGGCAACGCCGACAGGGTGGCCAAGCCGGCCGACCCCGCGGTGGTTTCATAGCCGGTCTTACGACGGCCCAGCTCAAGATGCGGGCGGGCGGCGCGCGTTGGCGTGCCGCCCGCCCGCCTTGTGTCCGTTCACGCCCTAGCCGTGACCCTTCTCTCACATGGTGCAAAGACTTTGACAACGCCATGAATGCCGCATTCTGCGCACGGCTGCCCACCGCCCGCCGTGTAAGGTCCGGTGGCCGAGAGCCACGGAAGGGACCAAACCGGTGAACAAGAAGCTCACGGCCGCACTGTCCGGCGGTGCGGTGCTGCTGCTGGCGCTGACGGGATGCACGAGCGACGAGGGCAACCCGGAGCTGGACGCCTGGGCCAAGAAGGTCTGCGACGCCGTGCCGGCGCAGAACGCGAAGATCTCGGCGGCCTATGTCGCGATCACCAAGGCGGCCAAGGACACCACCAGCACGCCCAAGGAGCTCCAGCAGGCCGATTCCGAGGCCTTCCAGGACCTCGCCGACGGCTACAAGGCGCGTGCGGCCCTCATCAGCAACGCCGGTGCGCCTCCTGGCGTGGAGGACGGCGCGAAGGTCCAGCAGGACGTCGTCAAAAAGCTCACCGCCCTGTCCGCGGCCTACGGCGACCTGAAGAAGCGGGTCGACGGCCTGGACACCAAGAACCAGGCGAAGTTCGCGTCCGGACTGAAGGACGTGTCCGCCGAGATGAAGCAGGTGGAGACCCAGCGCAAGAGCGCGGTCAAGGCGCTGAAGACGCTGGAGTCGGGCGACACGAAGAAGGCACTGACCTCCCAGGAGGGCTGCAAGCAGGCCGCCGCGGTGACCGCGTCGGCCGGCGCTGCCGGCAGCTGAGCCCCCTGCGCGCGCAGGCGCGGGTCACAATGAGGGCGTGAGTGACTCCAGCCTGCCTGCCCTGCCCGCCTCCGACCGCCACGATGTCGCCGCCCGGCTGCGGGAGGCCCTGCTCGGGGCCTCCTTCACCGCCGACGGGTTGCTCGAACTGCTCGGCGCGCCCGCGTACGCGGCGCTCGCGCGCAGCGAGACCGTGCCCGCGCTCCGGGCGACCCGCGGTGACACGCCCCTGGAGGCGCTCGTACGGCTGTTCCTGTTGCAGCAGCCCGTCCCGCACGCGCGCGTGGCGGGCGTGCTGCCCGTGGACGCGTGCCTGGAGAGCGGGTGGCTGGTCCGGGTCGGCGGAAACCCGGCCGGATCCGAAGGCCCCGGCGACGACGTCGCCGCGACCGTCGACGTACGGCCGTATGGCGGGCCCGCGGGCGAGGACTGGTTCATCGTGTCCGACCTGGGGTGCGCGGTCGGCGGTGCCGGCGGCATCGGCAGCAGGGACGAGGGCGTCGTCCTCGGCGTCGGCGGCGCGTCCACGACCCTCGCAGGCATCACTGTGCGTACGCCCGTCTCCGCTGCCCTCGACCTCGGCACCGGTTCCGGAATCCAGGCGCTGCACGCCGCACAGCACGCCACACGCGTGACGGCGACCGACCTCAACCCGCGCGCGCTGCACATCACCGCGCTCACGCTCGCGCTGTCCGGTGCCCCGGCCGCGGATCTGCGCGAGGGCTCGCTGTTCGAGCCGCTGAGGAACGGCGAGACGTACGACCTGATCGTGTCCAACCCGCCCTTCGTGATCTCGCCGGGCGCGCGGCTGACGTACCGCGACGGCGGGATGGGCGGGGACGATCTGTGCCGGTCGATCGTTCAGGGGGCAGGGGAGCGGCTGAGTGAGGGCGGGTTCGCGCAGTTCCTCGCCAACTGGCAGCACGTGGAAGGGGAGGACTGGCAGGACAGGCTGCGGTCGTGGGTGCCGCGCGGGTGCGACGCGTGGATCGTGCAGCGCGAGGTCCAGGACGTCACGCAGTACGCCGAGCTGTGGCTCAGGGACGCCGGTGACCACCGGGGTGACGCGGCCGAGTACCAGGCGCGGTACGACGCGTGGCTGGACGAGTTCGAGGCGCGCAAGGTGAAGGCCGTGGGGTTCGGGTGGATCACCCTGCGCAAGACGTCGGCCGTCGTGCCCGCAATCACGGTGGAGGAGTGGCCGCACCCGGTCGAGCAGCCGCTCGGGGAGACGGTCCGGGCGCACTTCGACCGGCTCGACTACCTGCGCGCCAACGACGACGCGGCTCTGCTGGAGGACCACTTCAGGCTCGTCGCCGAGATCGTGCAGGAGCAGATCGGGATGCCCGGCGCCGAGGACCCGGAGCACGTGGTGCTGCGCCAGCATCGCGGCATGCGCCGGGCCACCCAGGTGGACACGGTCGGCGCGGGCTTCGCGGGTGTGTGCGACGGCTCGCTGAGCGCGGGGCGCATTCTGGACGCCATCGCCCAACTCATGGGCGAGGACCCGGTGCTGCTCCGCGACCGTACGCCCGCGCAGATCCGGCTGTTGGTGGAACAGGGCTTTCTCGAGCCGGCCAGGTCATAGGCACAGTTCATGCGTCCGGCGAAATGATCCACAAGAAGGGATCGGACAACACCGCCAAGCTCTGCAGCATCAAATTCGAGTCGATCTGGACGCCGCGTGCGGGGGAGATCATCCACGGCTCATCCACGGCTCATCCAGGGCTGGGACGCAGGGCTGGAACCCAGAGGTGAGACCAGGACTGAGATCAGGACTGAGACCAGGACTGAGACCAGGACTGAGACCAGAGAGGACCGTGGGTCTCGTGGGCCTACGGACCCTTATGGGGTGCTTCGGAACGGCTGAGTCCACCAGGGGCGGGAGTCCACAGGCGCGTCGGTTCCTCGTTCACCTCAGGTTCGCCTGTAAGCCGTCCGTGCGTGTCAGCCTCGCTGGGCTGGGCGCATACTGACGGGAGAAAAGGGGCAAGCGGAACCATGGAAACGGGACCGGCGCTCTTCGCCGGGGTTGTGTTCGCCCTGTTCGGAGGCGGCCTGCTGGCCTGGACCGTGGTCCGGGTGCGGCAGCGTCAGCCCGTCGCTCAGGGTGTGAGTCCCGTCGCATCGGCGACCCTCGCGGGCCTGGTCTCGGTGATCGCGCTGATCATCGGAACATGGTGCTTCACCCGACTATGAGAACGGCCCACGAGCTGGGCGGCCGGTAATTGGGAGGCCCTCTTCCGGAAAGGCTCGAAAAGGCCGGTGGGCACTCCGGGCGGCAGGAATGGCGGAAGTCGGGTTACCGTTCGAGTGGCCGTTGCGGGCTTTTCCCGTTTGACAACCGGGCGGGATGTACCGTCACACTCCGCAGCGTCACCACCACCCGACCCCGGGATCCAAGCGACCCTGGGGAGGCCCCAGCGTCGACCGGAGAGAAGAGCGAAGTTGTCCCCGACCAGCGAGACCGCACAGGGCGGCCGCCGACTCGTCATCGTCGAGTCGCCTGCCAAGGCGAAGACGATCAAGGGCTACCTGGGCCCCGGCTACGTAGTCGAAGCGAGCGTCGGGCACATCCGCGACCTTCCTAACGGCGCCGCGGAGGTGCCGGAGAAGTACACCGGCGAGGTCCGCCGCCTCGGCGTGGACGTCGAGCACGACTTCGAGCCGATCTATGTCGTCAACGCCGACAAGCGGGCTCAGGTCAAGAAGCTCAAGGACCTGCTCAAGGAGTCCGACGAGCTCTTCCTCGCCACCGATGAGGACCGCGAGGGCGAGGCCATCGCGTGGCACCTCCAGGAAGTGCTCAAGCCCAAGGTCCCGGTCAAGCGGATGGTCTTCCACGAGATCACCAAGGCCGCGATCCAGGCCGCCGTCGCCAACCCGCGCGAGCTGAACCAGAAGCTGGTCGACGCCCAGGAGACCCGCCGCATCCTCGACCGCCTCTACGGCTACGAGGTCTCGCCGGTCCTGTGGAAGAAGGTCATGCCGCGTCTGTCGGCCGGCCGTGTCCAGTCCGTCGCCACCCGGCTCGTCGTGGAGCGGGAACGCGAGCGCATCGCGTTTCGTTCTGCTGAGTACTGGGACCTGACGGGCACCTTCGCGACCGGCCGCGCCGGGGACTCGTCGGACCCGTCGTCGCTGGTCGCCCGCCTGCAGACCGTCGACGGCAGGCGGGTCGCGCAGGGCCGCGACTTCGACTCCCTGGGACAGATCAAGAGCGCGAACACCCTCCACCTCGACGAGGCGAACGCCCGCGCCCTCGCCGCCGCCCTGGAGAACACGCAGTTCGCGGTGCGCTCCGTCGAGTCCAAGCCGTACCGCCGCTCGCCGTACGCCCCGTTCCGTACGACGACGCTGCAGCAGGAGGCGAGCCGCAAGCTCGGCTTCGGCGCGAAGGCCACGATGCAGGTCGCGCAGAAGCTGTACGAGAACGGCTACATCACGTACATGCGTACGGACTCCACGACCCTGAGCGACACGGCCGTCGCGGCGGCCCGCGCCCAGGTCACGCAGCTCTACGGCGCCGACTACCTGCCGTCGGCCCCCCGGACGTACGCCGGGAAGGTCAAGAACGCGCAGGAGGCGCACGAAGCGATCCGCCCCTCCGGTGACCGCTTCCGCACGCCCGCCGAGACCGGGCTGACCGGTGACCAGTTCAAGCTCTACGAGCTGATCTGGAAGCGGACGGTCGCCTCGCAGATGAAGGACGCGACCGGTAACTCGGTCACCGTCAAGATCGGCGGCAGGTCGGCCGACGGACGGGACGTCGAGTTCAGTGCGTCCGGCAAGACGATCACCTTCCACGGCTTCCTGAAGGCCTACGTCGAGGGTGCCGACGACCCGAACGCCGAGCTGGACGACCGTGAGCGCCGCCTCCCGCAGGTCAGCGAGGGCGACGCGCTCAGCGCCGAGGAGATCACGGTCGACGGGCACGCCACCAAGCCCCCGGCCCGCTACACCGAGGCGTCGCTGGTCAAGGAGCTGGAGGAGCGGGAGATCGGCCGCCCGTCGACGTACGCGTCGATCATCGGCACGATCCTCGACCGCGGCTATGTGTTCAAGAAGGGCACGGCCCTGGTGCCGTCCTTCCTGTCCTTCGCCGTGGTCAACCTCCTGGAGAAGCACTTCGGGCGGCTCGTCGACTACGACTTCACCGCCAGGATGGAGGACGACCTCGACCGCATCGCCCGCGGCGAGGCCCAGTCCGTGCCGTGGCTGAAGCGCTTCTACTTCGGCGAGGGCACCCACAACGGCGGCGCGGCCGAGGCCGGCAACGGCGACGGGGACCACCTCGGTGGCCTCAAGGAGCTGGTGACCGACCTGGGCGCGATCGACGCGCGTGAGGTGTCGTCGTTCCCGGTGGGCAACGACATCGTGCTGCGGGTCGGCCGCTACGGCCCGTACATCGAGCGCGGTGAGAAGGACTCCGAGAACCATCAGCGGGCGGACGTCCCCGAGGACCTGGCCCCGGACGAGCTGTCCGTGGAGCTGGCGGAGGAACTGCTCGCCAAGCCGAGCGGTGACTTCGAGCTCGGTGCCGACCCGCAGACCGGCCACCAGATCATCGCCCGTGACGGCCGCTACGGCCCGTACGTCACCGAGGTGCTCCCCGAGGGCACCCCGAAGACCGGCAAGAACGCCGTCAAGCCGCGTACGGCCTCGCTGTTCAAGTCGATGGCGCTCGACACCGTGACGCTGGAGGACGCGCTCAAGCTGATGTCCCTGCCGCGGGTCGTCGGCAAGGACGCGGAGGGCGTGGAGATCACCGCGCAGAACGGCCGCTACGGCCCGTACCTGAAGAAGGGCACGGACTCGCGCTCGCTGCAGGCCGAGGAGCAGCTCTTCACGATCACGCTGGAAGAGGCGCAGGCGATCTACGCCCAGCCCAAGCAGCGTGGCCGCGCGGCCGCCAAGCCGCCGCTGAAGGAGCTGGGCTCCGACCCGGTGAGCGAGAAGCCGGTCGTCGTCAAGGACGGTCGCTTCGGGCCGTACGTCACCGACGGGGAGACCAACGCGACCCTGCGCTCCGGCGACAGCGTCGAGACGATCACCCCGGAGCGCGGCTTCGAGCTGCTCGCCGAGAAGCGGGCCAAGGGGCCGGCCAAGAAGACGGCGAAGAAGGCCCCGGCGAAGAAGGCGACCGCCAAGAAGGCCGCCCCGGCCAAGAAGGCAGCCGCCAAGAAGACCGCGGCGAAGAAGACGACGACGGCTGCCAAGAAGACGACGGCGAAGAAGACGACCGCCAAGAAGGCGACGGCTTCGAAGTCGGCGAGCGAGGACTGAACCACCGCCTTTGCGCCCAGCGATCGGTCTTCGTGAAGTCCAACAGGGCTCTCACGGGGGCCGATTGAGGGTCCGGTTCCTCACTTGCGGTTCGCAAAACGAACGCCTCGGCATCAGTTTGGTGTCGGGGCGTGCGTACGTTCGGGCGGGAGCGCCGGGCTGTCGGTGGGTCCCGATAGGCTGAAAGCATGACGCGAGCCGACCAGCCAACGGCCCACCACTCCGCCCCCGACGACGCCCTGGTCGCGGACTCCCGCGAGCGTGCCGTCCGCGCCCTGCTGCGCCGACCGCAGCTCAAGCGGCTGTGGAGCGCGCAGCTGGTAGGGGGTGTCGGCGACATCCTCGCCCTCCTGGTGCTGGTCCTGCTGGCCCTCCAGGCGGCGATCGCCGAGGGGTCGTTCGGCGGGGGTTACCGGGGCGTGGCGTTCGCAGTGGCGACCGTGTTCGGGGTGCGCATCCTGGCGACGCTGCTCTTCGGCGCCGTACTCCTCGGCCCGCTGACCTCGCTCACTTCCCAGGAGGGCCCGCTCGACCGGCGCTGGACCATGGTCGGCGCGGACGGCCTGCGGGCCGCCATGCTGATCGTCGCGCCCCTGTGGATCGACTGGACGCCGGACAATGCGCTGGCGCTCCTCCTGGTCACGGTCTTCGTGACCGGCGTCGCCGAGCGCTTCTGGACGGTGTGCCGGGAGAGCGCGGCGCCCGCGCTGCTGCCGCCCCCGCCGCCGGAGGGCGCGACCGTACGACCGCTGCCGGACCACATGGACGCCCTGCGCCGCCTGTCGCTGCGTACGGGCTTCGTGGCGATCCCGCTGGCCGCCGCCGCACTTGTCGTCGCGGCCCTGCTGAACAACCTGCTCGGGACCGGTCTCGACTGGTTCGAGCAGCACCAGGCGGCTCTCGCGTCGTATGTCGCGGCCGGCCTGTTCGCCGCCTCCCTGTCCGTGCTGACCTTCCTGGAGCTGCCCGACACGCGCACCCCCCGCGCGCGGTCCCCGCTCGAGGGGCTGCGCCGTCCGAAGACCGGCTCGGGTATCGACAAGGGCCGTACCGGCGCGATCCCGCTGCTGGTGACGGCGTGCGCGGCAGTCGCCGGGGCGGTGTCCGCCGTGGTCGCCGTGTCCGTGCTGCACGCCAAGGACCTGGGCGGCGGCCCGGTGCTGTACGGCCTGCTGGTGCTCCTGCTGACCGGCGGCGTGGTCGTCGGAATCCGTACGGCGCCCTCCGTGCTGCCCTCCCTGTCGCGGCGCCGGCTGCTCGCGCTGGTGATCGCCTTCACGGGCGTCGCGCTGCTGGCCGCGGGACTCGTCCCGGACGTCACCACCGTGCTGCTGATCATCGCGCTGGCCGGGGTCGGCGCGGGCGTGGCCGCCAACACCGGGCACACCCTGCTCGACCAGGAGGCCGAGGAATTCCGGCGCGCGCGCACGACGGAGCATCTGCACGCGGTTGTACGGGTCTGTGTGGCGCTCGGCGCGGTGATCGCGCCGCTGGTGGCCGCGCTGATCGGGCCGCACCGACTGGAGAGCGGCAAGTTCGTCTTCGCGCACGGCGGAGCGGCGTTCACGCTGATGCTGGTCGGGGCGCTGCTGCTGCCGGTGGCCGTGCTGGTGCTGGCCAAGGTCGACGACCGCTCCGGAGTGCCGCTGCGCCACGACCTGCGGGACGCGCTGCTCGGCGGGGACGACCCCGAGCAGGTGCCCGCGACGACCGGCTTCTTCATCGCCCTGGAAGGCGGCGACGGCGCCGGGAAGTCCACCCAGGCCGAGGCGCTCGCCGAGTGGATCCGTGGCAAGGGCCACGAGGTCGTCGTCACACGCGAGCCGGGGGCCACGGCGGTCGGCAAGCGGCTTCGGTCGATCCTGCTGGACGTGTCCAGCGCGGGCCTGTCGCACCGGGCCGAGGCGCTGCTGTACGCGGCGGACCGCGCGGAGCACGTCGACACGGTGGTCCGGCCCGCGCTGGAGCGCGGCGCGGTCGTGATCTCGGACCGGTACGTCGACTCCTCGGTCGCCTACCAGGGGGCGGGCCGAGACCTGTCCCCGACGGAGATCGCCCGTATCAACCGCTGGGCGACGAACGGCCTCGCGCCGCACCTGACGGTGCTGCTGGACGTCTCGCCGGAGATCGCCCGCGAGCGGTTCACCGAGGCGCCGGACCGGCTGGAGTCGGAGCCGGCCGAATTCCACGCGCGCGTGCGCTCCGGGTTCCTGACGCTCGCCGCGTCCGACCCCGGGCGGTACCTGGTGGTGGACGCGGGCCAGGAGCCCGAGGCCGTGACGACCGTCATCCGGCACCGGCTCGACCAGACGCTGCCGTTGTCGGAGGCGGAGATCCAGGCGCAGGAGGAAGCGCGCCGCAAGGCCGAGGAGGAGGCCCGCCGCAAGGCCGAGGAAGAGGCCGCCCGCAAGGCAGAGGAGGAGCGCCTCGAGCGTGAGCGCCAGGAGCAGCTCGCCCGGCTGCGTGCCGAGGAGGAGGAGCGCAAGCGGCGCGAGCTGGAGGAGGCGCAGCGGCGCGAGGCCGAGCGGCAGGCGGAGGAGGCCCGGCTGCGGGCCGAGGAAGCACGCCGACGGGCCGAGGAGGAGCGTCAGCGGCTCCTCGCGGAGGAGAAGGTGCGCGCCGAGGAGGAAGCGCGCCGCAAGGCCGACGAGGAACGCCGTCGCAAGCAGGCCGAGGAAGAGGCCCGGCTGCGCGCCGAGGCGGAAGCGGTCCGGCTGGAGAAGCAGCGCAAGGCGGAGGAGGCCCTGCTGCGGGCCGAGGAGGCCCGGCGGCTCGCTGAGCAGGCGGCGGCGCAGGCCCAGGCGGGCCCGAAGCCGGCGGCGCCCGCTGCCGGGGCTGCTCCTGGTGACGCGCTGACCGTGCCGACGCCGGTCGTTACGCCGGGGCAGGCACCCGGCGGGGCCTCGGACGAGACGACTGTGCTGCGGCCGGTACGGGACGAGGACCGGCGGGGGACGGGCGGTGAGGGGTCTTCGGGTAACCGTGCCTCCGGTGGCCGAGCCTCGGGTGAGTCCGAAGCCGAGGTGACGGCGAAGCTGCCGCAGCCGCCGGCGCCTTCTGGAGCGGCTGACGAGACGGCCGTGCTGCCGCCGGTGGTGCCCGGGGCCGCCGATGAGACCGCGGTGCTGCCGCCGGTTCCGCCGGGGGCCGCGGATGAGACCGCGGTGCTGCCCCCGGTGTCGGGGGAGTCCGCGGATCGGGTTCCGCCGGGGTACTTCCGCGAGGAGGAACGCACGCGCGAGATGCCTCAGGTCGACGAGGCGGGGGCACCGCGCCGAAGGGCTCGGTCCGACTGGGCCGAGGAGACGCCGCTGGACGATCTGCCCACGTTGGCGGATGAGCTGCTGGGGCCGCATGAGGACGAGGACGGGGGCCGGGGCCGGCGGCGCTGAAGCCGTCGGCCTGAGGTCGGGCCGCCCTGAGACCGGGCGCGGCATCGAGGCCGTTCGGTCAGCCGGGCGGACTGCCGCTCGGCGCCGGGCAGCCGGCACCGGACGGCCCGGTGCGGGGTCGTCACCGAGGTGGGCCGATTCGCCTCAGGGTCCGCTTGGGGTGCCGCCGCAGATTCCGCTTGGGATGCCGTCGGCCCGACACGACGCCGGAGCCGTCCGCGGGTCGGCTCCACCCGCTCCGTCACCCGTTGTCAGTGCTGCCCCGCACAATGGATCCCGCACCTCGAATCGTGAGCGAAGGGCGGCGTGACCCGTGAGCGTGTGGGACGACCTGGTGGGACAGGACAGGGTGAGTGAGCAGCTGGGTGCTGCCGCTCGGGACGCCGATGCCCTCGTCACCGCCGTTGCCGCCGACGCGCCGCCCCCGGAGGCGTCCAAGATGACGCATGCCTGGTTGTTCACGGGGCCGCCAGGGGCGGGCCGCAATCAGGCGGCGCGGGCCTTCGCCGCCGCGCTGCAGTGCGTCAGCCCTGACAGGGCGCTGGGCGGCGCCCCCGGATGCGGCTTCTGCGACGGATGCCATACGGCACTCGTCGGCACGCACGCCGACGTCACGACCGTCGCCGCCGTCGGCGCCCAGATCCTCGCCGACGACATGCGGGACACCGTCCGCAAGTCGTTCACCTCGCCGGCGAACGGCCGCTGGCAGGTCATCCTGGTCGAGGACGCCGAGCGGCTCAACGAGAAGTCCGCCAACGCCGTGCTGAAGGCCGTGGAGGAGCCCGCCCCCCGCACGGTCTGGCTGCTCTGCGCCCCCTCCATCGAGGACGTCCTGCCCACCATCCGCTCCCGCTGCCGCCACCTGAACCTGAGCACGCCCTCGGTCGACGCCATCGCCGACATGCTCGTACGGCGAGAAGGCATCGAACCCGAAGTCGCCGCCGCCGCGGCCCGTGCCACCCAGGGCCATATCGACCGGGCGCGACGCCTGGCCACCGACCCCGCCGCCCGCGATCGCCGGGCCGCCGTGCTGAAGCTGCCCCTCCGGCTCGGCGAGGTCGGAGCCTGCCTCAGGGCAGCCCAGGAGCTGGTGGATGCCGCCGCCGAGGACGCCAAGCAGCTGGCCGAGGAGATGGACGCCAAGGAGACCGAGGAGCTGAAGGCTGCGCTGGGTGCGGCCCAGGGCGGCAGGATGCCGCGCGGCACGGCGGGTGTGATGAAGGACCTGGAGGACAAGCAGAAGCGGCGACGCACGCGCACGCAGCGCGACAGCCTCGACCTCGCCCTGACCGACCTCACCGCCTTCTATCGCGACGTCCTCGCCCTGCAGCTCGGCTCCCGCGTGGCCCTCGCCAACACCGATGCCGAGGACGCGCTGGAGCGCCTCGCCCGCGACAGTTCCCCGGAGTCCACACTCCGCCGCATCGAGGCGATCGCCGCCTGCCGCGACGCCCTCGACCGCAACGTGGCGCCGCTGCTGGCGGTGGAGGCGATGACCATGGCACTCAGAGCGGGCTGAGTCCCCGGGCGGGCCGACGTATTCCCCTGCCCTCTGCCCTCTGCCCCCGGCCAGGCACCCACAAGTGAGCAACACGAGGTTGACCATGTAACACGTACGAGCCGCGACGTGCACGCACAGCATCCAAGCCACTGCGCAGAGTTACGCTCGCCAGATGCACACCAGGCGCAGCTCTTCATTCAGCCCAGACCCGAGGCCCAGCGGGCAGGGCCCACGCAACCGTCGCTCGACCCCACGGCGGGCCGGCGCATTCGGCACCCTCGTCGCCGTTGCCGCGCTGCTCGTCTCCGCCTGCTCCTCCGGTGGGGCCCCCGACGCGACGATGAAAACCGGAAGCCCGGCGGCCGGGGCCGCGCTGGCCGCGCTGCCCAGGTCGACGCCGGCCGCGATCACGCCGTACTACGCACAGAAGCTGACCTGGCACAGCTGCGGGGTGCCCGGCTTCCAGTGCACGACCTTGAAGGTGCCCCTCGACTACACCAAGCCGAACGCGGGGGAGACCCGTCTCGCGGTGGCCCGCAAGAAGGCGACGGGGCCGGGCAAGCGGCTCGGGTCGCTGCTCGTGAACCCGGGCGGCCCGGGCGGTTCGGCGATCGGCTACCTCCAGCAGTACGCGGGGATCGGCTACCCGATGGAGGTACGGGCCCGGTACGACATGGTCGCGGTCGACCCGCGCGGTGTCGCGAGCAGCGAGCCCGTCGAATGTCTCGACGGCCCTGAGATGGACGCGTACACGCAGACGGACTTCACGCCCGACGACGCCAAGGAGACCGGTCGGCTCGTCAGCGCGTACAAGAAGTTCGCGGAGGGCTGCGGAGCGGACGCGCCCGGCCTGCTCCGGCATGTCTCGACCGCCGAGGCGGCCCGGGACATGGACCTCCTGCGGTCGGTGCTGGGGGACGAGAAACTGTCGTATGTGGGCGCGTCGTACGGCACCTTCCTCGGGGCCACATACGCCGGGCTCTTCCCGGACCGGGTGGGCCGCCTGGTCCTGGACGGCGGCATGGACCCGTCCCTGCCCGCTCGCCGGATGAACCTCGACCAGACGGCGGGCTTCGAGACGGCGTTCCAGGCGTTCGCACGGGACTGCGTGCGCAAGCGGGACTGTCCGCTGGGCACGAAGGCGAGCGAGGTCGGCAAGAACCTCAAGGCCTTCTTCGCGAAGCTCGACGCGCGGCCGATTCCGGCCGGCGACGCGGCCGGCCGGAAGCTCAGTGAATCCCTCGCCACCACCGGTGTGATCGCGGCGATGTACGACGAGGGGGCCTGGGCCACCCTGCGCGACGCACTGTCCGCGGCCATGCGGGAGAACGACGGGGCGGGTCTCCTCGCCCTCTCCGACAGCTACTACGAGCGCGACTCCGACGGCCACTACACGAACCTGATGTTCGCCAACGCGGCGGTCAACTGCGTGGACCTCCCGGCGGCCTTCTCCACCCCCGAGGAGGTGCGCTCCGCCCTCCCGGCCTTCGAGAAGGCGTCCCCCGTCTTCGGCAAGGGCCTCGCCTGGGCCACCCTGAACTGCGCGTACTGGCCGGTGGCACCGACCGGCGAGCCGCACCGCATCGAGGCGAGGGGCGCGGCCCCCATCGTCGTGGTCGGCACCACCCGTGACCCGGCCACCCCCTACCGCTGGGCCAAGGCCCTCTCCCGCCAGCTCTCCTCGTCCCGCCTCCTCACCTACGACGGAGACGGCCACACGGCGTACGGGCGGGGCAGCACCTGCATCGACAGGACGATCAACGCTTATCTCCTCCGCGGGACGCCGCCTGCTCGGGACAAGCGCTGCTGAGAGTGGCGTGGCCGGTGGGCCCGGGGCCGTTGACCCCGGGCCCGGAGTACCGACCCGAGGGCCCCGGAGCACTCCGCTCCGGGGCGCGGGGCGGGCGGGCCGACGGGAGATCGGCGGAGGTCGGGAGGGGGCTTGGGAGGGCCGCCGAAGGCCGGGGCGGGCCGGGTGGGGGCCGGTACGGAGCACCCTCAGAAACTGTGTAGACTTACCGACGTTGCTGATCGCACCATAGTGCGGACAGCGCGCCGCCTTAGCTCAGATGGCCAGAGCAACGCACTCGTAATGCGTAGGTCTCGGGTTCGAATCCCGAAGGCGGCTCCAGCAAACCCCGGGTCGGAAGATACTCCGACCTGGGGTTTTCTCGTTCTTCGAATCGGCTGCCTCCCCGGCTTGCAGAGAAGCCCGCCCCCGCCCCTGAGCCTGGCCCCGACGCGGATCGCCGTTGTCGAGCGGCCCGTGCGTCGTTCACTCCGTGGCAGGCGACAGGGACGGCTCGCGTACCGTCGCTCCCCGCGCCTGCAGTGCCAGCGGAGCCGCCGCGCCTGCCACGGCGAACAAGGTGCCGAGTACGAGCCATCCCGCCTGGGGGCGGTCGCCGAGGCAGAGGACGGCTATCAGTACCGGTGCCACCGCGGTCGCGGCGCCGCGTCCCAGGGAGAAGAAGCCCTGGTACTGGCCGTGCATGCCCTCGGGTGCGAGTGAGAAGCTCAGCCCGAACGAGCCCGCCGACAGCCACAGTTCGCCGAACGTGAGCGCGGCCGCGAACAGCAGCAGCACAACCGTCGCCGACCAGCCGCCCATCCCTGCGGTGAAGGCCACCAGCGCGCACGCGGCGAACAGGGCGATTCCCGCGTTGCGGCACATCCGGGCGGCCCGGCCGTTGTCCTCGGCGCCACGGCTGAACCGGATCTGCAGACAGATCACCAGCACCGTGTTGACGGCGACGATGGTGGACACCAGCACCGGCGGCGCCTCGGTGTGCTGGAGCACCCACAGCGGCACGGCGAACGACAGCACCTGCGCCTGCAGGGACAGCACACCGCAGATCAGGGTGATGGCCGCGTACCGCCGGTCGCGCAGGACCTGCCAGCCGGAACCGGTGTGCGCGGCCTTCCCGGTGGGCCGGGTCTCGCGTGCCCGTAGCCACCACAGCGGCACCGCCGCCGCCGGGTAGGTCAGCGACGTGCACCACAGCAGGGCCATGTACCCGGCCTCGGTGTCGGCTTGGATGACCAGGGCCGAGGCCGCCGCGCCGATCGTGATGCCGACATTGGTCACCACCCGCAGGTAGGCCCGCAACCGTACGCGTGCGGCGCCCTCCCCGACCGTGGCGACCAGCGCGCCACGGGCCGCCGTGCTGCCCTGCTCGGCGAGGAGGAAGACCAGGATCAGGGCCAGGAACGCCGGGAAGGTGCGGGCGAAGGCCAGCGCGGCCATCGTGGCGAACTGGACGCCGAGCAGGACGGTGTACGTCCGCCGCGGGCCGAAGCGGTCGGCCAGCCTGCCCAGCGGTACGGCACCGGCCAGCGCCACGATCCCGGCGACGGTGAGGCCGGAGGCGACCTGGTGGACGGGCAGTTCGACGACCCGGGTGAAGAACAGGGTGCTGGTGGTCAGGTAGAGACCGCTGCCGACCGTCTTGACCAGCCAGGACACGGCGAGCAGTCGGGGTTCGCCGTGGGCGGGCAGGCAGGCGTCGAGCAGGGCGCGTGCCCGGCCGGGAGCGGGTGTGGTCATGCCGTGGGCCCTGCCATCTCGTGCAGCCGCGCGATGAACGCCTCCGCGGCCGACTCGTCCGTGGCCGTGAAGTACGCCTCCAGGTGTCCCGGGCTCGCGCACTCCTCGGGCGTCAGGACCTCCAGCACTCCGGGCAGGGCCAGTACGCGCTCGCGAAGGCCGGGCAGTGCGGGCAGCCGGGTGCGGCCGGTGGTCTCGGGGTGTGGTGCGCGGTCCGGCCGGCTGGGCCGTTCGCCGGTCGAGACGCGGACGAACTCCTCCCACAGGTCCACGCCGAAGGCGTGCCACCACATCCGGGAGATGCCCATTCCGCCCGGTCGTACGGCCACTTCGCCGATGACCGGTCCCGCCTGGGTGCGGAACACCTCCAGGTGTGTCACCCCGGCCGGCAGGCCGAGCGCGGTGACCACCCGGCGGTGCAGGTCCAGGACTTCCCTCGAGAACGGGTCCGTCTGGTCTGCGACGTACCCGCTGTTCAGATTCGGCGAGATGCGCAGCGGCGGGAGGAAGTAGCGGGAGACGGCCGCGCGGGCCACCTCGCCGTCGTGGACGACGCCGTCGCAGTGGTATTCGTGCGTGAACCGCACCAGGCGCTCCACCTGGACCGGCAGCCGCTTGTCCGCGAGGTCGGCGAAGCCGGCGGCCCGGTGCCGTTCGGCGAACTCCTCGGGGGAGTCGACGCGGTAGGTGCACTTCGAGCCGGCGCCGAACACCGGCTTGATCATGACGGGCCAGCCGGTCCGCTCCGCCGCCCGGGGCACCTCGTCGACCGTGGCGGCCTGGGCGTAGTCCGTCACCGGAAGACCGGCGGCGCGCAGCCTGTCCTTCATCGCCCGCTTGTGGGCGCCCCACAGGGACCCCTCGAAGCCCGGCCCGGGCACCCCGAGCAGGACGCGGACCAGCCCGGCCGCCACCACGCTCTTCTCCGTGGCCGCGATGACGTGGTCGACGGGGCCGTACGCGGCGAGTTCGTACGCCGCCTGCTCGACCTGTGTCAGGTCGGCGAAGCTGTCGACGTACGCCACCTCGTGGTTTTGGTACAGGTCGGCGTACACCTTGCGGGTGATGACGCGGACGGTGACGTCGGGGCGGCGGGCCAGGGCCTCGAGGACCTCGGGCTTGTCCGAGTTGAGCAGGAGTACCTGCCGGGTCACTGCTTCTCCGTGGGTTGTGGGGCCGTGGGGAGTGGTGCGTGGTGGTAGGTGACGGTGGCGGCGGCCTCGTCGACGACGGTCCAGACGGGGGAGGGGCCGCGGTCCGGCGCGCAGTCGGTGACAGCGCCGACGTTGACGACGTAGCGGCCGTCCGCAGCGAGCGGTACCGGCTCCCCGAACCGGACGGGCAGGCGCTGCACCCGCACCGGGCGGCCGCGGTCGCCCGGCCACAGCCGGTACAGCGCGCTGCGGTGATGGTGCCCGTGCACCAGGGCCCGCCCGGGAAATTCCGCGTCGGCCGGGCACCACAGCCCCGGCTCCAGTTCGCGCCACGGCAGCGGATGGCCGTGGCAGTACAGCGCGAAGCCGGTGCGGTGCTCCAGAGGAGCGTCGAGCAGCGGGCGGGTCCAGGCGGGCAGGTCGGGATCGGGCACGAGGGCGCGGATCCGCTCCTCCTGGTTGCCCCGCACGAGGCGTACCCCGTCCAGGAGCCCGGCGAGTTCCGGGTCCGGGTCGAAGACGTCGGCGAGCCGGCCGCCGTACTCGTACCCGTCGACCTCCCGCTTTCCGATCCGGCACTCGAAGACGTCGCCGAGGCAGACCACCTGGTCCACCCCTTGGGCGCGGATCCCGGCGAGGACGGCCCTCAGCCGCGCGGTGTCCCCGTGGATGTCCGTCACGACGGCATGGCGCACCGCGGTCACTCGCCCGTTTCGATCAGCACCCGGCCCGCCAGCTCCTCGCAGACACGGGCCGCGTCGGCGGCGTTCGCGCCGTCGCCGATGACGTATCCGGCACGGTCCTGCGAGCTGCGCACCGGGCGGACCCGGTCGCCGACCGCGACGTCCAGCCGGATCTCGGCAGTGGTGCCGTCGGTGTCGGGCAGGGCGATGTTCCTAACCGTTCCGGGCGGCGGGGTGAGGAAGCGGATGGCGGCTCCCCGCCGGGCCACGGGCGGGTCGGCGGGCGGCCGCAGCAGACCGAGCGGGCAGCCCGCGGTGAGAGCCACCACGTCCAGTCCGTAGGCCCTGCGCAGCAGTTCGCGGATCTTGTCGCCGCCGATGCGGTTGTGCGACTCGAGGATCCGGGGGCCCTTTCCGGTGACCTTGACCTCGGTGTGGGCAGGGCCCTCCGTGAGGCCCACGGCGTCCAGGAAAGCGTGGACGAGCGCCGCGACGTCCGACAGGACGGGCGCGGGCAGGGCGCTGGGCTGGGTGTGCCCGGTCTCCACGAACGCGGTGCCGACCAGCTTGTCGGTCACCGCGAGCACGGCGTGCTTCCCGTCGTACGAGAAGGTCTCCACGCTGATCTCGGGCCCGTCGAGGTACTCCTCGGCGATCGGCTGGGTGCCGCCCGCAGCCTCGAACGCCCGCCACACGTCCTGGGCGGCCTGTGCCGAGGGCACCCGGAACACGGCCTGACTGCTGGTGCCGGCCGCGGGTTTGAGGATGACCGGCCCGCCCGCCGTACGGCAGAACGCTGCGAGGTCGGCCGGGTCGCGCGGGACAGCGGTGTGCACCGGGCCGATGCCGCGGGAGTTGAGGAGCTCCCGCATGCGCTGCTTGTCCTGCAACAGGCTCACGGTGTGCAGCGAGTTGCCGGGCAGGCCGAGCCGCTCGGCGACCGCGGCTGTCGGCAGCAGACCGCGCTCGGTGAGCGACAGGACGCGCGCGAAGGGGCGTTCGGCGTGCAGCGGCGCCAGGGCCGCGTGCAGTGCGTCGGTGTCCGTGAGGTCCACGGCGAGGGCCATGTCGGCCTCTGCGGCCACCGCCGGTGCGGACTGCGCCGCGTCGTGCACGAACACGGTTTCGATGCCCGACGCGCGGGCCGTGCGGACCAGTTGGGGGGTGCCCGCGAGCACCGCGATACGCGGTGTCGCGGGCACCTGCTGACCGAAGGTCATGTGCGTGGCTCCGGCTGCGCCTGCCCAGGGCTTTCTGCCTCGGGCGCCACCGCCTCCGGATCGCCGAAGCGCTCCTTGAGGTAGGCGACGATGTCGGCGTTCTCGCGCAGCTTGCCCGGGATGATCGTGGCGCCGTCCACCAGGGCCGGAATGAACTTGCTGCCGGTGGTGCGGATCAGCTCGTGCCGCTCCTCGCGCGGCTTGGGCACGTTGATGTTGATGTAGGAGACCTGGAGCTTGGTGAGCAGTTCGCGCACCGGCTTGCAGTCGGGGCAGGTCTCGCGCTGGAACAGGACGAGCATCAGCGGCCCTCCTCGTGGAACGTACGGATGATCTCGCCCACGCCGGAGCCCGGTGTGAACGTGTGGCCCAGGTCGAGCAGTGCCATTTCCAGGGCGCCGAAGATCCCGCTCAGGTCGAGGGCGTCGGCCGCGCCCACGTGCCCGACCCGGATGAGCTTGCCCTTGAGGTGCGCCTGGCCACCGGTCATCGTGACGCCGTACGAAGTGGACAGCGTCTTCAGCAGCTGCCCGGTGTCGACGCCCTCCGGCGCGAGGGCCGAGGTGATGACGTGGCTGCGCCGGTGCGGGGCCTGCACGAACGTGCTGAACCCGAGCTTCAGCAGGCCGCGTTCGGCCGCCTCGCCCAGCACGGCGTGGCGCCTGCGGAAGGCCTCCGTGCCCTCCTCGTCCAGCATCTTCAACGACTCGTGCAGGGCGAGCAGCAAAGACACCGCGGGGGACGAGGACGACATCGGGTAGAAGTGGCGCAGCCGCTCGAACGACCAGTAGTAGTTCGGCCCGGTGGACCGCTCCACGGACGTCCACGCCTTGTCGGACAGGGCGACGAAGGCGAGCCCCGGCGGCAGCATGAAGCCCTTGTGGGAGGCGGCGAGGACCACGTCCAGGCCCCACGCGTCCATCTCCAGCGGGTGCACCAGCAGACCGCTGATGGCGTCGACGACCACGACCACGTCGGTGTCGCGGAAGATCCGCCCGATCGCCTCGACGTCGTTGAGCGCCCCGGTGGACGTCTCGCTGTAGACGACGAACGCGCCCCGGATCTCCGGGTGCTCGCGGTAGGCGGCCGCGACCCGCTCGGGGTCGGCGCTGGTGCCCCAGTCGCTCTCGACGACGTGCACGACGAGACCGTACGACGTGCAGATCGCCTGGAAGCGCTCGCCGAAGTAGCCGTTGGAGACCACCAGGACCTCGTCGCCGGCCGAGAAGCAGTTGGCGACCGCGGCCTCCATCGCGCCGGTCCCGGAGGAGGCGATGGTGTACACCGGGGCACTGGTGCCGAACAGCGGGGGCAGACCGCCGCTGATCTCGTGGATCAGCTGCTCCATCTCGGTGGAGCGGTGGTGGATGATCTCGCGGGCCCCGGCCAGCAGCAGGCGCTGCGGCACTTCGGTGGGTCCGGGTGTGGCCAGCCGCAGCTTCACCGGCTGTTCTCCTTAACGTCGGTCGGCACGTCGGTGTCGTGGGCGGTGGTCGCCGCGGGCGGGGGCGCGTCGACGAAGACACGGCGGGTGGCGGGCTTCAGGTCGAAGTCGAAGAGCACCACGCGGTGACTCGGCGACATGGCGAGGCGGCCGTCCCGGAAGGGGACGAGCAGACTGGTGCCGAGCAACGACGACTTCAGGTGGGAGAAGCCGTTGGGGTCGGCGGTGGTCAGCTCGTGCAGATAGCGGCCGCCGTCGGCGGGGGACTCCGGGGCGATGCGCTCAAGGGTCCGCAGCAGGTCCTGCACGGCGCCCGGTTCGTAGCGCATGACGGTGAGTCCGATGGTGCTGCCGTGCGCGAACACGCCGGCCAGACCGTCGCCCGTGCCGTGCTCCTGGAGAGCGGCGGCGATCCGGTCGGTGAGGTCGTAGTGGGAGTTGAGGCCTGTGCTCTCCACCGTCAGTTCGATCACCGGGCCACCTCCGCGGGCCCGCCTATCGCGGGCGGCACGTTCTCGGCCGTCAGGTCGCCCGGTCCGGTCAGCGTCCAGGCGGGCACCCCGGCCAGGATGTCGGTGATGCGGGTGAGCTGCGCGATGTGGGCGGCGCGGCCGTCGTCGAGGTAGTGGTGCCAGCCGGCGTTGGCGCCGTCGAACGCCGATTCCACGTTGGCACGCAGCACTTCGGCGTGCTCCTGGCGACTGCCGGTCAGCGGTTCGACGACCGTGCGCTCGCCGTGGCCGATCGCCGGGTGCAGGATCGCCGCGACCGGTACACGCACGCCGACCGGGGCGCTCGGGAAGCGGTCCCGGAACGGCAGGGGGTCCACCGCGAACTTCCCCACCGGCGAGAACGCGTGGCCCTCGGCGGGCACGTAGTCGTCCCCGATGCCCGCGATCTCCTTCAGGCCCGGGTACTTGGCGACGGTGCCGTAGCCGAGGTGCGGGTAGTCGGGCCAGCCGGCCGCGACGACCGAGCCGTCCGGCAGCTCGTGCAGCACGGTCTTGTCGCCGCTGAGCACCTCATACCCGAAGTGCTCCACCAGCTCCAGGAGAACCGTGCTCTTGCCGGCCCCCTTCGCCCCGGTGACCAGCACGACCTCACCGTCCCGGTAGGCGGCGGTGGCGTGCAGCACCGCGGCGCCGGTGTTCTCCTGGTGCTTCAGCACCAGGTCGCGCACCAGCTCGACGAGGTCCATGTGCCCGCCGGCCCCGAGCGTCACGTCGATCGCGCGGGCGGCGCGGTCGAAGACGAAACGGCTGCCCGTCTTGGTGCACTCCAGGTACTCGCGGCCGTCCACCGTGGCCCGCCGGGCCGGCACGGTGAAGAACTCGCTGGCGCTCTTGCGGAGGTAGATGTCCTCCTGCACGGTCCCGGCCGGCGGCGCGAGGCGTTCGGGACCGAAGGCGTGGATGCGCAGGGTCGCAACCGGCTCGCGGCCGGTCTCGTCGGGCTTGGCCTCCTCGGCGGTCAGATGCGTGGCGAGGAAGGCGAGCGCGTCGTCGACGCCCGGGCCGGCCCCGGGCGCCACCTCCAGGTCGAGCTGGGTGCCGTGGAAGTCCAGCCGCAGGGCGGTGGGGTGGGTGGTCACTGTGCGGCCTCCGCGAGTTCGCGTCCCAGGGACTCGTAGCGCTCCTGCTGCTCCAGCATCTGGGGCATGCGCTGCAGGTCGAAGATCTCCTTGAGCGGGGCGAGTTCGGACTCCACGTTCAGCGTGGTGCCGTCCCGCATGATCCGGGTGAGGGTCTCCCGCATGGCCCGGATCGAGCTGCGCAGCGCCTGGTTGGCGTAGATCGCCATGGCGAAGCCGCGCTGCTCCAGCTCCTCGACGGTGACCTGGTTGTAGGTGGTCGGTACGACGATCACCGGGAGGTCGCCGCGGTAGGCCTCGCGGAAGGCGAAGACCTCCTCGGGGTCCTTGCGCTTGGAGTGGATGAGCAGGGCGTCCGCTCCGGCCCGCTCGTAAACGTCGGCCCGGCGCAGCGCCTCCGCCATGCCCTGCCCCGAGATCAGCGCCTCCAGGCGGGCCACCACGGCCATGTCGGTACGGGTCTCGGAGGCGGCCCGGATCTTGCCCGCGAAGTCGTCCAGCGGGGCGAGGTCCTGGTTGCCCTCGACGAAGCTGTTGAGCTTGGGGAACTGCTTGTCCTCGATGCACACGCCGGCCACGCCGCGCGCCTCGTAGGAGCGCACCATGTGGACGACGTTGTTGACGTTGCCGAACCCGGAGTCGCAGTCCGCGAGGACGGGGATGTCCACCGCACAGGCGAGGTCGGCCGCCGCGTCGAGGCATTCGCCCATGGCGAGGATGTTGGCGTCGGGCACGCCGGCCGTGGCGGAGATCTCCAAGCCGCTGGACCAGACGACGTCGAAGCCGGCCTCCTCGGCGAGGCGCGCGCTGAGCGGGCTGTGCGAGCCCATGGCACGTGTCAGTCGCGGAGCGGCGAGCGCCGCGCGCAGCCGCTGTGCCGCACTCGGCGACGGGTCGTTCTGTTCCTGCTGGGGTGATCGGCTCCCGGTCATGCGTCCCCTCCGTTGGTCTTTTCGGCCTGCTCGGCCAGTTCCCGGCACATGTCCTCGACCGTCTCGTCGAGGACCTTGCGCGGCCGTGCCGCACCGACCCGCCGCCCGACCTCCCACGGGTCGAGCCCGTGGCGGGCGCTGATCTTCTCGATGCGGTCCTGGAAGTAGAAGTGGTGGTCGTTGATCCCGGCCGCGATCTCGGCCCGGCGCACCGTCATGGGGCGCGGCAGCACCTGCTCGGCCACGTACTCGGCGGCCTCGCAGACCAGCGGCAGATCGGCATGGGTGTCGTACTTGGGCCATGCGGTGAGGAAGGCCGCGGCCTGCTCGGTGGCCAGGTTCCCGGCGCCCCGGGCCATGGCGCACAGCGAGGCGTCCAGCCAGCTCACGCCCGCGTCCAGGCCGGCTGCCGCGTTGGCGGCGGCCAGGCCCAGGTTGTTGTGGGCGTGGAGGCCGAGCGGTGTCGGCAGCCGCTCGGTCAGCAACTCGACGCGCCGGTGGACGTCGTCCGGGGTGAGCGCGCCGAAGGAGTCGGCGATGTAGAACACGTCCGGCGTTTCCGCCGCCACGACCGCGGCGACCTCGGCCAGTTGCTCCTGGCTGGTGTAGCTGACGGCCATCAGGTTGACGCCGACCTTCAGACCGAGCGCCCGCACGGCACGGACGTACTCCGGTACCCCGTCGATGTTCCACGGGTAGGCGGCGATGCGCACCATGGACACCGGGCTGTCGGGCAGGTCGTCCATGGCGCCCACCGGGCACACGGTGGGAACGACCATCACGGCCAGCTCGGCGTGCGAGACGGCCGGCAGCGCCGCGAGGTACTCGGGCGTGCAATGCGCCGAGGGCCCCGCGGTGGCGCTGGCCTTGCTCCCGGAACCACCGCGGTAGCCGACCTCGATGACGTCGATGCGGGCGGCGTCCAGGGTGCTCACGATGGTGTGGACGTCGACGGCGCTGAACTGCCAGTCGTTCTGGTTCCCGCCATCGCGCAGCGTGCAGTCGAGCAGGGTCGGTTTCACACGGCTCCTTCCAGGTGTGCCGCAGGATCGTCCAGTTGGGCGCGGAAACGTTTCACCAGCTCCTGGGGCGTCTGCTCCACGCGCTTTCCGGCGGGGTGGCTGCGCGCCTTGCAGCGGATCCGCACCAGCGTGGGCGTGCCGGTCAGGTCCAGGGCGGCCAGCTGGTCGAGATCGGCCACGGTGTGGGCGGCGGCGTAACCGGCCGCGAGGGCCATGGCCGCCGGGTCGCCGAGGGCGGCGGTGCGCTGGCCGCCGGTGCTCTCATGGGCGCCGTTGTCGAGGACGACATGGAGCAGATTCGGCCTGTGCTCGGCGATCATCGGCAGACAGCCCGGGTTCATGGCGAACGATCCGTCGCCGTCCAGCACCAGCACCCGGCGGTCCGGGTGGGCCAGCGCGATGCCGAGCCCGATCGGCGCGGCCATGCCCATGGAGCCGACGAGATAGAAATGGTTGGCGCGATCGCGGATGTTGTACACGTCGCGTGTGATGTAGCCGCAGGTACTCACCGTCAGGGCGGCGGACTCGCGCTCCAGCAGTGCGCCCAGGGCGTCACGGATGTCCAGCAACGGTCAGATCCCTTCCCGGACGATCAGCACGGCGGTGCTCCTGCCGGAGTCGTACTGCTTGAGGAACGCCTCCACGGAGTCCTCGGGGCGCTCGTTGTCCAGCACGGTCCAGGGAAGCCCGAACACGTCGAGCAGCCGGGTGAGTTCGCGCCCGATGACGTCGTGCTCGACGGCGTCCTTGCCGTCGTGACCGCGCCAGCTGACCACGATCGGCAGGTGGACGTCGTAGATGAGGTTGAACGAGGTGAGGACGTTGAGCGAGTAACCGAGGCCGGAGTTCTGCATGAGGACCACGGGCTTGGCCCCTGCCACGGCGAGACCGGAGGCCACGCCCAGGGCGCTGTCCTCGCGCGGCGCGGGAATGTAAGCGGCCGGGCAGTCGGGGTCCTCGAGTAACCGGAAGAATCCCTTCAGCAGGGAACACGGTACGCCGGTGAAGTGTGAATGCCCGCGGGTTACGAAGGCGTTGAGCAAGGTTTCCGCGACTTTGGCCCCGGATCCTGCTGCCAACGAAGGTTCAGGCAGCACGCATGGCCTTTCTTTTACGAAGCATGGACGCGATAACGCCCGACGGGAGCGTCTCTGTGCCCCACGCCGGTGTGGATCTTGCATGACGCCCAAGTGAATCTGCAATGGCGTTCCGGAATTCGGACAGGCGCAGAGGCGAGTCGGGCATATTACGCATTTGGCGACCTCGCGAGAGGGGCTCTGAATCGGCCGATCTTCGAACTGTTCAATGGCCAATTTTTGACGTTTGAAGTACGAAAACACGTGGCCTGGATTCCGCATTCCGGTCGCCACTCACGGGGCGGGCCGCCCCGGCCCGCACGTCGGCCCACCCAGGGTGTTCGCCTGCTTCGTCCTGCTCGTGGATGCCGATGTCAGCTGGTCGACCGCCCTTCCGGTGCCGTTCTTGATCGCGGCGCGCGGGCCGGGTTGATCGCCCTGTCGGCGCGGACCGGGCCGACCGGCTGCCCGCACGGCGATGGCGGAGGCCCCGATCCGGTTTCTCGGTTGGTCGAATTTGAGTCAGGTCGCGGGCCGGGATGGCGGGCGCTTTACGGCCGTTCCGGCTGGCGCTGGATCACGGGGACCTGTCCGTGCAATTCGGACCGCGGCGCGGATCTCTTTGCGCGCCTTGTCTGCGTTGCGCACCTTCCATTGAGTGTGGTTTCCCCAGGTAAGGCGGGGCGGGGAGTGGCTTGATTTCGGTGGTCCGATGTTGATCTTCCCCGTGTACAGTCGGCGCCATTGATGTGTGGATGCCTCCGGTAGAAGCTCCGGAGATCTGGGGCCGTGGAGGCTCGTAGAAGAGCATTGACGGCGGCGTTCGGCTTGGTCCGGCGCATTGCCCCGCACAGTGCCGTGCGCGGGTGCCGCCCCTTCGCCCCTTTCTGGCGTCCCTTTCTTATTTCTTCTCGGTTCTTTCCGACATGCAACGGGGGTTGATTCATGCGCGCGGCAGGACAAGACAGTGGGATCGGCCTTGTCGACGATGAAGCACAGGCGGCTGTCGTGGCGGCCGAGGGCATCATCGAGGAGGCCTCGGGGGGTGACAGCGGCCTCGTGTCCGGCCAGGTGTGGTCGGACGACCGGGTGGCGCACCTGCTGGAGCGGCTCGCCTCGGACTTCGTGCTCGACAACACCTACCGTGAGCAGCACCTGAGCCTCACGGCCAGCGAGAACTTCCCGAGCAAGCTGGTCCGGATGCTCGGCAGCGGACTGCAGGGCGGCTTCTACGAGTTCGCCCCGCCGTACCCGGCCGAGGCGGGCGAGTGGGCCTTCCCGGATTCCGGCGCGAACGCGTCCCTGGTGGGGAAGCTGACCGGGATCGGCCGGCAGCTCTTCGAGGCGGCCACCTTCGACTGGCGGCCCAACGGCGGCTCCGTCGCCGAGCAGGCCGTGCTGCTGGGCATCTGCGGACGCGGCGACGGCTTCGTGCACTTCGCACACAAGGACGGCGGCCACTTCGCCCTGGAGTCGCTGGCCACCGCAGCCGGCATCAACACCTACCACCTGCCGATGGTCGACCGGACCCTGCTCATCGACGTGGACCGGCTGGCCACGCTGTGCGCCGAACACCCGGAGATCAAACTCGTCATCCTCGACCAGTCGTTCAAACTGCGCTGGCAGCCGCTTGCCCAGATCCGGGCCGCGCTGCCCGAGGGTGTCTTTCTCGCGTACGACGCCAGCCACGACGGCGCCCTGATCGCGGGCGGGGTGCTGCCGCAGCCGACGTTGCTCGGCGCGGACGCCGTGCACGGCAACACCCACAAGACCATCGCCGGACCGCAGAAGGCCTACATAGCCTTCCGCGACGCGGACCATCCGAAGCTCAGGGCGGTGTCGGACTGGGTCTGCCCGCAGATGCAGAGCAACTCGCACGCCGAGCTGATCGCACCCATGTACGTGGCCCTGTCCGAGATCGCCCTCTACGGCCACGACTACGCGCGTCAGATCCTCGCCAACTCCAAGGCGCTCGCGCACGCCCTGCACGAGGAGGGGGTGCGGGTCTCCGGGGAGTCCTTCGGGTTCACCGAGACTCATCAGGTGCACGTCATCACCGGGTCGGCCGCAGAGGCGCTGCGCCTGTCCCTGGGCGACCTGGCGCACGCCGGCATCCGCACCACGAACATCGAGGTACCGGGTTCCAACGGGCTGCACGGCCTCCGGCTCGGCGTCCAGGCGATGACCAGGCGCGGGCTGCGCGAGGCGGAGATGTGCGAGGTGGCCCGGCTGGTGGCGAAGGTGGTCCTGCGCCGCGCCGAGCCCGCGGCGGTCCGCGCCGAGGTCGCCGACCTGCTCCAGCACCATGCGCTGGACCGGCTCGCCTACTCCTTCGACGCCTACGTCGACTCGCCGGCCGCGGCCCGTCTGCTGGGGGAGGTGTTCCGGTGAGCACCGCTACTTCGGCGAGCACGGCGGCGCCGGCGGGCACTGCGGGAGCGGAGCCTCACGCGAGCACCGCTACTTCGGCGAGCACGGCGGCGCCGGCGGGCACTGCGGGAGCGGAGCCTCACGCGAGCACCGCTACTTCGGCGAGCACGGCGGCGC
>NZ_JBIBBC010000002.1:679563-771965 GCF_042900345.1 Streptomyces sp. NPDC012935
CGGCGGGCACTGCGGGAGCGGAGCCTCACGCGAGCACCGCCACTTCGGCGAGCACGGCGGCGCCGGCCGGCACTGCGGGAGCGGAGCCCCACGCGAGCGCCGCCGCCTCGGCGAGCACGGCGGTCTCCGCCGCCACGGCGCCGGCGAGTACGGCGATCCCCGCGATCCCCGCGGACGCCGCGGCCCTGGGCTCCCCGGCGGGCCCGATCACACGCCTGGGCCCCCGCCCGCCGCTGCCGTACGGCGTCCCGGGCGCCGCCGTACGGCCGCGCCGCTCCGCTGCCCCGCACGCTGTGATCAGCGCGGAGGTCTGGCACACCGAGTGGGCCCGGCCGCTCCTCGAGCGGCTCGGACTGCGGACCGTCATCGCTGACGAGCGGCTGTCGTGCGAGCGGGTGCTCGACACGCTCGCCGCGCAGTCGGTGGCGTTCGTGTGCGAGGGACTGCCGGTCAGCGGCCTGGCCGCGGTGACCTGGGCGGCCCGCCGCACCGAGGCGCTGCGCCGCGACGACCCGCTGCTCGGCGTGGTCTTCATGGTCGAGGACCACCGGGCCCTGGACCCCCGCGCCCTCGGCCCGCTGGTGCGCACTCTGTCGCCCGGCGACACCGACCTGCCGGACTTTCTCGCCGAGGTGCAGCGCGTACGGCACGAGTACCACTGGGAAGTGCGCAACCGGCGGCCCGGCAAGCCGTCGGCCGGGGAAACGGCGCCGCCCCCCGCCCGGTGGACCGGGACCGTGCCGAACTTCAACGTGAAGCACCCGTCCATGCTGCTGCCGTACGCCATGCTCTCGGCGCGCACGCGGCGGGATGTCTACTGCGAGATCTCGCCGCAGGAGGCCCTGCTGTTCGTCGCGGACAGCGTCGGCCGGGGTCCGGTCGAGGCCGTCGCCGAGGTCTTCCGCACGCTCCGGCAGGACGTGGACCGGCTCAACACCGAGCTCGGCTCGCGGCTGCGGCTGCACCTCGACCACGCGGACGACTACGAGGTGATCCAGGCTGCCTGCGAGGCCGGGGTCGACTCCGTCATGGTCGACGGGTCCGGACGGACGCTGCACCAGAACGTGCTGTTCACCAACGCGGCCACTCAATTGGCACGGCGCTACGGCGTCCTCGTCGAGGGCGAGATCGGCTCCATCGACGGGGCCGGGCTGCGCAAGTGGAACAAGACGACCACGAGCGACTTCACGCGGTTCGTCGAGAACACGGACCTCGATCTCGTCGGGGCCCACGTCGGCCAGTTCCACAGCTTCGACTACGGCTTCGCCGCCACTCGCCGGTCGTTGGCCCAGGTCGGCCTGCTGGACGACCGTGCCACGGGCGACGACCTGCACGCCTTCGCCGAGGCCTGCGCGCGTGTCGAGCAGGACCTCACGGACGCCGGGCTGCCCGGCTACTCGGCTGAGCACCGGCTCGTCGCCGCGCTGGCCCGCCGGGCCACGACGCAAGGGGACGGGACGGACGCCGGGCCGCGGCTCGACGCCGTGTTCCGCGAGGCCCGCACCCGCGTCCCGGTGTTCCAGCGGCCGCTGCTCGACGCCCTGGAGAAGGAGTGGCTGGAGCGGCGGCTGGCCAAGGCCCGGCGCAAGACCGAACTGTGGGACGAAGTCTTCGCCACGGAGCCCGTGCGCGAGCACCGGTACGCGGCGATCGACCACGGGCTCGTCCAGGCCCTGACCAGTGTCCTGGAGGGCACCGGCCGCGCCCTGGTCGTGCACGGAGGCAGCTCGCTCTCGCGGGTCGACCTCGCGTCCCTGCCGGCGCACGGGGTGGCCCGGGTGAACTTCGGCAGCGGGGTCTACGCCGACTATCTGGAGGCACTGCGCGCCCATCTGCCCGTCGATCTCACCGGGGGTCTCAATTCGCCGACCGGTCAAGGGACTTGGAAACATGTACGGCGCATGTCGTACCTTGCGGAGGCGACACGTGACTGGCAGTCCTGGACCGATGCGCCGCCGTCCTTCGTCGACACCTTCGTCAGCCGGCTGGAGCGGTGCTACGCGGCCCCGCTCCGTGGCCGTACGCCCGCACAGGCCCGGGGAGGCCGCAGTTGAGTCCCTTTGAGCAGATCGTCGACCTTCTCGACCGTGAGAAGGCCAGGTACCGCGTGGTCGCGCACCCGGCAGAAGGACGCTCCGAAGAGGTGTCCGCGGTGCGCGGCACGACCGTGTCGCAGGGCGCGAAGGCCCTGGTGTGCCGGGTGAAGGGGATCGAGTCCCCGGCGGTACTGGCCGTGCTGGGGGGCGACCGGCGCGCGGACCTGAAGAAGGTCGTCGCCGCGGTCGCGGGCAAGAAGGGCGGGTTCGCCCCCTCGGAACTGGCTGAGCAGCTCACCGGTTGTGTGGTCGGTGCCATCCCGCCGCTGTCGCTGTCCGGCGCGCTGCCGGTCGTCGTGGACGCGGAGTTCCTCGCGTCCCATGAGGAGATCGCCTTCAACGCGGGGCGGCTGGACCGGTCGGTGGTCATGGCCACGGAGGACTACGTACGGATCGTGGCGCCCGCGGTGGCGCTCATCGCGGCGCCGGTCGTCCCGGTCGCCGCGGAGTAGCGACCGACACGGAAATGGGGACCGACACAAAAGGGGGCGTCGGCTTGCGAGTGCGAATCGGGGCACAGTTCGTCGCACTGGCGTGCGCGTGGGGCTCCAGCTTCTTGTTCATCAAGGTCGCGCTGGACGGGCTGACGCCCGCTCAGGTGGTGTGGGGCCGACTGGTGCTGGGCGCGCTGGCGCTCTGCGCGGTCATGGCGGTCACCCGCAGCAGGATTCCCCGGGACCCCGGGCTCTGGCTGCGGCTGTCCGTCGTGTCCGTCCTGCTGTGCGTCGTACCCTTCCTGCTCTTCTCCTGGGCCGAGCAGCACCTCGACTCCGGTATGGCGAGCATCCTCAACGCCACCACCCCGCTGCTGACCCTCGCGGTCAGTACGGTCGCCCTGGCGGACGAGCGGCTCGACCGGCGCCGCACGGCGGGCCTGCTCGCGGGGTTCGCCGGGGTCCTCGCGCTGATCGGCCCGGGGGGCCTGGCCGGCGGCGGCGGCCACCTCATGGCTGAGCTCGCCTGTCTGGGCGCCACCGCCTGCTACGGCGTCGCCTTCGTCTACCTGCGCCGATTCATCACCCCGCTTGGGCTGCCGGCGGTCAGTGTCGCCTTCGTGCAGGTCACCATCGGCGCAGTCATCATGCTGGCGGCCACGCCCTGGCTCGCGGCGCCCGCACCCCGCATCGACGCGCCGATCGCGCTGAGCATGCTGGCGCTGGGTGCCCTGAGTACTGGCCTCGCCTACCTGTGGAACAACAACATCGTCCAGGCGTGGGGTGCGGTGAACGCCGCTGCGGTCACCTACCTCACCCCGGTCGTCGGTGTGACGGCGGGCGTGATCCTGCTGGACGAACGGCTGACATGGAACCAGCCGCTCGGGGCCGTGCTGGTCATCGCCGGGATCATGGCGGCGCACGGTACGCCTCGTCCGGCGCCGCGTCCGGTCGGGGTTGCGGGCGCGGCGGCGGTGGCCGAGAGGGCGGACGCCGAGGTGAAGGAGCGCGCGGTCCGCTGAGCAGGGGCCGGGGCTGCTCTGAATGGCTGCCACTCCGCCCGGGTCGAGACGCTGCCCCCGAGTGCCGTCGCCGGTGTCTGCTTCTCCAACTGCGTTCCGCATCCTGCCCGTTGACCCGCCCCGCCCGCACCACCAGAATGACCCACGCACTCATGAGAGCGCTCTCAAGAAACCACCGAGGGAGACCCATGAACGGCGTGAACGGCGTGAACGGCACAACCGGCAGTACCGGCAGTACCGGCAGGCAAGGGCCGCCGTTCAGCCGTCGCGACCTCATCGGCGCCGGCCTCGGAGCCGCGCTGCTCACCGCGGCCGGTGCGGGCGTGGCGCAGGCCGCGGCGGGTACGGCCCGGGCCGGTGCCCGCACCGCTCAACCCGCCGGTGCCTCCGCTCAACCCGCCGGCGCCTCCGCTCGTGCCGCCGGTGCCTTTGCCCGCCACCGGGCCCAGGTCTTCCTCGCCGCCACCATGGACGCCTACCCCGACCACGGCCCCATCCGTCTCGCCCAGAGCTACAGCGACGAAGCCGGTCTGTTCAGCACCGCCTTCACCTACGACAACGCCCTCGCGATCCTCGCCCTCCTCGCCACCCGGACCGCCGACGGGCGGGAGCGCGCCATCCAGCTCGGGGATGCGCTTCTCTATGCCCAGCAGCACGACCCGGTTCACGATGACGGTCGGCTTCGGCAGGGGTACAACGTCGGGCCGTACACCTTCTACGACGGCTCGCGGCAGCCGGACGGGTTCGTGCGGGCGGACGGGTCCGTCAATGTCGGGACGCAGTTCGGGTTCACGGGCACGGCCGTGGGGGACATGGCCTGGGCCGGGATCGCGCTCAGTGCGCTTGCCCGGCGGACCGGTGAGCGGCGGTTCCTTGGCGGGGCCGTGCGGATCGGGGAGTGGATCGAGCGGAACGGGCGTACCGACGAACCCCTCGGGGGGTACAAGTTCGGAGTCAACGGCGCCGACGAGAAGCTGCCCTTCACGTCCACCGAGCACAACACCGACCTCCTCTGCCTGTTCGGTCTTCTCGCCCGGCTCACGGGGGACAGGGTGTGGGAGGCGCGGCGGGCGCGTGCCGAGGCGTTCGTCATGCGGATGTGGGAGCCCGACGGCGGGTTCTTCTACACCGGCACCAACGACGGGGTGAGCGTCAACAAGTCGCCGATCCCCGAGGACACCCAGACCTGGACCCACCTCGCCCTCGACTCCCGTACCCACGCCCGGTCGCTGGACTGGGCCGCGCGCGAGCTGGCCGTCCTCGACCACGCCGGGCGGCGCAACAGCACGGTGCCGGCGGGGCAGTCGTACGACGGTGTCACCTTCAGCTCCGCCAGTCTCCTCGCCGACGAGGACGCCCCGATCGCCGACTCCCAGCCCAAGCCCGACCGCAACGGAGTCTGGTTCGAGGGGACCGCTCATCTCTCGCTCGCCCTGCGGGAAAGGCGCCGGCGCGGTGACGAAGCGCGTGCGCGGCGGCTGCTCGACTCCATCGAGCGTGCCCAGGATCTGCTGGGCGGGGGGCAGACCGTCGGTGGGCGGGCGCTTCCCGAGCGGGCGGGGGTCGTGTCGGCCAGTAGTCCGCTCGATACGGGGTTCGGGTTCGGGTACTACCCGTATCGGCACGTGGGGGCGACCGCCTGGTATCTGATGGCGGCCGTGCGTTCCAACCCCTTGCGAGTCTGAACCGGCCCCGCCCCGGGGTCGGCCCTCGACGATGACGCCATGCCCGTACGGCGCGGGGAGAACCGTCGCAACAGTCGTAGCCGCCGTACGCAGTCCGTCGATCGCCCTGCGAGAAGGCGAACTTGAGACGTCCTTACCGTGAACCACTAGCATCTCGGCGGTAGTCGCAGCCGGGAGCAGGTGAGGGCAGGGTATGACGGAACCGAGGATCGCTGTCGCCGTGGTGACCATGGGGAACCGCCCCGCCGAGGTCGACGCGCTGCTCGAGTCCGTGGCCAAACAGGACCTCGCCCCCGAGCGGATCGTCGTCGTCGGCAACGGCTGCCCGCTGCCCGAGTTCGCCGACCGGCTGGGGCTGCCCGGCGAGGTCACGCCCATCGAGCTCGACGAGAACCTCGGCTGCCCGGGCGGACGGAACGCGGCCCTCGCCCGGCTGCGCGACTTCGGGGACGTCGACGTCGTGGTCGAGCTGGACGACGACGGACTCCTCGTCGACGCCGACGTGCTGCGGCGGGTGCGGGACCTGTACGCCGCCGACGGCCGGCTCGGCATCGTCGGCTTCCGCATCGCCGACGAACACGGCGAGACGCAGCAGCGGCACGTGCCCAGGATCGGCAAGTCGGATCCGCTGCGGGGCGGGTACGTCACGGGGTTCCTCGGCGGCGGGCACGCGCTGCGCATGGCGATGCTGGCCGAGACGGGGGACTGGCCCGCGGAGTTCTTCTTCGCCCATGAGGAGACCGACCTGGCCTGGCGGGCCGCCGACGCGGGCTGGCGCATCCTCTACGCGCCCGAACTCCTCCTACAGCACCCGAAGACCTCACCCGCCCGGCACGCCATCTACTACCGCGTGAACGCCCGCAACCGCGTCTGGCTGACCCGCCGCCGACTGCCCCTCGCGCTGATTCCCGTGCATCTCGGGCTGTGGGTGCTTCTCACCCTCGTACGCAATCGCTCGTCGCTCGCCGGCCTGCGCGCCTGGTTCGGCGGCTTTCTGGAGGGCGTACGGGAGCCGGCCGGTGAGCGGCGGCCCATGCGGTGGCACACGGTGTGGCGGCTCTGCCGACTGGGGCGACCGCCGGTCATCTGAGGGCCAACCCCGAAAGGGGGATGACTTCGCCACGAGCGGGCCGGGGGAAGGGGACGCGGGTCCCGGTCGTTCACCTCCGCCGACCGGGACCCGCATGCGTCCCCGGATCCGGCCGCGGCGGCGACACTCCCCCGAGTTACGCGTCGTACGCGCGCACCGTCGGGCCAGATCCGATGAAGTGATCACATCAGGCCACACCAACGGATCGCTAACATGTGGCCAACGATGCTCCGTTTCGGCGCCGTTCGGTTGGCGCGAAGTCGACGGCCGGTGACGGGAGACGACCAGGACGGAACGGTTCTTGGCCGGGGAGCGTCGTCAAGGGTGGCGGGAAACCGCCGTACATGGGTTGTGCATGGGTTGCGCACAGGTCATACACCAGGGCGCGGGCCCGTTGCGTGGGAAGGCAGTGGCGGCGTGAAGCGGTACGGGCTGCGGTTCGGACTGCTGGGGCCGCCGGTCGTGTTCGAGGCGGGGGCGGACGACGACGGCTCGTCCGGGTCCCACGGTGGCCCGGGCCCCGGCGACGCCGCGGCGAGCGTGTCCGACCTCGCCGTCCGGACCGTCCGCAGCCCCAAGGTGCGGGCCCTGCTCGCCACGCTGTTGCTCGAAGGCGGCCGGGTCGTCTCCGTCCAGTCGCTGACGGACGTGCTGTGGGGCGGGGCGCCGCCCCCGTCGGCGCGGGCCTCACTGCACAACCACGTGACCCGGCTACGGCGGCTGCTCGACGACCCCGAACGGCTCCGGGCGGTGCCGCCCGGCTATGTCCTGCGCGTCGACGAGGGCGAGCTGGACGTCGACGTCTTCGTGACCAGTGTCGCCGCGGCCCGGGTCGCGCATGCCGGCCGGGACTGGGAGCGCACGTTGCGCGAGAGCACGGCGGCGCTCGCACTGTGGCGCGGTACGCCCCTGGCCGGCCTGCCCGCCGAGGTGGGCGGATACGCGCTCGTCCAGCGCCTGGCGGAGGCGCGGCTCCTGCTCCTGGAGTGGCGCTACGACGCCGAGCTGACCGTCGCCGGGCCACGCGTCGACGCCCTTGTGCCCGAGCTTGCGGCTCTGGCCGCCGAGCATCCCCTGCGGGAGTCCTTCCACCGTCACCTGATGCTCGCCCTCCATCGCACGGGCCGGCGGGCCGAGGCCCTGGCCGTACATCGTGATCTGCGCACGCGTCTGATCGAGGAGTTGGGGGTCGAGCCGGGCATGGGGGTTCGGGAGGCGCATGTGGAGGTGTTGCGTGGGGGGTCGGAGGGGATGATCGGGGGTCTGCTGCGGCAGGGCTCGAAAGGGGGAACCGGGGGTTTGCTGCGAGGGGGTTCGGAGGGTGGCGCGGGGCGGGAGCCGCGTGGGGGTGGCGACGCAGCGCGCGGTGCGGTAGCGCGCGGTGCCGGCGGCTCTGCCATGGCCCACGCCGGCGACGTGCCGCACAGTGCCGCGAACCCTGACGCTACGCGCGATGACGACGCCGCCCGGCGACCCGCGCAAGCCGATGCCCTCGCTGAGGGGGACACCCCGGTCGACCCGCCTCGACCGCCCCGCCCCGCCCAACTTCCGCCACCCCCGGCCCACTTCACCGGGCGTGCTGCCGTACTCACCGACCTGTGTCGCACCCTCACCCCCACGACCGCCCCCACCCCCGCCGTCACTGTCGCCGTCCTCAGCGGCATGCCCGGCGTCGGCAAGAGTGCTCTCGCACTGCAGGCCGCCCATGGGCTGGCGAATCGTTTCCCCGACGGTCAGCTGTACGTCAACCTGCACGGTGCCACCCCCGGCATGCCCCCGCTCACCCCCGGCCAAGCCCTCACCGCACTCCTTCGCGACCTCGGCGCCGACCCCCGCTCCATCCCCGAACACCCCGACGCGGCAGCCGCGTTGCTGCGCTCCCTGCTCGCACCCACCCGCACGCTCATGCTCCTGGACGACGCCGCGAACGCCGCCCAGGTACGTCCGCTGCTCCCGGCCGGACCCGGCTGCGCAGTGATCGTCACCAGCCGCTCCCCGCTGACGGCCCTGGACGGCGTCCGCCGTTTCCCGCTCGGCCCCCTCACCGCCGAGGAGAGCGCGGCGCTGCTGCGCGCGGCTTCGGGACGCGACGGCTTCGACGGCGGCATCCGTCAGGCCGACGACAGCCGCGATGCCCATACCGGTCAGGATCGCTCCGTCGGACGAAGCACCCTCGACGCGGGCGGGCGTGCCGACGCGGGCGGCCATGCCGACACCGGCGGGCATGCCGACACCGGCGAGGCGCCGGGGCCTGCCGGCGGGGGCGGCGCGTCCGCAGGCGAGGGCCGAGCGGCCGGAAGTGGGGGCCACGTACGCGCAGACGAGAGCCGCGCCCCTGGCGGCGAGGCCGGAGGGGCGATCCCCAAGGGCGGCGCGTCCACCGTGGAGGGCCGCATACCTGGCGGCGAAGCAAGCCCCAAGGGTTCCCCCGGCGACGATCGTGGCGCGTCCGGCAGCGCGCCCCAAGCTTCCACGGGCAAGGGTTCCGCGCCCGCAGGTGATGGCGGCACGTTCAGCAGCGCACCCCAAGCTCCCACGGGCAAGGGTTCCGCACCCGCCGGTGATGGCGGCAGGCTCAGCAGCGCGCCCCAAACTCCCACGGGCAGGGGCCCCGCACCCGCCGGTGATGGCGGCACGCTCAGCAGCGCGCCCCAAGCCCGCACCACCGACGCCGCCACCCCCACCACCGAGGATCAAGCCCTCACCACCGACGCCGCCACCCCCACCACCGAGGTTCAAGCCCGCACCACCGACGCGCTCACCCCGACCAGTGCCACAACCCCCATCCACCCCCTCATCGCCCTCACCGGCGGCCTCCCCCTGGCGCTCCGGGTCGTCGCCGCCCGGCTGGCCGCGCGCAGCGCGCTGACCCCAGACATGCTGGCCGGGCAACTGGCCGCAGCCGAGAGCCGGTTGCATCACCTGGAGTACGACGATCTGAGCGTCCGCCGCTCTCTCGCCGTCGCCCACGACGCCCTCGCCGCCTCCGAACGCGAGGCCGACCGGGACGCGGCCCTCACCCTGCGCCGTATCGGCGCCGTCGACCTGCCCGCGTACGGCGCACCCCTGCTGGCCCGCCTGACCGGCACCGACGAACGCCGCGCCGAAGCCGCACTCGACCGACTGGTGGACGTGGCTCTCCTGGAGGAGACGGCGTACGGCCGCTACACCCCCCACGACCTGGTGCGCGACTTCGCCCGCGAACTCGCCGGCGCCGACGCCGAGGGCGAAGCCGACGTCACCGGGACCGCCCTGCGCTGGTACGCCGCCGTAGCCGAACGCACCCTCACCGCCATCGTCGAACCCGGCCTCGACCAGGACGACCGCCGTCGCCCGACCCGAACCCAACCGCCGGAGCACACGACGACCGTCGCCACGGTGCCCCCCTTCCCCGGCCCCGAAGCCGCCTTCGCCTGGGGCGACTCGGAACTGGAGAACGTCGTCGCGCTGGTGGAGCAGTACGGCGGCGACGACGGCACCGACCGCCGGACAACCACAACCCCGGCCCCGTGCCCGACCACCCCAACCACGACCACCGCCCCCCTCTCCACCCTCATCCGTCTCCTCTTCCCCTACCTCCAACGCAGTGGCCACGTAGCCGAAATGGAGCTGCTGGGCCGGACCGCACTCCGGCTGGCGACGCGGCTCGGGGACGACGCGGCCGAGGCGTACGCGCTCGGCGACCTCGCCGGTCTGCACTTCCTGACCGGCCGCCACACCGAGGCCCTGCACCTCAACGACCGCGCCCTGACGATCTGGCGGCGCCTCGGAGTCGTCTCGTGGATGCGCCGTTGCCTCAACAACCGCGGCCTGCTGCTCGAAGGGCTGGGCCGCTACGCCGAGTCGGGGGAGGCGTTGCGCCAGAGCCTGGAGTACTCAAGGCAGTTGAACGATCCACACGGTGAGGCGGTGACCTACAGCCACCTCGGCAACCTGTACGAGCACACCGACCCCCGGGCGGCCATCGAGCAGCACCGCCGCTCGCTCGCCATCGGCGACGAGACCGGCAACGTCATCGTGCAGCACTCGGCCCACTGCAACATCGGCTACGCCCACCTCACCCTCGGCGAACCGGCGGCAGCCGCCGCGCACTTCGAGGAGAGCCTGCGCATCCTCGGCGGCCACGGTGACTGGCACGGCGAGTCCCAGACCCGCCTCGGCCTGGTCCGGGCCCTGCGTCTCCTGGGCCACACAGACCGAGCCACCCACGCCTGCGCAGAACTGCTCACCCGGGCCGACGCCCGAGCCGACCGCTACATGGGCGGCCTGGCCCGGCACCAGTACGGCCTGCTGCTGTGGGAACTGGGCCGTGTCCAGGCCGCGCACGCCGAGTGGCGCACCGCTCTCGACCTGCTGGACGGCACCGACGAGAAGACGGTCGTCGAGGAGCTCCGCCTCCTGCTGGACGACACCCGGTGATCACTCTGCTGGACGACACCCGGTGATCACTTCGCATCGGCATAACACTCCACCACCGCCGTGGTGAACGGAAACCGCACCGGCGTCTCCCCGAACGTCAGCCGCCCCGCCAGCTCCGCCGCCTCACGGATCGCCGTCACGATCGTGTCGGCCTCCTCCTCGGGACAGTGCACGATCACCTCGTCGTGCTGGAAGAAGACCAGTTCCGCCGCCATGTCCGCGCAGGTTCGCCGCAGCGCGGCGAGCAGCAGCAGGGTCCAGTCCGCGGCGCTGCCCTGGACGACGAAGTTGCGGGCGAAGCGGCCCCGGGCGCGGGCGTTGGTGGAGGCGTAGCCCCGCCCCCACTCCTGCGGCCCGGAGCCCTCGGCGGGCTCGTCCTGCGCGTCCGGCACCGGAATGCCCGCCTCCTCGCCGGCGTCGTCCGTCGCCCCGGCCGCCGGCGGACACGTCCGCCCCAGCCAGGTCCGCACGAGCCGCCCCTCCTCACCGGCCCGCGCCGCGTCGTCCACGTAGGCCACCGCCTTGGGGAAACGGCGTCTGAGCGCGGCGAGGTTCTTGAGTCCGTCGCCGGAGGTCTGACCGTAGACGGCACCCAGCACGGCGAGCTTGGCCTGTGCGCGGTCGCCGGAGAAGGCGCGGTCCGACACCGACTGGTACAGGTCGGTCTCCCGCCCGGCCACCTCCATCAGGCCGGGGTCACGGGAGATCGCGGCGAGGACACGCGGTTCCATCTGGTCGGCGTCCGCCACCACGAGCCGCCAGCCCGGGTCGGCGACCACAGCACGCCGGATGACCTTCGGAATCTGCAGCCCGCCCCCGCCGTTGGTCACCCACCGCCCGGTCACCGTCCCGCCCGCGATGAACTCCGGTCTGAACCGCCCGTCGCGCACCCAGTCCTGCAGCCAGGACCAGCCGTGGGCCACCCAGATCCGGTACAGCTTCTTGTACTCGACGAGCGGCTTCACCGCCGGATGGTCGAGGGACTCGATCTCCCAGCGACGGGTCGATCTGACCTTGATCCCGGCCTGCGCGAAGGCCTTGATGACGTCCGCGGGCAGATCGGGCCGGACCCGGCGGCCGAAAGCCAGGGACACCTCGTCGGCCAGCTCGGCCAGCCGCCGCGGCTCCCCGCCCCCGGCATACCGCTCACCGAGCAGCTCGTGCAGCACCCGGCGGTGCACCTCGGCGCTCCACGGCAGCCCGGCCCGGTTCATCTCGGCGGCGACCAGCATCCCCGCCGACTCGGCGGCGGTCAGCAGCCGCATCCGCTCCGGATGCCCGGCCCTGTCGTGCCGGCGCTGCTGGTCGGCGTACACCTCGACGAGGTCGGCGAGCGGCACATGGAGCGCCTGCGGCTCGAAAAGCGAGGACTGCGAGCCCGGTTCGGCGGACCGCTGGGGCGGATCGGGCGGCACGGGGCGCCCGCGCAGCCGGGCGAGGGCCGCGGCGGCCGATCTCGGTTCCCCGGAGCGTCCCTCGTGACCCAGCAGCAGGGTCTCGGCGTCCTCGATGTCGTAGCACCGCTCCACTCGCACCCCCGTGGCAAGCAGGCGCGGATACACCTCGGCGGTGGACCGCCACACCCACCGCGCGACATCGGGCCGTCCGCGAACGGCCGCCGCCAGGTCCGCCTCCCGGCGCACCGGCCCCGCGGGCAGCCCGTCCGGACCGAGGGGGGCGACCTCCACGCCGCCGTCCTCGGCCGGAGCGAGCGCCCACCGGTCGGTCATGCTGCGAGTGTGGCACCCGGGTCTGACAACGGCCTCAGCCCTGCGTCTCGCCTGCCTCAGCCCTGTGCCTCGCCTGCCTCAGCCCTGTGCCTCACCCTGTGCCTCGCCCTGCTCGCGGGCCTCCTTGCTCGTCCGCTCACCGCTCTGCAGGAACTGTGAGAGCAGCTCGACGACGTAGTCCTCCACCGCCTGCTTGGTGAGGCCGAGACCGGACAGGACGCCGGTGCCGTTCTCGAACTCCAGCAGCGCCAGCAGCATGTGCTCGGTGCCGACGTAGTTGTGGCCGAGGCGCAGCGCTTCGCGGAAGGTCAGCTCCAGCACCTTCTTGGCGTCGGAACCGTAGGGGACGAGCTCGGGCACCTCGTCGACGGCGGGCGGCAGCGCCGCGGTGGCGGCCTGGCGCACGGAGTCCAGGAGCACGCCCTGCGCCGTGATCGCCTTCGCGGCCAGGCCGTCGGGGTCCGCGAGCAGGCCGAGGACCAGGTGCTCGGGCCGGCCCTCGGAATTGCGGGCCGCGATGGACTCGTTGTGGGCGGCCACCACCGCGCCCCGGGCACGCGGCGTGTAGCGGCCGAAGCCCTGCTGGGGGTCGAGGTCGATCGACTCCTTCGGCACGAACCGCTTCTGCGCGGCCTGCCGGGTGACGCCCATGCTCTTGCCGATGTCGGTCCAGGAGGCGCCCGATCGCCGGGCCTGGTCCACGAAGTGACCGATCAGGTGGTCGGCCACTTCGCCGAGGTGATCGCCGGCGATCACCGCGTCCTGGAGCTGGTCGAGGGGTTCTTGGTGGACCTTCTTGATGGCCGCGATGAGTTCGTCGAGACGTACGGATGACGTGATGGTCGGGTTCGTCGACATGTGTCAACCGTAGGTTGACGGTCTGGGGGTGTCAACCCGTGGTTGACAAGACCGCGCCAGAGGCTGTGGGCCTCCCCTGGTGGCCCCGCCTGCCCGACGCCCGCCCCGTGGCACCATCGCCAGGTGAGCAGTACGAACAGTTCGAGCGCCGCGCCCGGCCCCGTCGACCGGGCCTTCGAGCACGCCCTCTACGCCGACACCGACAGCGCCCTCGACACCGGCGCCTCCCTCCTCGCCGCCGACCCCGCCTCGGACGCCGAACTCGCGGAGCGCGGCCAGGAGTTCGTCGCGGCCGCCTGGCGGCGCGGCTGGCAGCCCGCCGATGTCGTACGGCTCGTACGGCGCGAGCTGGACGACGTACACGTACGGCTGCTCTCGGCGCTGATCCACGCGCAGCAGCCGTACGACCGCCCCCGCGGCCCCCGCTGGAACGCCCAGCTGGAGGACCTGCCCACCGAGGCCCCGCCCCGCACGGACCGCTTCTCGCACGCGAGCGCCGTCCTGGAGCTGTACCGCCTCCTGCTGCGCCTGCCCGCGCTGGAGCCCCTCGACGAACCGGCCGAGCAGACCGGGCCGACCGCCCGGCGCCCCGGATCCGAGCCCCGCATGCTCACCCGCATCCGCGCGCTGCTGGCGAAGGCGGAGGCGACCGGGTTCCCGCAGGAGGCGGAGGCGCTCAGCGCCAAGGCGCAGGAACTGATGGCCCGGTACAGCATCGACGAGGCGCTGCTCTCGACCCGCACACAGGGCGCGAAGGACGCCCCAGGCGCCTGCCGCATCGGCGTCGAACCGCCCTACGAACAGGCGAAGGCGGTCCTGCTGGACGCCGTGGCGACCGCCAACCACTGCCGTGCCGTGTGGAACGAACCCTTCGCCTTCTCCACGGTCGTCGGTTTCGAGGCCGACCTGGAGGTGGTCGAGCTGCTCTACACCTCGCTCCTCGTGCAGGCTCAGACGGCGATGACGAAGGCGGAGGCGGCCCAGCGGGCGGGCGGCCGCAAGCGGACCAAGACCTTCCGGCAGTCGTTCCTGGCGGCCTACGCCCACCGCATCGGCACCCGCCTGGCCGAGGCGGCGCAGACACAGGTGACCCAGGACCTGCTCCCCGTCCTCGCCACCCGCGAGGTGGCGGTCACCGACCGCCTGGACCGCATGTTCCCGGAGACGACCACGACCCGCCTGCGCGGCGTCAGCGACGAGGCGGGCTGGGTGGAGGGCTCGGAGGCGGCCGAAAGGGCACACGTGGCTTCCCGCCGGCCGCTCCGCTGAACCCGCCGGACCGGCGTCAGTCGCCGGTCTGCTGGAACCCGCTCACCGAGGCGTCCGGCGTCTTCCCGTCGCTCTTCAGCGCGACATCGCCGTACGACCACTTGAAGCTCTGCGTCTCGGCGGACCCGGGCAGCCGGACCTTGACCGTCTTCACGCCGAGGCTCTTGCTGCCGCCTTCCTCGCCCCGGACATAGGTGAGGGTGAAGGAGGTGGAGGCCTCCTTCACGAGCTTCGTCTTCGTCGACGCGGCGGCCCCGGCACCCTCGTCCGCTGCGACGGAGACCGTCGTGCCGCCCGCGTCGAACTCGACGGCAGGCAGCCCGTCCAGGACGCACTCGGCCCCGGCGCGGTTGGTGACCGTGACCGGGACGTTGCCGGTGTCCCCGGCAGCGGGGGCGGCGTTGGCGGGCCCGAACTCCATGGCCAGCTCGCCGACGCAGGCGGAACCGGCCTTGCTGTCCTGGCTCTTGCCGTCCCCGTCCCCGCCGTCGTCGCAGGCGGTCAGGAGGAGGGCCGCGGCGAGGGCGGCGACGGTGAGGGAAGTGGCGCGCATGAGTCCTCTGCGAGTGACGTCGGTGAGCGGACGGTGATCTCCGCACCGGTCATCGGTGACCGCCGCAGGGATCGACAGCAGGCCACCGCACTTCGCGGGCGGACATCACCGATGAAACATCACGATCCCAGACCGGCCGTAGGCAGCCCCGTCGGCAGCTTGCCGCCCTCCGCCCTGGTGTACGTCTCGGCGCCGAGGCCGCCCTCCCAGGTCACCTTCAGCTGCGACTTGCCGACGGAGTCGACCATCCCGGTCGCCCGGCCCTTGCTGCCGTCGGTGCACTTCAGGCGGATCATCTTCATCCCGCCCTCCTCGCCGGCGGTCCCGCTGCACACGGTCCCGCCGGTCGCGAAGAGCCCGGCCTGCTTGCCGGTGACGACGAGCGCGACGGCCTTGCCGTCGGTCGTGGCGAGCCAGCTGCCCTCCAGTTCACCGGCGGCGGACGCCGATCCGCCTCCCGTACCGCCGCCGGTGTCGGCGCCGGCGGTCGCGGAGGGGCCGGTCGAGGCGCTGTCCTTGGCCACGGAGTCGCCGTCGCCGCTGCACCCGGTCAGGGCGAGCGCGCCGGCCAGGGCCGCGGCCCCGGCCGCGACCCGCATCCGCCGGCCCGACATCGTGCGCGTACGCGAGAAAGTCGCCGAGGTCACTGGAAGCTCCCAAGCTGTAGCGGTCGGCATACGGCCGAGTCGGCCAGGTGGCCGAAACGACCGGCAGCAAGTTACCAGGGAGTCCCGTTCAAAGCCCCGGAACGTGACCCGACCTACCAGGACGCCTTGCGCACCCCCGGCAGATACCCGGCATGCGCCTGCTCGCGCAGACTCAGCCGGGACAGCCCGAAGGCACGGAAGTAGCCGCGCGGCCGCCCGTCCACCTGGTCACGGTTGCGTACGCGCGTCGCGCTCGCGTTCCGCGGCTGCCTGCTCAGCTCCCGCCGGGCGGCCAGCCGCTCGGCATCCGTGGACGAGGGCCGACGGATGATCTCCTTCAGCTCGGCCCGCCGCGCGGCGTACCGCTCGACGACCTCCTGCCGCTGCCGGTTCTTCGCGATCTTGCTCTTCTTGGCCATCAGACCTTCACTCCCCGGGCGCGGATACGGGCGACGGCCGCCTCGACGCCGATGGCGTCGACCGTCTTGATCCCCTTGGTGCTCAGGCGCAGCCGCACATGCCGGCCCTCGCCGGGCAGCCAGTAGCGCTTGGTCTGGATGTTGGGGTCGAAACGGCGGGAGGTCCGCCGGTGGGAGTGGGAAATCGTGTTGCCGAAGCCGGGCCGGGCGCCGGTCAGCATGCAGTGGGCGGACACGGGTGACGCACCTCTCCTCGCTCGCTACTGTTAATGGAATTCATTTTCAGTAAGATAGCAGCATGGCACGCAACGAACTCCGCCCGGTCATCAAGCTCCGGTCCACCGCCGGAACCGGATTCACCTATGTGACCCGCAAGAACCGCCGCAACGACCCCGACCGCATGACCCTGCGCAAGTACGACCCGGTCGCCGGCCGCCACGTCGACTTCCGAGAGGAGCGCTGAGCACCGCATGCGCAACGGAATCCACCCGTCCTACGGCCCCGTCGTCTTCCGCGACCGCGCCGCGAACCACGCCTTCCTCACCCGCTCGACGATGACCAGCGAGAAGACGATCGAGTGGGAGGACGGGGCCACCTACCCCGTCGTCGACGTCGAGATCTCGAACGTCAGCCACCCCTTCTACACGGGCACGGCCCGCGTCATGGACACGGCCGGCCGAGTCGAGCGCTTCGAGCGCCGCTACGGGAAGCAGGGCTGACCCGGTGCCCGAACTCTCCGTCGTGATCGTCGGCGGCCTGCACGCCGACGCCCGCAAAGAGGCCGTGGCACGGCTGCTCGCCGACGTCCCCGACAGCGTCGTACTCCACCACGACCTGGCGAAGGCCGCCGCCGGCACGGTCGTACGGACCATCCGCGACGCCACCGGCATCGTCAGCGCCGGCGAGGCACCCCTCGTCAACGACTGCGCCTGCTGCGCCCTGCGCGAGGACCTGGTGCCGGAACTCGTGCGCATCCGGGACGCCGGCGGCACCCGTATGGCGATCGTCGAACTGTGGGACTCGGTCGAGCCGAAGGCCATGGCCGAGGTGGTCACAGCAGGCGGGCTCACCGTCACCGGGGTGCTGACCGCGGTCGACCCGGTGCTGGTCCTGCCGTACCTCGGCAACGGCGACGACCTGGCCGAGCGCGGCCTCGCGGCGGCGGCGACCGACCAGCGCACGGTCGCCGACACCTTCGCACGCCAGCTGGAGTACGCACCCGTCCTCGCCGTCGCCACCTCCCCGGAGGCCGACGACGAGGACCGTGAACTTCTCGCCCAACTCCACCCGACGGCCCGGCAGGTCCCGATCGACGACCTGACGGTGCCCGCCCCGCGCCGACGCCCCCTGTCCTCCCTCGCCCGGGCGGCCCTGGCCGGCTTCGACGTCGAGGCGGCCGACGCCGCCCAGCATCCGGCGTGCGCCCTGCTCCCCGCCGAGGCCGACGCGCACGGCGTCTCCACCCTCGTCTGGCATCGCCGCCGCCCCTTCCATCCGGAGCGGCTGTACGCGGCCCTGGAGGACCTGACCTGCGCGGCGGCCCGCAGCCGTGGCCGGTTCTGGCTCGCCGACAAGCCCGACGTGCTCCTGCACTGGGACGCGGCGGGCGGCGCCCTGTGCGTGGAGAGCGCGGGCCCGTGGCTCGCCTCGCTTCCCGACGCGGCCTGGGACATGGTCCCGCCGGTGCGCCGGGCCGCCGCCGCCCTGGACTGGCACCCCGAGCACGGCGACTGCTGCCAGCACCTGGTCTTCACGTCGCCCGCCCTCGACCGCGACGGCCTGGAGCAACTCCTCGAATCCTGCCTCCTGACCGACGCCGAGTACGCCGCAGGCCGCACCGCCTGGAAGCGGCTCCCGTCCGCCTTCGACACCCTCCTGGAGGTCTGACCCCCGTGCCCCGCAAGCCCGACCGCAAGCCCGTGAAGTCCCGCCCCAACCCCCTGGACCAGGCCGGCATCACCTACATCGACTACAAGGACACGGACCTCCTGCGCCGGTTCCTCTCCGACCGAGGCAAGATCCGCAGCCGCCGCGTCACCCGAGTAACGGTCCAACAGCAACGAGACCTGGCAAAAGCCATCAAGAACGCAAGGGAGATGGCCCTGCTGCCGTACGCCACCCGCTGACCCCCGCATCACGCACCCGACTGGGGGCCCACGGCCCCCAGACCCCCGCCATCGGCCCTGAACGGGACTCGTCCTCATACGCCGGACGGGCTGAATCACCGAGACCGGCGCTGGAAAGCGGCGGCGGCAGGCCCCCGCGGATGCCGCGCATCCCCATGGCGCGGCACCCGCGTACGGCGGCCGGCCGCCCCCGGCCGCAGGCGCTTGCGCCCGCCCCACCCGTCCCGCAGGCCGCCGCAGGCATCCCCGTCAAGCCGCCGCAGGCCCGGCATGGAACACGAACGCCCCAGAACGCGTCTCTCCCTGATACACGGGGGACCGATCCGGACTGCGACGAGATCCCCGGGGCATGCGCTGCGAACGCTGGAACGCATACGACCCCGCGTACGTCACAGGAGTAACCACAGGAACACCCCCCGTGCACGTGCATCTGCTCATGCAGTTGCACGTGAACAGAGCTATGATCCGGACGCACACCACTGAACACCACCGGGGAGCGACCTGTGGACCACGACGTGTACAACGGCATGGCAGCCACGGATCTGAACGAGGTCGCCTGGCAGAAGAGCAGGCACAGCAACTCGCAGGGCTCCTGCGTGGAGTTCGCGAGGCTCCCCGGCGGCGACGTCGCCGTGCGCAACTCGCGCTTCCCGGACGGCCCGGCGCTCGTCTACACCCGCGCCGAGATCGAGGCGATGCTCCTGGGCGTCAAGGACGGCGAGTTCGACCACTTGGTAGCGGGCTGAGCCCAGTCGCCCGTAGACCAACAGGGCATATCGGGACGAAACACCCCGTGCAACGCGCGTAGAACCACGACGTCAGCGCACGCCGCAGCCCATCATTCCGCCGGCCCCGAACCTCCTTGCGGCGCCGGAAGCCGAAACAGCGCCCACACCACCTTCCCGCTGAGCGCCCCGGCCAGCGGATGCCACCCCCAGCTGTCACTGAAGGAGTCCACAAGGAACAGCCCCCGCCCCGACTCCGCGGAAAAGTCGTCGGAATCGCGCGCGACCGGGCTGTCATGGCTGGGATCGCGCACCGCGCACACCAGCCGCTCGGTCCACCGCATCAGATGCAGCCGCACAGGTGGCGCCTGGTCGTGCACCCGCTGTGCACCAGCCGGCAGGGCATGCCGCAGCGCGTTGGTCACCAACTCCGAGACCACGAGGCACACATCGTCGAAGCGATCGCCCAGTTCCCACTGATCCAGGGTGCGGCGCGTGAACTTCCGCGCCTCACGCACCGCTTCGTAGCGGGCGGGCAGTGCACAGGAGGCGGCGTTGGAGACGGCTGCGGGATCAAGCGGCGGAAGGCCCTGCCGTAACGGCTCGAGCATGGTCGATCCATTCGTCCCCATGCGAGGCACTCCCGGGAGTTCGCGGTCGTTGCGATGCAGCGGTTGCGCGGGACCATGGTTTCGGATGCGCAGGGCAGATGCAAGGGCAGATGCACGTGCACGTGACCGAATTGGACGTTCCCGTACCGCTTGTTGGCCATTTTTTCCGCCAACTTCAGCACCTCTCCTTGCTCATCCCTCACCTCTTCCTGAGAGGAATCCTTGTCTTCTTTCCATCTCTGTAATCGGACGAGTACTGCTCGAAGTGATTTAGTGGCAGACTGCGGGCCCAGAAGACGGTTGGGGAGGCTGGCGAACGTGAGCGCGGGAGAGCCCGGATCGGTGGTGCGGCGCATGCTGCTCGGCTCGCAACTGAGGCGACTGCGGGAAGCGCGCGGGATCACGCGCGAGGCGGCGGGTTACTCGATCCGCGCCTCCGAGTCGAAGATCAGCCGGATGGAGCTGGGCCGGGTGAGCTTCAAGACGCGTGACGTCGAGGACCTGCTGACGCTCTACGGCATCACGGACGAGCAGGAGCGCGCCTCGCTCCTCTCCCTCGCCCGCGAGGCCAACGTCGCGGGCTGGTGGCACAGTTACTCCGACGTCCTGCCCAGCTGGTTCCCCACGTACGTCGGCCTGGAAGGCGCGGCGAGCCTCATCCGCGCGTACGAAGTGCAGTTCGTGCACGGCCTGTTGCAGACCGAGGCGTACGCCCGTGCGGTCGTCAGGCGCGGTATGAAGGGCGCGAGCAAGGCCGACGTCGAAAAGCGTGTGGCGCTGCGCCTGGAGCGGCAGAAGTACCTCGTCGACGAGAGCGCCCCCGAGTTCCACATCGTCCTCGACGAGGCCGCCCTGCGCCGTCCGTACGGTGACCGCGAGGTGATGCGCGGCCAGCTCCAGCACCTGATCGAGATCTCCGAGCGTCCCAACGTACGGCTGCAGATCATGCCGTTCAGCTTCGGCGGCCACTCGGGCGAGTCCGGCGCCTTCACCCTTCTGAGCTTCCCCGAGTCCGACCTTTCGGACGTGGTCTATCTGGAGCAGCTCACCAGCGCGCTGTACCTCGACAAGCACGAGGACGTCGCCCAGTACGAGAAGGCGCTGAAGGAGCTCCAGCAGGACAGCCCCGGTCCGGACGAGAGCCGGGATCTTCTCCGGGGGCTCCTTCAACTCTCTTGAAAAACAAGTACGATGACGTGTGATCAGACCGTGAAGGCGGTCTAGGTGATCGAGTCGATCAAGGCGATCAGGGCCGGTCAAGGCCGGTCAAGGCTTCCGTGATCAGTCGATCGGTGTCCGCTAGGGATTGAGGGATCACATGTCGTCCTACTTCACCGACCTGGCTCAGCAGTACATCGACGGTGAGTGGCGCCCGGGCACAGGCTCCTGGGACATCATCGACTTCAACCCGTACGACGGTGAGAAGCTGGCGTCGATCACGATAGCCACGGTCGACGAGGTGGACGACGCCTACAAGGCCGCCGCCCGCGCCCAGAAGCAGTGGGGCGCGACCAATCCGTACGCCCGCCGTGCCGTCTTCGAGAAGGCGCTGCGCCTGATAGAGGACCGCGAGCAGGAGATCACCGAGGTGATCATCGCCGAGCTCGGCGGAACCCGGTTGAAGGCGGCCTTCGAACTCCACCTCGCCAAGGAGTTCCTGCGCGAGGCGGTCCATCTGGCGCTCCGTCCCGAGGGCAAGATCATCCCGTCGCCGATCGACGGCAAGGAGAACCGCGTCTACCGCGTCCCGGTCGGAGTCGTGGGCGTCATCAGCCCCTTCAACTTCCCCTTCCTCCTCTCCATCAAGTCGGTCGCCCCGGCCCTCGCGCTCGGCAACGGCGTGGTGCTCAAGCCGCACCAGAACACCCCGATCTGCGGCGGCTCCCTGGTGGCGAAGATCTTCGAGGACGCGGGACTGCCCGCCGGTCTCCTCAATGTCGTCATCACGGACATAGCCGAGATCGGCGACGCCTTCATCGAGCACCCCGTCCCGAAGGTCATCTCCTTCACCGGCTCCGACAAGGTCGGCCGCCATGTCGCCACCGTCTGCGCCTCGCACTTCAAGCGCTCGGTCCTCGAGCTCGGCGGCAACAGCGCGCTGGTGGTCCTGGACGACGCCGACATCGACTACGCGGTCGACGCGGCGGTCTTCAGCCGGTACGTGCACCAGGGACAGGTCTGCATGGCCGCGAACCGCGTCCTCGTGGACCGCTCGGTCGCGGACAGGTTCACCGAGAAGTTCGTCGCCAAGGTGAAGACCCTGAAGGCCGGCGACCCGCGCGACCCGGAGACCGTCATCGGCCCGGTCATCAACTCCTCCCAGGCGGAGGCCGTCTCGGCCACCGTCGCGCAGGCGATCGCGGAGGGCGCGACGGCCCTGGTGCACGGCACGACGACGGACAACCTGGTCGAGCCGTCCGTCCTCACCGGCCTTCCGGCCGACTCGCCCCTGCTGAAGCAGGAGGTCTTCGGCCCGGTCGCCTTCCTCGTCCCGTTCGACGGCGAGGAGGAGGCCGTACGCCTCGTCAACGACACCCCCTACGGCCTGAGCGGCGCCGTCCACACCGGCAACATCGAGCGGGGCGTCGCCTTCGCCAAGCAGATCGACACCGGCATGTTCCACGTCAACGACGGCACCGTCCACGACGAGCCGATCGTCCCCTTCGGCGGCGAGAAGCACTCCGGCCTCGGCCGCCTGAACGGCGAGACGATGCTGGACGCGTTCACGACCACGAAGTGGATCTCGGTGCAGCACGGCAGGAGCGGCTTCCCGTTCTGAGGGTGAACGAGGCTGAACGAGGGTGAACAGGGTGCTTCCCGGGGCTGATCTCGGCCCCGGCCGCCCGCCGCCCTAATCTGGACCGCATGTCAGCGATCCGTCTTCTCGTGCTCGGCGCGGTCCGCCAGCACGGGCGTGCCCATGGGTACCAGGTGCGCAACGACCTGGAGTACTGGGGCGCGCACGAGTGGTCCAACGCCAAGCCCGGCTCGATCTATCACGCCCTGAAGCAGATGGCGAAGCAGGGACTGCTGCACGCCCACGAGATCGCGCCGTCCACGGCCGGCGGGCCGCCGCGCACCGAGTACGAGATCACGGAGAAGGGCACCGAGGAGTACCTCGGGCTGGTGCGGGAGTACCTCACGGCCTATGACCAGCGGCCGGACGTGCTCACCGCCGCGCTCGGCTTCATGGTCGACCTGGACCGCGAGGAAGTCCTCGCCCTCCTGGAGGAACGGGTGCGCAGCATCGAGGGGTGGCGCAAGGCCGTCACCGAGTACTACACGCCCGAGGAGGGCCCCGCCCAGCTCGGCCACATCGGCGAGATCATGAACTTCTGGGTCCACTCCGCCGACACCGGCGCCGAGTGGACCCGCGGTCTGATCGAACGCATCCGGGGCGGCGCCTACACCTTCTCCGGCGAGGGCGATCCGTTCGTCGGGATCCTTGCCGACGACCAGGAGAATCCGTACGCGTCAGGGGAGCGGCATCCCGAGGATCAGAGTTGATCAGGTCGCTAGCTAATCAAGTTTGACTATGCGCGTCCGGGGTATTAGCTTCGAGCTGGTAGTCAAGTTTGACTAGCGAGGGAGATGCAGTGGCCGACGCGGCGATCATCGTCGAAGGGGCACGCAAGAAGTACGGCGGCAAAGCCGGCAAACACGCACTGGACGGGCTCGACCTCACGGTCGCCCCCGGCACCGTGCACTCAGTGCTCGGCCCGAACGGCGCGGGCAAGACGACCCTGGTCCGCATCCTGTCCACCCTCCTGCGGCCGGACAGCGGCCATGTCGAGGTGGCGGGACACGACGTGGTGCGCCAGGCCTACGAGGTCCGCCTGCGCATCGGCCTGCTCGGCCAGCACGCGGCCCTGGACGAGGAGTTGGGAGGCCGGCAGAACCTGGAGATGTTCGGCCGCCTCTATCACCTGGGCGCCCGCCACGCGCGCGTGCGGGCCGGCGAGCTCCTTGAGCGCTTCGGCCTCGCGGACACCGCCCGCAAGCCGGTGAAGCAGTACAGCGGCGGCATGCGCCGGCGACTGGACCTGGCGGCCTCACTCATCACCGAACCGGAGGTGCTCTTCCTGGACGAACCCACCACCGGTCTCGACCCGCGCGGCCGCGTCGAGGTCTGGTCCGCCGTCCGCTCCCTGGTCGGCGGCGGCACGACGGTCCTGCTCACCACCCAGTACCTGGAAGAGGCCGACCAGCTCGCCGACCGCATCTCGGTCGTCGACGCCGGCCGGGTCGTCGCGGACGGCACCGCGGACCAGCTCAAGGCGCTGACCGGTGGCGACCGCATCGACGTGGTCCTGCGGGACGCGGGCCAACTGGGCGCGGCCGTCGCCCTGCTGCCCATACCGAAGGACGACATCTCGGTCGACCCCGACCGCCGCCTGCTCAGCGCTTTGGTCACCGACCGGATGGCGGCGCTCTCCGGCGTCGTACGGGCCCTGGAGCAGGCCGGGATCGAGGCGGAGGACGTCGCTCTGCGACGCCCCACGCTGGACGAGGTGTTCCTGCACCTGACCGGGCGCGAGGAACGAGTGAAGGAGGCCGTGTGACCGCGTACGCACTGACCGACTCCTGGACCATGACCCGCCGCGAACTCGCCCACTGGGCGCGGCAGCCCGTGCAGGTCGTGGTCAACCTGGTCTTCCCCGTGATGCTGCTGCTGATGTTCGGCTACCTCATCGGCGGCGGCCGGGGCCTGCAGGGCTCCTACATCGACTATCTGGTCCCCGGAATGCTCGCGCTCACCATGGCCTTCGGGCTGGAGGGCACGATGATCGCGGTCACCCAGGATCTCAACAAGGGCGTGATCGACCGCTTCCGGTCGATGCCGATGGCCAACGGTGCGGTGCTGGTGGGCCGTTCGGCGGCCGACATGCTCCAGTCGGCGCTGGCCCTGTTCGTCCTCATGGCAGTCGGATACGCACTGGGCTGGCGTGCGCAGGGCGGCCCAGGGGCCCTCCTGGGCGCCGTGGGGCTGCTCCTGTTGTTCCGTTTCGCCATGCTGTGGATCGGGATCCACCTGGCGCTGGTGGCCGGGAAGCCGGAGATGGTGCAGGCGGTGCAGATCCTCGTCTGGCCGATCGGCTTCCTGTCCAACGCCATCGCGCCGCCCGAGTCCATGCCGGGCTGGCTCGGCACGGTCGTCGAGTGGAACCCGATGTCCCAGACGGCCACGGCCGTACGCGACCTGTTCGGCGGTACGGGTACGGACGGCGTCGCGGCGGCGATCGTATGGCCGCTGGTGCTCCTGGCGGTCTTCTTCCCGCTCGCGGTACGGCGGTTCGGACGCCTGAGCCGATAGCCGGCGCCCAGGGTCACGCCCGCGACAGGCCCTAGTGGTGGAACCCCGTGGCCGCCCCCCTGTCCTGGGTCAGGGGGTGCTGCTGCCGGCGCAGCTCCGGCAGCAGCAGAGTCAGGTCCTGCACGAACAGTTCGGCGAGGTCCTCGGAGAAGCCGTTGCGGCACACCACCCGCAGGACGGACAGATCCTCGCGGTTCGGCGGGAAGGTGTACGCCGGGACCAGCCAGCCCTTCTCGCGCAGCCGCCGGGACACGTCGAAGACGTCGTACGCCCGGACGTCCGGGGCCGTGGTGAAGGCGAAGACGGGCAGCTGGTCGCCCCGGGTCAGCAGCCGGAAGTCGCCGAGCTTCTCCACGGCCCCGGCGACCTTCCCCGCCACGTCCCGCGAGGCCTGCTGCACTGCCCGGAACCCCTCCCGGCCCAGCCGCAGGAACGAGTAGTACTGCGCCACGACCTGGGCGCCCGGCCGGGAGAAGTTGAGCGCGAAGGTCGGCATGTCACCGCCCAGGTAGTTGACCCGGAAGACCAGCTCCTCGGGCAGCGCCTCCCGGTCCCGCCACAGCGCCCAGCCGACGCCCGGGTAGACGAGCCCGTACTTGTGCCCCGAGGTGTTGATCGAGGCGACCCTCGGCAGCCGGAAGTCCCACACCAGGTCCTCGTCGAGGAAGGGCGCCACCATCGCGCCGGACGCGCCGTCGACGTGCACCGGGACGTCGAGGCCCGTGCGCTCCTGGAGGGCGTCCAGTGCGGCACACAGGTCCTCGATCGGCTCGTACGAACCGTCGAAGGTGGAGCCCAGGATGCCGACGACCCCGATGGTGTTCTCGTCGCACAGCTCGGCCGCCGCCTGCGGGTCCAGATGGAACCGTTCGCCCTCCATCGGGACCAGACGCGGCTCCACCTCCCAGAAGTTGCAGAACTTGTCCCAGCAGACCTGGACGTTGACGCCCATCACCAGGTTGGGGCGCGCGGCGGGGTACCGGTCGGCGTTGCGCTGCGCCCAGCGCCGTTTGAGCGCCATGCCCGCGAGCATGCACGCCTCGCTGGAACCGGTGGTGGAGCAGCCCACGGCCGCCGAGGGATCGGGCGCGTTCCACAGATCGGCGAGCATCGCCACACAACGCCGCTCCAGCTCGGCGGTGCGCGGGTACTCGTCCTTGTCGATCATGTTCTTGTCCCGGCACTCCGCCATCAGCACCCCGGCCTGCGGCTCCATCCAGGTGGTGACGAAGGTGGCCAGGTTGAGCCGGGAGTTGCCGTCCAGCATCAACTCGTCGTGCACCACCTGGTACGCCGTCGCCGGCGGCAGGGGAGAGTCGGGCAGCCGATGCGTGGGCGGGGCCTCGGTCATGCCGCTGACCGGATTCGTCTCGCCGTAGAAGGGGTTGACCGCGAGCCTGCGCCCGCCGCCCTTGCCGTCGGGTGCTTCGCTGTTCCCACGATGCAGTGGCATGTGTACGACGGTAGGTCCGGGCCGCCGGGCTTGCACCTCACGCCGCGTGAGGACTCATCGTGGAGGGCGTACCGAGAAGGGAGCGGAAGTGAGCTACTCCGTGGGACAGGTCGCCGGCTTCGCCGCAGTGACGGTGCGCACCCTGCACCACTACGACGACATCGGCCTGCTCGTGCCCAGCGGGCGCAGCCACGCGGGCCACCGGCGCTACAGCGACGCCGACCTCGACCGGCTGCAGCAGATCCTGTTCTACCGCGAGCTCGGTTTCCCGCTCGAGGACGTCGCCGCCCTGCTCGACGACCCGGACGCGGACCCGCGCGCACACCTGCGCCGGCAGCACGAGCTGCTGACTGCCCGGATCGAGAAGCTGCAGAAGATGGCGGCGGCCGTGGAGCACGCCATGGAGGCACGCAAGATGGGCATCAATCTCACGCCGGAGGAGAAGTTCGAGGTGTTCGGGGACTTCGACCCGGACCAGTACGAGGAGGAGGTGCAGGAACGCTGGGGCAACACCGACGCCTATCGGCAGTCACAGCAGCGCGCCGCCTCGTACACCAAGGAGGACTGGCAGCGGATCCAGCGCGAGGCCGACGAGCTCAGCCGCCGCTTCGTCGCGCTCATGGAAGCCGGTGAGCCGGCCGACTCCGAGGCGGCCATGGACGCCGCCGAGGAGCACCGCCAGGGGATCGCCCGCAACCACTACGACTGCGGGCACGAGATGCACGCCTGCCTCGGCGAGATGTACGTCGCCGACGAGCGGTTCACCCGGAACATCGACCAGGCCAAGCCGGGCCTCGCGGTCTACCTGAGGGACGCGATCCTCGCCAACGCCGCCCGGCACTCCTCCTAGGGCTCCTGGCCCGGGACCCCGTACGGGTCACTCCCGGGCCAGGACCACCGCCGTCCCGTAGGCACACACCTCGGTGCCCACGTCCGCTGCCTCCGACACGTCGAAGCGGAACGCCAGGACGGCGTTCGCCCCACGCGCGCGTGCCTGCTCGACGAGCCGCAGCATGGCCTGGTTGCGGGTCTCCACGAGGGTCTTGGTGAGCCCCTTGAGCTCACCACCGACCAGCGACTTCAGTCCGGCGCCGATCTGGCTGCCCACGTGCCGGGAGCGCACGGTCAGCCCGAAGACCTCACCCAGAACCGCGGTGACCCGATGGCCGGGAATGTCATTGGTGGTCACGACCAGAACGTCCGGCTGTGGCTCCTGTCCGCCGCCGTACTCTTCGATGCCCATGAATCACAGCTTTGTCCCAGCGGGGGCACAGTGCATCCTGAGGGGGTCCATGGAACCTGGGCGGCCAGTGCAGCGTTGATAATTTGAGCACCCAGCTTCGCCTCCGCCCCCTCCCCGCAGGAGCCACGATCCCGTGACCACGCTTGCGCTCGGCCCCGAGTGGCTCAGCCCGGACTATCTGATCGAGACCTTCAGCCTCCCCGGCATTCTGCTGATCGTCTTCGCCGAGTCAGGCCTCTTCGCGTTCCTGCCCGGGGACTCCCTGCTGTTCACGGCGGGTCTCTTCGTTGCCGAGGGGAACTACATCAGCCAGCCGCTGTGGCTGGTGTGCACCCTGATCGTGCTGGCCGCCGTCATCGGCGACCAGGTGGGGTACATGATCGGAAAGTTCTTCGGCCCGAAGCTGTTCAACCGGCCCAACTCCAAGCTCTTCAAACAGGAGAACCTGGAGAAGGCCCACGAGTTCATGGAGAAGTACGGCCCGAAGGCGATCGTCCTCGCCCGCTTCGTGCCGATCGTGCGCACCTTCGCCCCGATCGTGGCGGGCGCCGGCCGTATGCAGTACCGCACGTTCCTCACGTACAACGTCATCGGCGGTATCGCCTGGGGCACCGGCGTCACCCTCGCGGGCTACTGGCTCGGGCAGATCGGCTTCATCAAGAAGAACGTCGAGGCGATCCTCATCCTGATCGTGTTCGTCTCCGTGGTCCCGATCATCATCGAGTACCTGCGGGAGCGCGCCAAGAAGAAGCGCGCGGCGGCCCAGGCACCGGCCGCATCGGCGGCACCGGCCCAGCAGGCCCCGATGATGGACGACGCGACGACCCAGCTCCGCCGCATCCCCTCCGAGGACCACCCCCAGCAGTACGGGAACCAGGGCCAGCAGCAGTACGGCAACCAGGGCCGCCAGTACGACTACGACCAGCAGTACTACGGCCAGCAGCAGCCGCAGCAGCAGCCGTACGCCCAGCAGTACCCCCAGGGCTACGGCCAGCAGCAGCCGTACGACGGTCAGCAGAACCAGCAGAACCAGCAGTACCCGCCGAACCAGGGTTACTGAACCGCCCCTTCAGGGGCGCGGGGAACTGCGCGATCAACCACACACGATCCGCAGTCGCCGTCGATCCGGAAGCGACCGGGCTGCCAGGCGCTCAGAACCCTCGAGTCCGCTTGGCGGCTCGCCGCTTCTCCGGCGACCCGATCCGCAGGAACAACCGGGAGATCTCCGACCCGAGGTTGACCCCGATCGCAATGGCCATGGCCAAGGAAGCCGCCGTGGCCAAGGAGACCAGCCCCTCGTCCACATCGTTCTGCGCGATCGCCAGCAGCCCGAAGTATGTGGCGGAACCCGGCAACAGGGGCCCGATCGCCGCAGTCGTGTACGGCAGCGCGGACGCGAACCGGTACCGCGCCATCAACTGCCCGAACAGCCCCACGAGCCCGGCCGCGACGGCCGTGGAGGCAACCGGCGAGAACTCACCGGCGTAGTGCATCGCGCCGTACACCACCCACGCGACACCCCCGTTGAGGGTCACCGCGAGCACAGTGGTCCGTTCCTGCTGGAGCAGGACGGCGAAGGTCAGCGACAGCAGCATCGACGCGGCGATCTGCCAGTACGGCCGGTCCGAGACGAGCAGCGCCTCGTCCGGGGTGAGCTTGGCACCCAGGTTCACGCCGAAGTAGAGGATCACCAGCACGCCGACGACGATGCCGACGAAGAAGTACATGACCTCCAGCAGCCGCGCGGCCGCGGTGATGTAGAAGCCGGTCAGCCCGTCCTGCACGCCCGCCACCAGTGCCCGTCCGGGCAGCAGCGCGAAGAGCCCACCGGTGATGACCGCGGACGCCTTCACGTCGACGTGCGTCAGCGTCAGCGCGACCCCGATCGCGGCCGGCGGCATCGCGGCCACCGTGAACTGGTAGAACTCCGGCAGCCCGCGCCCCGCGCACAGCCACGCCAGCCGGTCGCCGAGCATCGCGCCGAACATCGCCGCGATGAACACGATCAGGTCACCGCCCACCAGCACCGAGGCCGCTCCCGCGAGCAGCCCGCTCGCCGAGGTCAGCACCCAGGTCGGGTACGGGTGCCGGTTTCGGCGGATCTCCGCGAGCCGCCCGTAGGCCTCCTCCAGGGAGATGTGGCTCTCCGGGTCGCTGAGGTCGTCGACGAGCTGGTACACGGCGGCCAGTCGCGTGTAGTCGGTGCCGCGCCGCCGCACCGTGCGCGACGCCGTCACCGGATCGTCCACCAGCGACGGCTGGTAAGAGATCGACAGCAGGGTGAAGGTGACGTTCGGCTCGCAGCGGTCCAGGCCGTAGGACCGGCAGACCGCGAACATCGCGGCCTCCACGTCCTCCGCGCCCTCACCGCCCGCCAGCAGCAGTTCGCCGATACGAAGGGTCATGTCGAGCACGCGCGGGACGGCCGGGCCCTCGTCCTCCGCCCGCGGCATCCGCTCCGGCGCGGGCCGTTCGGCGACCGGCATGCGCAGCATCGTGCGCATCCGGTCCTGCCAGGGCAGGTCCTTGGTCAGGCTGATCCGCGGGATGCCGCCGGCCGGGGTGAACGCGGGCGGGGCGTCCTCGACGGTGTAGCCGCTGGGCGCGGTGAACGCCGAGCCCTCGGGCTCGTGGAGCGGCGGCTGCAGCACGTCCAGCCCCTTGGGCAGGGCGAACTCGGACGTGGTCTCCGACTCGCTGTCGCCCACCTCGATCCCGGCGGGAGCCGTGAAGGCCATCCTCGCCTCGTCCGACTGCGGCTTGCGGTCCTCCGCGTCCGTCACCTGCGTAACACTCCCTGTACGACACCTCCTGCCGCTCTCAGTATGCGCACAGACACGCGAACGGGCTGCACGCGCACGCGTGCAGCCCGTTCACTTGTGGCTGAGAGGTGGCAGTGGCTCAGTGGCCGCCCTGGTCCTTGAAGCGCTTGTAGGACCGCTCGATCTCGGCCTCGGCGTCGGTACGGCCCACCCAGTCGGCGCCCTCGACGGACTTGCCGGGCTCCAGGTCCTTGTAGACCTCGAAGAAGTGCTGGATCTCCAGGCGGTCGAACTCGGAGACGTGGTGGATGTCACGCAGGTGCTCCTGGCGCGGGTCCGTCGCCGGCACGCACAGCAGCTTGTCGTCGCCGCCGGCCTCGTCCGTCATCCGGAACATGCCGATCGCGCGGCACTTGATGAGGCAGCCCGGGAAGGTCGGCTCGTCCAGGATGACCAGCGCGTCCAGCGGGTCGCCGTCCTCGCCGAGGGTGTTCTCGACGAAGCCGTAGTCGGTCGGGTAGGCGGTCGAGGTGAAGAGTCGACGGTCCAGGCGGATCCGACCGGTCTCGTGGTCCACCTCGTACTTGTTCCGCGAACCCTTCGGAATCTCGATCGTGACGTCGAACTCCACCGGTGGCTCCTCCATGATCAGCACATAGTTCTGGTGGTTAAGTGTCCCTCACGCAGGTGTGTGATCGCGAAAGGGGCTGGTGGTCGTGCCAGAGCTGAGGCCTTGGCGAGCCGCGAGACCGCATGTGACGCGGGTCGCGGGCGCCGTTCGACCGCGTCTGGCACGGGCCGCGGGCGCCGTACGCCCACGTCTCGCACGCGCCGCGACGGCCGCGAAACCGCAGGTCACACGGCTCGCGCGAGCCGTATCACCGCAGGCTGCGCGGATGACGAAGCCGAAGACCTGGCAGTACACCGCGGGCGCCGCCACCGCCGGACTGGCGCTTGCCGCCGCAGTGGTGACCGCCGTCGGCCCCTGGGACTCCACCGGTCAGCGTACGGCCGAGCGGGACTGGGCGGCCGCCCAGGAGCGCACGGGTGGCGCAGATCACGGTCGTAATACTGATACGTCCGGTTCGTCCGATGCGGCGGGTGAGGCACCCCGTCCCGCCCCCTCCGCGGGCTCCGTCCTGACCGGACTCGGCGGCGGCGTCGGCGCCGTGAACCCGGTCCCGGACAGCAAGGCTCTCGCCGATCTCCTGGGCCCGCTCCTGGACGTCCCGGAGCTCGGAACCCGCAGGTCGGCGGCGATCGTGGACGTGGCCAGCGGCAAGCGGCTCTTCGGCGTCGGAGCCGCCGAGCCCCTCACACCCGCGTCGACGACGAAGATCGCCACCGCCGCGGCCGCCCTCACCGCGATGGGCCCCGACCACCGCCTCACCACCCGCACCGCCCTCGAACCCGACACCAAGGAACTCGTCCTGGTCGGCGGCGGCGACCCCACCCTGACGGCCCGCAAGGACGCCGACGGCTGGGCGAGCCTGCGCGAACTGGCCGACGCGACCGCGAAGGCCCTGAAAAAGCGTGACGTACGTGACGTCACCCTCTCGTATGACAAGACGCTCTACGCCGGCCCCGAACTGCACCCCATCGGAGAGAACGGCAACCTCGCCCCGGTCAGCGCCCTCATGGCCGACGAGGCCCGCCCGGACGACTCCACCAGCGGGGAGGTGACCCGGGCGAAGGACCCGGCCATGGACGCGGCGACCAAGTTCGCCTCCTTCCTGGCCGACCGCGGCATCAAAACGACGTCGCCCGGCCTGTCCAAGGCCACGAACCGGGCCGAGGCCCTCGCCGAGGTCTCCTCGCCCCCGCTCTCCTCCCTGGTCGAGCGCATGCTCACCAACAGCGACAACGACATCGCCGAGGCGCTGGCGCGGCACACGGCCGTCGCGAGCGGCCAGCGCGCCGACTTCAACGGCGGCGGGCAGGCGATCGGGGCCCAGCTGAAGAAGCTCGGACTGCCGGTGTCCGGCGTCTCCTTCAAGGACGGCAGCGGCCTCAACCGCGACGACAAACTCACGGCGGACCTGCTCACGTCCCTCCTGGCCAAGGCGGCCGACCCGACCCACCCGCAACTGCGCGCCGCCCTGACCGGCCTCCCGGTGGCCGGTTTCACCGGCACCCTGAGCGGCCGTTACACGGACGGCGCGGCAGGCATCGTCCGAGCCAAGACAGGCACCCTGACCGGCGTCAACGCCCTGGCCGGCACGGTCGTCGACCAGGACGGCCACCTGCTGGCCTTCGCCTTCCTGGCAACGAACACGACGAACAAGGACGCGGCCCAGTCGGCCCTGGACAGAACGGCAACGGCACTGGCGGCCTGCGGCTGCGGTTAGCCACCGCGGGCGCCGTCCGACGCGCGTCCACCCGTGCCGGCCACGCCTCCGCAAATCCCCACGGCCTGCCCCAAGTGGGAACGCTCACGTACGGTTGACACATGACGAGCATCGGTGGTGCCGAGATGGTCGACTGGAATCTCGCGGTGGCGACCGCGACCCGGCTCGTACGGCCGGGCCCCGAGGTGAGCCGCGACGAGGCCAGGGCCGTCGTCGCCGAGCTGCGCCGACATGCCAAGGCCTCGGAGGAACACGTCCGGGGCTTCACTCGTATGGGCACGGAGGACACCCACGACACCCCCGTCCTGGTGGTCGACCGCCCCGGCTGGGTGCGGGCGAACGTCGCCGGGTTCCGCGAGATCCTCAAGCCCCTGCTCGACAAGATGCAGGAGCGCCGCGGCAGCAGCCCCGGCGGCGCGGTCCTCGGCGCAGTCGGCGGCAAGGTCACCGGCGTCGAACTCGGCATGCTGCTGTCCTTCCTGGCCTCCCGGGTCCTCGGCCAGTACGAGACCTTCGCCCCGGCCACCCGCGAACTCCCGGCGGGCGAGAACGGCTCCGGCCGACTGCTGCTCGTCGCCCCGAACATCGTCCACGTGGAGCGCGAACTCGACGTACAGCCCCATGACTTCCGCCTGTGGGTGTGCCTGCACGAGGAGACGCACCGCACGCAGTTCAGCGCGGTGCCGTGGCTGCGGGACCACCTCGAGGGCGAAATCCAGTCTTTCTTGGGGGAGACGGATGTCGACCCCATGACCGTCCTGGAGCGCATCCGCGAGGCCGCGCAGTCGCTCGCCGGCGGCCGGCCAGAGGCCGAGGAGGACGACGGCGGACGTTCGTTCGTGGAACTGGTGCAGACCCCGGCCCAGCGGGAGATCCTCGGCCGGCTCACCGCAGTGATGTCGCTCCTGGAGGGCCACGCCGATTTCGTGATGGACGGAGTCGGGCCCCAGGTCGTGCCGACTGTCGCCGAGATCCGCGAGAAGTTTCAGCAGCGGCGCGCCAAAGGCGCCTCCCGACTGGACATGGCCCTGCGCAAGTTGCTGGGTCTCGATGCCAAACTCAGGCAGTACCGCGACGGCGAACGCTTCGTACGGGCCGTCCATGACCAGGTCGGCATGGACGGCTTCAACCGCGTGTGGACGTCCCCGAACACCCTCCCGACCAAGTCGGAGATCGCCAAACCGGCGGACTGGATCGCGCGGGTGCATCGCAAGGCGGAGTCGTGAATCGCGCGCCGAGTCGTGCATCTCATACGAAGGTCGTGAACCGAATCCGGCCGACGGCAGGCGAACGCCCCTCCAATCACCCGTCCGAGGGACCGTGAGCCATGGGTAGGCGTGCAATGCTCGGGGAACGGCCCGTCTCTGTCACCATCTACACACTCTGAGTGACCGAGCTCGGGCTCACCCCCCGAAAACTTCATGAAGGGAACCGGACATGGGTCCCCATCCTGCGGTCGCGGCGATACGCCTGGCGGTCCGCCGCGTCCTCCACGACATCCTCACCGAACACAGCCGCACCACCGACGCCCCGGCACCCGGCAGCCGCCGCGCGACCTCGTACGAGATCCCGCACATGTCGCTGCCCCTGGCGCCGCCCGTGACGCAGAAAGGCGCAGCGCCCGCCGCCCACGACACGGCGCGCGAACCGTCGTACGCGCTCCCCGGCCGGGCCCCGCAGCAGCCCCCGCGCACCACCCCGCACGAGCGACCCCCCTCCCCGCTCGTGCTCGTGGCATGCTCCGGCGGCGCCGACTCCATGGCCCTCGCCTCCGCCCTCGCCTTCGAGGCCCCCAAACTCGGCATCCGCGCCGGTGGCATCACCGTCGACCACGGTCTGCAGCCCGGCTCCGACCTGCGCGCCGAGGAAGTCGTCCTGCGCATGCGCGAACTCGGCCTGGAACCGGTCGAGTCCATCGCCGTGACCGTCGGCCGCTCGGGCGGACCCGAGGCCGCCGCCCGTGACGCCCGCTACGCCGCCCTCGACGACGCGGCCGTCCGCCACGGCGCCATCGCCGTCCTGCTCGGCCACACCCGGGACGACCAGGCCGAAACCGTCCTGCTCGGCCTCGCCCGCGGCTCCGGCATCCGCTCCCTGTCCGGAATGGCCGCGGTCTCGGGGGCCGGCGGCCGTTACCGCCGCCCCTTCCTCGGGCTGGACCGCCAGACCGCCCGCAAGGCCTGCATGGTCCAGTCCCTGCCGGTCTGGGACGACCCGCACAACGCCGACCCGGCGTACACGCGCTCACGCCTTCGCCAAGAGGGCCTGCCCGCCCTGGAGAAGGCGCTCGGCAAAGGCGTCGTCGAGGCCCTAGCCCGCACGGCCCAGCTCTCCCGTGACGACGCCGACGCGCTCGACGCCTGGGCCGGCCAGGCCGAGGCCGCCGTACGCGACGCGGCCGGCCTCCTGGAGTGCGCCAAGCTGTACGCGCTGCCGCCCGCCGTACGCCGCCGGATCCTGCGCCGAGCCGCCATCGAGGCAGGGGCGCCCGCCGGAGCGCTGTTCGCCCGTCACATCGAGGAAGTCGACCGTCTGATCACCGGATGGCGCGGCCAGGGAGCCATCAATCTCCCCGGCAAAGTCGTCGCCCAGCGTCAGGGTGGCAGACTGGTGATTCGGCAAGGCTGATTCCCGACCCCTTCGCGAACGAGACGGAGGGGCCGGCCAGCCGGTGGGACGACCGACCGAAAGTGATGCGGGTGGACGCGAAAGACATGGGTGCCGACCTCCAGCGGGTGCTCATCACCAAGGAAGAGATCGACGCGAAGCTGGCCGAGCTGGCCGCGAAGATCGACGCGGAGTACGCGGGCAAGGACCTGCTCATCGTCGGAGTCCTCAAGGGCGCGGTGATGGTGATGGCCGACCTCGCGCGGGCGCTGTCCACCCCCGTCACCATGGACTGGATGGCCGTGTCGTCGTACGGCGCCGGCACCCAGTCCTCCGGTGTCGTGCGGATCCTCAAGGACCTCGACACCGACATCAAGGGCAAGCACGTCCTCATCGTCGAGGACATCATCGACTCCGGTCTGACGCTGTCCTGGCTGCTGTCCAACCTCGGCTCGCGCGAGCCCGAGTCGCTGAAGGTGTGCACGCTGCTGCGCAAGCCGGACGCCGCGAAGGTCGCCATCGACGTGGAGTGGGTCGGCTTCGACATCCCCAACGAGTTCGTCGTCGGATACGGCCTCGACTACGCCGAGAAGTACCGCAACCTCCCGTTCGTCGGTACGCTCGCGCCCCACGTCTACGGCGGCTGAGTCCGGCGGTCCGCGCTCGCGGACCCGAAGGGCCCAACACCCGTACGAAGATCGGGAACCCCGGCGGGCCTCGCGCCGTTGGAGCATGCAGACGGGCTTACCGGCCGTCCCGTGCGGCTACGGGCGTCGAAGCTGGGGTACCGTCAGAAGAACTGTCTTATCAAACTCACTATGGCAGGAGGGACGGGGCGGCACCGCTCCGTATGGATGGACGTGAAGCGATACTTCCGTGGGCCGGTCATGTGGATCGTGCTGGCCGTCCTTGCCGTGGTCGTGTTGATGCAGGTCGTCGGCTCGTCCGGCGGCTACAAGACGGTGGACACCGGCCAGGTCGTCCAGGCGATCAACGAGAACAAGGTCGAGTCGGCCAAGCTGACAACCGGCGACGAGCAGATCATCAAGGTCCAGCTCAAGGACGGCGAAAAGGTCGAGGACGCCACAAAGATCCAGGCGAGCTATATCGGCGACCAAGGCGTGGACATCGCCAACACGCTGCAGAACAAGTACCAGCAGGAGCAGATCCCAGACGGCTACACGGTCTCGCCGTCCAAGCAGAACCCGTTCGTCGGCATCCTGCTCTCCCTGCTTCCCTTCGTCCTGATCGTGGTCGTCTTCCTGTTCCTGATGAATCAGATGCAGGGCGGCGGCTCCCGGGTCATGAACTTCGGCAAGTCCAAGGCGAAGCTCATCACCAAGGACACCCCGAAGACGACGTTCTCGGACGTCGCCGGCTCGGACGAGGCGGTCGAGGAGCTCCAGGAGATCAAGGAGTTCCTGCAGGAACCGGCGAAGTTCCAGGCCGTCGGGGCGAAGATCCCCAAGGGCGTACTGCTGTACGGCCCGCCCGGCACCGGTAAGACCCTGCTCGCGCGCGCCGTCGCGGGCGAGGCGGGTGTGCCCTTCTACTCGATCTCCGGTTCCGACTTCGTCGAGATGTTCGTCGGTGTCGGTGCCTCCCGGGTCCGTGACCTGTTCGAGCAGGCCAAGGCGAACGCCCCGGCGATCGTCTTCGTCGACGAGATCGACGCGGTCGGCCGTCACCGCGGTGCCGGTCTCGGCGGCGGTCACGACGAGCGTGAGCAGACTCTGAACCAGCTGCTCGTCGAGATGGACGGCTTCGACGTCAAGGGCGGCGTGATCCTCATCGCCGCGACGAACCGGCCCGACATCCTCGACCCGGCCCTCCTGCGGCCCGGCCGCTTCGACCGCCAGATCGCGGTCGACCGCCCGGACATGCAGGGCCGTCTGGAGATCCTCAAGGTTCACCAGAAGGGCAAGCCGGTCGCCCCGGACGTCGACCTGTCGGCGGTCTCCCGCCGTACGCCGGGCTTCACCGGTGCGGACCTGAGCAACGTCCTCAACGAGGCGGCGCTCCTCACGGCCCGCAGCGACAGGAAGCTGATCGACAACCAGATGCTCGACGAGGCCATCGACCGCGTCGTGGCGGGCCCGCAGAAGCGGACCAGGATCATGTCGGACAAGGAAAAGAAGATCACCGCGTACCACGAGGGCGGACACGCCCTGGTCGCGGCGGCCTCCCCGAACTCCGATCCGGTCCACAAGATCACGATCCTCTCCAGAGGCCGTGCTCTCGGCTACACGATGGTCCTGCCGGAGGAGGACAAGTACTCCACGACCCGCAACGAGATGCTGGACCAGCTTGCTTACATGCTGGGCGGCCGTGCGGCCGAGGAGCTCGTCTTCCACGACCCGACCACGGGCGCGGCGAACGACATCGAGAAGGCCACGACCACGGCCCGCGCGATGGTCACGCAGTACGGCATGACCGAGCGCCTCGGTGCCATCAAGTTCGGCGGCGACAACACCGAGCCGTTCCTCGGACGTGAGATGGCTCACCAGCGCGACTACTCGGAAGAGGTCGCCGCGCTGGTGGACGAGGAAGTCAAGAAGCTCATCGAGAACGCGCACAACGAGGCCTGGGAGATCCTGGTCGAGAACCGCGACGTCCTCGACAACCTGGTGCTTCAGCTGCTGGAGAGGGAGACGCTGGGCAAGGAGGAGATCGCCGAGATCTTCGCCCCCATCGTCAAGCGTCCGCCTCGGCCCGCCTGGACCGGGTCCTCCCGCCGTACGCCGTCCACCCGTCCGCCCGTGCTCTCCCCGAAGGAGCTCGCACTGACGAACGGCGCCAACGGCTCGACGCCGGCGATCACCACCGCCAAGTCGACCGCGACGGAGCCCGCCCCGGTGGCCGAACCGGCCCCCGAGGAGCGTCCGGAGAGCTGACGCCGCCCAGGCCCTGGTGACCCACCAGGCCCGGAATGAATGCCACGCCCCCCAGGTTCTAGCCTGGGGGGCGTGGCATTTCCGTATGCCGGCAGTTCAGACGCGTGACCCATACGCGCCACCCGTAAAAGGATCGAGGCACCACATGACCGACCCCGTGACGCTGGACGGCGAGGGCCGCATCGGCGAGTTCGACGAGAAGCGCGCCGAGAACGCCGTACGCGAGCTGCTGATCGCGGTCGGGGAGGACCCGGACCGGGAGGGGCTGCGGGAGACGCCGGGGCGGGTGGCACGGGCTTATCGGGAGCTGTTGGCGGGTCTGTGGCAGGAACCTGAGGAGGTTCTGACGACCACGTTTGATATCGGGCATGACGAGATGGTTTTGGTGAAGGACATCGAAATCGTGAGCCAGTGCGAACATCATCTTCTGCCCTTCCATGGCGTTGCTCACATTGGATACATTCCGGCTGAAAGTGGCAAGATCACGGGTCTGTCGAAGCTTGCGCGGCTGGTGGACGTGTTTGCCCGTCGTCTACAGGTGCAGGAACGACTCACCACCCAGATCGCCGACTCCCTCATGAAGATCCTTGAGGCCCGGGGGGTGATCGTCGTCATTGAGGCCGAGCACATGTGCATGTCGATGCGGGGGATCCGCAAGCCGGGCGCCAAGACCACGACATCCGCGGTGCGCGGTCAACTTCGGGATGCTACGACCCGTGCCGAGGCAATGAGCCTGATACTGGCGCGCTGACCTGGTTGTCAGTGGTGCCCGATATCGTCTTGATCAGTGGCGTTGATCGCTGATCAAGGGGGATCGCGATGGGATTCGGGCTGCCGAGCAAGCAGACGGTGAATGGGGTGGGCGGTCGCTTACAGGCGCGGAATGTCGGGGTGGGCAGCCGACTCTGGACGCTGGACGCAGACCGTACGGTCCAGACGACGGTCACTCAGGTGGTGGCGGTCAAGGTCCGCGAGGTCGTTGATGTCGTGACCGACCATGTGTCGTTCACGGTGGCCCCAGATCAGCTGTTGGGCACGCCTGATGGGTGGGTCCATGCGAGAGACGTTGAGGGATCCGTCCTCGCGTGGACGCACGCGCGGAAATTGCGTCGCGAGCGACTGACCATCAAACCGGGCTACGAGTTCGGTTACGCGATCGGGGCGAATTGCTCGGATGGCACGGTCGGCAAGAACTACGTGTCGCTGGTTGTCAACGACAAGGGGTTCGCCTCGCGCTACGCGGCCTGCCTGTCTGCGGCAACCGGGATGACCGCTCGTTTGGAATCCGTCACGCGACCGTCGGGCTATCTTCAACGGGAGGTGCCTGGCTTCCGAGTGCGTGTGGTGTCGTCATACCTGGCCGACCTGATGAGGCAGTACGTGGGGGGCGACGCGCACCACATGAGGCAACGATTTCCCCGCGTTGTCCTCCGGGACAGGGAGACGTTCGAAGGCTTCCTCGACGGCTACACGGACGGAGACGGATTCCGTCCGAAGACATGGGCTGCGCGCGTGCTCGTGAGCTCCAACGCCCCGTTTCTCTCCGAGCTGGCGCAAGAGATCGGCGCAAGGTTCACGCCTCGGGCCAACGGGTTGGCCTCGCATCTGGTCGTAGCTGACAGCTGGCCGTCACGAGGGACCTTCAAGCCCGAGCAGCACCCGTTGGAACTCATCGAGTCGACATGGGTCGAGGTGCGCGATGTTCGGCTGCGCGGGGCCGGAAGCCCGAAACCGTTCACTCTCTACAGCTACCGACTCGACCCCTACCCCAGCTTCCTCGTGAACGGTCACCTGGCTCGCCAACCCTGGTGACTCTCACGTGGTCGGCGCCGCCCCCGCGCCATTGTGCTCCTCGTCCTCCGGGAGTTTGCAGACGCGCTCCAGGAAGATGGCTGCCGCTATCACGCCGATGCCTGCCACGACGGAGAAGCCGGCGTAGATGGCCTGGTCCCGGCGGGCGGGGATGTCGAGGGACTCCAGGAGGAAGACGCCCGCGCCGCCGTACATACCGGCGACGAGGGCGGCGACCAGGGCGCTGGACTGGCCGAAGACGACCGCGCGGGCGGCCATCAGGGGGTCGACGCCCTTGGCCTCGGGGCGTCGTTCCCGCTGGGCCTTGAGGCGGGCGCGGATCGAGAGCGCCGTGGCCAGCAGGATCACGGCGATGACCGCCAGGACGATGGGCGCGGCCAGCGGGACGCTGGGCAGGGTCCCGACGGCGTTCCACAGCCGGGCGCCCGCCCAGGACAGGACTCCGGCCACGATGAACACGCCTGCCAGCAACCTGATGCGCAGCTCTCTCACGGTGCCCCTTCAGCTCCCCCGGGTCCCCACGGAATGTGGTCGTCTTGACCTTAACGACTATTCGGGCAGCTGGAGTTCCAGGTCCTGGCGCGGTGCGACGCCGTCCCGGGTGACGGTGCCGAGCAGGTCGACGACCGGGCCGCGGCCGGGCAACTGGGCCTCGGGCTCCAGGTCGTGCCAGGGGGCGAGGACGAAGGCGCGTTCGTGGGCGCGCGGGTGGGGGAGCGTGAGGTTCGGGTCGTCGGAGACCAGGTCGGCGTACGAGACGATGTCGACGTCGAGGGTGCGCGCGCCCCAGTGCTCGTCCCGTACGCGGTGGAAGGCCTCCTCGACCGCGTGCGCCCGCTCCAGCAGGGAGGACGGGGGGAGGGTGGTCTTGAGGACCACGATCGCGTTGAAGTACGAGGGCTGGGTGCCCGGCTCGACGCCCCACGGCTCCGTCTCGTAGACGGGGGAGACCCCCTTGATGCGCACGCCGGGGGTGTCCTCCAGGGCGTCGATGGCGCCCTGCAGGGTTTCCAGGCGGTTGCCCAGGTTGGAGCCGAGGGAGATCACGGCCCGTTTCGGGTTGCTGAGGGTGGTGTCGGCGGCGTCGACCTGGTCGACGACGGAGGCGGGTACCGGCTGTACGGTCGGGTCGTTGGGGCCCTTGATGAACGGTGCAGTCATACTCGGCTCCGGGTGATGGTGACGGTCACGTCGTCGAAGGGGACCGTGATCGGCGCGTCCGGTTTGTGGACGGCGACCTCGACCTCCTGGACCCCTTGGTGCTTCAGACAGGCCTGGGCGATGCGTTCGGCGAGCGTCTCGATGAGGTTGACCGGCTCGCCCTCGACGACGGCCACGACCTCCTCCGCCACGATGCCGTAGTGCACGGTCTTCGCCAGGTCGTCGTCGGCCGCGGCCGGCCGGGTGTCCAGGCCCAGGACGAGGTCCACGACGAAGGTCTGGCCCTCCGCGCGCTCCTCGGGGAACACGCCGTGGTACCCGCGGGCCTTCAGGCCGCGCAGCGCGACACGATCCACGCGAATCACTCCTGCAATCGTCGGTGACGGCCGGTCGATGCCGTGTGCGGGCGGCACACCGGCCTCGAACGAATCTACCTGCGGGCACTGACAGGGCCGGGCCACGGGGGCGTGGGTCCGGTCCGGGGCCAGGAGGATTCACTGGGTGTTTCCCCTGGGGAACCCGGCGGCTCATGGGCTGGTAGCCGCCCCTACCCGAGGACGCGTGATTCCAACCACTTCTTGGTGCCGGAGGGGGCCGGCGGGCCTCCTTGCGGGTGGCTTCCGCGAGTCATCCCGCTGTTTGTCCGTGATTGTCCCTGGGTGTGTTCCTGCCGTCCTGTGGTGCGGTCCTGCGGTCGGTCTGTAGGTCGGTCTGTAGGTCGCCTACCCACTCAGGAGGGGGTGTCGTCGGTCTCGTCCTCGTCGTTTTCGGCCAGAACCGGCGAGGCGTGGTGCGACCACATCTTCCAGCCCTCCGGCGTGCGCCGGAACACGTTCGTGGCGACCACGAGCTGGCCCACGAGCGGGCCGAGCTCCTCGTCGCCCTCGGGGGCGGGCCCGCCGCTGAGGATGTTCTCGGTGCAGGTCACCACGGCGGTGTCGCCGGTCACGGAGACGTGCACGTCGGTGAGGAAGAACTGGATGTAGTCGGTGTTCGCCATGATCAGCGCGTACGACCGCAGGACCTCGCCGCGGCCGGTGAGAACCGGCCAGCCGGGGTGCACGCAGGAGACCACGCCGACGTCGGCCGGGTCGTGGTAGGTCTCGTCGACGCCGAGGTCGGACGGGGTGAGCCAGAACGAGGACAGTTCCTCGAAGTCGCCGCGCTCCATCGCCTCGTAGAAGGCGGTGTTGGCGGCCTCCACCTGCTCGACGTCGGTGTGCGGGGCGCTCACCGGGCTCCCTCAGCGGCCTGCGTGCCCGGCGCGGTCTCGGCGACGCGTGCCCCTTCGACGGCGCGTGCCACGCGCACCGCGTCCGCCGTGGCGTGCACCTCGTGCACGCGCACCGCCCAGGCGCCGGCGTGCGCCGCGAGCGCCGAGACGGCGGCCGTGGCGGCGTCGCGCTCGCGCGCGGGCGGCGGCGAGCCCTCCGGCCCGGCGAGGACCCGGCCGAGGAACCGCTTGCGGGAGGCGGCGACGAGGAGGGGGTGGCCGAGGGCCAGGATGCGGTCGAGGTGGGCGAGGAGCACGAGGTCGTGCTCGGCGTCCTTGGAGAAGCCCAGGCCGGGGTCGACGACGACGCGGTCGGGGGCGATGCCGCCGGCGAGGACGGCCTCCACACGCGTGTGGAGCTCGGCGACGACCTCGGCGACGACGTCGTCGTAGACGCCCTTGACGTTCCCGCCCTCCAGGAAGCCACGCCAGTGCATGACGACGAAGGGGGCGCCGGCGTCCGCGACGACCGGAATCATCGCGGGGTCGGCGAGGCCGCCGCTGACGTCGTTGACGAGGGCGGCGCCGGCGGCGAGGGCCTGCTCGGCGACGGAGGCACGCATGGTGTCGACGGAGATCGTGACGCCCTCGGAGGCGAGGCCGCGGACGACGGGGATGACGCGGCGCAGTTCCTCGGCCTCGTCGACCCGGCTGGCGCCGGGGCGGGTGGACTCGCCGCCGACGTCGACCAGGTCGGCACCCTCCTCGACCAGGGCGAGGCCGTGCTTGACGGCGGCCGTCGTGTCGAACCAGCGGCCCCCGTCGGAGAAGGAATCGGGGGTCACGTTGACGACTCCCATGACCGCGCACCGGTCCCACTGCGGAAGGCCCGTGACGCGCCCGCGTCCGCTCTGCTTGCTCATACGTTCAGCCTAGGCCCAAGGGGGCGCGGGGACGTGCGTAGCCCGAGCGGGAGCCCTCGGGGGCAGGGGGCTTCCGCTCGGGCCGGTCCGGGGGGCCGCTCACGCCGCCTGGACGTCCCGTTCCGCCACCCGGTGCGGGCAGGGGCGCGGTGCGTTCGTACGGCGGCGCAGGAAGCGCGGCAGCGGCAGGGCCAGGTTGACGAAGCCCTCGGCCTGCATGGCGGCGAAGCCGAGGCGGGGCAGGTCGGCCGAGGCGCGGTAGACCACGAAACGGGGCTCCCAGCGTGGCCGGAACTTGGCGTTGAACTTGTACAGGGACTCGATCTGGAACCAGCGGGACAGAAAGACCAGCAGGCCTCGCCAGGCGCGCAGCACCGGGCCCGCGCCGATCTTCTCGCCGCGCGCAAGGGCCGAGCGGAACATCGCGAAGTTGAGGGACACGCGCGCGATGCCGAACTTCGGGGCGGCCTGGAGGGCGGCCACGATCAGCAGTTCGTTCATGCCGGGGTCCGCCGAGCGGTCGCGGCGCATGAGGTCCAGCGAGACCCCGTCCGTGCCCCACGGCACGAAGTGGAGGATCGCCTTGAGGTCGCCGTACTCTCCCGGTTCCTCGTCGGCCTTGTGGGCGGTGGCGACGAGACAGTCGCCGTCGGCGGGGTCGCCGACGCGGCCCAGCGCCATGGAGAAGCCGCGCTCGGTGTCGGTGCCGCGCCAGTCGTCGGCGGCGCGGCGGATGCGGTCCAGCTCGGTCTCGCCGAGGTCACGGACACGACGTACCCGGGTCTCGTAACCGGCGCGCTCGATGCGCTTGACCATCTGTCGCACGTTGCGCATCGCGCGGCCGGCGAGCGAGAAATCCGGGACGTCCACCACCGCCTCGTCGCCCAGTTCGAGGGCGTCGAGCCCGGTCTCGCGGGTCCACACCTCGGCGCCGGTCTCGGAGCAGCCCATGACGGCGGGGGTCCAGGAGTGGGCCTTGGCCTCGTCCATGAAGCGCTCGATTGCGCCGGGCCAGGCCTCGACGTCGCCGATCGGGTCACCGCTGGCGAGCATCACGCCGGAGACGACGCGGTACGTGACCGCCGCCTTGCCGCTGGGTGAGAAGACGACGGCCTTGTCGCGGCGCAGCGCGAAGTGGCCGAGGGAGTCGCGGCCGCCGTGCTTGGCCAGCAGCGCGCGCAGGCGTGCCTCGTCGTCCTCGGTGAGGCGGGCGGCGGGGTGTTCGGGGCGGAAGGCGAAGTAGATCGTCGTGACCGCCGTGATCCAGCCGAGGGCGCCGAGGGAGAAGGCGACCGTCCACGAGGTGTTGCCCTGGTAGTCGACCGGCCCCTCGAAGCCGAAGAGGCCGTACAGGACGTGGGTGATGCGGTCGACCAGGCTCGGGTCGCCGACCAGGGTGTTCGGGTGGGCGCTGACGATGATCAGGCCCAGGGCGAGGGAACCGGCGCCCATGAGGACGAAGTTGGCCAGTGCCCGCCATCGGCTGCGCGGGTCGGGCAGGGCGGTGAACTGGTCGCGGTGGCGCAGCAGCGGGGCCAGCAGCGCCAGTGAGATGAGGACGCCCACCAGGGAGTGGCGGTAGGTGAACTGTGCGACCGCTCCGGCCGGCAGCAGCACGACGGCGGCCCGCCAGGCCCGCCGCTTGCCGCGCTTGAGGCCGTGGGCGAGCAGGAGCAGCAGTACGCCGGCGCTCAGCGACAGCGCGGCCGCGAAGGGGCCTGTCGAGCCCGGCAGTACCTCGGCGATGGCGTGCATACGGCTGTGCCGGAAGCGCGGGAAGACACCCGCGGCGATGTCCAGCAGGCCCACCAGGGCGCAGGCTCTGCCGACGATCAGCGGAACTGCCTCGGGGCGCGGGCCGCGGAGCAGATGCCGTACCCGGCTGGGCAGTTGCCCCGTTCGGCTCGATCGTTGAGGAACCGCGCCCGACATTTCCACATCTGTCCTGACAGACATCGCATCCCATTAGTTCTGCGAGAGACCTTGGATCCGGTGCCGATTCGGGCATCCGGCGACATTGCGCCCTCTAGGACGGTGTCTACGGGGGAGAGGTTCACTCGGCTTCCCAAAACCGTTTCAAAGGCCAAGGAAAGTCCGGGGCAAGCCCTTGCGAAGGTGCAGGGGAGGCAGCGTGGGGGCATGTGTCGTGCGCCCGCGCGGACCGGACGGAAAGTGCGGACAGGTAACCATCGATGGGGCTCACGAGCGACAAGGTGCTGGCGCTGGCGGTGTCGGCCGCCGTAGGGCTGTTCGTCGGCACGGTGTGGCTGTGGCCACGGCTGGCACGGCGCGGCTGGCGGGCCGTGGGCGGGCGCGTCTGCCTGCTGTTCTCCACGCAGTTGGCGCTCTTCGCGGCGGTCGGTCTCGGCGCCAACCAGGCCTTCGGGTTCTACGCCAGCTGGGCCGACCTCTTCGGTCAGGAGGACGAACTGGGCGTCGTCGTGGACCACACGCCCGAGCGCGGGCCGCTCAGGGTTGTCGACACCCGGCGGGTGCCGGGGGCGGCGAGCGCGCGGCCGCAAGTGGGCGGGCAGATCCAGAAGGTCGGGATCGTGGGCCGTACGACGCGGATCGCGACGCCGGCGTACGTCTATCTGCCGCCCGAGTATTTTCAGCCGCAGTTCCGCACGCGTACGTTCCCGGCGGCCGTCGTTCTCACCGGATATCCGGGTACGGCACAGGCGCTGGTGGACAAGCTGGACTATCCCCGAACGGCCGGGAGGCTTGCCGCGGACGGACGTATGCAGCCGATGATCCTGGTGATGATGCGGCCCACTGTGGCGCCGCCGCGGGACACGGAGTGCGTGGACATTCCCGGGGGTCCGCAGACCGAGTCCTTCTTCGCGAAGGATCTGCCCGCGGCCGTGAGCGGGCACTACAGGGTGGGGCGTGAACCGGGTGGCTGGGGCATCATCGGGGACTCCACGGGCGGCTACTGCGCGTTGAAGCTCGCCATGCACCATCCCCGGGTGTACGCCGCCGGGGCGGGGCTTTCCGCGTACTACAAGGCGCCGATCGACGCCACGACGGGCGATCTCTTCCACGGCGACGAGGAACTGCGCAATCAAGCGGACCTGTGGTGGTGCCTCGAGCACATGCCGGCGCCGGACACTTCACTGCTGGTCAGCAGCAGCAAAGTTGGAGAATCCAACTACAAGGACACGTTGAAGTTCATTGAACGCGTGAAGGCCACGAAGCTGACACGGATCTCGTCGGTCATCCTTGAAAGCGGCGGGCACAACTTCAACACCTGGCGGCGGGAGATTCCGGGGACGTTGGAGTGGGTGAGTGGGCGGTTGAGCGGGTGAGTGGTGATGCGTGCGTGAGTGGCGGCAGGGCTTTGTGATCTTGGTTCCTGGTTAATTCGGGGCGGATCTGATTGCCGATGCACTGTGAACGACTCGGGATGGCTGTGTTTTTACGGGGTGGGGCGCCAAGATTCGCCTACGCGCGGTAAGTTTCTGGCCATGCCACGTGGACGTCACCGTCATTCCCCGCCCTTGCACAGGCTGCTGCCCCCGTCGGCGATCGCAGGCGTATCCGTTGTCTGTGCCCTTGCGCCCTGGGTGTTCACCGAGCCCATGGTGCTGCGCGGCCTTGCCGCGGCCGCCGCGGCGACGGCGGTCGTCGGCGGGGTCGTCATGCGCCGCTGGGACGCGCAGGCGGGCAAGCAGGTCGCCGACCTCACGCGCGCGCGTGCGAGCGATGAGTGGCGGCACGAGGAACGGGTCGCCGAGCTGGAGACCGACCTCGAGGAGTCGCGCGAGCTGCGGGTGAAGCTGGAGCAGCGGCTGCGGGCCAAGCGGGCCGAGCTTGCGGGGCTGCGCAATGAGCATGCGTCGCTGCTGCGGCGGTACGCCACTGCGGAGACCGAGCGGGCGAGCGTGCTGGAGGAACGGCGGGTTCTGGAGATAGAGGCGGGGGCGCCCGCGCGGGCGTTGCCGCCGGGGGCCGTGCCGGGGCCGGTTGACGGGGTGGGGGCTGTGGCTGTCCCTGCGGATGTCGAGGCCGGCTCCGAGGGTGCTGCGGTTGGGAGCGAGGCCCAGGCTGAGGCCGACGCCGAGGGCGCCGAGGTCGAGGCCGCCGAGGAGGCGTCGGCGGCTTCTGCTGTCTTCTCGCCCAAGGGGTCCCGGCTGTTCCTGCGCGCCAAGGAGGCGTTGGCGCGGTTCGACGAGGACGGGGAGTCCCTGACGGAGGAGTCCTCGAAGAGCGAGTCCTCGAAGGGCGAGCCGATCAAGGGCGAGGTCATGAAGGGCGAGCCCACGAAGGGCGCGTCCTCGAACGACGAGCCGCCGACGGATGAGCCGCCGAACAACGAGCCTCCCAAGGGCGACGCGCCTTCCAACGACGAGTCGGTGAAGACCGGTTCGGGGACCGCCGAGGCGGAGGCGAGGGACGCTGCCGGGGCCGAGACTGAGCCTGCGTCGGAGGATGACGCGCAGGGGAAGCCCGAGGCGGCCGACGGGCATGAGCGCGCGGCCGCCGGCACCCCGACGGGCGCGGTGGCCCGCACCGCCCAGCCTGCGCCTCCCGCCCGGCCTGCCCCTCCTGCGGCCCAGCAGCCGTCCGGGCACTTCATCGCGCCGACTGCCGTGGCCGTCGTGCCGGCGACGCCAATGCGGCGTCCGGCGGTCCAGGGTGGCTTCGACTTCTTCGGTACCAAGCGGGCTGAGTCCTCCGCGTTGGAGTCCGTCCAGAACGAGGACCTCGCTGATGTCGTGGGCCAGGAAGCGCTGGCCCTGCACAAGGCCGAGGCCGAGGCGGAGTTCAAGCCTGCGGACGCGGAGTCCCGGGGGATCGGGCAGGTCATCGACCTGACGGCTCATGACGAGACCGAGCAGATCGATGTGCAGGGATTGCGCAGCGCGGTTTCCTGACGGATGCCTGCGGCGGCCCGCTCGGTCGAGTGGGGGTTCGCCCAGCGCCTGACGGGCCGTTGCCGGGCGGGGCGGCCGTGCCGGAGGGCGCGCCCTTACGTCATCCAGCGGTCCGGGCGGGCGTCTCTGCGGCCCGTGCGGGACCGTTCTGCCTGGCTGCGCAGCAGCGCGGCCGCGTCCTCGGCGTCTCTCAGGCGGGCGGTCACTGTCTTGTTGGCTCCCGTGTCCACGTGGACGTCGGCGACTCCCCACAGGCGCTTCCAGGGGCCCTGGGTGAGGCGAACGCTCTGGACCTTGGCATGGGGGACCAGGGCCAGGCTCCGGCGGAAGAGGCCGGTTCGGGCGGCGAAGACCGAGTCCGTGACGGACAAGCCGTAGCCGCGCCACCACAGCGGCATGCACCGGGCAGCGCGTCGCGGCGAGCGGGACAGAGCGGCGGCGGGGGGAACCGTCGTGCCCGGGAGTACGTGAGCGACCACTGACTCGGCCACCTCGCGCGGGGCGACCGGGAGCAGGACGGAGTTGGACGAGCCCGCCACGTCCAGTTCCACCCGCACCCAGCCGCGCCGGCGCCACAGCAGCGGTTCGACGATCCGTACGGTCTGGACGCGGCCGGGCGGCACCGTCTCATGTGCGCGGTCCAGCAGGCCGTGGTCGATGCGCAGGCCGTCCGGCGACTCGCCCACCGTCCAGTCGTACTCGGCGACGAACCGCCCCACACTGCTCGCCCCTGCCGCGCCGATCAGCGGAACCGCGGTCGCCAGGACCGTCCACACGCTCTCGGTGACCAGCCAGAGGACGGTCGGTACGAGGACCGCCGCGGCCAGCGTTCCCCAGGTGGCGCCGGTCAGGACGAGGGAGATCGCCAGGACGGCGGGGGGAACGCGCAGGAGCCGGCGGGAGGGCGCCTCTCCTACCTCGTGCGCCGTCTCGGGGGCGAAGCCGGCGGCGCGGGCGAGGAGTTCCGCGCGGAGCGTGCGTGCATCGTCCGCGTCCAGGAAGGCAAGTTCGTCCTTTTTGTTCGTGCCTATGACGTCCAACTTGAGCTTGGCCACGCCCGCCACGCGCGCGAGCAGGGGCTGGGTGATGTCGACGGCCTGGATGCGTTCCAGCCGGATGTGCGCGGTGCGGCGGAAGAGCAGTCCGGTGCGGATGCGCAGTTCGGTGTCCGTCACCGCGAAGTGTGTGAACCACCAGGTGAGGAAGCCGTACATGGCCGCCGCGGGGACGAGCACCGCCAGCGCGAGCAGGAGTGTGGTGGTGGTCAGTCTGGTCAGCTGGCGTTGCGCCTGGTCCGGGTCGTGCACCGCCCAGCCGATGAGTACGGCGATCGGTGCCCACGCGCGCCTGAGCGGTGTCACCGGGTGCAGCCGGCGTTCCGTCACGGGTTGTTTCTCGCGTATGGCGTCGTCGACGCCCTGCGCCGTCACAGCCCCGCCGATCGGGCCTCGCCCAGTTCGGTGAGCCGGTCGCGCAGGCGTTCCGCCTCCGCCGGGTCCAGGCCGGGGATGGTCGCGTCGGTCGCGGCGGCCGCCGTGTGCAGTTGCACGCTGGCCAGGCCGAAGTGCCGCTCCACCGGCCCGGACGTCACCTCGACCAGCTGCATCCGGCCGTACGGCACGATCGTCTCCTCGCGCCACAGCACGCCCCGGCTGATCAGCAGGTCGTCGGCTCGCTCGGCGTATCGCCACGAACGCCAGTTACGGCCCAGCATCACCCAGCCCCACGCCATCAGCGGCAGCGGCAACGCGGCGAAGGCCGCCCAGGCGGGTCCCGCCAGCAGGCCGAGCAGCAGGCCCAGACCGATGGTCAGCAGACCCAGCCACACCACCAGCAACAGTCGGCGCATGCGCAGCAGGCCCGGCGGCAGCCCCCTCCACCCCGGCTCGGCCGCCCCCAGCTCGTCTCCCGCAGTCCCCGTACTCTCCGGGCTCCCCGTCTCCATGAGGCCAGCGTACGTAGGAGAGACTGTGTCCATGACTCCTACGACGGAGACCATGGTCGGTATCGGCGGCGCCGCGGAGAGCACCGACATGGTGCTCAACATCGGCCCCCAGCACCCGTCCACGCATGGCGTGCTGCGCCTCAAGCTCGTGCTCGACGGTGAGCGCATCGTACGGGCGGAGCCGGTGATCGGGTACATGCACCGGGGAGCGGAGAAGCTTTTCGAAGCCCGCGACTACCGGCAGATCATCATGCTCGCCAACCGGCACGACTGGCTGTCGGCGTTCTCCAACGAGCTCGGCGTCGTCCTCGCCGTGGAGCGCATGCTCGGCATGGAGGTGCCCGAGCGGGCGGTGTGGACCCGGACGCTGCTCGCGGAGCTCAACCGGGTGCTGAACCACCTGATGTTCCTCGGGTCGTATCCGCTGGAGCTGGGTGGGATCACGCCGATCTTCTACGCCTTCACGGAGCGCGAGGAGCTCCAGCATGTGATGGAGGAGGTCTCCGGCGGGCGGATGCACTACATGTTCAACCGGGTCGGAGGCCTGAAGGAGGACCTGCCGGCCGGGTGGGCCACGCGTGCGCGTGCCGCCGTCGCCGATGTGCGCTCGCGCATGGACCGGTTCGACGATCTGGTGCTGGGCAACGAGATCTTCCGGGGGCGTACGCGTGGCGTGGGGGCCCTCACGCCGGAGGCCGTGCACGCGTACGGCGTGAGCGGACCGATCGCGCGCGCCTCGGGCGTGGACTTCGACCTGCGGCGCGACGAGCCGTATCTCGCCTACGGCGAGCTGGGGGACGTGCTGCGGGTGGTGACCCGCGACGAGGGCGACTGCCTTGCCCGCTTCGAGTGCCTCCTGGAGCAGACCCACGTCTCCCTCGACCTCGCCGACGCCTGCCTGGACCGGCTCGCCGAGCTGTCGCCCGGGCCGATCAACCAGCGGCTGCCCAAGGTGCTGAAGGCGCCCGAGGGCCACACGTACGCGTGGACCGAGAACCCGCTCGGCATCAACGGCTACTACCTCGTCAGCAAGGGCGAGAAGACGCCGTACCGGCTGAAGCTGCGCTCGGCTTCGTACAACAACATCCAGGCGCTGGTCGAGCTGCTGCCGGGCACTCTGGTCGCGGACATGGTGGCGATCCTGGGGTCGATGTTCTTCGTGGTGGGGGACATCGACAAGTAGGCGACAAGTAGGCGACAAGTAGTCGGCAGATGGTCGGCAGGTGGTCGGGCGCTGTCAGTCCGCCAGTACGTCCGGAATTCCGACCGGCTGCAGCAGCCAGCCGAAGTCTCCCAGTCCGGCCGTCGCCGTGAGCTCGGCGGCCTCTCCCGCGGTCGCGAGGGCGCGAACGTACTCGGTGGGGTTTGTGGAGGCCAGTTCGAGCGGGGGGCGTGCGCCTGTGATGCCCACGGCGTGCAGTGCCGCGCGCTGGGACACCAGGCGGGCGCCCGGCAGCGCGCACGCCCTCGCGCACGCGTCCAGGGCCACGTGTGCCGTGATGTCGCACGAACCGTCCGGCACGGGCACCGTCTCGCGCCCCTCGCGGAAGCCGGTGAGCGTCCCGAAGGGCGGGCGTGCGGGCGCCGTGTGCGCGTAGTCCACGGCGACCGCGAGCCCCTGGTCCAGGGTCGCCACGGCTGCGGCCCAGGCCTCGTCCCGCGGGAGCCCGATCTCGGCCCGCGCCCCCTGCGCGCCCCCCAGCGGCCACCAGCGTGCGAGCCACTCCGCCTCCGCACCGGCGACCGGCTCCCCGAGTCGCTCGGTCCCGTCCCGCCGTACGAGAACCAGGCGGGGTACGCCCGCCGAGTCCACCTCCGCGACCTCGAGGGGGACGTTGTCCAGCCACTCGTTGGCGAACAGCAGGCCCTTGATCCGGTGCGGCGGCTCGGACCTCCACTCGATCCGGTGATCCAGGGTCTGCGGGCGGTCGGCGAGCTCGACGGCGTACGCACGCGTGCGTGCCGCCACATCGTCCGGCAGGGCCGCCAGCACGCCGGTGACCAGCTCACCCAGCCCCGCCGCCATGTCGACGAAGTCGAGCCGCTCAGGGCGGCCCAGGGCTTCGTCGACCCGGCACAGCAGCCGGGCCACGGCAACGGCGAAGAGCGGCGACGCGTGGACGGACGTACGGAAGTGGCCGGCGGGGCCCTCGGGGCGGCGGTAGAAGCCGTCCGGCCCGTAGAGGGCGGCTTCCGCCGCCGTCCGCCACCCGCGCCACTCGCCCGTCGCCACTTCTGTCACCGGCCCAGGCTAAGCGCACAGGAGAACGCAGCCTCCACCTTGCGGAGTACGCGCGGGTAGTGCGGATCGGCCCTCCGGTTGACCCGTGCACGCATCTGGCTTCCCTACGCTGGGTTACGTGCAGCGCCTCTATGACTTCCTCCGCAGGCACCCGACATGGGTCGACAGCTTCTGGGCCGTCCTCCTCTTCGGGATCTCTGTGGTGAGCGTGGCCGTCCGCGAGGAGGGCGGGCAGGATCTGCCGGGCACCTCCTCCGAGGCGGTCGTCGTCCCGGTCCTCCTCCTGCTGGGCCTGGTGATCGCGCTGCGCCGCCGCATGCCGGAGAGAATGCTGGTGCTGGCCATCGTCGTTGGGCTGGCGCAGCTGGTGCTGAACGTGGCGCCGACGCCTGTCAACTTCGCGTTCCTGGTGATCACCTACACCGTGGCCGCGACCGGCGCCCGCTGGGCGTCCCGGCTCGCGCTGGGCGCCGGCCTGTGTGCGGCGCCCCTGGCACAGACGCGCTGGCCGGAGCAGGACTCCAGCGTGCTGGGCAATGTGGCGCTGGTGATCTTCCTGACGGTGCCGTTCGCGCTCGCCTGGGTGCTCGGCGACTCGATCCGTACCCGTCGCGCCTACTACGAGCAGCTCGAGGAGCGCGCGACCCGGCTCGAGAAGGAGCGCGAGGCGCAGGCCAAGGTCGCGGTCGCCGCCGAACGCGCCCGGATCGCGCGCGAGCTGCATGACGTCGTCGCGCACAACGTGTCCGTGATGGTCGTGCAGGCAGACGGCGCCGCCTACGTCCTCGACTCCGCCCCGGACCAGGCCAAGAAGGCCCTGGAGACCATCTCCTCCACCGGCCGCCAGGCCCTCGCCGAGATGCGCCGCCTGCTCGGGGTGCTGCGCACCGGCGAGCACCAGGAGAGCGGCGAGTACGTCCCGCAGCCCGACGTCGAGCAGATCGACGACCTCATCCAGCAGTGCCGCAGCTCCGGCCTGCCGGTCGACTTCAAGGTCGAGGGCACCCCGCGCCCGCTGCCCAGCGGCGTCGAACTCACGGCGTACCGCATCGTGCAGGAGGCCCTGACCAACACGCGCAAGCACGGCGGGCCGAACACGGGCGCCAGCGTGCGCCTGGTCTACTTCGACGACGGGCTCGGCCTGCTCGTCGAGGACGACGGCAAGGGCGCCCCGCACGAGCTGTACGAGGACGGCGGCGCCGACGGCAGTGGCCACGGCCTGATCGGTATGCGCGAGAGGGTCGGCATGGTCGGTGGCACCCTGGACGCGGGGCCACGGCCGGGCGGAGGATTCCGCATCAGTGCGCTGCTGCCGCTCAAACCAGCAAACTGACGCTTGCGCATGCGCTTTGTTGACACCTGTAACGGCCCTGTAGACGGATACGAAAGACACGGAAGAGGACCCCGATGACGATCCGCGTGATGCTCGTCGACGACCAGGTGCTGCTGCGCACCGGGTTCCGGATGGTGCTTGCGGCCCAGCCGGACATGGAGGTCGTCGCGGAGGCGGGAGACGGCGTCGAGGCCCTCCAGGAGCTGCGCGCGACCCCCGTCGACGTCGTGCTGATGGACGTACGCATGCCGAAGCTGGACGGCGTGGAGACCACCCGCCGCATCTGCTCGGACCCCGAGCCGCCCAAGGTGCTGATCCTGACCACCTTCGACCTCGACGAGTACGCCTTCTCCGGCCTGAAGGCGGGCGCCTCCGGCTTCATGCTCAAGGACGTGCCGCCCGGCGAACTCCTCGCCGCCATCCGCGCGGTGCACAGCGGCGACGCGGTGGTCGCCCCGTCGACGACCCGGCGCCTGCTGGACCGGTTCGCGCCCATGCTGCCCTCCAGCGGCAACGAGCCCAAGCACAAGGAGCTGGAGCGGCTCACCGACCGGGAGCGCGAGGTCATGGTGCTGGTCGCCCAGGGCCTGTCGAACGGCGAGATCGCGGCCCGGCTGGTCCTGTCCGAGGCGACGGTGAAGACCCACGTCGGCCGCATCCTGACCAAGCTGGGGCTCAGGGACCGGGTGCAGGTGGTCGTCCTCGCGTACGAGACGGGTCTGGTGCGGGCCGGCGGGCGCGGCTGACGCACGGTGGGCGTGACTCCCGCGTGACCGGTGCCCACTAGGGTCTGCGCATGCTCCTGTGGATCAACGGCCCTTTCGGGGGCGGCAAAACACAGACCGCGTACGAGATCCAGCGCCGCCTGCCCGGCAGCGTGGTCTGCGACCCCGAACACGCGGGCTTCGGGCTGCGGCGGACACTTCCGCCCGAACTGCGCGGGGACTTCCAGGACTTGAGCTCCTGGCGGCAGGGCGTCGTCGAGGTCCTGGACCTCGCCCTCACCAAGCACGACGGTGTGGTGATCGCGCCCATGACGGTCACCGACTCCGGCTACTTCGAGGAGACCGTGGGCCGACTGCGCGAACTAGGGCATGACGTACGGCACTTCACGCTCCTCGCCGAGCGCGAGACGGTCCTGAAGCGGCTGCGTGAGCGGGGGTTCGGGCACCTTCTTCAGTACGTCGCCGGAAAGAACGTCGGCAAGAACGCCGGCAAGAACATCGGGCAGAACGCCGGGCTGCGCCGCGAGAGCTGGGCCGTCCAGCAGCTCGACCACTGCCTGGAGCGGTTGCGGGAGCCGGAGTTCGCCGAGCATCTGTGGACGGACCACTCGACCGTGCCGAAGACGGCGGACCGCATCGCCGTCCTGGCCGGGCTGCGGCTGAGGCCCAACAACGAGGGCGCGCTGCGCACACGGCTGCGGCAGGCGAGGGTCGGGATCAGGCACATCCGCTTCGACTGAGCCGTGGGCGCAGGAGGGGAGCGCTCAGCGCAGCACCCCCTCCAGGAAGTCGCTGCCGAGCCGGGCGACCACCGTCACGTCCAGCTGGTGCAGGACGTACCGCCCCCGGCGGCGGGTGGTGATCAGGCCCGCCTTCTTCAGCACGCCCAGGTGCCGGGATATCTCCGGCGCCGTCACGCCGTGCGCCTGCGCCAGCTCGCCCGTGGTGTACGCGCTGCGGGCGAGATTGCGGCAGATACGCATGCGCACGGGGTGGGAGAGCGCGGTCATGCGCAGGGCCAGCTGCTCGACCGTGGGCGGGGCGGCGAGCTCCGGGGAGCCGACCGGGTAGTGCAGCACCGGCTGCCAGGCGTAGCGGTGCAGGACCATCAGGTGCGGCCAGCCCAGGCTCGTCGGGACGAGAAGGAGACCGCCGTCCCCCGTGGCCGTACGCCCATTGCCCAGCTTGTCGACCGTGATCCGCGCGGCGGCCTCGTCGAGAGTGACCGCCGGTGACACCGCGGCCAGCGTCTCCGCCAGGCCCTTGTGCCGCAGGAGGTCCGTCTTGTGGCGGGCGTCCGCCGTGAGCTGGTGGCGCAGCCGGGACCAGGTATCGGCGAAGAAGGCCTCCTCGCAGTCCTGGAGGAACTGCCGCAGCCAGGCCCGGATCCGCGGCGGATCGAACAGCAGCCGCTCGCTGAACCGCATCTGCTGCGGCCCGCGCGCGGCGGCGAGGTCCAGGGCGCGCCGCCGCACACCGGCGTCGGAGAGTGCGTCCGGCCCGCGCGTGCTGTACGGCAGGGCGCAGGTGAACTCCAGGGCCGCATCCACGAACTGCTCGTCCGTCAGCTTGTCCAGCTGGTCCAGCTCCTCCGCCAGCGTGGCGCCCGGGAGGGCGTTGCGGCCCGGGATGCCGGCGAAGGGCAGAAACAGGTCGGAGAACGTCGACCGCCACAGGAAGTCGGCCTCGCACATCCGGTCGGCCAGGTGCGAGTCCAACCGGGCCGTCACGCCCGTCACCCAGCCCTGCAGGCCCGGGTGGTGCCCCGGCTCCGACAACGCGTGCAGCGCCATGCCGAGCTCGGCCAGGGGCGAGGGCACGACGGCGACCCTCTCCGGCCGCAGCCCCGCGATGTCGATGGTCACGCTCATGCCCTCATGGTGCACCCCGCCACTGACAACGCGGCCGTCGATTGACGACGGCCGTCAATCGACGCGACGTGACGGCCGTGGTGAGGCAACTCTGAGAGCACCGGGGCAGCCGCGGAGCCCGATCCCCCACATGTCATGTCTGCCTACGTCCACGTCCCGAGAAGGGGATCCGCCATGAGCATCACGCAGCAGTACCTCCTCGACACCTACCGCGCCCGCCGGCTCGGCGAGCCCGCCCCTCCGGCGCCGGGCGCCCATGACTGGCAGGTCGTTCGCGAGTGGCGCGACCACCGCGACTTCAGGGCGGTCCTCGCCGGCCGGCCGGCGCGCGGGCGGCTACGGCAGGCCCTGGGCCGCCGGCTGCATGCACGGCCGCGTTCTACGGGCTGACCGCCATGCCGGCCTCCTCGGTCAGCCGGGCCGTGAACTGGGCGGCCGCCGCCTTCACGTCCTCGGCCGTCCACTCCAGCCCGGCGGCCCGCACGTAGACCTCGGTGCAGGCAAGCCCCGGCCCCTTGGCCTCCCAGCCCTGGGCGAACAGGAGGGTCTTCGTCTCCTCGGCCTGCCGGACCGCGGCCTCCGCGAGGACGTCGGCGTCGTACGGCAGCCAGACTTGGAAGTCGTTCGTGTGCGGCGGCTCGGGGTGGATCCTTGTCCACGGCACCCCGGCCGCCGCGAACCCCTCGCGCAGCGCGGCGGCCACCACGCGCGCGTGAGCCACGTACTCGGGCAGCCGGGGCAGCTCCCGCTCCAGGCCGGCGAGCGCCGACAGCGCGGTGGGGAACTGCTGGAACACCGAGCCGCCGTAGCGGTGCCGCCAGGCCTTCGCCTCGTCCACCAGCGTCTTCGGACCGGCGAGGGCCGCGCCGCCGAAGCCGTCGAGGGACTTGTAGAACGACACGTACACGCTGTCCGCCAGATCCGCGATCTCCTCCAGGGTGCGGTCGAAGTGGACGGTGGACTCCCACAGGCGCGCGCCGTCGAAGTGCACCACCGCATCGCGCTCGCGCGCAGCCGCCACCAACTCCGTGAGCTCCTCCCACGAGGGCAGCACGAAACCGGCGTCCCTGAGGGGAAGTTCGAGCATCAGCGCCCCGAAGGGCTCGTCGAACTCGCGGACCTCGGCGGCGGTCGGCAGCCGCGGCTCGCTCGTCACGCGGACCGGGCGCAGACCGCTGACCTGGCTGAACGCGTTGCGCTCGTGCACCTCGGGGTGGGCCAGCGCATGGAGGGCGACGGTCGGATCGCCGGTACGGCCCGCCCAGCAGCGCAGGGCCACCTGCTGGGCCATCGTGCCCGTCGGGAAGAACGCGGCGGCCTCCTTGCCGAGCAGCCCGGCGGTCTTCTCCTCCAAAGCCTCGACGATGCCGTCGCCGTAGAGGTCCGACTGCTCGTCCAGGTCGTGCAGATCCAGCGCACGCGCCTCGTCCAGGAGCGCCAGGCGCTCGCGCAGGGTGCCCAGGAAGCCGGGGCGCGCGAGCACACGCTGCGCGCTGCGGTAGGCGGCGATGCGCCGTTCACGGCGCCGTTTGCGCCGCTCGTCGTCCGACATCGGCTCACCCGACAATTGCTCGCCGGACGTCCCCTCGTCCTGCTCCGCCCCTGCCCGCTGCCTGCTCTGCTCCGCCGCATCGCTCATGCCCCGGATCATCCCCCGCGCCTTCCCGGGCGGGCATCCGCATTTCCGCACGCCGGCCCAGCCCTCCCGTACGAGCGCGAAGCGCCGCCGTGAGGGCGCGTGGGGCGTGTGGAAACCCACAGCCTGTGGACAACCGAACGCCTCTCGAACCGATCGCGTTAACATGACGAGAAATCGTCCGGTACCCGGAGCGGACTGGAACGGGAAGGCCGCCGTCGAGTGAGTACAAGCCAACAGCCAGATCCCAGGGACCGCCCCGCGCGGCTCACCGTCGGTGTCGTCGGCGCCGGCCGCGTGGGCCCCGCACTCGCCGCGTCCCTCCAGCTCGCCGGGCACCGCCCGGTGGCCGTCTCCGCGGTCTCCGACGCCTCCCGGCGGCGGGCCGCGCAGCTGCTCCCCGACGTGCCGCTCGTGCCGCCCGCCGAGGTGCTCGCCCGCGCCGAGCTGGTGCTGCTGACCGTCCCGGACGACACGCTGCCCGGGCTGGTCGAGGGCCTCGCCGAGACCGGTGCCGTACGACCGGGTCAGCTGCTGGTGCACACCTCCGGGCGGTACGGCGCGAAGGTCCTGGACCCCGCCCTGCGCGCCGGCGGCCTGCCGCTGGCCCTGCACCCGGCGATGACCTTCACCGGCACTCCCGTGGACGTCCAGCGCCTGGCCGGGTGCTCCTTCGGCGTCACCGCGCCCGAGGAGCTGCGCCTGGCCGCCGAGGCCCTCGTCATCGAGATGGGCGGCGAACCCGAGTGGATCGCCGAGGAGAGGCGACCGCTCTACCACGCGGCGCTCGCGCTGGGCGCGAACCACCTGGTGACGCTCGTCGCCCAGTCCATGGAGCTGCTGCGCGAGGCGGGCGTGGCGGCCCCCGACCGGATGCTCGGCCCGCTGCTCGGCGCCGCCCTCGACAACGCCCTGCGCTCCGGCGACGCGGCTCTCACGGGCCCGGTCGCGCGCGGGGACGCGGGCACCGTCGCCGCGCACGTCACGGAACTGCGCAGGCACGCCCCGCAGGCCCTCGCCGGCTATATGGCGATGGCACGCGCGACCGCCGACCGGGCGCTCGCCCACGGACTGCTCAAGCCGGAGCTCGCCGAGGACCTCCTCGGGGTACTCGCCGACGGGACCGACGGCACCGAGGGAGACGCCCGATGACGACCCTGCTGCGCACCGCCGACGAACTGCACGCACGCACCCGTGCCGGCCGCCGCGCCGTCGTGATGACCATGGGCGCCCTGCACGAGGGCCACGCCACCCTGATCCGCACCGCGCGCACCATCGCCGGCCCGCAGGGCGAGGTCGTCGTCACCGTCTTCGTGAACCCCTTGCAGTTCGGCGAGGGCGAGGACCTCGACCGCTACCCGCGCACCCTGGACGCCGACCTCAAGATCGCCGAACAGGCGGGCGCCGACGCCGTGTTCGCGCCCTCCGTGGACGAGGTCTACCCGGGCAGGCGACCCCAGGTCCGCATCAGCGCCGGCCCCATGGGCGACAGCCTGGAGGGCGCCTCGCGCCCCGGCCACTTCGACGGCATGCTCACCGTCGTCGCCAAGCTGCTCCACCTCACCCGGCCCGACGTCGCCCTGTACGGCCAGAAGGACGCCCAGCAACTCGCCCTGATCCGCCGCATGGTGCGCGACCTGAACTTCGGCGTCGAGATCGTGGGCGTCCCGACCGTGCGCGAGGAGGACGGCCTCGCGCTCTCCAGCCGCAACCGATACCTCTCGCCCAAGGAGCGGCACACGGCACTCGCGCTGTCCCAGGCCCTGTTCGCCGGCCGCGACCGGCACGCGGCACAGGAGGCGCTGCGCGCGCGGGCACGCGAAGTGCCCGCCACACGCGCGCGTGCGGAAGCGCTCAGCGCCATAGGGGAGTCCCGCGCGGCGGCCGACGCACACGCCGTCGCCAAAGCGGTCCCCGGCGCCCCGGCGGCCGTGCGCGCCGCCGCCCGCCTGCTCCTCGACGAGGCCGCCCGCCTCGACCCGCCGCTCGAACTGGACTACCTCGCGCTCGTCGACCCGTCCGACTTCACCGAGATCGACGACGACTTCACCGGCGAGGCCGTCCTCGCCGTCGCTGCCCGGGTCGGGGCCACCCGGCTGATCGACAACCTCCCCCTCACCTTCGGAGCCGCCTCGTGACCAGCACAGGCATACGACTGCACGCGCCCGCGCCCGGGTGGTCCATCACCGCGGACGTCGTGGTCGTCGGCTCCGGCGTCGCGGGCCTCACCGCCGCACTGCGCTGCGAGGCCGCCGGCCTGACGACCGTCGTCGTCACCAAGGCCCGTCTCGACGACGGCTCCACCCGCTGGGCCCAGGGCGGCATCGCCGCCGCCCTCGGCGAGGGCGACACCCCGGAACAGCACCTCGACGACACCCTGGTCGCGGGCGCGGGCCTGTGCGACGAGGACGCCGTCCGCATCCTCGTCACCGAGGGTCCCGACGCCGTACGCCGCCTCATCGAGACCGGCGCCCACTTCGACGAGTCGGAGGAAGGCGGCCTGGAGCTCACCCGCGAGGGCGGCCACCACCGCCGACGTATCGCCCACGCAGGCGGGGACGCGACCGGCGCGGAGATCTCCCGCGCCCTGGTCGAAGCGGTACGCGCGCGTGGCTTGCGCACGATCGAGAACGCCCTGGTCCTCGACCTCCTGACGGACGCAGAGGGCCGTACGGCGGGCGTCACCCTGCACGTCATGGGCGAGGGCCAGCACGACGGCGTGGGCGCGGTGCACGCGCCCGCGGTCGTCCTCGCGACCGGCGGCATGGGCCAGGTCTTCTCGGCGACGACGAACCCGTCGGTGTCGACCGGCGACGGCGTGGCCCTGGCGCTGCGCGCGGGCGCCGAGGTGAGCGACCTGGAATTCGTCCAGTTCCACCCCACGGTCCTGTTCCTCGGCCCGGACGCCGAGGGCCAGCAGCCCCTGGTCTCCGAGGCCGTACGCGGCGAGGGCGCCCACCTGGTCGACGCCGACGGCGTGCGCTTCATGGTCGGACAGCACGAACTTGCCGAACTCGCCCCCCGGGACATCGTCGCCAAGGGCATCATGCGACGCATGCAGGAGCAGGACGCGGAACACATGTTCCTCGACGCCCGCCACTTCGGCGCGGACATGTGGGAGCACCGCTTCCCGACGATCCTCGCCGCCTGCCGCGTGAACGGCATCGACCCGGTCACCACCCCCATCCCGATCGCCCCGGCCGCCCACTACGCATCCGGCGGCGTACGCACCGACTCCCAGGGCCGTACGACCGTCCCCGGCCTGTACGCGTGCGGCGAGGTCGCCTGCACGGGCGTGCACGGCGCCAACCGCCTGGCCTCCAACTCACTCCTCGAAGGCCTGGTCTACGCCGAGCGCATCGTGGCCGACATCGCGGCCGCCCGTGCGGCCAACGGCCTGCACGCGCGCGTGCCGCACCCGGTGCCCTACCCCGAGACCCCCGAGCACCCCCTGCTCGCCCCCGAGGCCCGCTTTGCGATCCAGCGGACGATGACCGACGGCGCCGGGGTCCTGCGCTCCGCAGCCTCCCTGGCCAAGGCCGCCGAGCAGATCCAGCAGCTGCGCACCGAGGCCCGCGACGCCCTCGCCGAGAACGGCAAGACGGCCGAGCCCGGCGTGGACACGTGGGAGGCCACGAACCTCCTGTGCGTGGCCCGGGTCCTGGTGGCCGCGGCGCAGCTCCGCGAGGAGACCCGGGGCTGCCACTGGCGCGAGGACGAGCCCGACCGTGACGACGTGGCATGGCGCCGCCACATCGTCGTACGCCTGAACCCGGACCGCACACTGGCCGTGCACACCACAGACACCGCAGACTTCCCCCCGACCCGTCCCCAGGAGCAGTGACAGCAGTGACCACCCCCGACCTTCCCCTCGCCTCGACCGGCGGCTGCGGCGACGGCTGCGCCTGCGGTGCCGACGAGGAGTATCTGGAGTGCGGCCTCGACCCCGCGCTCGCCCAGCTCCTGGCCGACGCGGGCCTCGACCCGGTCGAGGTCGAGGACATCGCGAACGTGGCCATCCAGGAGGACCTGGCCCACGGCGAGGACGTGACGACGGTCGCGACCATTCCCGAAGAGGCCGTCGCCACCGCCGACTTCGTCGCGCGTGAGGCGGGCGTCGTGGCGGGCCTCAGGGTCGCCGAGGCGGTGGTCTCGATCGTCTGCGAGGACGAGTTCGAGGTGGAGCGCCATGTCGAGGACGGCGACCGCGTGACCGAGGGCCAGAAGCTCCTCTCGATCACCACCCGCACCCGCGACCTCCTGACGGCCGAGCGCAGCGCCCTGAACATCCTGTGCCGCCTGTCGGGCATCGCGACGGCCACACGCGCGTGGGCGGACGTACTGGACGGCACGAAGGCGAGGGTCCGGGACACCCGCAAGACCACCCCCGGTCTGCGGGCCCTGGAGAAGTACGCGGTCCGCTGCGGAGGCGGAGTGAACCACCGCATGTCGCTCTCGGACGCTGCCCTGGTCAAGGACAACCACGTCCTGGCGGCAGGCGGCGTGACCCAGGCCTTCAAGGCGGTCCGCGAAGCCTTCCCGGACCTCCCGATCGAGGTCGAGGTGGACACCCTCCACCAGCTCCGCGAAGTGGTGGACGCGGGCGCGGACCTGATCCTCCTGGACAACTTCACGCCGGGCGAGTGCGAGGAGGCGGTGTCGATCGTGCACGGCCGAGCGGCACTCGAAGCATCGGGCCGCCTGACCCTGGCCAACGCCAAGGCGTACGCGGACACGGGCGTCGACTACCTGGCCGTAGGGGCCCTCACCCACTCCTCGCCGATCCTGGACATCGGCCTGGACCTGCGAGCGGCGGAGTAGGGACGGGCATGCTCCTCACGATCGACGTAGGCAACACGCACACCGTCCTCGGGCTGTTCGACGGCGAGGACATCGTCGAGCACTGGCGCATCTCGACGGACGCCCGCCGCACCGCCGACGAACTGGCGGTCCTGCTCCAGGGCCTGATGGGCATGCACCCGCTCCTCGGCGACGAGCTGGGCGACGGCATCGACGGAATCGCCATCTGCGCCACCGTCCCCTCCGTCCTTCACGAACTGCGCGAAGTGACCCGCCGCTACTACGGCGACGTCCCCGCGGTCCTCGTCGAACCGGGAGTGAAGACGGGCGTCCCCATCCTCACGGACAACCCCAAGGAGGTCGGAGCCGACCGCATCATCAACGCGGTGGCAGCGGTCGACCTCTACGGCGGCCCGGCCATCGTCGTCGACTTCGGTACGGCGACGACGTTCGACGCGGTGAGCGCGCGCGGCGAGTACATCGGCGGTGTCATCGCCCCCGGCATCGAGATCTCGGTCGAGGCCCTCGGCGTCAGGGGCGCCCAGCTCCGCAAGATCGAGGTCGCCCGCCCCCGCAGCGTCATCGGCAAGAACACGGTCGAGGCCATGCAGTCCGGCATCATCTACGGCTTCGCCGGCCAGGTGGACGGCGTCGTCAACCGTATGGCCCGCGAACTCGCCGAGGACCCTGAGGACGTCACGGTCATCGCCACGGGCGGCCTGGCCCCCATGGTCCTGGGCGAATCCTCGGTCATCGACGAACACGAGCCGTGGCTGACCTTGATCGGCCTCCGCCTGGTCTACGAACGCAACGTCTCCCGTATGTGACTCCACCGGCGTGGCGCTGGGGGCCCCGGTCCCCGCTCCGGCCCTCGCCCTCGAATTCCCCCAGGGCCCCAGACGGCCTGACCGGCACCGCGTCGCACAAGGGCCATGGCGGCGTCCCCCCACCGGGCCGCGGCCGCCCATGGCGGCAAGGGGGCCGTGCCGGGGCGACGGCACCCCCCGGCGGGCTGGATGGCCGGGACCGGCGTCGCACAGCGGCCATGGCGGCATCCCCCCACCGGGCCGCAGTCGCCCATGGCGGCAAGGGGCCGTGCCGGGCGAAGGCACCCCAGACGGGCTGGTGGCCGGCATCGGCGTCGCGCAACGGCCATGGCGGCGTCCCCCCACCGGGCCGCAGTCGCCCATGGCGGCAAGGGGCCATGCCGGGGCGAAAGCACCCCAGACGGGCTGGAGGCCGGGACCGGCGTCGCACAGCGGCCGAAGCGGCGGCGCGCCCCCACCGGGCCGCACCCGCCCACGGCGGCAAGGGGACGTGCCGGGGGGTGTCCGCCCGCAGTGGCCGGCGTCAAGAAACGGCACCACCCTGCCCAACTCCCACCGCCGGTCCGAGGACGGACACCCCCCGGCGCGGGCCCCCCGCGCCGGCCCCCCCCCCCCCCCCCCCCCCCCCCCCCCCCCCCCCCCCCCCCCCCCCCCCCCCCCCCCCCCCCCCGGCGCGGCCCCGACCCACCCACCGCCCCGCAGGCGCTACGCGCACCCCCACCCAACCCCCACAGGCCGCCGCAGGCATCCCACCCCCGGCACCCCCACCACCCGAGTGGCTCCCCACGCCACACCCACCCCACCTATGCCGCGTTTGTCTGATTAGCGCGTATCGTCGGCCCATGCCCACGCCATACGGATCCCGCGGTGCCATGGCGTTCGGCGCGGAGGAGCTGCGTGTGCTCCGCCGCGCTCTCGCCCTCGCCCTACACCCCAGCCCTGCCTCGGCCGAGGATGTCCAGGACTGCCTCCGCCTCGCCGAGTCGCTCGACGAGGCAATGCGTGAGGGCGCCCGGCTGCGTGCCTTCCTGACGGCCGACCTCGCCCGCTACCGCGCCGCCCTCCCCGGCGCCGCAGCCGGCTACCTCACCCTCCTGGAGGAGGCCCTCGGTGCCGGGCACCCCCCGACCGCCGACGACCTCGCCGCCCTGCGCGCCCTGCGCGGCAACCCCACCGCGGCCGCCCTCCTCACCCGTTGCCAGGCACTGGCAGAACAGGACGTACGAGCCCGTCTCGCGCGCGGCACCACCCACCCGGCCACTCCTGCCAAGCCGGCCATCCCCGCGTCCCGTACCCACCTCCTGGCCCTCCCCGGAGGCCTCCGGGGCGACCGCCCCCACCCCCCGGTCGACCTCCCGGCGCAGGCAGCGGGCCAGGACCCCGCCAAGCCGCCCAGGAAGAAGCCGGCAGAAAAGCCGGCCACCCCCAAACCCGACCCCGGTCCCGGCCCCGGCCCCGAGCGCACACCCCCCGCCCCCAAGCCGGCGCGCCCCATCCCCACCCCCGGCGAGGTCTTCCCCCGCCGCAAACCGACCCCACCCCCTGCGAACCCGCCCCAGCAGCTCGCCGCAGGCTGAGACGCGAACCACCGGGCGCGAACCACTGAGACGCGAACCACCGGGCGCGAACCACTGAGGCGCGAACCACTGAGGCGCGAACCACCGGGCCGAGCCGCTGAGGCGCGACACCACCCCCCAACCCCCAACCCCCGCCCCGCCCGCCCTCACCGCCTGGCTACCCTGGACGCATGGACTACGTCTCCGCACTCCTCCCCCCGGCCGTCATGGCCGTGTTCTTCATCGGTGTGATCAGGGTGATCGTGAAGACCCAGGGCGGAGCCAACAAGGCCAAGGAGGACGCGGCCGTGGACGCCGCCCTCGCGCGCGTGGAGGGCACCCGCCAGGCCTCGGCGACCCCCGACGCCTGAACCCGGCGTACGACTCCAAGCTCACCGCTTTCCGAGTCGTACGCCCTTTTTGTTCGTGTTTGCTGGAGAAAGAGCCCGTCCGGCAAGCCAACGCCCGGATCTCCCACTATTGTGCGAGCTGTGCCTCGCCCATTGGGAGAACTCGAAGACGCGGTCATGACGCGGGTGTGGAAGTGGAACCGCCCGGTGACCGTTCGAGAAGTCCTGGAAGATCTTCAGCAGGAACGGTCCATCGCGTACACCACGGTGATGACCGTTTTGGACAATCTCCATCAGAAGGGCTGGGTACGCCGCGAGGCGGAAGGCCGGGCCTATCGATATGAGGCGGTCTCCACCCGAGCCGCCTACGCCGCCGCCCTGATGAACGACGCCTGGTCGCAGAGCGACAACCCCGCCGCCGCACTCGTCGCCTTCTTCGGCATGATGAGCGAGGAACAGCGCCAGGCCCTGCGCAACGCCGTACGCATCGTCCAGGGCCCGGAAACGCCCGAACCCACGGAAGCGCCGGATACACGCCGCGTTACGGGCATCGATACAAGCGCTGCCGCCGATACCACCAGCGCGGATACCAGCGGCGATACCAGCACCGATACCGCCCCGGATACCCGTGCCGATACCGCCCCCGAGAACCCCGCCTCGGCGCCGGAGCGCGACGGGCGATAGCGTCCGCTCATGTCCGCAGAGAGCCACTCGGCCGAGAGTCCCGCGGCTCAGAGCCCAGAAGTCACCGCAAAAGCCATCACCGTCCGGCGGGCGCGTACCGGCGATGTCCCTGTGGTGCGTCGTCTCCTTGACGAGTACGTCCGGCGCCGGATCCTGCTCGACAAAGCCACGGTGACGCTTTACGAGGACATCCAGGAGTTCTGGGTCGCGGAACGTGACGACAACGGCGAGGTCGTCGGCGCGGGCGCCCTGCACGTGATGTGGGAAGACCTGGCGGAAGTCCGCACACTGGCCGTGAAGCCCGGACTGAAGGGTGCCGGCGTCGGTCATCAGTTGCTGGAGAAGTTGCTGCACACCGCGCGCTGGCTCGGCGTTCGCCGCGTTTTCTGTCTGACCTTCGAAGTGGACTTCTTCGGCAAGCACGGCTTCGTCGAGATCGGTGAGACGCCGGTGGACACCGATGTCTACGCTGAGCTGCTGCGTTCCTATGACGAGGGCGTCGCGGAGTTCCTCGGTCTCGAACGAGTGAAACCGAACACCTTGGGCAACAGCCGGATGCTTCTGCATCTGTGATCGTCGCCCACTATTCCGACGGGTCACCCTGCCCAGGTGCCCTATGTCCGAAACGCGCATGTTTCCGGACCGCAGTCGGCCTGTGAGTCTCTCCCGGGGGTTTGTGTTTTTCCAGCAAAAGCGGTTTGCTTTCCGACGTACTGCAGTACTGCATATAACAGGGGACGGCGAAACGGCGGACGCCGCAGACCCCAGGCCCTCAAGTTATCGATGAAAGGAAATCCGGTGGCACAGAAGGTTCAGGTCCTTCTTGTCGACGACCTCGACGGCGGCGAGGCGGACGAGACCGTGACGTTCGCGCTGGACGGCAAGACGTACGAGATCGATCTCACGACCGGCAATGCGGACAAGCTCCGCGGCCTTCTCGAGCCTTACGTGAAGGGCGGTCGTCGTACCGGAGGCCGTGCTTCGGGTGGGCGCGGAAAGGCGCGCGCCACTTCCGGCGGCAGCCAGGACACCGCGCAGATCCGCGCGTGGGCCAAGGAGAACGGTTACGAGGTCAACGACCGCGGCCGCGTTCCGGCGTCCATTCGCGAGGCGTACGAGAAGGCCAACGCCTGATCCGGGCCGATGCCTGATCTACGGACAGGCCGAAGGCTGCACGCCCACGCGTCGCAGTCCCAGGCGGTGGCAGTGTGTCGCCACCGTGCCCACAACCCGCACGAGATCGGGGGCGCCCCCACCGCCCCCAAGGGCCGACAGCGTCGGCAGCGAGGCCTCGACCTCGCCTCCAGGCTCGGGGGGCCGCAGCCACACGGCGGCCCCCTGCACGGCATCGGAGCGGTCCAGGGGAAGCGACCGCACTCCGCACTGCCCCGGCAGGCCAGGACGCCGTACGGCTCCCCCAGGTCCCGAATCGACGGGGCACCGTACGGCCGCCACGGCCGTATCCGCACCCGTTGTGCCCGGCTCGACCGCGAGATGCCGCACGGGCGCGGGTGACCCGAGAGCCGCCGGCGACCGCACGGCAGTGACCGGCCGCCTCTCGGCCGGCAGCGGCGCCTCCATGAGCTCGCCCTCACCCAGCGCCGTCAGGTCCAGGGGCAGCGTGCCCCACTCCAGCCAGTCCAGCACCCCCGGCACCTCCTCCGCGCTGCCCGCGGCCAGGAGCAGCCGCATCCGGTCGCCCCGGAGGGCCACCGGCGAGTCCGGTGCCAGATGGCGCAGTGCTGCGCGGCCCGCCTCGGCGGGGACGTCCAGGACGTCGAAGCGCAGGCCCACGCGAAGGCTCAGCGGGGCTTCGGGTGTGGCGGGCACCACCGGCCAGCCCAGTTCGTTCTCGTACCAGCGGCGGACCTGATCGCTCGGATCGAGCGGCCGACGGGGGAGAGGAATCGAGGCGCGGTCCGTGGCGATCTTGGGGCGGGTGCCGACCATGCCAAGTGAAACCGCCGAATAGGCGTGCGGGTTACGCTGGGTGTTCTGACGGATGCGCAGAGTGTCTGAATGGGGGGCGTGCGGGGGTGTGGGGTGGCGCAAGGTTGTTCGCCCGTAGCGGAGGGAACCGGGGGGCGCGGCATGGAGTGTCAGTCCCAGCGGGTAAGACATCCCTAGTGGGAGGGGGCGACACGCAGGCAAGGTGGTCTTACGTTCGCCATCGGCGTACTGATGGAGAGGGTAAGTGCCTGGCCTGCGGGAACATCGTCTCGCACCATCGGGTTGGAGCAGATGTCGGCGTTCGGGGTCAGGAGGCCATCGACGGTGTCGGCAGTTGGAATGAGCGGTCCCCGCTTGCGGGACTAAGCTGCGGAAGGACAGGGAGGGGAAGTTCCCCCCACTGCCTGACCGCTCTGAGGAGCGATTAACGATGTTCGAGAGGTTCACCGACCGCGCGCGGCGGGTTGTCGTCCTGGCTCAGGAAGAAGCCCGGATGCTCAACCACAACTACATCGGCACCGAGCACATCCTCCTGGGCCTGATCCATGAGGGTGAGGGTGTCGCCGCCAAGGCCCTTGAGAGCCTCGGGATTTCGCTCGAGGCGGTCCGCCAGCAGGTGGAGGAGATCATCGGGCAGGGGCAGCAGGCCCCGTCCGGGCACATCCCCTTCACCCCCCGTGCCAAGAAGGTCCTGGAGCTGTCGCTCCGCGAGGCCCTTCAGCTGGGCCACAACTACATCGGCACGGAGCACATCCTGCTCGGCCTGATCCGTGAGGGCGAGGGCGTCGCAGCCCAGGTCCTGGTCAAGCTGGGCGCAGATCTGAACCGGGTGCGGCAGCAGGTCATCCAGCTGCTCTCCGGTTACCAGGGCAAGGAGACCGCCACCGCCGGCGGGCCTGCCGAGGGCACGCCCTCGACGTCCCTGGTCCTCGACCAGTTCGGCCGGAACCTCACCCAGGCCGCTCGTGAGTCCAAGCTCGACCCGGTCATCGGGCGCGAGAAGGAGATCGAGCGGGTCATGCAGGTGCTGTCCCGCCGTACCAAGAACAACCCGGTCCTGATCGGTGAGCCCGGCGTCGGCAAGACCGCCGTCGTCGAGGGCCTCGCTCAGGCCATCGTCAAGGGCGAGGTGCCCGAGACCCTCAAGGACAAGCACCTCTACACCCTCGACCTCGGCGCGCTGGTCGCCGGCTCCCGCTACCGCGGTGACTTCGAGGAGCGCCTGAAGAAGGTGCTCAAGGAGATCCGCACCCGCGGCGACATCATCCTGTTCATCGACGAGCTGCACACGCTGGTCGGTGCGGGTGCCGCCGAGGGCGCCATCGACGCGGCTTCCATCCTGAAGCCCATGCTGGCCCGCGGTGAGCTGCAGACCATCGGCGCCACCACGCTGGACGAGTACCGCAAGCACCTGGAGAAGGACGCGGCCCTCGAGCGCCGCTTCCAGCCCATCCAGGTCGCGGAGCCGTCGCTGCCGCACACGATCGAGATCCTCAAGGGTCTGCGTGACCGGTACGAGGCGCACCACCGCGTCTCGATCACCGACGAGGCGCTGGTCCAGGCCGCCACCCTGGCCGACCGGTACATCTCGGACCGCTTCCTGCCGGACAAGGCGATCGACCTGATCGACGAGGCCGGTTCCCGGATGCGTATCCGCCGGATGACCGCGCCGCCGGACCTGCGCGAGTTCGACGAGAAGATCGCCGGTGTCCGCCGGGACAAGGAGTCCGCGATCGACTCGCAGGACTTCGAGAAGGCCGCGTCCCTGCGCGACAAGGAGAAGCAGCTCCTGGCCGCCAAGGCCAAGCGGGAGAAGGAGTGGAAGGCCGGCGACATGGACGTCGTCGCCGAGGTCGACGGCGAGCTGATCGCCGAGGTCCTCGCCACGGCCACCGGCATCCCGGTCTTCAAGCTGACGGAGGAGGAGTCCTCGCGTCTGCTGCGCATGGAGGACGAGCTCCACAAGCGGGTCATCGGCCAGGTCGACGCCGTCAAGGCGCTGTCGAAGGCGATCCGCCGTACGCGTGCCGGTCTGAAGGACCCGAAGCGCCCCGGTGGCTCGTTCATCTTCGCCGGCCCGTCCGGCGTCGGTAAGACCGAGCTGTCCAAGGCGCTCGCCGAGTTCCTCTTCGGCGACGAGGACGCGCTGATCTCCCTCGACATGTCGGAGTTCAGCGAGAAGCACACGGTCTCGCGTCTCTTCGGTTCGCCCCCCGGCTACGTGGGCTACGAAGAGGGCGGTCAGCTGACCGAGAAGGTCCGCCGCAAGCCGTTCTCCGTCGTCCTCTTCGACGAGGTCGAGAAGGCCCACCCGGACATCTTCAACTCGCTGCTGCAGATCCTGGAGGACGGTCGCCTGACCGACTCCCAGGGCCGGGTCGTGGACTTCAAGAACACGGTCATCATCATGACGACCAACCTCGGCACCCGGGACATCTCCAAGGGCTTCAACCTGGGCTTCGCGGCCTCGGGCGACACGAAGAGCAACTACGAGCGCATGAAGAACAAGGTGTCGGACGAGCTCAAGCAGCACTTCCGCCCCGAGTTCCTCAACCGCGTCGACGACGTGGTCGTCTTCCCGCAGCTGACCCAGGACGACATCCTGCGGATCGTCGACCTGATGATCGGCAAGGTGGACGAGCGCCTGAAGGACCGGGACATGGGCATCGAGCTCTCCCAGTCCGCCAAGGAGCTGCTGGCCAAGAAGGGCTACGACCCCGTGCTGGGCGCCCGGCCGCTGCGCCGGACGATCCAGCGCGAGATCGAGGACTCGCTGTCGGAGAAGATCCTCTTCGGCGAGCTGCGTCCCGGTCACATCGTGGTCGTGGACACCGAGGGCGAGGGTGAGACCAAGACCTTCACCTTCCGCGGCGAGGAGAAGGCGGCGCTGCCCGACGTCCCGCCGATCGAGCAGGCGGCCGGTGGCACCGGTCCGAACCTGAGCAAGGAGGCGTAGCCGCGCGCTGCGTCTGAACCAAAGGGGCTGCCCCGGGACTTGTCCCGGGGCAGCCCCTTTTTCACGCGCTCCGTCAGGAAAGCTGCCCGTTGTAGTCCGGCAGCTTGTACGCCTTCTCGGCGTGGCCGCCCGACAGGTCGGTGGTGCTGTTGCCGATGTTCGCGATGATCGTGTAGCCCTTCTTCTCGATGTCGACGCGCTGGGCCGTCTTGTAGTCGCCGACGTTCTTGAAGAGGTCGAAGAAGCTGCGCACGTACAGCCCGGAGACCTGGTAGCCGCGGTACTCGAGGTTGTAGTCGGTCACCGAGTAGATGATGCCCGGGCGGGCGGTCACGAAGAAGAGGGCGACGCCGTGCTCCTGGGCGTACTCGGCGACCTCCCGGACGGGCTCGTTGGCCGGCTGCGGGTAGCTGAAGCCGAAGTCCGTCTCCAGGGTGGTGTTGTCGATGTCGAAGACGATCGCCTGCTTCTCACCCGGCTTGGTGTTGGCGATCCGCTGCTTCAGGTAGGGCAGCGCCTGGTCCATCACCGCCTGGCAGTCCTTCTGCCAGGTGTCGTAGCCGACCTCCGCCGAGGACACCGTGGTTGCCGTGGCGGCGGCTGTGGTGGAGGTGCTCGTCGCGGCCGTCGCCGCTTCGGCGGGTACCGCGAGGGCCACGAGGGCGGCCGCTGAGACGGTGCTGACCGCTATACGGCGTGCCCAGGGGCGACGAAGCGTCATGTGGGGGTCCTCTCACGTCACGTGCGCTGTGTTGTTGTCGCGTGCATGTTCGTGGCTCGGAGTGGCTGGTGGGGAACCAGCGGGTTACCGGACGGTAGTTCACGTTGAGGCGTCGCTCACATACCTGTCCATAGTTCTGCGGGCTCATTTGCCGGGTGAGTTGCGTAGCGCCCGTCACATTCCGGGGTCCTGCGATTGCACTCAGCGGTGACATGCCGCACAGGCGATTTGTCCGTTACTAGAGGGAATAGTGGAAACGGCCGCATGGACAAAACGGACGTATCTCTAGGAATCGATCCGCAGGTTTCGGTATCCGTGCTGGTTCGTCCGTAATGGCGGCTCTGTCAAGATGCGCGGATTTATGTGGGGGAGTACTAGCGTCCGTCGTAGATAGAGGGTTTTGGCCTACGCCGGGCCGGGGGTTACCAAGGGATGGCCATCCGGCGAATGCCTGAGCAGTCGGGTGGCTTTCTCTGTCGTCGTCCCCGTGAGGTTTCGAATGTCCCCGCGCTTCTCGTTCCGTTCGTCCCGTACGTCCACCTTCCGCACCCGTGCGGCTGTGCTGGCCGCCGGCCTGGGGGCCTCGGTCGTGCTGGGCGCCGGAGGCGCGGTTGCTGCCGAGATGAGCTCCGCCCCCGCTGCCTCCACCGCCGTCCAGGCGCAGAGCGCCGCCGCGAAGAAGGCTGCCGCCAAGAAGGCGGCCTCCTGGGTCAGCCCGGTGAAGAAGTACACGAAGTCCGCCAGCTTCGCGCAGGCCGGCGGCATGTGGCAGTCCACCCACAGCGGGCAGGACTTCGCCGTCCCGAACGGCACCGACGTCATGGCCGCGCACGGCGGTACGGTCGTCAAGGCCGGCGGCAACGGTGCCGGTGACGGTCCCGCGTACGGCAACGCCGTCGTCATCAAGCACGGCAACGGGACCTTCTCCCAGTACGCCCACCTGTCGCGCATCGACGTGAAGATCGGCCAGGTCGTCAAGACCGGCCAGCACATAGCCAAGTCCGGCAACACCGGTAACTCCAGCGGTCCGCACCTGCACTTCGAGATCCGCAAGAGTGCCAACTACGGCTCCGCCATCGACCCCGTGTCCTTCCTGCGGGCCAACGGTCTGAAGATCTGAGTGACCGATCCGTTCAGGCGCCCTTGTGCGCCTGGGTGATCAGGTCCGTGGCGACCTCGAGGATGGCCTGGCGCTTCTCCTCGGGGTCGCCTTCGAGGTCCTTCATGACGAACATCCCGGCGTGCATCGTGAACAGGGCGCTGATGCAGCGCACCTGGTCGACCAGATCGGCGTCCGGATCTATGACGATGTCGCGCATGCCGAGCATGCGGTTCTTGAACATCTCGCCGATGCTCAGATCGCGGACCGTCGCCTGGTTCTCCTGCATGAAGCGGAACAGCGGCGACGCGTCGGTCAGGACCTGGCTGTAGCGGCGTACGATCTCCTGCTTGGTCTCGAGGGTGTGCGGCTGCTGCCTGCCCCACTCGATCAGGTCCTCGATCGGCTTCGTCAGGTCCTCGAAGAGGCTGACGATGATCTCTTCCTTCGTCTTGAAGTGGTAGTACAAGGCCGCTTTCGTGACCTCCAGGCGCTCGGCGATCTCGCGCAGGGAGGTCTTCTCGTAGCCCTGCTCGGCGAAGAGTTCGAGGGCTACGTCCTGGATGCGCTGGCGGGTGTTCCCGCGGCGCCGCTGCTTGGTGCCGTCCATGGTGCCGCCCATCCTCGTACGCCTCGGCTTTCCATAAAACTTACTTGACGCCCGGCTAATTACGCGCCTAGGTTCCCTGATCGTAGACAACTAGCCGGGCGGCAAGTAAGTGGCCGGGGGAGTGGGAACCATGGCGGACACCAAAACAGTGGACACAGAGGCGGAGCCTGCGGGTAAGCAGCCGAGGAGCGTGCGTGTCGTGCTGCTCGCGCTGATGATCACGATGATGCTCGCGATGCTCGACAACATGATCGTGGGCACTGCGATGCCGACCATCGTGGGCGAGCTGGGCGGGCTGGAGCACCTCTCGTGGGTCGTGACGTCGTACACGCTGGCGACCGCGGCCTCCACGCCGCTGTGGGGCAAGCTCGGCGACATGTACGGCCGTAAGGGCATGTTCATGGCGTCGATCGTGCTGTTCCTCATCGGGTCCGCCCTGAGCGGCATGGCCCAGGACATGGGGCAGCTGATCGCGTTCCGGGCCGTGCAGGGGCTGGGTGCCGGTGGGCTGATGGTCGGCGTCATGGCGATCATCGGTGATCTCATTCCGCCGCGGGAGCGCGGCAAGTACCAGGGCATGATGGCCGGCGTGATGGCGCTCGCGATGATCGCCGGGCCGCTCGTCGGTGGCACCATCACCGACCACTGGGGCTGGCGCTGGGCCTTCTACATCAACCTGCCGCTCGGGGTCGTGGCGCTCGCCGCGATCAGTGTCGTGCTGCATCTGCCGAGGAAGCGGGCGCAGGCGAGGATCGACTATCTCGGGGCCGGGCTGCTGACCGTGGGGATCACCGCGATCGTGCTGGTGACCACGTGGGGCGGTACGGAGTACGCGTGGACGTCCGCGCGGATCATGGAGCTCACCGGGATCGGGGTCGCCGCGCTCGTCGGGTTCGTGTTCTGGCAGACCAAGGCGGCGGAGCCGGTCGTCCCGCTGCACATCTTCCGCAGCCGGAACTTCACTCTGATGTCCGTGATCGGGTTCATCGTGGGGTTCGTGATGTTCGGGGCGACGTTGTTCCTGCCGCTGTACCAGCAGTCGGTGCAGGGGGCTTCCGCCACCAACTCCGGGCTTCTGCTGCTGCCGATGCTCGGGGCGATGCTGGTGACCTCGATGGTCGCGGGGCGTGTGACCACGAACACCGGTCGGTACAAGGTGTTCCCGGTCGCGGGCAGTGTGCTGATGGTCGTCGGGCTGTATCTGCTGTCGACGATGGACACCGGGACGAGCCGGTTCATGTCCGGGGTGTTCATGGCCGTGGTCGGGTTCGGCATGGGCTGTCTGATGCAGATCACCATGCTGGTCGCGCAGAACAGCGTCGAGATGAAGGACATGGGCGTCGCGTCCTCGTCCACCACGCTGTTCCGTACGCTCGGGTCCTCGTTCGGGGTCGCGATCATGGGGGCGCTGTTCAACAGCCGGGTACAGGACGTCATGGCCGAGCGTGGCGGGGCGCTGGGGGCGCGGGTGACCGAGCAGTCGGCTCAGGTGGATGCGGAGGGTCTGGCGAAGCTGCCGGAGGCTGTGCGCGATGCCTACCAGCACGCGGTGTCCGCGGGGACGCATTCGGCGTTCCTGCTGGGGGCCGTGGTGGCTGTGGTGGCTCTGGTGGCGGCCGTGTTCGTCAAGGAGGTGCCGCTGCGAGGGGCGGGGCCGGTGCCTGACGCGGACGGGGGCGCTGCCGCCGGGGATGGTGCGGGGGCCAAGGCAGTGGTGGAGGCCGTCTGAGTCGGCGGTTCGTGCGGGCCCTCGGTGACGTTCCGTCCCGGGGGCCTTCGCCTTGGCCGGTGCCAGGAGGAGTGTCAGTGGGCCGTGTCACCATCGGACCCATGGGCAAGGTGCGGCAGTTGCGGTTGGCGAAGGACGCCATGGATCGGGAGTGGGCCGACCCGGGGCTCGATCTGGACGCCGTTGCCGCGCATGCCGGGTACTCGCGGTATCACTTCGTGCGGGCGTTCAAGGCGGCGTACGGGGAGACGCCGGGCCAGTACCTGACGCATCGGCGGATCGAGCGGGCCGAGGAGTATCTGCGGGGTGCCAATCTGACCGTGACGGAGATCTGCCATCTGGTCGGGTTCAGCAGCCTCGGCACGTTCTCGGCGCGGTTCAAGGCGCGGACCGGGCTGACGCCGACCGAGTACCGGGAGAAGCACGTCGGGCGGGGAGCGGCGCTGATACCGGGGTGCTACGCGATGCTGTGGGCCGGCGGATTCCGGCGCCGCGAAGGGGAGCGGCAGGGGGAGGGGCAGGAGAGCAAGTTTGGAGAAGCACCCTGATCGTGCCTCTGCCTAACGTGACGGAGAGAACAACCAGCCACAGCACGGGAGGGCACCGTCATGATCAAGGGCCTCGGCATCACCACCGTATGGACGTTCGACCAGCAGCGCACGAAGGCCTTCTTCACCGAGAAGATCGGCTTCGAGGTGCGCAACGACCTGTCCATGGGTGACATGCGATGGGTCACCGTGGGCGCCAAGGACCAGCCCGACGTCGAGCTCGCGCTGATGAGCCTCGACGGGCCCGGCCTCGACCCCGAGTCCTCCGAGGCGCTGAAGACGCTCGTCGGGAAGGGCGTCATCGGGGCCGGAGCGTTCCGGACCGACGACTGCCGTGGGGACTACGAGACCTTCAAGGCACGCGGGGTGGAGTTCATCCAGGAGCCGCAGGAGCGGCCGTACGGCATCGAGGCGATCTTCCGTGACGACAACGGCAACTGGTACTCGCTGACGGAGCGCAGCGAGGAGCTCGACTTCTCGAAGTCGTTCGGGTGAGCAGCCGCCGAGCTGCCCGAAAGCCGGCCCGACCGTCGGCGCCGGCATCAGAACAGGCCTACGGCAGCATCGGATAGCTTCCCGTGTTCGTCGGCGCGTGCTCCGGGAGCCACAGGACGGCCACCGCGCCCTCCGCATGCACATGGTCCGCGGCGCCCGCCGGCCGTACGTTGCGGAAGGTCAGGCGGGCACCGAGGACCCGGGCCTGACCTGCCGCGATCGTCAGGCCGAGGCCGTGACCGTGGCCGGCGCGGTCACTGCTGCCCGTGCGGAAGCGGCTCGGCCCGTCGGCGAGCAGGTCCTCGGGGAACCCGGGGCCGTGGTCGCGGACGCGGATGACCCGGCCCTCGACCGTGACCTGGATCGGCGGCCGGCCGTGCTTCGCGGCGTTCGCCAGCAGGTTGAACAGCACCCGCTCCAGGCGCCGCGGGTCCGTCGTGACCTCCGACTCGTGGACGACCCGCACCTCGATATCGGGATCCTTGGCCGCGACCCGCCGGCTGACGAACTCGCCGAGCATGAGGTCCTGCAGCTCGGCCCGCTCCGAGGCGCTGTCCAGTCGGGCCACCTCCAGGACGTCCTCCACGAGCGTGCGCATGGCCTTCGCCCGGTCCAGGACCAGTTCGGTGAGCCGGCTGGGCGGCAGCAGTTCGGCCGCGGTCAGCAGACCGGTCACCGGCGTGCGCAGCTCGTGCGCGATGTCCGCCGTGACCCGGCGCTCCGCCTCCAGCCGCTGCTGCAGCGCGTCCGCCATCGCGTCCACCGCGCTCGCCAGATCGTCGGTCTCGTCCCGTACGACACCCCCGATGGCGTCCCGCACCCGCACGTCCGGCTCCCCGCTCGCGACCTGGTTCGCCGCGGCCGCCGCCTTGCGCAGCCGGCGCGACAACTGCCCACCGACGAGGACGCCGAGCGCGCTGCCACCGAAGACGACCGCGATGGAGCCGATGATCAGCGCCTTGTCGAGATCGTCGAGGATGTCCTCGCTGCTGTCGCTGAACCCGGTGTGCAGCGACATGACATGGCCGTTGCTGAGCGGCACGGCTGCCCAGATGTCGGGCGTGCCGCCGGGCGTGTCGATCACATAGGTGGCCCGTCTGCCCTTCTCGACCTTCTCCCGCAGCGCAGCGGGCAGTTCCGGGTCGTCGATCGTGGCGTTGGGGAAGTTCAGCCGCTTGGACTGCTCATAGCTGCGCTGGGCGATCTGGATCCGCTCGTCGGCGAGGTCGCGCGCGTTGTCCAGCATCGACACCCGGGCCGCGTTGTGCACGACCAGGCTCAGCACGACCGCCACGAGCGCGCCGACCAGCGCGATCGCCGCGCTCAGCTTCCATCGCAGACCCGTCCGAATGGCCAGCCGGCTGCCCAGGCGCCCACGCCCGCGCGCGCCGCTGCGGCCGCTCGTACGGCCACCGCTCGTGCGACCACCGCTCAACCGGCCGCGTACGCGCGCGCCCGCGCGCGTTCCCGCGTCGATGCCGCCCCCACGGCCACCGACGGTCGCGGCGTCGGCCGCGTCCGTGAGGCCCGCCGCGCGCACCACGCCGGACGGAGCCGGGCGTCTGAACATCCCCCGCATGCCGGCCCCGCTCAGGCCTTCAGCTTGTAGCCGAAGCCACGGACCGTCTCGATACGGTCCTGGCCGATCTTCTGGCGCAGCCGCTGCACATGGACGTCGACGACACGGGTGTCGCCGCCCCAGCCGTAGTCCCACACGCGCTCCAGCAACTTGTCCCGCGACAGCACCGTGCCCGGCGCCGACGAGAACTCCAGCAGGAGCCGCATCTCGGTCGGTGTGAGGGCAACCGGCTGCCCGCCCCGGCGCACCTCCATGCCCTCGGTGTCGACCTCCAGGTCACCGAAGGCCAGCATCCCGCCGGTGGCGGACGATTCGGCCTCGTCCACGCGGTCGGGGCCGCTCGCGTGCCCGAAGCGGCGCAGCACCGCGCGGATCCGCGCGACCAGTACGGCACCGTCGAACGGCTTGGTCACATAGTCGTCGGCGCCGGCCTCCAGGCCCAGCACCACGTCGATCGAGTCCGCGCGGGCGGAGAGCATGATCACCGGCACGGTCGACTCGTCGCGGATACGGCGGCACAGACTGACGCCGTCCAGGCCCGGAACCATGACGTCCAGCAGGGCGATGTCCGGCCGGTCCGTGCGGAACGCCTGGAGGCCCGACAGCCCGTCGGGCATGGCGGTGACCGCGAAGCCGTCCCGCTCCAGGGCGAGTTGGGTGGCCTCGCGGATGACGTCGTCGTCCTCGACGAACAGGACGTGGGTCTGGTCTGCCATCCCGGTGCTCTCAGTCCTCGTGTTCGTGTGCCGTGTGCCTTCAGGGGTGCTCGTCGGCGGTGCCCGTCTTCCGGGTGCGTCGGACGTGTCCACTTGAGGGACGCGTGAAGCGCGCGATGCGTTCACTGCCGTCGCGACCGGACCTCAGCCGTCCGGTGCCGCCGACTCCTCGTCACTGCCGAGGGTGCCGTAGTCCGTGCGTGTCCTGAACTTCAGGACGAAGCGGCCGGACGTCCACTCGTATGAGATCACGTTCTCGCTGGACGGGTTCGACAGCGCGTCGTCCTTCGCGTACACCTGCTGGGTCACCACCAGGTAGCCGCGGTCGATCTCCGCGTAGACGGGCGGCTCCTCGGCCTTGAACACATTGCGGTACTCGCCCCCCGACTCCTGGTAGACGTAGGAGCCGACGCCGACCGCATCGCTGCAGGACAGGACGTTGACCACGATGTCGTCCGTGGGTCCGCCGGTCAGGTCGCCGTACGACACGTCGACGGGATAGTCGTCGGAGACGCACGGCTTCAGCTCGCGCTTGACCTCCGCCGAGACCGTGGGGTCCGCCTTGACCAGGCGGACGGCCTCCGTCCGGTCCGGCACCGGCGAGGCCGACGCCGAGGGCGAAGGCGAAGGCGCGAGCGTGGACGAGACGGCCGCGTCGCCCACCGAGTCGGCATGGGCCGGTCCCTCGTCGCGGGCGCCGGTGCCGCCGGTGGCGCACCCGGAGGCGAAAAGGGCGAGGGCGACGACCACGGCCACCGCCGTGAACGCCGCCTGGAAGGTCCCCCGGACGGGCGCGGGCCGGGGTGAGCCGAGTTCCTCGCTGTCCCCGTCGGTGCCCCTGTCACCCGTTTCCGTGCGCCTGGTGCCGCCCGTCGTCGTGCCTAGGCCGCGCAACGCTCCCGCTCCTCACGCTCCAGCGCGCGTGCGTCCAGATCGCGGCTCTCCAGCTCCTCGCGGAGCCGGGCGAGCGCCCGGTGCAGCGTGCTCTTGACCGTTCCGGCCGACATGCCGAGGGCGGCGGCCGTCTCCTCCGTGGACATCTGCTCCCAGTGTCGCAGCACGACGACGCTGCGCTGCTTGGGAGCGAGCACCTTCATGATGTCCATCAGCAGGGCGCGGTCCGCGTGCTGCTCGGTGGAGTCGTCGACCGAGGCGTCCGGCAGCTGCTCGGTCGGCACCTCCTCCAGCTTCCGGGCGCGCCACCACTCGGTCCGCGTGTTGATCATGACGCGGCGCAGATAGGCGTCCGCGAGTCGCTTGTCCGCGATGCCGTCCCAGCGGTGGTACGTCCGCACCAGCGCCGTCTGCAGCAGGTCCTGGGCGTCCACCGGGTCCGGGACCAGCCGGCGGGCACTGCGCAGCAGCGCGTCCTGCCGGGTGCGGACGTACTCCTCGAACTCGAGCACCTCTCCCTGCGCCATGTTGACCGCCTCCGATTCCCCGTACCCGTCGGCTCGTTGGCCGCCGGTTGTCACTGCCTGTGGTTCGTAGTCGTCCCCGCCTGTCGGGTACGGAAATGAAGCTACGGAGGCGTTGTCACGGGGCTGTCCGAAGCAGCCTGCGGCTAGCGCTCGGCTGTCCGTCGGTTGTGTAACGGAAGAAGGAAAGGGGTAAAACGGCAGGGGAGTTGAGGGAGTGTATGTGGCGGTATGTCCGCATTGTGGCTATATGGCGGCCGTGCGGCGGCTGTGTCTTCTGTGTTGCAGACGCTCTACGGCTGTGACGTGGCTGTGCGGCCGTGGCGCAGCCGTGGCTGCGTGATCTGACGGTAAGTCAGCTCAGTGGCAGCCGGTACATCCCGCCCTGCAGCGGCTCCACCAGACCGTCCGAGACGAGGCCGTCCAGGGCACGGGCACGCTGCACCGGCTCGTGCCACACCCGGTCGAGCGCGGCTTGCGGGACGGGCGCATGGGCGTCGCGGAGCACGGCGAGCAGCTTGCCGCGCACCTGACGGTCCGTTCCGGCGTACGTCTGACCGCGGCGCGGCGGGCCCTCGTGCTCCGGCTTGCCCGCGAGCTGCCAGGCGCACTGTGCGGCGATCGGGCAGCGGTGGCACGACTCGTTCTTCGCGGTGCACACCAGCGCACCGAGCTCCATGGAGGCCGCGGCCCAGCGGGCGGCGGTGCCCTCGTCGTCGGGGAGCAGTGTGCGGGCGAGCTTGCGTTCCGCGGCGGTGGTGGCGTTCGGCGGGTACTGCACGCCGGTGACGGCACGGGCGAGGACCCGGCGGACGTTGGTGTCCAGGACGGGGTGCCGCTGACCGTAGGCGAAGGAGGCGACCGCCGCGGCCGTGTACTCGCCGATGCCGGGCAGCGCGAGGAGCTGGGCGTGGTCGGTCGGTACGTCGCCGCCGTGCCGTTCCGCTATGGCGACAGCGGCACCGTGCAGCCGCAGGGCGCGGCGTGGGTAGCCGAGCCGGCCCCAGGCGCGGACGGCCTCGCCGGGGGCGTCCTTGGCGAGGTCGGCGGGGCGGGGCCAGCGGGAGAGCCACTGCTCGTAGACGGGCAGGACGCGGTTCACGGGCGTCTGCTGCAGCATGAACTCACTGACCATCACTCCCCAGGGACCGGCTTCGGGGCGCCGCCAGGGGAGGTCGCGGGCGTTCTCGTCGAACCAGTCGATGACGGTTGCTTGCAGCGGCTTGGCGAGGGGGGCGTCGCCGCCGGCGTCGGTGGAGTGGCTGTACGGGGGCTTCGTGGGCGCAGTCATGGCCTTTCCGATCCTGCCACGTTGGGGGCGGTCGGGTGGGTAGGTGGTGGTGGCGGTGCGTTTTGCGGCCGCGAGTGGGTGGTGGGTGGCGGTCCCTGGGGGCCTGCGGCCCCCAGACCCCCGCTTCGGCCCGGAGGGCCTCGTCCTCGAACGCCGGACGGGCTGAAAGCCCCTGCACCTGACGATCGACAGCAGTGGCCCCCGCCCCTCGCTTGTAGCGTCGGGCGGATGGAACGTCCTCGTATATGGCGGGCCTGCCTCCTGTGGGCCGCCCTCGTGCTGCCCGCGCTCACGGCCGACCGGCTCGGAATGAACGAGCCGCGTGCCGCGTGGCAGCAGCTGGCCGGGGTGGCCGTGCTCGGCGCCGCGGTGGCCATGGCCCGGTGGCGCCCGCTGGTGGCTTTCGCCCTGACGGCCGTACTGAGTCTGGTGGCGGCCCCCGCCCTGTTCACCGTCTCCTACGGCCCCGCGCTCGGCGTCTTCGCGCTGCTGCTCGGTCTGCGGGCGGAACGGGTGCGGCCGGCCGTCGTCGCCTTCGGGAGCGTCGGGTGTTTCGGTACGGCGAGGATCGCGCTGTTCGGGGTCGATCCGGCGCCGGAGTGGGTGGTGCTGACGGGCACGTTGCTGTTCGGCTGTGTCCTCCCCTGGCTCGGTGGCCGCTACTGGCGGCAGAGCCGTCAGCTGACCGCGGCCGGCTGGAACCGGGCCGCGCGTCTGGAGGGCGAGCAGCGCATCGCCGAGGAGCGGGCCCGGCTGCGCGAGCGGGCCCGGATCGCCCAGGACATGCACGACTCCCTGGGCCACGAGCTGAGCCTCATCGCCCTGCGCGCGGGCGCCCTCCAGGTCGCCCCCGACCTCCCGGACCACCACCGCACCGCGGCTGCCGACCTGCGCGCGGCGGCTGCGGACGCCACCGACCGACTGCACCGCATCATCGGCGTGCTGCGGGAGGAGGACGAGCCGGTGTCGTTGAGCCCACCGGGGGAGACGGTCGAACAACTCGTCGCCCGCGCCGCCGAGTCGGGGCTTCCGGTGCGCTGGGCGGGGCCCGAGGGCGGTACGGCAGGGGCGCCGGAACCGGGCGGTGTCGCCGAGCGGGTGCTGTACCGGGTGGTCCGCGAGGCGCTGACGAACGCCGCCCGGTACGCCCCCGGTGCCGAGGTAACCGTGGTGGCGGCCAGGGAGGCGGGCGGTACGGCGGTCACGGTGACCAGTGGGTGGGGCTCGGTGGCGGAGGGGACCGGGGCCCCCAACGGGTCGTCCGCGGCGCCTGGTTCGTCCTCGGCCACCTCCCCGAGCTCCCCTTCCCTCTCCTCCGGCGGCACCGGCCTGCAAGCCCTCCGCGCCGCCGTCACCGCGGTCGGAGGTGACTTCGAGGCCGGTCCCTGTGGCGACGGCTTCCGCGTGTGGGCGTACGTCCCCGAACAGGGCGTCGCCCCAGCCGTACCGCCGATCCCGGCCCCGCACGCCCCCTACACCCGGGCCCGTCGCCGTGTCGTCCTGGCGCTCGCGGCCGCCGCTGCCGCGGGCGTCGTGCTCGTCGGCGGGGGGCTCGCCTGGTACGCGTACACGGAGACCCACTCGGTGCTGCCGCCCGCGGCCTACGCCGAGCTGCGGCTCGGAGCGTCGGACGGGGACCTCGCGCACGTCCTGCCGGACCGCAGCGTGCGGGACGCGCCGGTCGACCGCGCGCCCGTGCCGCCCCCGGAGGGCAGCGACTGCCGCTACTACCGCGCCAGCGGCGAACTCCTCGTCTCCGTCGACCACTTCCGGCTCTGCTTCGACGACGCCGGGCGGCTCGTCGCCAAGGACGTGATCCCCAGGGTGGGTCTGTCCCAACGCCCTTCCACAGACGAGGAGTTCGTACGGTGATCCGCGTACTGCTGGCCGACGACGAGACGATGGTGCGGGCCGGCGTGCGCGCCATCCTGACGAGCGGCGGTGAGACGGAGGTCGTCGCGGAGGCCGGCGACGGGCGCGAGGCGGTCGAGCTGGCCCGGGCGCACCGGCCGGACGTGGCCCTGCTGGACATCCGTATGCCACGCCTGGACGGGCTCGCGGCGGCCGAGGAGATCGTACGCAGCGTCCCCGGCACGGCCGTCGCGATGCTCACCACCTTCTCCGAACAGGCTTACGTGGCCCGCGCGCTCGGCGGCGGCGCCACCGGGTTCCTGCTGAAGTCCGGGGACCCGTACGAACTGATCGCGGGCGTACGGGCGGTGGCGGGCGGCGCGGCCTTCCTGTCGCCGAAGGTGGCCCGCCATGTCATTGACGGGCTCGGCGGCAGCGACGGGCGGCTCGGCCGCGAGGCCGCCGCACGCGCACGCGTGGCCGAGCTCAGCCCGCGCGAGCGCGAGGTGCTCGGGCTCGTCGGCGCGGGCCTGTCCAACCCGGAGATCGCCGCCCGGCTGCATCTCGTCGAGGGCACGGTGAAGGCGTATGTGAGCGCGGTGCTGGACCGGTTGGGGGTGCGCAACCGGGTGCAGGCGGCGATCGTGGCGTACGAGGCGGGCCTGGTGGAGCCATGAGGCTCAGCGCATGTCGTACGACGCCACCCGCTCGGGTCCCGGCCCGGTGAACCACCGTACGGCGGGCGCCGACGAGGCCCGCATCGCCTCAGCCAGCCGGATCGCCGGGCCGGTGCCGAGCCGTACGGCCGCCACGGCGACGACCGCGCCGAGGACGAGGCCCGCCGCGACGTCGTGCGGATAGTGCACGCCGACGAAGACGCGGGAGAAGGCCATGAGCAGAGCCATGGGGGCCGTCAGCCACAGGAGCGCCTGCCTGGTCAGGGCCACGGTGACGGCCGCGGCGCCCGCGATGGCGGCGTGGTTGCTGGGGAAGGACCAGTCGCCGGGTGGCGGGCAGACGGCGAGAGAGGTGGTCGCGTCCGGTACCGCTCGGCACGGACGTTCCTGTGTGACAACCGACTTGAGGAGCTCACTGCAGACGTACCCCACAGCCGTGGCCAGAGGTGCAAGGACCGCGATCGCGAAGGCCCGGGTGGTGCCCTGTCTGGCTCGCCACCACGCGGTGACGAACAGGGCGGCGAACAGCAGCAGTCCGGCCTCCGTCCATATCTCGGCGGTGTGTTGTACCCACGTAGGGGTGTCGCGGGCGAAGTCGGTGATGTCGCGGTAGAGCTCCGCGTCCTCGAAGTCCATGGTCACGGACCGTAGGCGGCGGGCCGATACCGTCACATCCTGCGATCGGCAGGTGTCGCGCCTGACGGAAGACAGGGGTGGAGCGGGCTCGCCGGGCGGTTTCCGGGATGATGATCCGGAAAAGTTGCGGCCTTCGGCGGCGGGTGGAGCAAGCTAGCGCGCCGATCTCTCGTACAGTTTGCGCCGTGGGATCTCTGCGCAATCCGGTCGGGCCGCTTCCCTCCTCCATCTACTGGCGTCGGAGGGCCGTAATGCTGTCTGTGGTCGCCCTGTTGGCCCTGCTGGCCGCCTGGGTGCTCACCTCGGGCGGCGGTGGCGGCAAGAACGACGAGGGCGGGTCCGACGGCAAGAATCCCGCGCCTTCGACGATCACTCCGGGCCCGTCGAGTTCCGGGCCGGCGATCAGTGAGGCGCCGGGCGGGCGCGACGAGACGCCCGGCGGTGGGGACTCCGACGGGTCGGGGTCCGGTGACGGCTCCGGCGACGGCGACGGCAGCGGGTCGGGGGACGGTGACGGGGGTTCCGGCGGTTCGGGCAGCGGATCCGCGGGCGGCGGCTCGGGCAGCGGTGTCGGCGCGGACGACGCGGTCGCCGCGGGCTCCACACTGCCCGACTGTGTCGCGGGCGCGGTGAAGGTGACAGTGCGCAGCCAGCGCAACGCGTACGAGCCCGGCCAGACCCCCGCCGTGCTGCTGACCGCGACGAACTCCTCCAGCTACGACTGCAAGGTCGACCTCGGCCCGAAGAACGCCGTGGTGACGCTCACCCAGGCGGGATCCGAGGACGCCTTCTGGTCCTCCGCCGACTGCCCCAAGGTCTCCGGGAGCCTGAAGTTCCGGGTGCCCACCGGCGAGAGCATCACGTACACCGTGAAGTGGGACCGCAGGGCGAGCGCTCCGCAGTGCGCGACGCCGCCGGCGGGGGCCGCCCCGGCGGGGACGTATCTGGTGGAGGCGAAGACGCCGGGGTTCGGGACGGCGCAGGCGTCGTTCGTGCTGGAGAACGACTGATCGACCAGCGGCGTCAGCGGGCAGAAGCCGGTTGAGCGAAGCCGGCCGAGCGAAGGCCGGGAGCGGTCCGGCTAGACGTACCGCTCCAGGATCGAGCTCTCCGCCAACCGCGACAGGCCCTCACGGACGCTGCGTGCCCGGGCCTCGCCGACGCCGTCCACCGTCTGGAGGTCGTCCACGCTCGCGGCGAGCAGCTTCTGCAGGCCGCCGAAGTGCTCCACCAGGCGGTCGATGATCGCGCCCGGCAGCCTCGGAACCTTGGCCAGGAGGCGGAAGCCGCGCGGGGAGACCGCGGAGTCCAGCGCCTCCGGGGAGCCGGTGTAGCCCAACGCCCTTGCCACCGTGGAGAGTTCGAGAAGCTCGGCGTGGGTGAGCGCGTCCAGCTCGTACAGCGCCTCGTCGACCGTGCGGGAGCGCTTCGCCGTCGGCTCGGGGACGTAGTCGCGCACCACGAGCTCGCGCTCGGGCTCCACACCCGCGATCAACTCGTCCAGCTGGAGGGCGAGGAGACGTCCGTCGGTGCCGAGCTCCACCACGTACTCGGCGATCTCGGTCGCGATGCGCCGGACCATCTCCAGGCGCTGGGCGACCGCCGAGACGTCGCGGACCGTCACCAGGTCCTCGATCTCCAGCGCTGACAACGTTCCCGCGACCTCGTCGAGGCGGAGCTTGTAGCGCTCCAGGGTCGCGAGGGCCTGGTTGGCGCGGGAGAGGATCGCCGCCGAGTCCTCCAGGACGCGGCGGTGGCCGTCGACGTAGAGCGCGATCAGCCGCATGGACTGGGAGACCGAGACGACCGGGAAGCCGACCTGCTTGCTGACCCGGTCCGCCGTGCGGTGCCGGGTGCCCGTCTCCTCAGTGGGGATCGTCGGGTCCGGTACCAGCTGGACGCCCGCGCGAAGGATCTTCGACAGATCCGACGACAGCACGATGCCGCCGTCGAGCTTGCACAGCTCGCGCAGTCGCGTCGCCGTGAACTCGACATCCAGGACGAATCCGCCCGTGCACATCACCTCGACGGTCTTGTCGGAGCCGAGCACGATGAGTCCGCCGGTGTTGCCGCGGAGGATCCGCTCAAGCCCGTCGCGCAGGGCCGTGCCGGGTGCCACGGCGCTCAGTGAGGCGCGCATCAGGCCATCGGCACCGGAGCTCCCACCGGACTTTCCGGGAGCTGCTGCCCGGTCGTTGGCTGCCACTGCACTCCTCCGGTCGCAGGTTCTGGGGCGCTCCGTTTCGCACATTCTGTTCGTACGGACGGGCGAGACCTGGGCAAAGTCTACCGGCGGTCGTCGTCGTCCCGTGGGGCCTCTCTGCGACGCGAGCGCGGAAGGACCCGCAGCGCGTCCCCTATGTCCGCCACTTCCAGCACCTTCATGCCCGCGGGGATCTTGCCCGGGTCACCCGGTACGAGGGCGTGCGTGAAGCCCAGCCGGTGTGCTTCGGCGAGCCTGCGCTGCACGCCCGTGACCCGTCTGACCTCGCCCGCAAGGCCCACCTCGCCGATCGCGACGAGGTTCTTGGGGAGAGGTGTGTCACTCGCGGCGGAGGCCAGGGCCAGGGCCACGGCGAGGTCCGCGGCGGGCTCCGAGAGCTTCACTCCGCCCACCGTCGCGGAGTAGATGTCCCGCTTGCCGAGGGCGCTGATCCGGCCGCGCTGTTCGAGGACGGCCAGCATCATCGAGACGCGGGACGTCTCCAGGCCGGACGTCGTACGGCGGGGCGAGGGGATCTGTGAGTCGACGGTGAGCGCCTGGACTTCGGCCACCAGGGGGCGGCGGCCCTCCAGGGTGACCGTCAGGCAGGTGCCGGGGACCGGTTCGGCGCGACGCGTCAGGAAAAGTCCGCTTGGGTCGGCTAGGCCCGTGATGCCCTCATCGTGCAGTTCGAAGCAGCCGACCTCGTCCGTCGTGCCGTAGCGGTTCTTGACGCCTCGTACGAGACGCAGGCGCGCGTGCCGGTCGCCCTCGAAGCTGAGCACCACGTCCACGAGGTGTTCGAGGAGGCGGGGTCCGGCGATGGCCCCGTCCTTGGTGACGTGCCCCACAAGGAGGGTGGACATCCCGCGCTCCTTGGACGCCCGGATCAGGGCGCCGGCCACTTCGCGGACCTGGGCCATGCCGCCCGGTGCGCCGTCGATCTCCGGGGAGGCCACGGTCTGCACCGAGTCCATGACGAGCAGCGACGGCTTCACGGCGTCCAAGTGGCCGAGCACGGCGGCCAGATCGGTCTCGGCGGCGAGATACAGGTGGTCGTCGATGGCGCCGATGCGGTCGGCGCGCAGCCGCACCTGGCTCGCCGACTCCTCGCCGGTGACATAGAGCGTGCGGTGCTCGTCGCTCGCCGACTTGGCCGCCACGTCCAGCAGCAGCGTGGACTTGCCGACGCCGGGCTCGCCCGCGACGAGGACGACGGCGCCGGGCACCAGCCCGCCGCCGAGCACCCGGTCCAGCTCGGGCACGCCGGTGGGCCGCGCGGTGGCCTGCCGTCCGTCGACCTGGCCGATCGGCAGCGCGGACGTCGTCACCCGCCCCGGCGTCGTCGTACGGACCGCGGGCGCGCCGTACTCCTCGACCGTCCCCCAGGCCTGGCACTCGGGGCAGCGGCCGAGCCACTTGGCCGTCTGCCAGCCGCACTCCGTGCAGCGGTAGGACGGGCGGTCCTTCGTGGACTTGGTACGGGCAGCCATGCGATGAACCGTAACCGAGCCCACTGACAACGCCGTACGGCTGTGCACAGCCGCTTCGGGTCGGCTCCGTGCCTGCTCGGGGCCTTCTCGTCATGCACAAACCATGGAATCCGGCGCTCCTGTCCCCTATTGAGGGATCGTTTCACCCGTACGGAGTAAAACTGCTCAAGCAGGGAGAAGGTGCCACCCGGTGCCGCCTACGGTCCACCAATGATGAGCAGCAGTCCGGAGACCTCGACCCGCACGGCCGGCGCGCACCGGGCGCATCGAGAGGCGCGCGATCGTGCGGCGGCTCGTACGGTGGCGCAGCGGCCGCCCGCGCGCTACGAGCCGTACCTGGACGGGCTGTTCACCTACTGCCTGTCCGTGCTGTGCGACCACGACACCGCGACCGCCGCCCTCGGCGACGTCCTCGCGCTCGCCGAACGACGCGGGCAGCGCGTGCCGGAGGCCGCCGCGGACCGACGGCCCTGGCTGTACGCGCTGGCCCGTTGGGCGTGTCTGCGCAAGCTGGCCGAGGCCAAGCAGAAACGTCAGGGCAGCCACGCGGCCAGCCGCTCCGGCGCCCGTCGGCACGCGGGGACACAGGCCGCCCGGCCCGTCGTCGCCGAGGAGGTCCAGGAACAGCGGCGCCGCGAACTGGCCCTGCTGGCCTGGCCGGAGGCCGCAGGCACCACCCCGGAGCAGCGCGAGGCCCTCGAACTCGCCGTACGCCATCACCTCGCCACCCACGAGGTCGCCGCCGTCCTCGGCATGGACCTGGCCGCCGCCCGTGAGCTGCTCGCCTCCGCCGCCTGCGAGGTCGAGCGCACGCGCGCGGCCCTCGCCGTCGTCGAGACCGGCGCCTGTCCGGGCGTCGCCCGGCTCACCGGCGACAACCAGCTCGTGCTCGGCACGGCCCTGCGCCGCGAGCTCGTCCGGCACGTCGACGACTGCCCGCGCTGCCGCCGTACCGCCGAGCGCGCGATCCCCGGCCGGTGGCCCGGCGCGGCCGTCACCCCCGCCGAACTGCCCGTCCTCCAGGCGCCCCGCGCGGCCCTGCACATGGCCCTCGCGCACGCCCCACGCGCGCGGGGCGTGGCCGTGCCGCGCTTCGACCGGCGTGGGTTCCCGATGGACCCGAAGGATCGAGCCGCCCGCAGGGACCGGCTACGCGCGCGTGCGGTGACGACGACGGTCGTCGCCACCGTCGTCGCCGCCCCCGTCATCGCCCTTTGGGCCGCCTACCGGGGCACGCCGACCGGCGAGGGCGTCGACGGCAGCTCGGCCAGTGCGAGCGAGGCACAGGGCCCCGGCAGCCTCGACGGGGAGGCCGCGGGCGAAGGCTATGAGAACGCGGGCAACGCGAGCACCAGACGCGGTGACAGTTTCGGCGACCGCGGCAAACCGGACGTCTCCGTGGAGGTCGTCAGCGTCAGCGGCGCGCGCGGGGCGGGCGTCGCCGGCCTGGAGGTGTCGGCCGACAACAGCGGCGACACCACGCTCGTCACCCTCAGGGCGACGGGGCGTATGCCGGTGCGCTGGTCCGCGAGCACCGGTGCGCACTGGCTCTACTTGAGTCAGTCGGCGGGAACGCTGGCGCCCGGTGAGTCGTTGACGATCAAGGTGTACGTCGACCATCTGCGGGAGCCGTCCGGGTACTGGAGCGCACGGGTGGCGATCTCACCCGCCGGTGCCCTCGTCTCCATCGAGGGCTACGGCACCGCCCCCAGCCCCTCCGGCCCGGGACAGGGCCCCGGCCCGTATCCCAGCAACCCCCACCCCACCGATCCGACCGACCCCGCAACCCCCAGCGACCCACCGCCCTCGTCCTCGGGGCCCGATCCGACGCCGACGACCCCCGCTCCGACCGACCCGACGCCGAGCGACCCGCCGACCTCGCCCTCCGACCCGCCGCCCACACCCGGCGAGCCGTCCGAGTCCGGCCCGTCCGACCCGGGGGGCTCGACGCCGCCGCCCAGCGGGAGCGGCGATCCGAGCCCGTCGGGGTCGTAAACCGCCGGTCCCTGCCCGGTCCGTCAGCCGACGGGATCCGCCGGATGCGGTGCCAGCAGCGGCAGCTGCGACGCCAGCCGCTCCTCGCACAGCTCGACCAGGCGGTCGTAGCCCGCCTTGCCCATCAGTTCGATCAGCTCCGGCCGGTACGACACGTACACCGGGTCGCCCGCGCCGTGCGCGGAGGTCGCCGAGGTGCACCACCAGTGCAGGTCGTGACCCCCCGGGCCCCAGCCGCGACGGTCGTACTCACCGATCGACACCTGCAGCACCCGGGTGTCGTCGGGCCGGTCGATCCAGTCGTACGTCCGCCGGACCGGCAGCTGCCAGCAGACGTCCGGCTTGGTCTCCAGCGGCTCGCGGCCCTCCTTCAGGGCGAGGATGTGCAGCGAGCAGCCCGCGCCGCCCGCGAAGCCGGGGCGGTTCTGGAAGATGCACGAGCCGTTGAAGGGGCGGGTCTGGCGGTCGCCGTCCTCGTCCTCGGAGATCCAGCCGTGCTCCAAGCCCTCGTCATGGTGCTGCCAGATCTCCGGCGTGAGCCTCGCCACATGTTCGGCGACCCGCTTCTCGTCGTCCTCGTCGGAGAAGTGCGCGCCCAGCGTGCAGCAGCCGTCGTCCGCGCGGCCTGCCTGGATGCCCTGGCAGCCGCTGCCGAAGATGCAGTTCCAGCGGGAGGTCAGCCATGTCAGATCACACCGGAAGACCTGCTCGTCGTCCGCCGGATCCGGGAACTCCACCCATGCGCGTGCGAAGTCCAGCCCCTTCTCGTCCGGTTCCTGGGAGGTCTTCGCGGGGTTCGTGGGCTTCTTCGACTTCGTGGCTGCCTTCGCCTGCGAAGAACCCTTGGCTGATTTGGCCGTCTTGTCGGTCTTCGCCTTTTTCGTCTTTGGCACGGGTCCAGGGTACGGCGTCCGTACCTGCGGCTTCGAGGACGGAGGATCGACCGGGTGGCAGTAGCGTGCCGTACATGAGACTCGGTGTCCTCGACGTTGGATCCAACACGGTGCATCTCCTGGTGGTGGATGCGCACCCCGGCGCGCGCCCGCTGCCCGCGCACTCGCACAAGGCGGAACTGCGCCTTGCCCAACTCCTCGACGACAGCGGGGCCATCGGACCCGAGGGCATCGACAAGCTGATCGGCGTCATCCATGAGGCGCTGCAGGCCGCCGAGGACAAGGGCGCCGAGGAGGTGCTGCCGTTCGCGACGTCCGCGGTGCGGGAGGCCACCAACGCCGATGACGTGCTCGCCCGCGTGAAGGATGAGACCGGGGTTGAGCTGCAGGTTCTCACCGGTGCGGAGGAGGCCCGGCTGACCTTCCTCGCCGCGCGGCGGTGGTTCGGGTGGTCGGCCGGGAAGCTGCTGGTGCTGGACATCGGGGGCGGGTCCCTGGAGATCGCGTACGGCATCGACGAGGAGCCGGACGCGGCGGTGTCGCTGCCGCTGGGCGCGGGGCGGCTGACGGCCGGCTGGCTGCCGGGTGATCCGCCGGAGCCGGAGGACATACGGGCGCTGCGGCGGCATGTCCGTGCGCAGATCGCCCGTACGGTCGGCGAATTCACCCGGTTCGGCGCGCCCGATCACGTGGTCGCCACCTCCAAGACCTTCAAGCAACTGGCCCGCATCGCCGGCGCCGCCCGCTCCGCGGAGGGCCTGTACGCCCAGCGCGAGCTGAAGCGGGAGTCCTTGGAGGCGTGGGTTCCGCGACTGGCAGGGATGACGGTGGTCCAGCGGGCGGAACTGCCCGGGGTTTCCGAGGGGCGGGCGGGTCAGCTGCTCGCGGGGGCGTTGGTGGCCGAGGGGGCGATGGATCTGTTCGGGGTGGAGACGCTGGAGGTCTGTCCCTGGGCGTTGCGGGAGGGCGTCATTCTGCGGAAGTTGGATCACATGTCCGTGGAGTGACGGTGCCTGCGGCGGCCTGTGGGGGTTGGGTGGGGGTGCCTGGGGTGGGATGCCTGCGGCGGCCTGTCGCGGTTCGGTGGGGGTGCGCGTAGCGCCTGCGGTGCGGTGGGGTGGGTCGGGGGCGCCGGCGGGGGGGGGGGGGGGGGGGGCGCGGGGGGGGGGGGGGGGGGGGGGGGGGGGGGGCGCGGGTGTCGTCCAGCGGAACCGCGAACCCGCCTTCAGACGGCCGTGGTCCAGACGTTCGGCGGTGAGGACGGGGGCCTGCCAGGACGGCC
>NZ_JBIBBC010000003.1:0-340025 GCF_042900345.1 Streptomyces sp. NPDC012935
GGCGCTGAGGGCGGCGGTCAGGCCGCTGTACGAGTAGAACGAATTCCGGTTCGGGAACATCTGGTTGAACTGCGACTCGCTCACGACGAACCCGGCGGCGGACGCGCTCGGGGCCGGCTGGAACAGCAGAGCGGCGCTGCCCAGGGCGAGTGAGGAGAGCAGTGCGGCTATGCGGCGCCTCGACACAGGATCAACTCCTTTGCGGAGCACGGCCGCACCCGGACAAGGGCAGGGCGAAGCAGAGCCTTGAGCGCACGCGCCGACCGGGTCGGCCACGGCGTGGGGGCGGCCGTGGTGGGGGTTTGGAGACACACTCAACCGCGTTGGTATGTACCAGTCAAGGGTGTAGACCAAATAAGGTGTAGACCAATCAACCGGCCAGGGGGCCAAGGAAGTCGAGACGCGAGCTGACCCGCCGATCCGGCGAGCGAGCCGCTCCCGGCCGCATGACACAGGTCAGCTCAACGCGTCGGCAGAAGCCGGTCAGGCCACGGTGCTGGATCACCGCACCCCTCGGCCCGCGTACGCCCGGACGTCGGCGTCGGGGTCGTTCACCGCGGTCGTCAGCGCCGTGCGGGCTTCGGCATGGGCGGCGTGCCGCAGCAGGCTGAGTACCGCGGCCTTGCGCACATCGGCGTCGGTGTCGCGCAGCAGCCGGGCGAGGGCGGGCACAGCGTCTTCGGGTGCCGTCCCGCCGAGGGCCTTCGCCGCGCCCGCGCGGACCTGCCACGCCGGGTCCGCGAGCGCCGCCGTCACGGTGGCGAGGAGTCCGTCCGGGACGCCGAGGACGCCCAGGGCTTCCAGGGCCGCCGCACGTACCAGGGCGTCGGGGTCGTGGATCAGGCCGTGCAGGGCGGACGGCGTACCTGCCTGCGCCCGCGCAATGGGCGTGGCCAGAGCAGCGAACCCGCGCGCCACGGCGACCCGTACCTCACGTGCGGCGTCCGCGACCGCCCCCGACAGGGCAACGACCGCGTCCACCGAGATCAGGGCGCGTACGGCGGCCAGGCGCACCTCGATGTCCGGGTCGGCCAGGTGCACGGCGAACAGGGCCTCGTCACCCAGACGCAGGGCGCGCAGCACGTCCAGGGCCGCGGCGCGGGCCGTCGGGTCCGCTGCCGTCAGTGCGCGGACCAACGGCGCCCGCAACTCCGGCTCCGCCGTGAGGACTTCGGCCAGCTCACGCAGCGACGACGCGGCGGCGGCGCGCACCTGTCCGTCGCTGTCGGTCAGGGCGGAGCCCAGCGCGGGGCCCGTTCCGGGTGGGGCCGTCTCGGTCAGCGTCTTCACGGCCGCGAGGCGTACGGCGGCGTCCGGGTCCTTCAGGTAGGGCTCCAGCGCCGGGAGATCGGGTTCCTCCTCCGAGAGCGCGACGAGTTCGAGGATCCGTTCCCGGTTGGACTCCGAGGCGTCGTGCGCCGGGCCGTCGGGCGGTGCGGCCTCGCCCGGTTCCGCGGTGGCCTCGGCCGGCGGCGCCTCCCGGCGTCCCGCCGTCGCCGTGGCGAGCGGTTCCACCTCGCCCAGGTGGCGGGAGGGGCCGCCGGTGGGGGTGAACTCGTCGACGGGCACGAGGTAGGGGGCGACGGGACGCGCCGTGAATTCCATGGCTCCCGAAGGACCCTTGCGCAGGTCGAGGTGGTGCAGCCAGCGCGTGTCGTCCCGCTGGGGGTGGTCGAGGCGCTCGTGGTACAGGCCCCAGCGGGACTCGGTACGGGCCAGGGACGACCGGGCCGCCATCTCCGCGCAGTCGCGGATGAACGAGACCTCGGCGCAGCGCATCAGCTCGTGCGGTGTCCGCGCCCCCATCCCGGCGATCTCGTCCCGCATCCGCTCGAAGTGCTCCAGCGCGAGGGAGAGCCGGGCGCCGCTCTTGGGCGGGGCGACGTAGTCGTTGACGAAGCGGCGCAGTTTGTACTCGACCTGGGGCTGAGCCGGGCCGTCAGGACTGCGCAGCGGACGGTAGATCAACTCGTGGGCCTCGGCAAGCTGGTCCTGTGGCAGCTCGCCCTGGTACGCCTTGTACTGAGCCGCGTCCTCGCCCGCCAGGTCACCGAAGACGAACGCCCCGATCATGTAGTTGTGCGGGACGCAGGCCAGGTCGCCCGCCGCGTACAGGCCGGGGACGGTGGTGCGGGCGTGGTCGTCGACCCGTACTCCCGAGGCGGAGTGACCGCCGCACAGACCGATCTCGGAGATGTGCATCTCCACGTCGTGGGTGCGGTAGTCGTGGCCGCGTCCGGAGTGGAAGGTGCCGCGGGTGGGGCGCTCGGTGGAGTGCAGGATGGACTCCAGGGCCGAGATCGACTCCTCGGGGAGATGGCTGAGCTTGAGGTAGACCGGGCCGCGGTCGGAGGCGACCTCGGCGGCGAACTCGGCCATCATCTGCCCGGACCAGTAGTCGGAGTCGACGAACCGCTGCCCGTGCCGGTTGACCTGGTAGCCGCCGAACGGGTTGGCGACATAGGCGCAGGCCGGGCCGTTGTAGTCCTTGATGAGCGGGTTGATCTGGAAGCACTCGATACCCGTCAGCTCGGCACCCGCGTGGTACGCCATCGCGTAGCCGTCGCCTGCGTTCGTGGGGTTCTCGTACGTGCCGTACAGATAGCCGCTCGCAGGCAGCCCCAGACGGCCACAGGCCCCGGTCGCGAGGATCACCGCACCCGCCCGCACGACCACGAACGCCCCGGTGCGGGTGTTGAATGCGGCGGCGCCGACCGCCTTGCCGGCGGCGGTCAGGACCCGCACCGGCATCAGCCGGTTCTCGATACGGACCTTCTCGCGCACCTCCCGCCTGCGCAACTGCCGGTAGAGGACCTTCTTGACGTCCTTGCCCTCGGGCATGGGCAGTACGTACGAGCCCGAGCGGTGCACCTGGCGGACCGCGTACTCGCCATGCTCGTCCTTCTCGAACTTCACCCCGTACGACTCCAGGCGCTGCACCATCTCGAAGCCCCGAGTGGCCGTCTGACGAACCGTCGACTGGTCGACGATGCCGTCATTGGCGCGGGTGATCTCGGCGACGTAGTCGTCCGGTTCCGCACGGCCGGGGATGACGGCGTTGTTGACGCCGTCCATCCCCATGGCCAGCGCTCCGGAGTGCCGGACGTGTGCCTTCTCCAGCAGCAGCACGGACGCACCGCGCCCGGCGGCGGTGAGCGCGGCCATGGTGCCGGCGGTGCCGCCGCCGATCACCAGGACGTCGCAGGTCAGCTCCTCGGCCGAGTCCAGGGCGGGGATCTCCGTCAGGGTGGCGGTGGCTGGGGTCATGGCAGGGGTGCCTTTCAGGACGTACGGGGGGCAGCCGAGGGTCGTGCGGGGCCGAGCCGGGTGGGTGCTCGGGACGTGGGGCCGAGGCACGCTCAGGTCGGGCGGGAGCCGAGGGACTCGAGGATGTCGTGGCGCAGTGCCACCGTCGCAGTGTCGTCGCGGGCGCCCCGGTCACGGGGCCGCGGTACCGTCCGGACACCGGTGAGGCCACCCGCGCCGAGCAGTGCGACGCGGTCACCGAGGAACAGTGCCTCGTCCACGTCGTGGGTGACGAACACGACGGTGGCTCCGGTCCCGCGCAGCACCTCCACCAGCAACTGCTGCATGCCGGCCCGGGTCTGGGCGTCCAGGGCGCCGAAGGGCTCGTCCATGAGCACGGCCCGCGGCTGCCCGGCGAGCGCGCGTGCGAGCTGTACCCGTTGGCGCTGCCCTCCGGAGAGCCGGTGCGGCAACTGCCGCTGCCGGTCGGGCAGGCCGACCCGGTCCAGCCACTCCTCCGCCCTGACACGGCGCTCGACGCGGCCCAACCCTCTGATGGCAAGCGGCAGTTCGACGTTGGCCCGGGCCGTGCGCCACGGCAGCAGCGCGTCCTCCTGGAAGACGAGCGCCCGGTCCGCGCCGGGGCCCGTGACGGGCCGCCCGTCCTGGGCGACCTGTCCGGCGAGCGTGGGCAACAGCCCGGCAAGCGTCCGCAGCAGGGTCGATTTCCCGCACCCGGACGGGCCGACGACCGTCAGGATCTCGCCGGGGGCGGCTTCGAGGTCCACCCCGTGCAGCACGACGGCGCCGGGTCGTCCGAGGTCCGTCCCGGTGAGGCTGAGCCGTGCCCCGGAGGCGGGGAGTTCGGCCCGCGAGGCGGTGGAGGGCGTATGTATGGCGGAAGCGGTGGCGGTGGTGGTAGTGGTGGTGTCCGATTCCGTGCTCATGACGTGGCACTCCCTTCACGGCGCGGCAGCCAGTGCGTCAGGCGGCGTCCCAGGAGCTCCACCACGGTGGAGGTCAGCCAGCCGAGCATGCCGATGCTGACGATGCCGGTGAACACGCCCGGATAGTCCAGGACGGTGTAGTCCTGCCAGGTGCGATAGCCGATCCCGTACTCGCCGGAGATCATCTCCGCGGAGATCACGCAGATCCACGAGACGCCGATCCCCACCGACAGTCCGCCGAAAATCCCTGGCAGCGCGCCGGGCAGCACCACGGAGGCGAGCACCCGCCACCGTCCGCCGCCCATGGTGAGCACGGCCTCCTCCCACACCGGGGCCAGTGCGCGCACCGCGTGCCGGGTGGCGACCAGGACCGGGAAGAAGGCGGCGGTGAAGGTGATGAAGACGATGCCCTGCTCATTGCTGGGGAAGAGCAGGATCGCCACCGGTACCAATGCGATCGCGGGGACGGGTCGCAGCACCTCCAGGACCGGTCCGATCAGGTCCGCGGCCCAGCGGGAGCGGCCGACTGCCACGCCCGCTGCGACGCCGAGCACCGCGGCGAGCAGGAACCCGGTGACGATCCTGCGCAGGCTGTCGCTCACGTCCTGCCAGTACGCGCCGTCGGCGAGCCGCTGCCCGAACTCCCGGGCCACGTCGGTGACGGACGGGAACTGGTCGAAACGCAGCCACAGTTGGACGTCCAGCGTGGTGAGCAGCTGCCACACCGTGAGCGCCGCGAGCAGTGACAGCACGCGTACGACCGGTCGGAGGCGGGCCGTGCGCCGAGCGGGGGCCGGCCGCGCGGAGGCCTTGCTCGCCTTGCTCGCCTTGTTCGCTTTCCTCGGCTTCGTCGGCGGGGCGGTCACCGCGCTCATGACGCCCGCTCCAGTGCGGTGGCGTAGGAGACGGTACGGGCCCCGGGGTGGGCCTCGGTGTACGCGCGCGCGGCTGAGGGCGTGACGAACGGCCGCAGTTCCTCGCCGTCCTGGACCCAGACCGCCTTGTCGGCGTACCAGCGCGTGCCGGTGGCGGCGTCCGGTACGTACGCGGCGCGCACATCGCCCTTGCGCCCGGCGACGAACTTCAGCAGTGCGGCGGGCGAGTCGAAGGGCCGGGTGCTGTCCTCGCCCTTGAGCCACACCTCACTGCGCGAGGGCTCGGGGGTGGCGGCGAGCCGCTCGGCGTACTCCTTGCCGTACACGCGCGTGATCGGGCCCTCGTCGACGAAGGCGTCCACGTCCACGTCGCCCACGAGTTTCGCCGAGCGCAGCACCGGCACGTCCTTCTTCAGCGCGGAGACGAGCTGCGGCTTGACGGTCGGGTCGAAGGTGGCGATGCCGCCACTGCCGTTGTAGAGGTAGACGACCTCCGCGGGCAGGCCGGTGGCCTCGGCGACCTTCTCGGCGGCCTGGACGGGGTGTTCGTTCAGGTAGCGCGTGGCCTCGATCTGTGCGGCGAGGAAGGCGTCGAGCACCTTCGGCCGCTGCTCGGCGAAGTCCTCACGGACCGTCACCCCATGGAAGGTCGGCAGGTCGAGTTCCGCACCGTCGTACAGCGCCTTCGCCTTGCCCTGGAAAGCGAGCAGACCGGGCCAAGCCACGAACTGCGACAGGGCGTCGGCACTGCCCGCTTGCAGTGCCGATGCGCCCACCGACGGCTGCTGGTTGAGCTTGCGGATGTCCTTCTCCGGGTCGATCCCGGCGCGCTGCAGCGCTCGTACGAGGGTCCCGTCGGCGGCCGAACCGATGCTGGTGGACACGTTCTTGCCCCGCAGGTCCTTGAGCGAGGCGAGCTTCGAGTGCGGCGCCGTGACCACGGTGTTGAGGGCGCCGCGCAGGTTGTAGCCGGTGACCGAGACGAGCCGGGTGGGACGATTCAGCTGTTTGCCGCGGGCGGCGTTGATCAGCAGCGGGAAGTCGCCCATGGACCCGATGTCGATCTTCCCCGCGGCCATCTGCGCCGTGATGGGCGCGCCCGTGGCGTAGTCCTGCCACTGGACCTTGTAGGAAACACCGTCCCGTTTGCCCTGGGCGGCGAGTTCGCGTTCGAAGTAGCCGAGCGAGCGCAGCAGGGTGCCGGCGGTGACGGTGTTGATGGTCTTGGACTGGTAGCCGACGGTGACGGTGACGTGCTTGTCGTCGCCGGCCGCCGCATTGCCGCCGCAGCCCGAGACGAGCGTGCTGACGAGGGCTGCCGCGAGCAGGGCTGCTGGAGTCGTGGGTTTCATGGGGAGAGGGCCTTTCACCGCAGCAGGTAGGGCATGTTGACCGTGACGGCCCCGGTGGGGCAGCGGGCGGCGCAGGGGCCGCAGTACCAGCACTCGTCGACGTGCATGTACGCCTTGCCGCTGTCGGGGTTGATCGCCAGGGAGTCCAGCGGACACATGTCGACACAGAGCGTGCAGCCGTCGATGCACTTCGACTCGTCGACGGTCACGGGCACGTCGGCCCGCTGGGGCACCAAGGGCATGGCTGTCTCCAGTGAGGTACTGCGAGGGATGAGTTACGCCTGACGTCCGACTCCCGGCATCAGGCTCCGCGTGGATCGCGGGTGTTCACAGGGAGCGGCGCAGCAGCCCGCTCATCGCGATACGGTCCCCGCGAAACCGGATGAACTCCAGGTCCACGGGCCTGCCGTCGCACAGGTGGGTGAGGCGCTCCAGCATCAGCACGGCGGTGCCGCGCGGTGCCTGGAGGACGGTGGCGGAGTGCGCGTCGGCGTTGACGGCCTCCAGAGTGATCTCCGCGTGCCCGAGCGGTTGCCCGGTGATCTGCTCCAGCAACCGGAAGACGTCGGTGTTCTCCAGGTCGGCGCTGATCAGTTCACTGCCGATGTCCAGCGGCAGATAGGTGAGGTCGAGGGAGAGCGGCAGCCCGTTCAGCCTGCGGAGCCGCTCGATGTAGAGGACATCGGTGCCGGTGGGCAGCCGCAGTCGCTCGGCCACGAGTGCCGGCGCGGCGACCGGGCCCATGGTGCGTACCTCATTGCTCACTCGGCCGTGTTCCCGCAGGGTCTCCGCGAGGCCCATCAACCGGTCGAGGCCGTGCGAGTACTTCTCGGCGACGACGACGGTGCCCACACCGGGCAGCCGCTCGACGAGCTGCTCGGCGCGCAGCAGGTCCAGGGCATGCCGGACGGTGTTCCGTGACACCTGGTAGTCGGCGGCGAGTACGTCCTCGTGGGGCAGTACGCCGCTGGGAAATCCCCCGGTCAGCACCAGGTGCCGCAGCAGGTCCGCGAGCTGCCGCGCCCGGTCGGCACGCAGCCGCCGGCGGCGGGCTGCGGCGAGCGGCGCGGTGTGCTCGCGGGTTCGTTCTGCTGGCATGCGCAGACCATACCGACGGTTGCCGCTCAGTGGTGTTACCGCATCATTGCGCCACCTGAGCACCTCTCGCCAGGACGCTGACCTGTGACTTTGCGGGAGGGCGGCATGGTTTCGCCACTACGTGCCCGGCTCGGCCGTCAGCTGCGGAGGAGTTCACGACGGCGGCGTTCGAGGTACGCCCGCTCCGCCGGGTTCTCCGCGAGCGCGCGGGCGGACTCGTACTCTCGCACGGCCTCCGTGTGGCGCCCCAGGCGGCGCAGGAGGTCCGCGCGGACGGCGTGGAAGACGTGGTAGCCGTCGAGATCCAGCGCGTCCACGAGGTCGAGGGCCGACGCCGGGCTTTCGACCTCGGCCACGGCGACGGCTCGGTTCAGAGCGACGACGGGGCTGGGAGCGATGGCCAGGAGGTGGTCGTAGAGCTGTCGGACCTGGATCCAGTCCGTGGCCTGCGGGGTGGGCGCGTCGCTGTGCACCGCCTGGATCGCCGCCTGGATCTGGTACGGCCCCGGCCGGCCCAGGCGCAGGCACCGGCGGACGAGAGACTGTCCCTCGGCGATCAGTTCACGGTCCCAGCGGCCGCGGTCCTGTTCCGGGAGCGGTATGAGCTCGCCGCGGTCGTCCTGCCGGGCGGGCCGGCGGGACTCGACGAGGAGCATCAGCGCGAGCAGCCCGGCGACCTCGGGCTCGTCCGGCATGAGTTCGGCCAGCAGACGACCGAGGCGTACGGCTTCCGCGCACAGGCCCGCCTCACCCTCGTACCCCTGGTTGAAGATCAGGTAGACGACGGCCAGCACCCCCGCGAGCCGGTCCGGCAGGTCGGCGTCGCGGGGCACGCGGTACGGGATGGCGGCGTTGCGGATCTTCGCCTTGGCCCGCACGAGCCGCTGGGCCATCGTCGGCTCCGGCACCAGGAAGGCCCGCGCGAGCTGCGCGGTGGTGAGCCCGCCCAGCAGACGCAGGGTCAGGGCGACCCGCGCCTGGACGGCGAGGGCGGGGTGGCAGCAGGTGAAGATGAGCCGGAGCCGGTCGTCGCGCACGGGGCCCTCCTCGGGAGGTGCGTCGGAGGTGTGCAACAGGGCGGCCTGGGCGTGGCGTTCGGTCCTGGTGGCCTCGCGGCGCAGCCGGTCGACGGCGCGGTTGCGGGCGGTGGTGATGATCCAGCCTGCGGGGCTCGGCGGCACGCCGGTCTCCGGCCAGCGCCGCAGGGCCGTGGCGAAGGCGTCCTGGACCGCTTCCTCGGCAAGGTCGATGTCGCCGAGGAAGCGGACGAGTACGGCGACCGCGCGGCCGTACTCCGCACGGAAGACGCCTTCGACGTCCGTGGCCGTCATCAGTCCTCGGCCTCGCCCATGAACGGCCGCACCTCGATTGGCAATGTGGTCGCCAGTGCGAGCTTGCGGCCCCATTCCAGCGCCGCGTCCAGATCGGGCGCCTTGATGAGGCTGATGCCCCCGAGCATCTCCTTGCCCTCGGCGTACGGTCCGTCGGTGACCAGGATGTCGCCGTCGCGGGGCCGCAGCACGGTGGAGGACTCCGGTCCGTGCAGTCCTCCGGCGAACACCCAGGCGCCGGCCTCGCGCAGCTCCCGGTTGAGGGTGTCGAGGTTCTTCTCGATCTCACCGAGGACGTCCGCAGCGGGCGGTTCTGCGACGGGCTGCATCACATTGAGCAGGTAGTACTTCATGACGGTCTCCTCGTACATCGTGACCGGTCTGCCGGTCTCTCACCTCCTACACGAACGGCATCCGCCCGGATCGACACCCCGCACGCCGACACCGGTGAGAAGTTCCGGAGAGTCACTCCGCTTACATCGTCATGAACCCGTCGAGCTCTACACATAAAGAAGAAATAAGCGCAGAATGGCCCTAGGCGGCTCTTACCGCACACCGCACCAGACGCGGTCAGGCCTGCGAGTCAAAGGAGACGAGTCATGGCCAACGTCTCGCCCACCAGAGGTGACATAGCAGCTCACCCTGATGTATCCGAAATGCGGGACCGCTACGCCCGCATGCTCGGCGGTCGCGATGTGGCGCTCGTGGACGGACCGGTGTTCCTGCTCGGTCTCTACTGCGCGGCATCCCCCTGGATACTTCACTACACGACGAGCCAGCCGGCACTCGTGACTCACAACCTGATCATGGGTATCGCGATCGGCCTGCTGGCCCTCGGATTCACCCGGGCCCCGGAACGCATGTACGGCCTCAGCTGGGCCTTCTGCGCGATGGGCGTCTGGATGATCATCGCGCCGTGGGTCGTCGGGGAGAGCCCGGACGCGGGCGTCATCGTGAACAACATCATCATCGGCGCGCTGGCCGTGATCCTGGGGATGGTGTGCGCCGGTACAGCGGCGAAGAGCACCCCGAGGCCGTAGCGGCAGACCGAGAGCAGGACACGCAGGCCGGTCCGCACCAGCGGGCCGGCCTTCGCGCGTCCGCCTCCGGGCAACCCGGCTCAGCGGGCCGGCATCAACCACGGTTCCTGGGGCAGGACATGGCCTGTCTCCAGGAGCGACTTGAGGTTGGACAGCACCGCAGGCCAGCCGGACGACACGTCGGCACGCGCGCTCTCGTCGGGCAGGTCCTCGTGGGTCACTGTGAGACGGACGATCTCGGCGTGCTGCTGGATGTCGAAAGTGACCCGGGAGTACTTGTCGTCCTGCCCCTCCTCGTCGGGCGCCACCCAGGTGGTGACGAGGCGGCAGGGGCGTTCGCTCTCCACCACGGTGCCCACCACGTCGGCGATGCCCGAACCGTCCGTACGGACGTGTTCCCAGCGGGAACCGGCCCGCCAGTCCGAGACGTTGCTGTGGCCCCAGTAGGCGGCCGTCAGGTCGGCGTCGGTGAGGGCGTCCCAGACCTTCTCGGCGGTGCTCTCGATATAGGTGACGTACACATACGTGGGCTGGTCGGTCATGGCTTCCTCGGCTCGTCGTTTCACGGCCCCGAGCACGCGCAGGCGCGGGCTCTCGAACTTGTCGATCCACCGCTCCTGGATCTCGTGGAGCGGGACCGGATTGAGGTAGTGCAGCTTTTCCCGTCCCCGCCGCACCGTGCTGACCAGGTTGGCGGCTTCCAGGACGGCCAGATGCTGAGTCACGGACTGGCGCGCCATGTCGATACGCGCGCACAGCTCGCCCAGCGTCTGCCCGTTGTCCTCGTGCAGCCGGTCCAGGAGCCGCCGGCGGGTTCCGTCGCTCAGCGCCTTGAAGACCTGGTCCATCTCGGGGTCGCCCTCTGATCGCACACTCAACGTTATGCAGGCAATTACCTGCATGTCAATGGAGACAGATCGCGAGCCCGCCCGCTTCGACCAATAAATGCCGAATGCCTGTTACACGACGTATGGGGCCCCTTGATGAGCGATCCGTAGCTTCGAACGCATCGGTACGAACGAACCCCACCTAAGGACGATTCACTGATGCGTGCCCCCCGCACCCTGCGCACCGCCCTCATCGCCACCGGCGTCACCGCCGCGCTGGGGGTCTCGGCCGCGGGCGCCTTCGCCGTCGACGCGCCCTCCACCCCGACCGCGAGGTCCGCGGCGCACCAGTCCAAGACCAAGCGCGTCTACGTGAAGACCGTGAAGCTCGCGGACAAGGTCAGCCGGGCCAAGGTCTACAGGACCGGCAAGAACCACTACGAGGCGGAGCTCTGGGCCGAGGGCCTCCAGTACGGCGCCCTCTACACCCAGGGATGGCCCGCCTACGCCCAGAACAACGGACTGCACATCACCCTCCACCCGAACGGCAAGGTCACGTCCTGGCTCCAGCACGCCAAGCCGAAGCCCCAGCCGGTCACGAAGCGCGTCCTGGTCGCCATGCCGACCCTGGCGGACGGGAAGACGCAGGCGAAGCTCTACAAGCTGACGGACGACCATTACGAGGCCGACCTCCACACAGGCACCACCCACCTCGACACCCTCGTCGCCAACGGCCACGCCGCGCACGGCGAGGACAACGGCCTGCATGTATCCCTGCAGCCGGACGGCCAGTTGAGGTCCTGGCTGGACGGGCACTGACCTGGGACGCCAAAACGCCTCGCCGAGCATCCCCGCACCCGGGCACCCTGCTCGCATGGACCATGCGGAGGTACTGCTCATCGGGGGAAGGGCCGGGGTCGGAAAGACGACTGTCGGCTGGGAGGTGTCGGCTCGGCTGCGGGTCGCGCGGGTCGCGCACGCAGTGATCGACGGTGACTTCATGGGCGCCGTCCATCCGGCGCCGCCGGGGGACGCAGACCGGGCCGGCGTCACGGAGCGGAACCTGGCTGCCGTGTGGGAGAACTACGCGGCCCTCGGCTACCGGCGTCTCGTCTACTCGAACACCGTCAGCGTGCTCGACGAGGCCGCGCCCATGTTCCGGCGGGCCATGGGGGATCGCGTACGGCTCGTACGGGTCCTGCTCACCGCCACCGACGAGACTGCCGAACAGCGGCTGACCGGGCGGGAGCTGGGCTCCGAGCTGGAGCACGAGATGAGGAGCAGCGCGCGCAGGGCGCGGCTTCTCGAGGAGCGGGCGCCGGTGGGTGTGGTGCGCGTGGTGACGGACGGCCGCTCAGTGATCGACATCGCCTCGGAGGTGGTGGCTGTCACCGGCTGGGCCGACATGGGACTTGGCGGAGCGTCGGCCACTGGTTGAACCGGAGCGGACTGTCCCTGCCCGCAGGGGGAACTCAACCATTGCGGGGACAGGAGGAAGAGGGGCGAAATGGAGATCTCGGGCATCATCAGTGCCATCGTGATCGGCATCGTCATCGGTGTGCTCGGACGGCTCGTGATTCCGGGCCGCCAGCGCATCGGTGTCCTGTGGACGATCCTCGTCGGCATCGTGGCCGCCCTGCTCGGCTCGGCGATCGCGGCCGGCCTCGACGTGGCCGACACCGACGGCGTCGACTGGGTCGAGTGGCTCATCCAGATCGGCCTCGCCGCGCTCGGCGTCGCCGCGCTGGACCGGACGAAGGCGCGCCGCTGACGCCGTAGCCGAAGACACGAGGGGCGACCTGACGTTCAGGCGGCTCGCCACGACGGCCCGCACGAGCGGCGAGGCCGTCGTGGCGAGCCACGCCGCTACGGCCCGTACGGGTACGGCGTCGTGGTGGTCGGTGGCTCGAAGCCCAGCCGTTCCAGGACGGGACGGCTCGTAGCCATGGCGTCGACCTGGAGGTACCGGTATCCGCGGTCCGCGGCGGCGCGGGCGCGGCGGGCGACGAGGGCGCGGTGGATGCCGCAGCCCCGCCGGCCCGCGGGCCGCGCGCCTGCACGCATGGCCCGGTCGAAGAGCGCGAGTACCCCGGCGTGATCCAGGGGGTGACCTCAGCAGCAGGTCGATGCCGGGGCAACACCTCTAGGGGCGCGCCCGTCCCTCCTCGCCGTCCGGGCCTACGTCGGCGAAGCTGGGTCCGTAGAAAACGCCCTAGGGAAACGCAGGGAAGCCGCGCCGCGAGGAAGGCCCGCACACCATGCCCGTGAAGAACGCCGAACTGCCTTATCTGCGCCGCTGCGTCGCGCTCGCGACCGAGGCTCTCGAGGCCGGGGACGAGCCGTTCGGCTCGGTGCTGGTGGGGGCGGACGGCTCGGTGCTCGCCGAGGATCACAACCGGGTGGCCTCGGGTGACCACACCCGGCACCCCGAGTTCGAGCTGGCACGCTGGTCCGCGGCCCGTATGGCGCCCGAGGAGCGGGCGGCCGCGACGGTGTACACGTCGGGCGAGCACTGCCCGATGTGCGCGGCCGCGCACGCCTGGGTCGGCCTGGGACGCATCGTGTACGTCGCCTCGTCGGAGCAACTGACCGGCTGGCTGGCCGAGTTGGGCGTGCCCGCCGGGCCGGTACGGCCGCTGCCGATCCAGGAGGTCGCACCGGGCGTGGCCGTCGAGGGCCCCGTGCCCGAGCTGACCGAGGACGTCCGCGCGCTGCACGTCCGGTTCCACCGGCCTCAGGGCTGAGCCCTCCCGCTAGCCGAGCTCCAGCGTGGTCACGCCGAAGACCCGCTCCTGGGCGTACGGCCGCACCGGCCCGGTGTACATACGGGCAGTCTCGAAGGAGGGCGTGAAACCCGCCTCCTCGGCGAGCGCCACGCCCGCCGGGTTGGTCTCGGGCACGTCGACGGCGACCTCGCGGCCGGCCACCTCGGCGGTCAGCGCGGCGAACAGAGCCCGCGCGTCCTCGGGGGTGTCGGCGAAGAGCGGGCCGATGCGCGGGCAGTCGTGGCCGGGGCGGATCACGCCGTAGCCGGTGACGCGGCCACCGGTGCGACGGACGACGGCATGATGCCCGGGGCCGGTGAGCCAGTGCGCGAGGAAGCGGGGACGGTCGGCGGGGGTGCAGGTGCCGTCGTACGCGGTGATCTCCGCCAGGTCCTGTGGCCGTACGGCGCTGACGTCCGCCGGAACCTGGGCCGAGGGCGCGGTCCCGCTGAAGCGGAAGGTGCGGTGGGCGAGCTCGAAGCCGGAGCGACGGTAGTTGTCCTGCTGGTCGACGACGCCGTCGAGACCCACCGTGCGGTTCTCCGCGTGCGCGAGCGCGGTCTTCCATGTGGTGAGGCCACAGCCCTGGCCGCGGACGTCGGGGCGGACCAGGTACCAGCCCAGGAAGCTGTAGTCGGCTCCGTAGTTGACGACGGAGATCGCCGAGACCGGCTCGCCGTCGATACGGCCGATGAAGAAGCCCTCGGGGTCCTGCGCGAAGAACGCCTCGCTGTCCGCGAGCCCCGGGTTCCAGCCCTCGTCGACGGCCCATCCGCGGACGACCGGCCAGTCGTCGAGGCCGGCCTGCGTGATCACGAGGTCCTGGGGGGCCGGGGACGTCATGGGTGTGCTCCGTTCCGTGCGGGTTCGGGAGGATGCGGGCGTGGTGATCGCCCACGCCCACAGCATCCTCGCGGATCTTCGGGGAGCACGTCACGGCATGATCAAGCCGTTGCCTCGCACAGGGGGCTGTCCGGACCGGTGTGCGCATGACGAAGGCCCCACCGCCCGCCGGGTGGGGCCTTCCCTGCCGCGCGTGAGGCGCGGGTCAGCTCACCGCCTGCGGGCGGAAGCGCCGGTACAGGACGGCTCCCCCCACTACGAGGAGCGTGCCGCCCGCCGCTGCCGCGGCGAGGGCCTGGTCGGCGCCCGTGTGGGCGAGGGTGCCCTCGGGCTCTCCCTGCGCGACGGGCGCGGGCGGCACCGGCCGGTGCTGGTGCGCCCGGGGCGGCGCCGGCTTCGGTGCCGGCTTCGTGGTGTCGGAAGGGCGGTCGCCAGGACCGTTCACCGACTCGTTGTCGATCGCCGCATTGCCGACCCCGACCACGTTCACGCTGTTGCCGCTGACGTTCACCGGGAGGTGAACCGGGAGCTCCACGACGTTGCCGGACGCGATGCCCGGCGAATCCTTTCCGCGGCCTTGGGCCGAAGCTCCGCTGTGCGACGCCGCGCCCTTCTTGCCACCGTCCGCGTTAGTGCAGGTGTTGCCGACGGCCGGATTGAGCAGCCCCACCACGTTCACGGTGTTCCCGCACACGTTCACCGGCACATGCACCGGCAGCTGAACGGTGTTGCCGGAGAGAAGCCCCGGCGATTCGGCCGCGGCACCATCCGCCGCGGAGTCGGCATACGCCGGGAACGTCACTGCCATCGCGCCCGAGGCGGCGACGGCGATCACACCGTATCGGGTAACCCGTCTCATAGGTTCCCTGCCTTCCAGACATGGTCGCGGGCACTCGCCCGCACCGGATAAAACGCAGGCGAACCATCCGAGTTATGGCTAATCGGCCATTCACCCCATCGAGTGTCAGGGTTGTCGAACTAGCGGTAAAAACTTCCACCGGCAACGAAAAGGGGCAGGGTACGCCCGCACGAGCGGTCCCGCACGTCCGGAGGCGTGCGTTCCGGGGCCCGCCTATCGTGAGCCAGGACGCCGTTTACCGGTCCGCGACGGGCGTCTCTGGAGGCATCGATGCTTGCCCACCTGTCAGCGCGGCCCATGCTGCGCCGCTGCGCGGTAACCGGCGCGGTAGGGCTGGCCCTGCTCGGCACGGGGCTGCCGGCGGCCACGGACAGTCCCGAGCCCGACCTCACACGGTTCTACCGGCAGAAGGTCACCTGGGCGAAGTGTCCGGGCGAGGGGCCGAAGGACATGCAGTGCGGCAAGGTCACCGTCCCTCTCGACTATGCCCGCCCCAGGACGGGGACGCTCGACCTGGCGCTCGCCCGCTACCGGGCCACGGGCGACAAGCAGGGTTCGGTGCTGGTGAACTTCGGCGGGCCGGGCGGTGCCGGCATCCCCCAGTTCGCCACCGCCGGCAAGGAGTTCATGGAGCTGACGGACGGCTACGACATCGTGACGTTCGATCCGCGCGGCGTCGGCAGGTCCTCGCCGGTCAGCTGCGGGGACGGCGAGGAGAACATCGACATGGCCGAGGACGGCACGGAGCTCGGACGTGATCCGCAGTCCGTCCTCGCCGACTTGAAGAAGGCGGCCGACGCGTGCGCCCGGCACTCCGGCCCCGTCCTGCCCTACATAGGCACGATCAACGCCTCGCGCGACATGGACGTGATGCGCGCGGCCCTCGGCGACAAAAAGCTCAACTATCTGGGCTTCTCCTACGGCACACGGCTCGGCTCGGTGTACGCCGCCCAGTTCCCCGACAAGGTCGGCCGGTTCGTGCTCGACGGCGTGGACACGCTGACCGAGTCGCTGATGGAGCAGGGCGTCGCGAGCGCCAAGGGGCAGCAGCAGGCGCTGGACGAGTTCATCAACTGGTGTGTGCAGGACATCGCCTGTCCGTTCGGGCAGGACGCACGCGAGGCACGCAAGCAGGTCGTACGACTGGTCGACTCGATGGACGAGAACCCGGTGCCGTCGGCGTTCGGCGAGCCGTTCACCGGCCAGGACCTGGTCGGCGCCATCGGGCAGGCGCTCTACAGCGAGGAGATGTGGCCCTCCCTGGAGCGGGCCCTGGCCTCACTGGTCGAGGACGGCGACACCCACGCCATCGAGGCCTTCGCGTCCGGCGGTGCCGCGCCCTGGCGACGCGAGGAGACCGACGCCCCCGGGGAGACCGACGGCCCCGAGGAGTCCGAGGAGCCCGACGGCGGCCTGGTCGACGAGGAGGACGTCCCCCTCGACAACCTCCCCGCGGCCCTGATGGCGATCAACTGCGCGGACGACCCCGACCGCCCCACCGGCAAGCAGATCGTCGACGGTCTCGACGGCCTGCGCGCCGCCTACGAGCAGGCCTCACCGGTCTTCGGCCCCTACCGGCTCACCGGGGTGCTGATGTGCTACGGCCGCCCCAGGGGCACGGACTTCATACGCGACGACGTGAAGGACGTGCACACGCCGAAGATGCTCCTCGTGGGCACGCGCGGCGACCCGGCGACGCCGTACCGCTGGACCGAGGAGACGGCGAAGCGACTCGGCTCGTCGGCCGTGGTGCTCGACAACAAGGGCAGCGGCCACACCGGCTACGCCTCTTCCAAGTGCGTTCACCGCAAGGTCGACACCTTCCTCCTGTACGGCACACTGCCGGCCGACGGCAGCTCCTGCGGCCCCGAGGAGCGCCGGGAGTAGATCCAGTACGGGGTGATGGATTGCCCCTAATGCCCGATCGGTGAATCGGTCCTATCGTGCTGTTATGGAGCACGCACTCAGTCCCACGACCCTCTCCGAGCTGCGGCGCCCGCGCCCCTATCCGGCCGTGTCCGTGCTGACGCCCACGCATCCCCGGGAGCCCTATCGGGCCCAGGACCAGGTCCGGCTGCGCAATGTCGTGGCCAAGGCCAAGAAACAGCTGGAGGCTGATCCTTCGGTCACCCGCGAGCGCCGGTTCGATGTCGAACGGCAGCTCGACCAGGCCCTCGCCGAGATCGATCTGACGCACGCCGAGGACGGCCTGGTGATCTTCGCCGCGCCGGGCGAACACCAGGTGTGGTCGGTCGCCCGAACCGTGCCCGAGCGCGTGGTGCTCTCGGACACCTTCCTGACCCGCAACCTCGTCTCCGCGCAGGCCGCCGAGCGGCCGTTCTGGGTGCTCTCGGTCTCCACGGACCGTGTCACCCTGTGGCACGGCGCCCTGGATCGCGTCACCGAGGCCCGCGTCGGCGGCTTCCCGCTGACCCGGGACATCCAGAACTTCGACGCGGAACGCCAGGAACAGATCGGCGACGTGCCGAGCAAGTTCCGCGACGAGGACACACGCCACTTCCTGAAGGAGGCGGACTCCGCGCTGGGCGCGGTCCTGCAGCACAGCCCGGGGCAGCTGTACGTCACCGGCGAGCCGGCCGCGCTGTCCCTGCTGGACGAGATCGGCGGCATCACCAGGTCCGCCGTGCACGTCCCCCACGGCGGGCTCGCGCAAGGCACCCGCGAAGCGGTGTGGCAGGCGGTCCGGCCGGTCATCGCCGCCGAGAACCGCAGAGGGACCGACGCAGTGGCCCGGGAGCTCGAAACCGCCCTCGGCCGTAAGGCGTTCGCCGCCGGCGTCGACGAGGTGTGGCGCAGCGCGCGCGAGGGCCGGGTGCGGCTGCTGGCCGTCGAGGAGAACTACCGCGTGACGGTGCGCGGCGAGGACGGCGACCATCTGATCCCGGCGGAGAGCGGCGACCTCGACGCCCGCGAGGACATCGTGGACGAGATCGTCGAGCAGTGCCTGGAGACCGGCGCCGAGGTCCGCTTCGTGCCGGACGGCACGCTGATCGACGCCCAGGGGATCGCGGGCGTGCTGCGGTACTGACGCCGGAGCGGCGAGGAGGCACAGCGGCGGCCCGTTCGCCTCCTCGCACGCCGCCGCGGTGCTCACGTCATACGCTGCCGAAGAGCGCGCTCAGGCCGCGCTCCACAACCGCCCCGAGGTCCTCCTCGCCGGACGCGACCACCGCGTACGTCCGCAGCAGGAAGCGGTTCAGGGCCGCGGTGTCGAACTGCAGCAGGGCCATGCCGTAGGGCGAGTGCAGCTCCACGACCGTACGCTCCTCGCCGCACGGCCAGATGTGCACGTCTCCGTCCCCGGCCGGGCCGCGCAGCCCCGCCTCCAGCAGGCTGCGCGCGAAGGTCCAGGTGGCACCGTGACCGTCGAGGGAGACGTCGCCCGGGAAGTCGATGTACACCGCCAGCGGGTCCGTGGAGGCATAGCGCAGCTTGGCGGGCACGGACAGTTCGCGCTCGTCGCCTGTGATCAGACGGGCGTGGGCGGGCTGCTCGAGGGCGATGTCCATGGGCGGTCTCCCTGCGGGTCGGCGGTCGGGCTCGGTTTTTGCCGCTGTCCTCTTACGACCCCGCAAGTGCCCTTCGCATTACGTCCAAGTGGACATCAATTTTGTGACCTGCATCACTACCGATGAGTGCAACCCCGCAAGGGGTGCCCGTCGCCGCTCCACCTCTAGAACATGCGACCGTCGAACACGCGGATGACGGCCGTACAATCGCCCGTTCGGACCGCCAAGTGGCGTACGCTGCCTACGACTTGACACACCCGATGACGTACACCATCCGTATCGGATGGGCCCTCCGTGAAGACTCTGGCATATGCCGGACGCACCACCGAATCGGGTGTTGCCAAATCCCTTACAGGGCGTCGCGGGCTGTGCGACAGTCGTAACGGTCCTTCCGTCAGCCTTGGTCGTACCGTCCCCGCATCGGAGTGCGTCATGCCGTCCCACGTCTCTGCGGACCGCCCCGCCGCTCAGCCGCCCGGACGCGGCTCGGTCGAAGCGCTTATATCGCAGACGCGACGGCTCAAGGGCGACGTCGACGCCGTACGCCGGGACACGCAGAGCGACGGTTCGGACCCGCAGGAGCGGTGGCAGCGGGCGCTGTGCGACCTCGCGCTGCACCACCTCAACGACCTCGACGAGCACTTGGCCCAGCTGCGGGACGGCCCGGCCCCCGCCTTCCCGGCGTCCGAGGCCGCGCCCACCGGCCGGGCCCTGCCGCCTGCTCCCCGGCGCGGCTCGCTGCTCAGCCGGGTCGGCAGTGCGGAGTGGAACCTGCTGACGGACGAGGCCAGTTGGTCCGGCGAGCTCTACGAGATCCTGGGGCGCGACCCCGCCGCTCCGCCCCTCACCCTTGACGAGCTGCCGTCCCTGGTGCTCGACGAGGACCGGTCGAAGCTGACGGCGATGGTCACCGACTGCCTCATCGACGCCAAGCCCATCGACGGGGAGTTCCGGATCGTACGGCCCGACGGCGAGGCCCGGACCGTGCACATGATGGGCGAGCCCGTGCTCGACTCTGACGGCAGCACCGCCTCGATGTGGGCCGTGCTGCGGGACGTCAGCGAACTGCGCCGCTGCCGGCGTGCGGTGAGCGAGACCCGTGACTCGCTCCAGCACGACCGGCACCACGCGCAGACCGAGCACCGGCTGGCGGTCGAGCTGCAGGAGGCCGTGCTGCCGCCGTGGCGCGGCTCCCTGCGGCTCCCGCACCAGGGCCCGCGGACACTGGACCTCGCAGCCCGGCACCTGCCCGCGTCGACGAGCACGCTGATCGGCGGCGACTGGTACGACGCCCTCGAACTGGCCGACGGGGAAACGCTGTTGAGCGTCGGCGACCTCACCGGGCACGGCGTCGCCGTGGCCTCGGGCATGGCCACCCTGCTGGGGGCCGTACGCGGCATGGCGATGGCCGGCACCCAGCCGGGCCAACTGATGTCCTGGCTCAACCAGTTACTCGACGCCACCGTCCAGCCGGCTCTCGGCAGCGCCGTCTGCTGCCGCTACCGGCCCGAGACCCGCACCCTCGCCTGGGCGCAGGCCGGACACCCCGCCCCGCTGCTGTTCCGCGACGGGACGGGGCGCAGGCTGAACGCGCCGGACGGCGTCCTGCTCGGTGCCACCTCGGGTGCCGTATACGCGCAGGCCGAAGAGACCCTCGAGGTGGGCGACGTGCTCCTGCTGCACACCGACGGACTGGTGCCGGGGCACAGCGCAGCGGACTCCGTGAACAGCCTCCTCGGCCTGGGCGCCCGCATCAGCGAGGCAGGCACCGCACAGGACTGCGTGCGGCTGGTCGTCGAGGAGTTCGGTGAGAGTGAGCGCGAGGACAACGCCTGTGTGCTCGTGGCCAGGGTGACGTCCTAGAACTTCAGCGGCCCAGGACCTTCTGGAACTTCCGGGAAGGGATCAGCGCACAGTCCCCTTACGCCCGTGCGCTGTTGCCGCCGCCGGACTTCTTCATCTTGGGCAGCGCCAACTGGATCTCCTCCCGCAGTTCGTGGATCTTCGGGTAGCTGGAGTACTCGGCGGTCAGTCGGTACATCTGGCGCAGCCGGTCCCAGGTGCGGCCCGACGAGTTGGAACCCATCGACATCAGGGCCAGTCGCGCGTAGCGGTCGGCCTGTTCGGGGTCGTCCGCGATGAAGCAGGCGGACGCCATGGACAGATGGTCGAAGATCTTCGACCGCTCGCGCCCGTCAACGCGCAGGGCCAGGGCCTTCTCCGCGAAGTGCTGGGCGTGCGCGGCAGCGCCCGGCTCGAACTCGGCCAGCGTGCGGTAGGCCAGGGCCTGCATGCCGTACAGATCCTCGTCCTTGAAGGTCTGCATCCAGCTGGGTGGCGGCACGTCGCTCTTGTCGGAGACGAAGAGGTCCTCCGCCTGTCCCAGGGTGCGGCGCATGGCCTGGCCCCGGCCCATCGACGCCTGCGCCCAGGCCTCGATGGTGTGGAACATGGCCCGGGTGCGCGGCAGTACCTCGTCACCGGAGCCGGACTGGGCGAGTTTCATGAGGTCGAGTGCGTCGTCGGGCCGGCCGAGGTGCACCATCTGGCGAGCCGCTCGGGAGAGCGCCTCTCCGGCGCGGGGCCGGTCGCCGCCCTCCCGGGCCGCGTGGGCGGCGATGACGAAGTACTTCTGGGCCGTTGGCTCCAGGCCGACGTCGTGCGACATCCAGCCTGCGAGGACGGCGAGGTTGGCGGCGACGCCCCACAGGCGCCGCTGCAGATGTTCGGGGTGGTGGTAGGCGAGCATGCCGCCCACCTCGTTGAGTTGCCCTACGACTGCCTTGCGCTGCAGCCCGCCGCCGCGGGCCGCGTCCCAGGCCCGGAACACCTCGACCGAGCGCTCCAGTTCCTCGATCTCCTGCGACCCGATGGGGGCGGCCTCGTAGCGGTCGAACCCGGCGGGGTCGGCGTGCAGGGGGTCGTCGAAGTGGGGAGCGTCGGCCTTGAGGGCCGGGTCGGTGTGCAGCCAGTCGTGCATGGCGCTGCTGAGTGCGGATCCCGCGGCGAGCGCGGCACCCGCGCCCACCAAGCCGCGTCGGTTGAGCATGAGGTCCATTCCCGTGAATTCGGTGAGGACCGCGGCGGTCCGTTCGGGCGCCCACGGCACACCGTCGGGATGCTCAACGCTCCCGCCGTCCTGCCGTTTCCCCGCACGCCCGTGCCGGACCAGACCGAGGTCCTCGATGGTCACGACACGGCCGAGACGCTCGGTGAACAGGGCTGCCAGCACCCGCGGCACCGGATCGCGCGGGATCTCTCCCATGTCGATCCACCGCCGCACCCGCGAGGTGTCGGTCGACAGCTGGGGGTGGCCCATGGCCGCCGCCTGCCGGTTGACCAGCCTCGCGAGTTCGCCCTTGGACCAGCCGGCCAGGCCGAACAGGTCCGATAGGCGGGTGTTGGGTTCTCCGCTCACGTCAAGCCCCCAGGTTCTCGGCTGAGTTGACAGTAGCCCGGTGAAAGATGCCGGGCGACTATTCGCCAGGGTTCGCCAGGGTGCGCCAGATGGTGTGCCACTGCGCATCGGGTGTCAGGTAGGAATGCGCCACCCCGACCCGGTCGCCCTTTGGAATATGGCCGGTGCATTCCCCAGGGTGCACCCGGGCGACCGGATCGGGCAGCGCATTGTCGTCGCAGGCACACGAAGGGATCTGTTTCTCCCATGTACGCAGCATCGTCCTCCGTGTCCGCCCCGCCCCGGTCGCTACGTTCCCGCCCGGCGGGCAGCGGCCCCTACCTCGCCCCCGCGCGGCCGGCGCCCGCCCCCGTGCTCGGGGCGGGCCGGCCGCCGCGTGCCGCGGGGCTCGGCACCCAACCGCTCAGCGGGAGACTCGACTTGTCCGGCCCTCAGGGCGCCCAGCTGCGCACCGCGATCGCGTCGGTGCACCGGATCTGCCCGGAGTTCGCTCCGGTGCAGGTGCTGCGCCGCAGCGGGCGGTCCGTCCTCCTGGTCGGCACGACCGGGCGCAGCACGGCCGTCGCCAAGTGTTTACTCGACCACTCCCCGGAGTGGTCGGAGCGGATCCGCCACGAAATAGCGGCATACCGCTCGTTCGTCCGGCACCGCCCTCCGGTGCGCGTGCCGAGACTGATCGCAGCGGATCCGGACAACTGCACCCTCGTCATCGAGCGGATGCCGGGCCGGGTGGCGGCACTGCAGCGGCACCCGTTGGAGACGCCGCCGCGTGCGGACATCCGGGCGGCACTCGGCGCGATCTGCCGGCTCAACGCGTGGCGGCCGCCGGCGGGCACGTTCGACGCGCCGCTGGACTACGCGGCCAAGATCTCCCGGTTCCACGAGCTGGGGCTGCTCACCGACCGGGACATGGGGGATCTGCAGAAGCTGCTGCACGGCATCGCGGCGACCGCGGGCCGGCAGGGCATGGGCCAGTTCTGCCACGGCGACGCACTGCTCTCGAACATCCTGCTCTCACCGGCCGGTCCAGTGCTGGTGGACTGGGAGCACGCGGGCTGGTACCTGCCGGGCTACGACCTGGCCGTGCTGTGGTCGGTGCTCGGGGACGCGCCGGTGGCCCGGCGGCAGATCAGCCAGATCGCCCAGTCGGCGGGTCCGGCGTCACGGGACGCGTTCCTGGTGAACCTGATGCTGGTGCTGACCCGTGAGATCCGTACCTATGAGACGGCCGTGCAGCGTTCGATGCACGATGCTCCGACCCCGGCGGCACCGGGAGTGGCCCACCCGGGTGCTGCGCCGTCCGGCGAGGAACAGCGGCTGCTGCTGCGGCGGCTGCACGACGACTGCCAACTGGCCCGACGGGCCTTGCGCGCGGCGGTCGGCACTCGCTGACGGGGACGGTGGTCCGCGGTGCGCCCTGGAGACAGCGGCGTACCGCGGGCTTTCGTGTGACCGGTCCCAATGGGATACGCCACTGACGCCTCGCAGGCCAGGAGACCGCCACCACGAAACTCCCGGGAATCCCGGTTGACAAGGGAATTCGCCTGACGGTTGTCATGATTGACGGATCGTCGGACAGCCGGTACCACAGACGCACGCCCGGCCCCCGCACGGCTCATCGCGCCCGACCGTCCCAGGAGGCTCCCTTGCGAGGATCCGTCACCGCCTTGGCAACTGCGACACTGTTGTTCCCGTTGCTCGGCGCGGCGCCGTCCGACGCCGGGAGCTCGGAGAACGCTCTGCAGTCGGCTTTCGCGTCCGCCGCCGCCAAGTACCACGTGCCGCAGAGCGTGCTGCTGGGCGTCTCCTATCTGCAGTCCCGCTGGGACGCGCACGCGGGTTCGCCGAGTGTGACCGGCGGCTACGGCCCGATGCACCTCACCGACGCCCGCACCGCCCTCGCCGAGTCGCCGCCGCACCACAGCGATGGCTCGGAGGACGCGCGCGGCGACAGCGCCCGCGCTCCCCTGCTCCACGAGGCGAAGCCGCCGGAGCCCGCCACGGTTCCGGCCCGCCTCAGGACGCTGCCGAAGGCCGCCGAACTGACCGGACTGAGCGCGGAGCTGCTGCGTAGGGACCCGGCGGCGAACGTGGCAGGCGGCGCCGCCCTGCTCGCCGCGGCGCAGAAGGAGCTGGGCGAACCGCTGAGCTCCGACCCGGCCGAGTGGTACGGCGCGGTGGCCCGCTTCACCGGCGCCGGCGACACGGCTGCTGCGGCGGCGTACGCGAACGACGTCTACGACGTGTTGCGCACCGGACAGGAGCGGCACACGGACGCGGGGCAACTGGTCGTCCTGGCAGCCCATCCGGGCCTCTCCCCCGACACCGGGCAGTTGCGGCGGGCGGGGCTGCGCAAGCCCGACGCCGCCGGGACGGAGTGCCCGCCCACGGTGTCCTGCGAGTGGATCCCGGCGCCGTACGAGGAGTTCGGGGACAGCGACTACGGCAACCACGACCTGGGGGACCGTCCGGCGTCCCAGAAGATCGAATACATCGTCGTCCATGACACGGAGGGCGCCTGGGAGGGCGTCCTCGACATGGTGCAGGACCCGACGTATGTGTCGTGGCAGTACTCGCTGCGCTCCACCGACGGCCACATCGCCCAGCATGTGAAGGCCAAGGACGTCGCCTGGCACGCGGGCAACTGGTACATCAACTCCAAGTCGATCGGCCTGGAGCACGAGGGCTTCCTGGCGAAGCCGGACGCCTGGTACACGGAGGCGATGTACCGGTCCTCCGCACGCCTGGTGACGTACCTCGCCAAGAAGTACGGCATCCCGCTGGACCGGCAGCACATCCTCGGCCACGACACCGTGCCGGGTCCGACCTCGTCGACGATCAGTGGCATGCACACCGACCCGGGCCCGTACTGGGACTGGCGGCACTACTTCGAGCTGCTGGGCCGGCCCTTGGTGCCCACCGCGGGCCCGAACGGCGGCCTGGTGACGATCCGCCCCGACTACGCGACCAACAGGCCCCGCTTCACGGGCTGTGTCTCCGCGGGCCAGCCGTGCGCGGACCACGGTTCGAGCGCGGTGCGGCTGTATTCCGGGCCCGGCGAGTCGTATCCCCTGATCAAGGACGTCGGCCTGGGTTCGACTCCGACCACCGGCGTCAACGACCTGTCGTCGCGGGTCTCGACCGGCCAGCAGTACGCGGTCGCCGGACGGGACGGCGACTGGACGGCGATCTGGTACCTGGGCCAGAAGGCCTGGTTCAAGAACCCGGCCAAGAATCCGACCGCTGTGCACACGGCCGGCCGCGTGGTGACGCCGAAGGACGGCGTGCAGAGTGTCCCGGTGTACGGACGCGCCTACCCCGAGGCCTCGGCCTATCCGTCGGACGTGCCTGCGCAGGCGGTGTCGCCGCTGCCGTACACCCTGCCCGCGGGCCAGAGGTACGTGGCCGGTGACAAGGTGCCGGGTGAGTACTACTACGCGGTGACCTTCGACTCGGCCTCGCACCGGGTCGTGACCGGCAAGGACGTGTACTACGAGATCCAGTTCGGGCACCGCGTGGCGTACGTGCGGGCGGACGACGTACGGGAGCTGCCCTCGGGGTCGTAGCCGGGAACAGCCGGGACGATTCAGCTCTGCTGGAAGAGCTCCGCGGGCAGCGGCTTCAGGAGGGCGTACAGGTCGTCCGTGATGGGGCGGTCCCACGCGGCGATGGTGACCAGGACGTTGTCGCTGCGGTCGAACTGCACGCAGGAGATCCGGCTCTCGGAGAGCTTCAGGCGGCGCACGATCAGGAGGTTGTCGCCCTGCATCACCGGCACGTCCTCGCTGCCGACGACGGTGACCTCCTCGTCGTTCTCCAGGGCCAGCAGCAGCTGTGCGACCTCGAACGGGATCTCGTCCTCGTCGACCTCGCGGGCCGGCGAGCCCTCCGGCAGATTGCCGATGATCATCGCGGGGCCGCGGCCGCCGAAGAGGTCGTAGCGCAGGAAGACGCCCTGGCAGCTGCCGTCGGGGGCGGGCAGCAGCCCGGCGCCCAGATTGCCGGGCCAGTCGCCCGGGTCCATGGCCAGAACGTCGAAGTCGGGCCCGGCGGGCGTGGCGCTGCGGCGGCGGAGGAACGACATGTCGCCATGGTACGTGGCCGGGCCTGTTGCATGACGTGCGGGCATGGGTTCGAGGTGTGCTCCCCGGCCCGTGAGCGGGGGCTCCCGCAATGTCTCATGTCGAGGGCGTGAGGCAGCCCGGAGCGGATGACATGACGGGCCTCGGACCCCCTGCGCTCAGCGGGCCCCTCACTCCTCCAGTGGCTCCGGTGGCTCCGGGGGTACGACCGCGACCGGGCTCGCGGTGTGCAGGAGGACGGCGTGTGTCACCGAGCCGATCATGCGGGCCGGGGCCAGGAGGCGGCGTCGGTGGCGGCCCACGACGACCAGGTGCGCGTCCCTGGACGCCGAGACGAGGTGGCCGGCCGCGTCGCCCGGAGCGATGTAGAGCTGGGCGTGGACTTCGGGGTGCCGCTCGTGGTGCGGGGCCAGGAAGCCTTCGGCGAGGGTGCGGGTCTCGGCCTCGACGGCGTCCTGGTCCTCGGACGGGGGCACGATCTGGGCGGTGGCTGCCGTCCAGACGTGCAGGGGCCAGTTGTAAGCGGCGATGACCTGGAGCCGGGCGCCGCGCAGGGCGGCCTCGGCGAAGGCGAAGGCCAGGGTCGCGTCGTCGGGGCTGTCGACCTGGAGGCCGACCACGACCCGCGGGCCCGGCTCGATCGGCGTGTCGTCGTGGACCTCGCGTCCCGGCTTGGGCACCACGACGACCGGACATCCGGCATCGCGTGCGGCGGCCATGCCGTTGGAGCCGAGCAGCAGGCTGGCGAAGCCGCCGCGCCCCCGGCTGCCGAGCACCAACAGCTGGGCCGTGGAGCCCAGTTCGGCGAGCATCGCGGCGGGAGCGCCGCCGAGGGCGACGTACTCCGTCGCCGGCCGCTCGGCTCTCCCCTCCAGATACCGGCGTACCCGCTCGAGAACCGGATCATCCTCCGGATCCGGCCGTCCGGTCGGCATCGCGACGGGCTGAGCCCACACGACGTACTGCTGCACGTGAACCACCCGCAGCGGCGCCTCACGCACCAGGGCGGCCTCGAAAGCCCAGTCCAGTGCGACCAGGCTGTCGTCCGAGCCGTCGACCGCCGCGATGACCGGCAGGGTGCTCATGGGTTCCTCACCTCCGGAAATACGACCGTTCCCCCGGGGCCAGCCTGGCTCAGGCGTCGGCCCGAGGGGCGCTCTCAAGGTCGCGTGTCCGGAAAAACGGGCGGAACACCCCCGGATCGGCCCGAAGGCGGCCGACGCGCGGGGCGCCCGCCCGTCGGCTCGCCTGCGTCCGCGCCGTCAGGTCAGGTCGAACTCGCCCTCCCTCGCGCCCGACACGAAGGCACCCCACTCGGCGGGTGTGAAGATCAGGGAAGGGCTCTCCGGGCGGCCGCTGTTGCGCATCGCGATGAACCCCTCGACAAAGGCGATCTGGACATCCCCCAGGCCACGGCTGCTCGAGTGCCAATCGGCGTCTGCGAGGTCCAGCTCCGGCTTGTCCCAGCCCGTGATCGGCTGCTGCTGGATGGTGCTCTCGGCCACGTCCGTGCTCCTCCCGATTCGTCGTCCGCGGGCCAGCCTAGCGATCGGTTCCGGGTGCCGACAGGCCACGTGAGGGGGACCTTTCAGGAGGTCGGGGGTTCCGCTCCCACGAGCCACATCGAGAAGAACTGGGACCCGCCTCCGTAGGCGTGCCCGAGGACTCTCCTGGCCCCCTCCACCTGGTGTTCTCCCGCCTGCCCGCGCACCTGGAGGGCCGCCTCCGCGAACCGGATCATGCCGGACGCCCCGATGGGGTTGGTGGACAGGACGCCGCCCGACATGTTGACGGGCAGGTCGCCGTCCAGCTCGGTGACGCCGGACTCGGTGAGCTTCCAGCCCTCGCCTTCGGCGGCGAAGCCGAGGTTCTCCAGCCACATGGGCTCGTACCAGGAGAACGGCACGTAGATCTCGGCGGCGTCGATGTCCCGGCGCGGGTCGGCGATCCCCGCCTGCCGGTAGACGTCGGCCGCGCAGTCCTTGCCGGCCTGCGGCGACACGGCGTCCTTGCCGGCGAAGAGGGTGGGCTCGCTGCGCATCGCGCCGCCGAGCATCCAGGCGGGCGGGCGGGGGGCGCGGGCGGCTCCGGCGCGGTCGGTGAGGATCATCGCGCAGGCGCCGTCGGAGGAGGGGCAGGTCTCCGAGTAGCGGATCGGGTCCCACAGCATGGGCGAGGCCTGGACCTTCTCCAGGGTGATGTCGTGCTCGTGCAGGTGGGCGTAGGAGTTCTTCAGCGCGTTGCGCCGGTCCTTGTACGCCACCAGCGAGCCGACCGTGTCGGGCGCGCCGCTGCGCCGCATGTACGCGCGCACGTGCGGCGCGAAGAAGCCGCCCGCCCCGGCAAGCAGGGGCTGCTGGAAGGGGATCGGCAGGGAAAGTCCCCACATGGCGTTGGACTCGGACTGCTTCTCGAAGGCCAGCGTCAGCACGGTGCCGTGCACGCGGGCCGCGACCAGGTTGGCGGCGACCAGCGCGGTGGATCCGCCGACCGAGCCGGCCGTGTGCACCCGCAGCATGGGCTTGCCCACGGCGCCGAGCGCGTCGGCGAGATACAGCTCCGGCATCATGACGCCCTCGAAGAAGTCGGGCGCCTTGCCGATGACGACGGCATCGATGTCGTCCCAGGTCAACTCGGCGTCGTCGAGGGCGCTTCGGGCCGCTTCCCGGACGAGCCCGGCGATCGACACGTCCCGGCGCGCCGCGACGTGCTTGGTCTGGCCGATGCCTACGACGGCCACGGGCTCCTTGCTCATCGCGGATCCCCTTCGAGTACGGCGACCAGGTTCTGTTGCAGACAGGGTCCTGAGGTGGCGTGCGCGAGCGCCCGGTCGGACTCGCCCCGGTGGACACGTGCGGCGGCCTCTCCGACGCGGATGAGTCCGGCGGCCATCACGGGGTTGGCGCCGAGCGCCCCACCGGACGGGTTGACGCGTACACCGTCGCCGAGCTTCAGCGCCTTGCGCAGGACGATCTCCTGGGAGGTGAACGGAGCGTGCAACTCGGCGGTGTCGACGGGACGTTCGAATGCGCCGGCCCGCTCGGCGGCGAGGCGGGTCGAGGGCGAGTCAGTCAGGTCACGCACGCCCAGGCTGTGTGCCTCGATGCGGTGGTCGATGCCGCGGATCCAGGCGGGCCGGTCGCACAGTTCGCGGGCCCGCTCCCCCGCCGCGAGGATCACCGCGGCGGCACCGTCTCCGATGGGCGGGCAGTCGCCGGTGCGCAGCGGTTGGACGACGTACTCCCCTTGCGGCACCGAACCCCGGAGCTGGGCATGGGAGTTGGCGGCCGCGTCGGTGCGGCTGCGGGCGGCGACGGCGGCGAGCGCGGGTTCGTCCGTGTCGCCGGCGTCGATGAGGGCCTGGGCCTGGAGGGCGGCCAGGGCTACGGAGTCGGGCCACAGTGGGGCGATGTAGTAGGGGTCGAGCTGGCGGGTGAGGACGTCGCGGAGCGGACCCGGTGAGGACTTGCCGTAGGAGTAGACCAGCGCGGTGTCGGCGTCTCCGGTCAGCAGCTTGGTCCATGCCTCGTACAGCGCCCAGGCGCCGTCCATCTCGACGTGCGACTCGGAGATCGGCGGCCAGGCGCCGACGCCGTCGAGGGCGAGGGTGAAGGAGAAGGCACGACCGGCCAGGTAGTCGCTGGAGCCGGAGCAGGTGAAGCCGATGTCGGCGGTCTTCAGGCCGGTCTGTGCGAGGACCTCGTGCAGGACGGGCATGAGCATCTCCACCTCGGAGAGCTCCTCGCTGGTGCGCCGGTGGTCGGTCTGCGCGAAGGCGACGACGGCGATCTCGCGGTTCACAGCAGCTCCCTGTAGGTGTCGTAGTCCGCGTCGGGCTCGCCCGTGGGCCGGTAGTGGTCGGGAAAGCGGGAACTCTGCGTCCACACCGGTTCGACCCGCAGACCCATGCGCACCTGGTCGTACGGAATGCCGCCGATACGGGCGTGCAGGGCGAGGTCGGCCCCGTCGAGGGCGATGTGGGCGTAGACGTACGGCACTTCGATGTCGAGGTTCTTCGCCTTGATGTTGACGATGCAGAACGTGGTGACCGTGCCGCTGGGGCCGACGTCGACCTGTTCCGATGTGGCCACGCCACATGTGGGGCAAGCACCCCTCGGCGGGACGTACACCTTGCGGCAGGACGGACAGCGTTCGCCGACGTTGCGTCGTTCGGCCAGGGCGTTGATGTAGGCGGACTGGGCGCGGCCCGGTGAGTACGTGTAGTCGAGCCGGGCGGCAGCGACGATGCCGGTGATCGGGTCCGCGAACCGGCCGGTGTGGTGCGCCGGTTCGGCGGAGCTGCCGTCGTCCGGGCCGCTGTCCTTCAGGGCGTCGTCGTACGGCTCGAAGCAGGCGATGTCCGTGATGGCGCCGGTGCGTTCCCCGGCCCAGCGGACGCGGACGCGCATGCCGGTGTGCACGATGTCGGGGCCGGGGGCGTCGAGGGCGTGCAGGAGGGCGGTGTCGGCGCCGTCGAGGCGGACCAGTACCCAGGCGAAGGGCGTGTCGAGGGGCTGGTCGCGGCGGGGGGCGTGGTTCCAGGCCCAGGTGGTGACCGTACCGGTGGGGGCGACTTCGACCAGGTCGCGGATCTCCTCGGCGGTGACGGGGTCGTACTCGACCGGTGGGACGAGCGTGCGGCCGTCGCTGGTCCGCACCCCGAGCACGACGCGTTCGCGCAGGCCGGTGAGGAAGGCGCTCTGGACGGGGCCGACGGAGCGGGTGAAGGGGAACTCTACGACGAGGGGTGCTTTGAGGATTTCGGGCATCGAGGGCTTGCCTCCTTCGGGAGGGGCTTGTGTGGCGGCCGGGCGGTACATGAGCGGCGCTGGCGAACCGCGCCCCGAAGGGGCGGGGCTGTGACATGTGCGGCTCCGCCGCGTGGGCGCGACCGGCCGCAGACGGCACGCAGCTTGCGAACCGGCCCTCGCCGGCGCGGCGCTACTCGCGCTGGTAGACGGGTGTCCGCTTCTCCGCGAAGGCGCGGGCGCCCTCCTTGGCGTCCGCCGTGTCGAAGACCGGCCAGCCGCGCTTGAGTTCGGCGGCGAGACCGTCGGACTCGGTCATTTCGGCCGTCTCGTAGACCGACGCCTTGACGGCCTCGACGGCCAGCGGGCCGCAGGCGTTGATCTGTTCGGCGATCTCCAGGGCCTTGGCCAGTGCCGTGCCGTCGGGGACGACGTGCCCGATCAGGCCGATGCCGGCGGCCTCGCGGGCGCTGTACGGGCGGCCGGTGAGCAGCATCTCCAGGGCGTGGGTGCGCGGGATCTGGCGTTGCAGGCGGACCGTGGAGCCGCCGATCGGGAACAGACCGCGCTTCACCTCGAACAGCCCGAACGTGGCCGACTCGCCCGCGACCCGGATGTCCGTGCCCTGGAGCATCTCGGTGCCGCCCGCCACGCAGTACCCCTCGACCGCCGCTATCACCGGCTTGCGCGGCCGGTGGTGGCGGAGCATCGCCTTCCAGTGCAGGTCGGGATCGGCTTTGAGCCGGTCGCGGTACTGCTCGCCCGCCATGCCGTTCCCGGCCAGGGCCTTGAGATCCATGCCCGCGCAGAAGGTGCCGCCGGCTCCCGTGAACACGATCGAGCGGATCGAGTCGTCCGCGTCGGCCTCGGCCCAGCCGTCGTGGAGGCCGACCAGCATCGGCAACGAGAGCGCGTTCTTCGCCTCGGGCCTGTTGAGCGTGAGCACCAGTGTGGCGCCCTCGCGCCGCACGGCGAGGTGTTCCGTCCCAGCCATGACCAGTCTCCCCTCTGAAAGAACGAGAACAGGTTGCAGTAGGCGCGGAGGCACTTCAAGGGTTTTCTGACAGCCAGTCAGATTCTTTTGCGCGCAGGCTTCACAGTTGTGCCGCCCTTTGCTCTGATGACCGGCGAACCGTCGGAGAGCGAGGCCGTGGCCGAGGTCAGGAGGAGCGGTGGAGTACAACATTGCCGACCTGTTCGAGTCGGTCGTGGACGCGGTTCCCGACCGCGAGGCGCTCGTGTACATCGACCACCCGGGCACGGGCCTGGAGCGCCGCCTGACGTACGCACAGCTCGACGCGGCCGCCAACCGGATCGCGCACCACCTCATCGACAGCGGGATCCGCCCCGGCGAGCACCTCGGGCTCCACCTCTACAACGGCATCGAGTATCTGCAGACGGTGCTGGCCTGCCTGAAGGCGCGGATCGTCCCTGTCAACGTCAACTACCGCTATGTGGAAGAGGAGTTGGTGTACCTCTATCGGGACGCCGATCTGGTGGCCCTGGTCTTCGAGGCGGAGTTCACGGACAGGGTGGCGGCGGCGCTGCCGCGCGTGGACGGGCTACGGCATCTGGTGCGGGTGGGCAGCGTGACCCCGGGCGCCGTCAAGGCGCCGGTCGTGCCCGCCGTGGCCTTCGCGGACGCCGAGGCCGCCGGGTCGCCCGAGCGCGGGTTCCCGGCACGGTCGGGAGACGACCAGTTCATCATCTACACCGGCGGCACCACCGGGATGCCCAAGGGCGTGATGTGGCGCCAAGAGGATCTGTTCTTCTCGGGCCTGGGCGGGGGTGCGCCGACCGGCGAGCCGGTGAAGAAGCCGGAGGAACTCGCCGAGCGGGTGGCGGCCGGCGGCGACGGAATCACCTTCTTCCCGACCGCCCCGCTGATGCACGGTACTTCCACACTGACCGCCTTCATCGGCTTCAACTTCGGCCAGCGCATCGTGATCCACCGCAAGTTCGTCCCGGAGGAGGTCCTGCGGACGATCGAGCGCGAGAAGGTCACGAGCGTGTCGCTGGTCGGCGACGCGATGCTGCGACCGCTGGTCGACGCGCTGAACGGGCCGATGAAGGGCACGGACTGCTCGTCGATGTTCAGCGTGTCGTCGTCCGGGGCGATCATGTCGGACACGGTCCGCCGGCAGTTCCAGGACTTGGTTCCGAACGTGATGCTGCTGAACAACTTCGGTTCCTCGGAATCCGGCTTCAACGGTACGGCGACCGAGGACTCCGGCCCCGAGCGCGGTTTCCGCATCCGGGTCAACTCCCGTACGCGGGTGGTCGATCCGGCGACCCACGAGCCTGTCGCCGTCGGCGAGGTGGGCCGGGTCGCGCAGTGCGGTCACGTTCCGCTCGGCTACTACAACGACCCCGGGAAAACGGCCGAGACCTTCTTCGAGAAGGACGGCCGGCGGTGGGTGCTGCTCGGCGACATGGCCACCGTCGACGCGGAGGGCGTGGTCACGGTGCTGGGACGCGGCTCTCAGTGCATCAACACCGGGGGCGAGAAGGTGTACCCGGAGGAGGTCGAGCAGGCGCTCAAGTCCCACCCCGACGTGTACGACGCCCTGGTGGCCGGGGTGGCGGACGCGAAGTGGGGGCATCACGTGGCCGCCGTGGTGCAGTTGCGGGCGGGGGCGGCATCGCCGTCGCTGGCGGACATCCAGGCGCACTGCCGTTCCCACCTCGCGGGTTACAAGATCCCCCGTCAGTTGGTGATCACGGACTCGATCCGGCGCTCGCCCAGCGGGAAGGCGGACTACCGGTGGGCGCGCGAGGTGGCGGCGGCAGCGGACGGATGAATTCCGGGCAGGTCTGATTGAACCTAAGGTGACGTGCGGACGTACTCGTGGTGGCAGGCTCGGTCATCGGGCGCTGTTTGCCATGCCATCGCAAGACCGCACGGGAGGACCTCCGGGTGTCGCAGGAGGCAGCAGAGCAGGTACGGGAGTCGGAGGACTCGACCACGGCTGAAGCGGGCGAGCCCGCCGAGGCGGTCGAGGCGGCTGAGGGGAACACGGCGGTCGAGGAGGCCGACCAGGCCGAGGCGAAGGCCGCGGTCGAGGAAGCCGACCAAGCGGAGGCGAAGGCCGCGGTCGAGGAAGCCGACCAGGCCGAGGCGAACTCGGCCCTCGATGAAGCCGACCAGGCCGAGGCGAGCAGCGCTGCGGAGCGGCACGGCTTCGCGGCCCCCGGCTGGTTCGGCTGGCGCCGCCGCTACCCCCGTACGGCACGCGGCATCACCGTGGGGACGACGGCTCTGGCGGGGGCGCTCCTGCTGTTCGCGCTTCTCGTGCCGAACCGCCTCGAACGGCTCGGCCCCGAGGCGTTCTTCCGGCTCCCGGCCGAGGGGATCCTGCTGGCCGGTCTGCTGCTCGCGCTGCCGCCGCGGTCACGGCGGCTGATGGCGGTGGTCTCCGGTGCGCTGCTCGGGCTGCTCACCGTCCTGAAGTTCGTCGACATGGGCTTCTACCAAGTGCTGGCCCGCCCCTTCGATCTGGTCCTGGACTGGATCCTGCTGGACGACGCGGCGGAGTTCGTCCGGGAGTCCTTCGGCCGGACCGGGCAGGTGCTGGCGGTCGCCGGGGTCATCGTGCTGTTCGTCGCCGTACTGGTCCTCATGACGCTCGCCATGGTGCGGGTGACGAACCTCATGGTCGGCCACCGTGCCGTCGCCGCCCGCACGACGCTGATCCTCGGTACCGCGTGGATCACCAGCATGACGCTGGGCATCCAGGTCACCGGCGTGCCCCTCGCCACCAAGGGCAACGCCGAGTTCCTCAACAACCGTGTCGAGCAGGTGCGCGCGGGCCTCAGGGACGGGCGGGTCTTCCAGAAACAGGCGGCCGTCGACGCCTTCGCGAAGACCCCGCCGGATCAGCTGCTGACGGGGCTGCGCGGCAAGGACGTCCTGTTCACGTTCATCGAGAGCTACGGCCGTGTGGCCATCGACGACCCTGCGATGGCACCGCAGCTCGACGCGACGCTCAAGGAGGGGACGAACAGGCTCGAGTCGGCCGGATTCGAGTCACGCAGCGCCTGGCTGAAGTCCCCGGTGACAGGGGCCGGCAGCTGGCTCGCCCACTCCACCTTCCTCTCCGGCCTGTGGATCAAGAACCAGCAGCGGTACCGGAGTCTGACGACCAGCGACCGCGCGACGCTGAACAGCTACTTCCGCAAGACCGGCGCGTGGCGCACGGTCGGCGTCGTGCCCGGCGTGCGACGGGCCTGGCCGGAGGGCAAGTACTTCGCCCTCGACCACATCTACGACTCCGAGCACCTGGGCTACCAGGGCCCGTACTTCAGCTGGACCCCCGTGCCCGACCAGTTCAGCCTGGAGGCCTTCCAGCGTCTGGAGCACGGCAAGAAGGACCGGGAGCCGATCATGGCGGAGATCATCCTGGCCTCCAGCCACAACCCCTGGTCCCCCATCGCCCGCATGATCGACTGGGACGACCTCGGCGACGGATCGGTCTTCCACCGGATCAAGAAGGAGGGCACGGACCCCAAGGAGGTCTGGAAGGACCCCGAGCGCGTCCGCACCGAGTACCGCCGCGCCATCGAGTACTCGATCGACAGCCTGACCGAATGGGTCGAGCGCTACGGCACCGACGACACGGTCCTCGTCTTCCTCGGCGACCACCAGCCCGTGCCGACCGTCACCGCCGGCAGCACCAGCAAGGACGTCCCCGTCACGGTCGTCGCCCGCGACCCGAAGGTCCTCGACAAGATCGCCGACTGGCACTGGACGGACGGCCTCAAGCCCGCGCAGAACGCACCGACATGGGGCATGGACAAGTTCCGGGATCGCTTCATGACGGCGTACGGGCCGCAGGCGAAGTGAGGACGACTCGGGCCGGGTCGGGTCATGCCGAGCGTCGGGGCGCGCCGCCCTCCGTCCCTCGGGGAAGGCGCACGGGATGTCCGCGAAGGCTCGCTTCGATGTCGTCGAGGGCGCGGCGGGCGACGGCGATGCGGGCCCTGAGTTCCTGATCGCGTCCACCGAGCCCCGCCTGATCGGTCTCGGGCCGGCCGGTCTCGTGCGTGGCAGGGCCCCTGCGGCGCTGTTCCCGTTCCTCCTCCAGCTCTCGTGCCTCCTCCAGGGAGCTGATGACGACGCCGATGAGGACGTTGACCAGCACGAAGGAGGCGATCAGAACGTAGGAGGCGTAATAGAGGACGCTCCAGGGCGATATCTCCAGACCGGCGTGGACCGCTTCACCGAGGCCGTCCAGCGTCATCAGCAGGAAGAGGGTGAGGACGGCGCGACCGATCGAGCCGTACTGCTCGGGGTCGTGCAGGCCGAAGAACACCCAGCCCACCATGGCGTAGACGTACAGCAGCAGGGCGCCCACCAGCAGGAAGCTGACGGTGCCGGGCAGGCTGCGGGCGACCGCGACCATGACGATGCGCAGCTGGGGCAGGAAGCGGGCGGTGCGCAGGACGCGGGCGAGGCGCAGCAGCCGTAGGACGGTGGCGTTCTCGCGGACGAGCGGCAGGAACGCGCAGACCACGACGGCGAGGTCGAACAGGTTCCACGGGTCGCGCAGGAAGTCCCGGGGCCGGTCGGCGTGTGCGCAGGCGCGCAGCGCGATCTCGGCGGTGAAGGCGGCGAGGCAGGCGTGTTCGGCGTAGCTCAGCCAGTGGTGCCACTCGCCGACCAGGCCGCGATACGTCTCCGCGCCCAGCAGCGCCGCGTTGGCCAGGATCACGCCGAGCACGGCAAGGGCGAACCAGCGGGCCTCCGTGACGGCACGGGCCCCTTCCGCCAGCACGAGGCGGGCGGGTCGGGGCGCGTCGGGTGTGCGGTTGTGAAGGTGGTCGGTCATCGTGCTGAATCTGCTCCGGTGGGCGGCCTGGTATGCCCGGCCGTGCCGCCGGGACGGCCGACGAGGTCCGATCCACGAACGCCATTGCCGTGCCCCACTCCGCAGAAAGTGCGGCCCGCCCCCTTGCCTGATCAATCCGTGCCTGGATTACTGATCTCGAACACCCAGACCGAATGATCGGTCGTCCGGATTGGCGCGGTTGGCGAGGGAGAAGTCCCCATGGCGGATGCGACGGAGCTGCTGGACTCGGGGGAACGGCTCGCGCCGGAAGCGTTGCGGGCGTTGCAGCTGGAGCGATTGCGGACGTCGCTGCGGCACGTGTACGACAATGTGCCCTTCTACCGGGACTCCTTCGACAAGGCGGGCGTACGGCCCGACGACTGCCGTTCGCTTGCCGATCTGGCGCACTTCCCGTTCACGACCAAGGCCGACCTGCGCGAGAACTACCCGTACGGGATGTTCGCCGTGCCCCAGGACCGCATCCGTCGCATCCACGCCTCCAGCGGCACCACCGGTCGGCCCACGGTGGTCGGCTACACGGACGGCGACCTTTCCCTGTGGTCCGACATGGTGGCCCGGTCCATCCGGGCGGCCGGCGGCCGGCCCGGGGACAAGGTGCATGTGGCGTACGGCTACGGGCTGTTCACCGGCGGGCTCGGTGCACACTATGGCGCCGAACGCCTCGGCTGTACGGTCATCCCCGCGTCCGGCGGCATGACGGCCCGCCAGGTCCAGCTGATCCAGGACCTAAAGCCCGAGATCATCATGGTGACCCCGTCGTACATGCTCACCCTTCTCGACGAGTTCGAACGGCAGGGCGTCGATCCGCGCGGGACATCCCTGCGCGTGGGCATCTTCGGGGCCGAACCCTGGACCGAGCAGATGCGTAGCGAGATCGAGGAGCGGTTCGCGATCGACGCCGTCGACATATACGGGCTGTCGGAGGTCATCGGGCCCGGGGTCGCGCAGGAGTGCGTGGAGACCAAGGACGGGTTGCATGTGTGGGAGGACCACTTCTTCCCGGAGATCGTCGACCCGATCACCGGTGAGGTGCTGCCCGACGGCGAGGAGGGCGAGCTGGTGTTCACCTCCCTCACCAAGGAGGCCATGCCCGTCATCCGCTACCGCACCCGGGACTTGACGCGGCTGCTGCCGGGAACCGCCCGGGTGTTCCGGCGGATGGAGAAGATCACCGGGCGCAGTGACGACATGGTCATCCTGCGCGGGGTCAATCTCTTCCCGACCCAGATCGAGGAGATCGTGCTCCGGACCCCGGGTGTGGCACCCCACTTCCAGCTGCGTCTCACCCGTGAGGGTCGGCTCGATGCCCTGACCGTCCGGGCAGAAGCCCGCCCCGACGCCTCCCCCGAGACCCGGGACGCGGCGGCGCAGGCCATCGTGGCAGCCGTGAAGGACGGCATCGGGGTGTCGGTCGCCGTGGAGATCGTCGAACCGGAGTCGCTGGAACGCTCCGTGGGCAAGATCCGGCGCATCCAGGACCTGCGCCCCCGCTAGGGCCTGTTGTGAAAGTGGCCTCTGCCGCGCGACGTCCGGCGGGCGACGAGGCCACTTTCGCAACAGGCCCTGGGGCCGGTGCGCCCCGGGCCCCGGCGGGATCAGTCCCGAGCGAACCTGTCCCGCAGCTCCCGCTTGAGGATCTTCCCGCTCGCGTTGCGCGGCAGCTCGTCCACGAACACCACCCGCTTCGGCGCCTTGAAGCGGGCGAGCTTCTCGCGCGCGTGGTCGATCAGTTCGGTGTCGCTCACCTCGCCGCGCGGGACGACGACTGCCGTTACGGCCTCGATCCAGCGCTCGTCGGGCAGGCCGATCACGGCGACCTCGGCGACGCCCTCATGGCTGTACAGGGCGTCCTCGACCTCACGTGAAGCGACCAGTACGCCACCGGAGTTGATGACGTCCTTCACCCGGTCGACGATCGTGAAGTAGCCGTGCGCGTCGCGCACCGCGAGGTCCCCGGAGCGGAACCAGCCGTCCCGGAAGGCCGCTGCGGTCTCCCCGGGCTTGTCCCAGTAGCCCTCGCACAGCTGCGGGGAGCGGTAGACGATTTCGCCGGCCGTGCCGTCGGGCACGTCCTCGCCGTCCTCGTCGACCACCCGGGCATCGACGAAGAGGACGGTACGGCCGCAGGAGTCCATCCGGCCCTTGTGCTCGTCTGGGGGCAGCACCGTGGCCAGCGGGCCGATCTCGCTCTGCCCGAAGCAGTTGTAGAAGGCCAGCTTCGGCAACCGCTCACGAAGCCGCTCCAGGATCGGCACCGGCATGATCGAGGCGCCGTAGTACGCCTTGCGCAGTCCGTCGAGGTCGCGGGTCGCGAAGTCGGGGCGGCCGGCAAGGCCGATCCAGACCGTGGGCGGCGCGAACAGGCTGTCCGCGCGGCCCGCCTCGATGAGGTCGAAGAGCTGGTCGCCGTCGGGCGACTCCAGAATGATGTTCGTGGCACCGACCGCCAGGTACGGCATGAGGAACACGTGCATCTGCGCCGAGTGGTACAGCGGCAGCGAGTGGACGGGACGGTCGCCGGGGCTCAGATCGAGGGCGGTGATCGCGCTCAGGTACTCGTGGACCAGGGCGCGGTGGGTCATCATCGCGCCCTTCGGGAGGGCCGTCGTACCGGAGGTGTAGAGGAGTTGGACCAGGTCCTCGCTGCGCGGCTCCGGACCGTCGTGGGCGACTGCCGTGGCCTGGCGTGCCAGCAGTGAGTCGTCGGCGTCGCGCAACGGCATCGTGGGGACGCCGTCGGGTAGCCGCCCGGCCAGGCCGGGGTCGGCGAGGATCAGGGAGCTGCCGGACTGGCGGACGATGTAGGCGAGGTCGTCGCCGGTGAGGTTCTGGTTGACGGGGACGTGCACGAGTCCCGCGCGGGCGCATGCCAGGAAGGCGATCAGATACGCGCACGAGTTGTGGCCGTAGGCGGCCACCCGGTCGCCGGGGGTGAGGCCCTTCTCGAGCAGGACGCTCGCCGCGCGGGAGACGGCCTCGTCGAGTTCCTCGTACGTCCACGCACGCTCGCGGTCCTCTACCGCGACGCGTGCCGGGGTGCGTCGGGCACTGCGGCGCAGCACTCCGTCAACCGTACTGCCGTGTCCTGGCGTCATGACACATGATCCTCGGTGCGTCGCAGGGCCGGGTCAAGAAGCAGGCCCGACACTGACCGGGGACACATACCCGTTGGTACGCTCAACGGCTCCTTCCCTCAATGACGTTGGGAGGCACCATGCGCACCCGCCCCAGACGGTTCGTCGTCGCGGCCGTCGCCCTGCTCGCCACCGTGGCCGGGCTGCCCGCGTCCGCGGCCGACCGGCAGGACCCGCAGGACCGGCACAACCCGCACGAACAGCTGTCACACGGCGGTATGTCCGCCGTCGTCCGCTACACCGAGTACGGCATTCCGCACATACTCGCCAAGGACTACAGGTCCATGGGCTTCGGCACCGGTTGGGCGCAGGCCGCCGACCAGGTGTGCACGCTCGCCGACGGGTTCGTGACCGTGCGGGGCGAGCGTTCCCGTTTCTTCGGCCCGGACGCGGCGACCGACATGTCACTGTCATCGGCCACCACGAACCTCTCCAGCGACCTGTACTTCCGTGGCGTACGTCAGACCCGCACCGTGGAGAAGCTGCTCGCCGAACCCGCACCGCGCGGCCCGAGCCGGCAGGTCAAGGACCTCATGCGTGGCTTCGCCGTCGGGTACAACACCTGGCTGAAGCAGAACCGGATCACCGACCCCGCGTGCAAGGGCGCCGCCTGGGTGCGGCCGATCACCCCGCTGGACGTGGCCGCCCGCTCCTACGCCATCGCGGTGCTCGGCGGTCAGGGCGGCGCCGTGGACGACATCACCTCCGCGCGGCCGCCCACGGGTTCGGCCGCCCACGGCAAGGGCATCGGGACGAGCCCGGATGCCGCGGCCCTGATCCGGGCCGTGCGCGAGCGGGCGGGCGACGCGGACATGGGGTCGAACGCGGTCGCCTTCCATGGTGACACCACGGCCAACGGGCGCGGGCTGCTGCTGGGTAACCCGCACTACCCGTGGCACGGCGGACGCCGCTTCTGGCAGGCGCAGCAGACGATCCCCGGCGAGCTCGACGTCGCCGGCGGGTCACTGCTCGGGTCGCCGGCGATCTCCATCGGCTACAACTCCCATGTGGCGTGGAGCCACACCGTCGCGACGGGTGTCCCGTTCAATCTGCACAGGCTGACGCTGGATCCGGCCGACCCCACGGTCTACCTCGTGGACGGCAAGGCCGAGCGGATGAAGAAGCGGACCGTGAGCGTCGCGGTCAAGGGCGGTGCCCCTGTCAGCCGCACCCAGTGGTGGACACGGTACGGCCCGGTCGTCGCGTCCTTGGACGGTGACCTCCCGCTGCCATGGACGGCGACGTCGGCGTACGCGCTCAACGACCCGAACGCGGCCAACATGCGGTTCGCGGACACCTCGCTCGGATTCAGCAAGGCGCGCGGCACGGCGGACGTTCTCTCGACCCTCGCCCGGAGCCAGGGGCTCCCGTGGGTGAACACCATCGCCGCGGACCGCTCGGGGCACACCCTCTACACCCAGTCGCAGGTCCTGCCCCGCGTCACCGACGACCTGGCGGCGCGATGCTCCACGGACGTCGGCAAGGCCACCTACCCGGCCGCGGGACTCGCGGTCCTCGACGGCTCCCGCGGCGACTGCGCGCTCGGCAGCGACGCCGACGCCGTTCAGCCCGGGATCTTCGGGCCCGCGCGCATGCCGACGCTGAAGGACGCGCCGTACGCGGAGAACTCCAACGACAGCGCCTGGCTGGCCAACGCCGACCGGCCGCTCACCGGCTACGAGCGGGTCTTCGGCAACGTCGGAACGCAGCGCTCCCTGCGCACCCGCGGCGCGATCGAGGACGTGGCGGCGATGGCGCAGCGGGGCGATCTGACCGTCCGGGATCTGGAGCGCCAGCAGTTCGCGAACCGCGTGCCTGCGGCCGCCCTGGCGGCGGGCGACACTGCGAAGGCGTGCGCCGCGCTGCCGGGCGGTACGGCAACGGGCAGCGACGGCAAGGCGGTCGACGTCACCGAAGCGTGCCCGGTGCTCGCGGCCTGGGACGGCACCATGGACACCCGCAGTCGGGGTGCCCTGCTCTTCGACCGCTTCTGGCGGAAGCTGACGGCGAAGGTGCCGGGCGCTCAGCGGTGGAAGGTGCCGTTCTCGGCGGAGGACCCGGTGCGCACCCCGAACACGCTCAACACCGGGGCTCCCGGTTTCGCCGCGGCCCTCGCGGACACGGTCGCCGAACTGCGGGCGGCGGGCATCGCCCTCGACTCCCGCCTGGGGAAGCACCAGTTCGTCGTGCGCAACGGGCAGCGCGTTCCCGTTCCGGGCGGCACCGAGGGACTCGGTGTGTGGAACAAGATCGAGCCGGTGTGGAACACGGCGCAGGGCGGCTACGCAGAGGTGACGACGGGCTCCAGCCACATCCAGGCGGTGGGCTGGGACGGCAGCCGCTGTCCGGTGGCCCGTACGTTGCTGACGTACGCGCAGTCGTCGAACCCGAACTCGGCCCACTTCCGGGACCAGACTCGGCTGTTCTCGGATGAGAGGTGGGTGACGGCGCGGTTCTGTGAGAAGGACATCCTGTCGTCGCCCGTCCTGAAGGTTGTCCGCGTGCGCGAACGCTGAGCGACTGTGGTCCCGTCCCCGATGGGGCGGGGCCACACCTGAGCGACGGATGAGCACGGCCGTCGATGCACGTTACACAAACGAGCATTTCGCCGAATGCTTCTTTTACTCCTCTGTGCTCCTGTGCGCCCCCTTGAAGAAAGGTTTCGGGAAACCGAACGCCGCTCGGACTGGGCAGGACTTGTCTCAAGTATCAAGTCCGTGGCACGTTCACCGATTTCACGTGCCGCGCCAGACAGGAGGTACTCATGAGCCGTGTTGTTCCCGAACAGGAGCGAGTATGGCGGACAGGTACTGCTCCAGGCATATTCCCCATCCTCGGTCACGGTATCGCGTTGTTCCGCCGACCGCTTGCGTTTCTGAATTCTTTGCCCGCGTACGGGGATCTGGTCGAAATACGGCTGGGCCCCCAGCGTGCCTGGATGGTGTGCCACCCGGAGCTGGTCCACGAGATGCTCAGGGATCCGCACACCTTCGACAAGGGGGGCCCTCTCTACGACAAACTCGGGAGGCTGATGGGTGACGGCCTCGTCACCTGCCGCCAACCGACGCACCGGGACAAGCGAAGGTTGTTGCAACCCGCCTTCCGGCCTTCCCACGTCGCCACCTACACGGACCTGGTCTGCGAGGAGGCGGAGTCGGTGTGCCGCGACTGGCAGGCCGGGCAGGCGGTCCCGGTCAGTGAGGCGATGATGGCGCTGACGACGCGGGTGATCAGCCGTGTCCTGCTGTCCGACTCGCTCGACGACGCGACGGCCGCCGAGGTGCGGGACTGTCTCACCGACATCGTCCGTGGGCTGTTCGTCCGCACGGCGGTGCCGATCGACGCCCTTTTCCGCCTTCCCACCCCCGCCAACCGCCGCTACCTGCACGCGGTCGACCGCGTGCACGAGATCATCGACGACGCCATCGCGGACCGGCGCCGGGGGGCCTCCCACGACGACGTACTGGACACTCTGCTGGCCGCCGCGCGCGGTGACGGCGGAGCGGGAGCCATTTCCGACCAGGAGGTCCACGATCACCTGATCACGCTGCTGCTGACGGGTGTCGAGGCCCCGGCACTGTGCCTCGCCGACGCCTTCAGCCTGCTGGCTCGCCACCCGGAGGCCGAACGCCGCCTGCACGCCGAACTCGACGCCGTACTCCCCGGCGGCCGACGACCCGGCCCCGACGATCTGGCACACCTCGTCTACACCCGGTGCGTCGTCTCCGAGACGCTGCGCCACACCTCCCCCGGCTGGCTCTTCACCCGCGTCGCCACCAAGGACACCGAACTCGCCGGGCACCCGCTGCCCCGCGGCACCACGGTCCTGTACAGCCCCTACCTCCTGCATCACGACCGCTCGTCGTTCGCCGAACCCGACCGTTTCCTCCCCGACCGCTGGTTGCCGGGGCAGATCACCGCGGCGCAGCGCCGCGCGATGATTCCGTTCTCCGCGGGCAGCCGCAAGTGCCTCGGGGACGAGTTCGCGATGGTCGAAGCGACGCTGGCGCTCGCGACCATCGCGGGCCGTCGACAGCTGCGTCATCTGCCCGGGCACGTCGAGCGCACACCTCGCCCCGCGATCACCATGGGGCCGCGTTCCCTGGTCATGACCTGCGAACCCCGTCCGTCCCTACCGTCCGGCGCACCGTCCTCCGCGACCCGAGTACAGGCCGCACATCGCGCTTCGGATTCCCGAATGGCAGGTGACAGCAGTGTCGACAACGAATGAGGAAATCACTGTCGGCGTACCGGGCGGAACTCGGGCTCCCAATCTCAGGGAACTCATCGACGCGCACCTCGAGATGCCCTTCCCCTTCCAGCGGAATCGGCGCGAATCCGCGGCCACGGCCGGCGTCGACGCCTGGCTGACCGTGTGGGGGCTGACCGACGAACCAGGAGTGGCGGCGATGATCGCCCGCACGCGCCCCGCGGAGCTCGCGTCCTACACCAGCCCCACCATGGATTCCGGTCTCCTCCAGATCGTCGCCAATCAGATCGCCTATCAATTCGTCTTCGACGACTGGGCGGAGGAAGTCGGCCGCCGTTCACCGGGTCTGCTGCTGCCCACGCTGTTGGAGAGCATCGCGATTCTGCGGGACGGCCTGCCGCCCAGCACCCCGCTCGGCGCGGCCCTGGCCGATCTCCACCGGCAGGTCCGGGAGCGGTGCACGCCGGGCCAGGCCGCACGGTGGGCCTGGAAGAGCCGTGAGTATGTGCACGGCCTGTTGTACGAAGCGGTGGCGCAGGCCCACCCTCGCACGCTGGGTACCGCAGACTGCATCTCCATACGGTCGCTGACCGCCGGCGTCGAGCCGTTCTACCCGCTGTACGAGGCTGCCCAGCCCCGCGAAATGGCCCTCACCGAACTCCACCACCCCGTCGTACGGCGACTGAGCCGGCTGTCGTCCGACGTGGCGGTGTGGACGGCCGACCTGTTCTCCGCGGTGAAGGAGGAGCGGGCGGGCGAGATGATCAACCTGGCCCTCGCCCATCGGCGCGAGCACCGATGCTCGCTGCAGGCCGCCGTGGTCCTCGCCATCCAGGAGATCAACGGCGCGATCAAGGAGTTCCAGAAACTCCACGCGGAGATCGAACCGGAGTTGAGTGCCGCGGGCATCGGTTATGTGGAAGGCATGATCGGCTGGATCCGCGGGTGTTACCACTGGTCCCGTACGGTGCCACGCTATGCGGATGTGGCGTCGGTGTCCGCCGTGCCGTAATGGCCCCTGCCGTACTGCCGCGACAGCTTCACCTGAGGGTGTCCATCCCGACCTCATACCCGGGGGACGGGCCTTCTCCCTCCCGCAGTGGATGATTCACCCGTTGGTGCCCAATCCGGCCTGCCCCAGCTCCGCGAGGCGTACGCTCGGCCGTCCCGGAGCCGAACGACAGAAGGCGGTACGGCAGATGGCGATGGAGCCACGGCACCCGATCACGGAGCAACATGCGTTGATCGAGCGCCGGCAGGAACTTCATGCCCTCGATGCCGCGTTCAAGGAGTTGCGATACGCCACGGACGGCGTGCCGCGGGCGAGGCGCAGGGGTCTGCTCGCCTTCACGGGGCCGGCCGGACTGGGCAAGACGGCACTGATCACGCAGGCACGCGCCCGGGCCGCCGCGCACAAGTTCACCGTGCTCTCGGGCAGGGGCGGGGAGAAGGAACAGGAGTCGGCGTTCCGTGTGGTGCGCCAATTGGTGCAGCCTTCCCTCGCGAGGATGGACGGGGCCGAACTCCGCGCTTTCCTGGGGAGTTGGTACGACATCGTCGCCGGCGTACTCGGTCTTGAGGCGCGGGGTCCGGCCCCCGCGCCGGACCCGACCGGGGTGCGCGAGGGTCTCGACTGGGTCATGACGCGCCTGACGGTGCGCAAGGCGCCGGTGGTCCTGCTCCTGGACGACCTGCACTGGGCGGATGCCGAGTCCCTGAACTGGCTGGGCTCCTTCGCGACCCGGGTCGATGACCTTCCGCTGCTGATCGTGGTCGCCTACCGGCCCGACGAGTTGCCGACCGAGGCCGACGAACTCCTCGCGCTCGTCGCGGACCACGGGGACCGCCCCCACGACCTGGCGCGGCTCTCCGCGGACGGCGTGGCGCAGATCGTCAGGAACGAGCTCGGGGAGGCCGCCGAGGACCGGTTCTGCAAGGAGTGCTGGTCGGCCACGGGGGGAAGCCCGTTCGAAACGGTTGAGCTCGCCATCGGGCTCCGCGAGCGGAACTCGAGGGGCACCGAGGCGGACCTGCCGGCGATGCGCGAGCTCGCCGCGGCGATCAAGGGCCCGGGACTGATCGAGCGTCTGGAACGACTCGACACCGCTACTGTCCGCTTCGCACACACGGCGGCCGTGCTGGGTTCACCCTTCTCACCGCAGCTGGCCGCGACCATCGCGGTGCTCGGCGAAGAGGCCGTCGCCGAGGCGACCGAGAAGTTGCGCGGGGCGAGGATCCTGGCCGACGGCCACAGTCCCGCAGGTGAGCTCGAGTTCGTACATCCGCTGATCGCCACGACGATCTACCGGTCCATCAGCTCAGCCTTCCGTGTCGGTCTGCACGACGCCGCCGCGGAAGCCGTGCTGGCCGCGGGATACGGCCCCGTCGCCGCCGCCCGGCATCTGCTGGAGGTCCCCTGCGAGGGCCGGGCCGAGACGGTCGCGTGTCTGCGGGAGGCTGCCCGCGAGTACCTTCGCGCCGGTGCGACAGAGGCCGCCGGACGCCTGTTGACCCGCGCGCTGCAGGAACCGCCGCCTTCCGAGGACCGCGCGGCGATCCTTCACGAGCTCGCGTGCGCCACGTTCCTGATCGAGCCCACGGCCACGGTGCGGCATCTGCGTCAGGCGCTGGCGGAACCTTCCGTCGACCCCGACCTGCACGCCTCCATCGTGTTCCGGCTGACGACGGCTCTGGCCCACACGGACCGGCTGGCCGAGGCCGTGACGGTGGCCGCCGAGGAGGCGCGGCACGCCTCGAATCCGCGCGTCAAACTGCGCATGCAGGCGGATCACTTCGTCTGGAGCATGGTCCGCACCGAGGACCCCGACGGACCGGCCCGCTCCCGGACGCTGGCGCGCCTGGCCGAGCAGTTGCCGGGTCGCAGTCTGGAGGAGCGCTACATCCTGGGGCTGCGGGCCTGGGATGCCGTGAAGCGCGGCGAACCACGGCGGACCGCCCTCTCGTACGCCGAGAAGGCGTTGCGCGGCGGCCTGAGCTGGACCGACGAGAACCGGGGTTTCGAGGTACCGCTCTCGGTCGCCCTGGTGTTCATGTACGGCGACCAGCCGCGACGGGCCGAGGAGTTGTTCCACCAGGGCATCGACGAATGCGTGAGCAAGGGCTGGCACGGCTCGCACCTGGCCTTCGGCCAGACGATCGCCGGCTACATCCGCTACCGCCGTGGGTGCCTCGCCGAAGCCGAGGATCAGGTACGGGAGGGTCTGCGCACCGCCGACAAGGTGGAAGGAGTCGTGGCCGCCCAGTGGTTCGGCGTCGGCATCCTCATCAAGACCCTGCTGGCGCGTGGGCGGATCGCCGAGGCGCGAGCCCTCGCCGACGAGCACCACTTCGGTGAGACGGCCTCGAACGCCGTCATCTACCCCGACCCGCGCACCGTCTACGCGGAACTGCTGCTGGCCGAGGGGCGGCACGCGGACGCGGCGCCGGTGCTGGCCTCGGTCGGGCAGTGGCTGGACCAACGCGCCTGGCGCAACCCGGCCTGGTGCCCGTGGCAGCTGCGGCTCGCGACCGCACTCGCCCCCACCGCCCCGGACGAGGCGATCCGCCAAGCCCAGGACGCGGTCAAGCGCGCCCGGGACTTCGGCGCCGCCTCCACCATCGGCCAGGCCCTCCACACCCTCGCCGAGGTGACCGGCGGGACGACGGCGCTCGACCTGTACGCGGAGGCGGTCGACCACCTGGAGCAGTCCCCCGCGTCGTACGAGCTTGCCCGCGCCCAGGTCGGCCACGGCGCCGCGCTGTCCCGCAACGGGCGGCTTCAGGAGGCCGCCGACCGGCTCTACCAAGGTCTGGAAGGCGCTGTCCACTGCGGGGCCGAGGCGCTCGCCGCCCGGGCCAGGGAGGAGCTGTCCGCGGCTGGGCTGCGTCCCCTGCCACTGCGGTACACGCAGGCGGACACGCTCACCACTCAGGAGCGCCGGACCGCCGAACTGACCGCCCAGGGCAAGCCGGTGGCGGTGATCGCCAAGGAAACCCACCTCACCGAGCATGGCGTGCGCCATCTGCTGTCCGCCGTCTACCGGAAGATCGGCACCGACTCGACCGGGCTCGCGAGAGCTCTGGAGTCTCTTCCCCACCCGCGATCGTGAAGGGGCCCGCCCCGGACCCCGGTCCGGTGCCGGGCCACCTCACACGGGTCGGGTACGGCCTTCCCAGTACGGTTCCCGCAACCGCCGCTTGTACAGCTTCCCGTTGGGATCCCGCGGCATCTCGGCGATGAAGTCCACGCTCTTGGGCCGCTTGTAGCCGGCGAGTTGCCCGGCACAGTGGTCGAGGATCGCGGCGGCGAGGGCGGGGCCGGGCTCGTGGCCGGGGGCCGGTTCGACGACGGCCTTGACCTCCTCGCCCCAGTCGTCGTGCGGGATGCCGAAGGCGGCGGCGTCGGCGACGGCCGGGTGGGCGAGCAGGGCGGACTCGATCTCGGCGGGGTAGATGTTCACCCCGCCGGAGATGATCATGTCGATCTTGCGGTCGCGGAGGAAGAGATAGCCCTCCTCGTCGAGACAGCCGAGGTCGCCCACGGTGAAGAAGTCGCCGATGCGGTTCTTCTTCGTCTTGGCCTCGTCCTTGTGATAGCTGAAGCCGCCGGTGTTCATCTTCAGGTAGACGGTGCCGAGTTCGCCGGGCGCGAGCCGCTTGCCGTCGTCGTCGAAGATCGCGAGCTCGCTGATCGGCCAGGCCTTGCCGACCGTGCCGGGCTTCTTCAGCCAGTCCTCGGCGGTCGCGAAGGCCCCACCGCCCTCGCTGGCCGCGTAGTACTCCTCCACGCAGTGGCCCCACCACTCGATCATGGCCCGTTTCACATGGTCGGGGCACGGGGCGGCGCCGTGGATGGCGTGCCGCATGGAGGAGACGTCGTAGCGGCCCCTTACGTCCTGCGGAAGCGCGAGGAGTCGGTGGAACTGCGTCGGGACCATGTGGGTGTGCGTGCACTTGTGGTTGTCGATCAGGCGCAGCATTTCCTCGGGTGTCCACTTGTCCATCAGGACCAGCCCGTGGCCGATGTGCAGGGAGGCGCCCGCGAACTGGAGGACCGCGGTGTGGTAGAGCGGCGAGCAGACGAGGTGCACGTTGGCGTCGAACGGCTTGATGCCGAAGATGCCTAGGAAACCGCCGAGGTAGGACTCCTCGGGCGGCTTGCCGGCCAGCGGGCGGCGGATGCCGCGGGGGCGGCCCGTCGTGCCCGAGGTGTAGTTCATGACCCAGCCGAGTTCGCGTTCCGCGGGCGCCGACTCCGGTTGTCCGTCGACGAGTTCGACGTACGGCCTGAAGCCCCCGACCTCGCCGACGGCGTACCGGTGGGTGGCGGGGAGCCCGGCCTCGTCGGCGGCCTGGCGGGCGGGGTCGGCGTAGCGCTCGTGGGCGATGAGCACCTTGGCGCCGGAGTCGGCGACGATCCAGGCGATCTCGGGGCCGACGAGGTGGTGGTTGACGGGAACCAGGTAGAGGCCGGCCTGGGTGGCGGCCAGGTATGCCGTGAAGAACTCGACGCTGTTGGGGAGGACGACCGCGAAGGCGTCGCCGCGTCCGAGGCCGGCCGCTCGCAGGCCGTGGACGAGACGGTTGGCGGCGGAGTGCAGACGCCCGGCGGTCCACTGCTCGCCGTCGGGGGCGACGAGGACCGGGCGGTCGGGATCGGCGGCGGCCTGGGCCCAGAAGCCGACCGGCGGGGTGCTCACGGTGGGGGTGGCGGGGGTGCTCGTCACTGGCCGCTCCTTCCGGCGATGCGGTTGATGCGGTGCACGGCCTGTTCGAAGCCGCGGGTGAGGTCGTCGACGACTTCCTGGACACTGCGTTCGCTGTTCATCCGGCCGACGATCTGGCCGACGGGTGTGCCGAGCAGCGGCTCGACCTCGTACTTCTGGATCCGGGAGACGGCCTCGGCCACGAGGAGTCCCTGCAAGGGCATGGGGAGGGTGCCGGGCCCCTCCGGGTCGTCCCAGGCGTCGGTCCACTCGGTGCGCAGCTGGCGTGCGGGCTTGCCGGTCAGGGCGCGGGAGCGGACGGTGTCGCCGGACCCGGCGGCGAGCAGTTTGCGGGTCAGGCCGGGGGAATGCATGTCGGCCTCTGTGGTGGTCAGCCACATGGAGCCCAGCCACACACCCTGGGCGCCGAGAGCGAATGCCGCCGCTACCTGTTGGCCGCTCCCGATACCTCCGGCCGCCAGGACGGGCAGAGGGTCGACCGCCTCCACCACCTCCGGGGTGAGCACCATGGAGGCGATCTCACCGGTGTGGCCGCCCGCCTCATAGCCCTGGGCGACGACGATGTCGATCCCCGCCTCCGCGTGCTTGCGGGCGTGCCGGGCACTGCCGGCGAGGGCGGCGACCAGCACGCCCTGGTCATGGGCACGTTCGACGACATCCGTCGGCGGTGAACCGAGCGCGTTGGCGAGCAGCTTGATCGGATAGTCGAAGGCGACGTCGAGCTGGGTGCGGGCGACCTGCTCCATCCACCCGGTGATCCGCCAGCCGGACGCCTCCCCCTCGGCCAGTTCGGGCACGCCGTACTTGGCGAGGGTGTCCTTGACGAACTCCCGGTGCCCTTCCGGGATCATCGCCTCGACGTCGGCTTCCGTCACGCCCTCGACCTTCTTCGCGGGCATGACGACGTCCAGCCCGTAGGGCCTGCCGTCGACATGCGCCTCGACCCAGTCGAGGTCGCGTTTGAGATCGTCGGGGGCGGTGTAGCGGACCGCGCCGAGCACTCCGAAGCCGCCGGCCCGGCTGATGGCCGCGGCGACGGCGGGGAACGGCGTGAAGCCGAAAATGGCGTGCTCGACTCCCAGTTTCTTGCTCAGCTCCGTCTGCATGGGCGCAGGATGCCGCAGTCCTCCGGACGACGGAAGGCCTTTTCTGATACACCGTCAGATCTATGGACCGGCCTTGCCGTTGACACGAGTCCCGGCTGACACGAAAGTTTCACCACGCAAGGTGATCCCGGAAAGATACTTTCAGCCGGCGTGGCGGGAGGAACCTCGATGACCGACGGCAGAACCGGACCGACCAGGCGTCAACTGGGCAGGACTGCGGTCGCCTTGGGCGGCGCCCTGACCATCGCCCCCTTGCCCGCAGGACCCGCGGCGGCAGCCGCAGCCGCGCGCACCGCGAGCCCCACCCTGCGCCACGGCTCCCCCGAACGCGCCGGCCTCCTCGCCGCCCACCTCCGCCGGCTCGTCACCGACGCCGAGAAGTTCCTGGGCCCCTCCCCCAAACACCCCTGGTACGCCGGCGCCGTGCTCCTCGCCGGGCGCGGCGACACCGTGGCCCTGCACCAGCCCATCGGGATGGCCGTGCGCTATGAGGCGTACGACGAAACGACCGACACCGGCGTGGAGCTTCCGCCGGACCAGCAGATCCCGATGGCCGAGGACACCGTCTTCGACCTGGCCTCCGTGTCCAAGCTGTTCACGTCGATCCTCGCGGTGCAGCAGATCGAACGGGGTCGACTCGGGCTGGAGGCCACGGTCGCCTCCTACCTCCCGGACTTCGGCCGCGCAGGCAAGCAGGACATCACCATCCGTCAGCTCCTCACCCACACCTCCGGGTTCCGCGCCTGGATCCCGCTGTACAAAGCACCGACGTACGAGGAGAAGCTCCAACTCATCTGGAACGAGGCGCCGCTGAACGCTCCGGGCACCAAGTACCTCTACTCCGATCTGAATCTGATCTCCCTCCAGCTCGTCCTGGAGGAGATCACCGGCCGCGGGCTCGACGCCCTTCTCCACGACGAGATCACCGGCCCGCTCGGCATGCGCCGCACCCGCTACAACCCGCCCGCCGCCTGGAAGCCGAGGATCGCGGCCACCGAGGACGCCCGGCTGCCGTGGTCCGGCCTTGACCGTGGGCTCGTCCGGGGCGAAGTACACGACGAGAACGCCTTCAGCCTGGGTGGGGTCGCAGGCCACGCAGGCGTCTTCTCGAGCGCGTGGGACCTGGCGGTCCTCGGCCGGACACTGCTCAACGGCGGCGCCTACGGCAGGTGCCGCATCCTTGAGCCGGATTCCGTGGAGCTGATGTTCACCGACTTCAACACCGCCTTCCCCGGCGACGAGCACGGCCTCGGCTTCGAGCTCTACCAGCACTGGTACATGGGCGCCATGGCCACCCCGCGCACAGCGGGACACACAGGTTTCACCGGCACCTCCCTCGTCCTCGACCCGACCACCGACTCCTTCCTCGTCGTCCTCGGCAACTCGGTCCACCCGGTGCGCAGTTGGCGCTCCGGCTCCGCGCCCCGGGTCGCAGCGGCCGACAACATGGCCCGTGCTGCAGCGGTCCGACCACGCCACGGCCGTACGGCTTGGTTCTCGGGGATGGCGACCGCCACGAGCGCGACGCTCACGCTCCCCGCCCTGGACACGTCCTCCGGCGAGGCAGAGCTGCACTGCGCCGTGTGGTGGGACACCGAGCCGCAGGCGGACGTCCTGGTCCTGGAGGCCACGACGGACGGCGGGGCGACCTGGGCACCGCTCCCCTTCGCGACGAAACGCCAGGGCGAGCGACCGCAGGCCCACCCGACCGGCGCCGTCACCGGCTGGTCGGGCCGCGTCTGGCACCGCCTCACGGCGCAACTCCCCGCGCACCGGCAGCTGGTACTGCGCTGGCGGTACACCACCGACAAGCTGTACGTGGGCCGCGGCGCGTACGTCGACGGTCTGCACGTCGAGACGGCGCACAGCGTCCTCTTCGACGAGGCCCGGCCGGCGGACGCGGCGCGGATCACGGCGAGCGGGTGGACCGCTTCCGTGAACTGACCGCCGAGCCGGCGCCGGCGGCTCAGCCGGGCGCGTCCAGGCGTTGCCTGCCGATGACGGCCAGCAACCGTAGCGCGTCCTCGGGCGGCGTGCCCGGGGTGGCGGTGCGGATCACGACCCGCTGGTCGCGGTCGGCGATGTCCAGGACGTCGTCGCAGTTGACGGTGACGGGCCGACGACGCCGTCGGGGCGGGCGCCGGCCCACAAGGAGATCGCCCAGGCTGCCGCAAGGCTGGTGGGTGACCGCGCGTCCTACGTCACCGGCGTGGTCCTCCAGGTGGGCGGCCGCGTCCGGGACTGGGCAGGGCCGGTCTCAGTCGCCGACCGCCTCCAGCACGGCCATCGCCGCGTTGTGCCCCGGCACCCCGCTCACCCCTCCCCCGCGCACCGCGCCCGCTCCGCACAGCAGCACGTTCGGGTGGCGGGTCTCCACGCCCCAGCGGCCGGCCTCCTCCTGTGCGTACGGCCAGGCCAGGTCGCGGTGGAAGATGTTGCCGCCGGGCAGGCGCAGGTCGCGCTCGAGGTCCAGCGGGGTTTTCGCCTCGATGCAGGGTTGTCCGTCGGCGTCCGTCGCCAGACAGTCGGCCAGCGGCTCGGCGAGGTGGGAGTCCAGCTGGGCGAGCGTCGACTTCAGCAGTTCGTCGCGTACGGCGTCGTTGTCGCGTTCGAAGAGGCGGGCCGGCGTGTGCAGGCCGAACAGGGTGAGGGTCTGGTAGCCCCGCTCGACGAGGGCGGGGCCCAGGATCGTCGGGTCGGTCAGCGAGTGGCAGTAGATCTCGGACGGCGGGGCGGCGGGGAGTTCACCGGCGGCGGCCTGGGCGTGGGCGGTGGCCAGCTGGTCGTAGCCCTCGGCGATGTGGAAGGTGCCGGCGAACGCCTCGCGCGGGTCGACGGAGCTGTCGCGCAGCCGGGGCAGGCGCTTGAGCAGCATGTTCACCTTGAGCTGGGCGCCCTCGGCAGGGGCCGGGGCGATGTCGCCGGTGAGGGCGGCCAGTTCCTGCGGGGAGGCGTTCACCAGGACGTGCCGGGCCGCGACGACCCCCTCCCCGTCCGCCGTGCGATAGCTGATCTCCGCGGTACGTCCGTCCGTGTCGATCCGTACCGCCTCGTGCCCGGTGACGACGACCGCGCCCGCGTCGCGCGCCGCGGTGGCCAGGGCGTCGGTGAGGGCGCCCATGCCACCGACGGGGACGTCCCAGTCGCCGGTACCGCCGCCGATCACGTGATAGAGGAAGCAACGGTTCTGCTTGAGCGACGCGTCATGGGCGTCGGCGAAGGTCCCGATCAGGGCGTCCGTCAGGACCACGCCCCGGACCAGGTCGTCCGCGAAGCGGTCCTCGATCGCGACGCCGATCGGCTCCTCGAAGAGGGTCCGCCAGGCCTCCTCGTCGTCCACCCGGCGGCGCAGCTCCTCGCGGCTCGGCAGGGGCTCGGTGAGGGTCGGGAAGACCCGCTGGGCGACCTCGCCGGTCATGGCGTAGAAGCGCTGCCAGGCCGCGTACTCGCGCTCGCCGCCGGTCAGCCGGGCGAACGCCTCCCGGGTGCGCCGCTCGCCACCGCCCACGAGCAGTCCGGTCGGCTGTCCGTCCCGGTCCACGGGCGTGTAGGAGGAGACATTGCGGGTGCGGACGCGGAAGTCCAGGCCGAGGTCCCGGACGATCTTCTTGGGCAGCAGGCTGACCAGGTACGAGTAGCGGGAGAGCCGAGCGTCGACGCCGGCGAACGGCCGCGTGGACACCGCGGCGCCCCCGGTGTGGTCCAGTCGCTCCAGCACCAGCACGGACCGTCCGGCCCGGGCCAGGTAGGCGGCGGCGGCCAGGCCGTTGTGGCCTCCGCCGACGATGACGGCGTCGTACGTACGGTGTCCCGGGTGTCCCTCGTGTGCTGGCATGGTTCTTCGTAACACGTGATGATCTAGGTCGGCCATAGGTGAACGCGCCGGAGTCACCTCCCGCCACCGGCCTTCACCGGCCTGAGGACGCCCGCTGCTGCCGCAGCACCGCCACCCTCCGGTACAGCTCCACCGCCTCCGCGCCCCGCCCGAGCTGCTCCAGGCAGTGGGCCTCGTCGTTCCGGCTGGCGAGGGTGTCGGGGTGGTCGGCGCCGAGGACGTGTTCGCGGGCGGTGGCCACCCTGCGGTACTCGGTGAGCGCGTCCGGCCAGCGGCCCAGCCAGCCGAGGCTCACCGCGACCTCGCGCCGACTGACCAGGGTGTCGGTGTGGTCGGGGCCCAGCACGCGCTCACGGATCGCGCACACGTCCCGGGACTCGGCGAGGGCCTCCTCCCAGCGTCCGAGGCGCCCGAGGTTCACGCCGAGGCCGTGGCGGGCGCGCAGGGTCTCCGGGTGGGCGGGGCCATGGACGCGGGTGCGGTCGTCGATCAGGTCGAGGTAGAGCTGGAGCGCCTCCGCGCTGCGGCCGAGGCGGCCGAGGCTGATGCCGACCTCGTAGCGGGCGGCGAGCGTGTCGGGGTGGTCCGGGCCGAGGGCCTGCGCGCGGGCGTCGGCGACCTCGCGGTAGGTCTGCAGGGCCTCGGCCCAGCGTCCCAACTGGCCGAGCGCGTAGGCGACTTCGTAGCGCGTGACCAGGGTGTCGGGGTGGTGCGGGCCGAGGACGCGGGAGCGCGCGACGGCGACCTCGCCGGCCATTCGGTAGGAGTCCTCCAGGCGGCCGAGTCTGCTCAGGTTGAAGGCGAGGTTGTGGCGGCAGCGCAGCGTGTCGGGGTGGTCGGCGCCCATGGCGCGTTCCCGTGCCGTCAGTACGGACGTGTAGACCTGGTGCGCGTCGAAGTGGCGGCCCAGCTGGCCGAGTACGTACGCCATTTCCTGACGGGCGGCAAGCGTCTCGGGGTGGTCGGGGCCGAGGGAGAGACTGCGAGCCCGGGCGACGTGCTTGTACTCGCGCAGGGCGTCGGCGGCGCGGCCGGTGCGGCTGAGGGTGAAGGCGACCTCGTAGCGGCTGGCGAGGGTGTCCGGGTGGTCGGGGCCGAGGAGGTGCTCACGTTCGGCGGCGACGGCCCGGTGCACCTCGCCCGCCTCGGTCCAGCGGCCCAGTCGGCCCAGGCTGAGACCGGCGTTGTGCCGTCCGGCCAGCGCCGCGAGCGCCGCCGCGGAGGGCGTGGGCGTTTCGTCGGGGACGGCGGCCTCCTCGGGCCGGCCGGTCGTGGGCCGGGGGATCCACTCGCCGGTGAGAGCGGCACCCGCGTCCGGAGGTGTGGTCCGCAGGCCCGCGCCGGTGGCCTTGTGGCCGGTGGTCATGCCGCGGGTCCAGGACGGCAGGCGGGGCTCGCGGCTCACGGGCGCCGGGGGCCTGAGGTCCGGCTGCGGGGTCACCACGGTCGGCACATAGGCCGGTGTCGTACGCCCCAGACTGATCCGGCGGCCCAACTCACGTCCGTCGTGCGGTCGTTCCTCGGGTCGCTTCGCCAGCAGGTCGAGAATGACCTGCTCGAAGTACTCGGGCAGCTCGGCGCGGTGGCTGCGCGGCGGCCTGGGCGCGGTGTCGCGGTGGCCGACGAGGATCGCCCAGGGGTCGTCGAGGTCGAACGGCGGTACTCCGGTGGCGATCTCGTAGAGAACGCATCCCAGCGAGTACAGGTCGCTGCGCTGGTCCACCTCCTCCCCGCCGATCTGCTCCGGCGACATGTAGTGCGGTGTGCCCATCGCGATGCCGGTGCCGGTCAGCCGGGAGGTGAAGCCGATGTCATGGGCGAGGCGCGCTATGCCGAAGTCGCAGATCTTCACCGTGCCGTCGGCGAGCCGCATGATGTTCGCGGGCTTCAGGTCGCGGTGCACGATGCCCTGCTGGTGGGTGTAGGCGAGGGCGGCGGCGACCTGGTCGGCGATGTCGACGACGTCCGGGACGGGCAGCGGATGGTGTTTGTTGTCCTCCAGGAGCTGGCTGAGGTTGCGGCCCTGGAGCAGCTCCATGACCAGGAACAGGACCCCGTCGGACTCGCCGAAGTCGTGGACCACGGTCACCCCGCGGTGCTGGAGCGCCGCGGCCACCCGGGCCTCGCGGCGAAACCGCTCCCGCAGGACACGCGTGAAGGAGTGGTCGTGCTGCGGTCCCAGCGGCTTGAGGCACTTCACGGCGACATGCCGGCCCAGCGACTCGTCGCGCGCACGCCACACCTCGCCCATACCGCCGCGCCCGATCGGATCGAGCAGCCGGTACCGGCCCTGGATCAGCCTGCTGTCCCCCATCGCCCGCGATCGCCCCCCGTCACGGTCAGCCTTGCCCTCCCCCGGCTCGTCCAGTATGGCGAGCTATCGTCCGAGTTTGTACGGTGCCGGGCGCGAGCCGGGGCCGAGTCGTGCCATGGCGCGCAGGATGTGTTTGGGCGGGAGTTGCCAGCGCAGACGTGCGGGAACAGCGCGCAGCAGGGTGCCCGTGGCACGCAACTGACGGGTGACGGTGGCGGGTTCCGGCACCGGTCTGCCGTACAGCTCGTGGGCGTACGGCGGCAGAGCGGCGTACGCCAGCTGCGCCACGCGCCGCCACAGCACCTCGCGCGCCGGGACGAGAAGGGGATGCGTCGGCGGGCGGAGCAGGAAGTCGTCCACCGCGCGTGCCTCGGATCCGCACGCGAGCTCGGGCCGCACCTTGTCGAAGTACGCCGCCATCTCGGCCTGGTTGGCCGGTACGGCGTCGGGGTCCAGGCCCACCAGGCGGGCGCTGACGCGGTGTTCGTCGATGTAGCGGTCGGCCTGCGCGTCGGTGAGGCGGAAGCCGGAGCGCCGCGCGACCTGCAGATACGAGTCGATCTCCGCACAGTGCACCCACAGCAGCAGCTCGGGCTCGTCGACACCGTACCGCTCCCCCGTGTCCGGGTCGGTGGCGCTCAGCATGCTGTGGATCTTCCGCACGCGCGCGCCGGCCTTCTCGGCGGCCTCGGTGGTGCCGTACGAGATCGTCCCGACGAAGTTGGCGGTGCGCAGGAGGCGGCCCCAGGCGTCGTGCCGGAAGTCGCTGTTCTGCATGACGCCGCGGACGGCACGCGGATGGAGGGCCTGGAAGTAGAGCGCGCGGATTCCGGCGACCCACATCATGGGGTCGCCGTGCATCTGCCAGGTCACGGAGCTCGGGGTGAACAGCCCGGGATCGCCCATGCCCGCAGGCTAACGCCGTACCCTCGGCATCCCCAGCCCGATCCACGAGATGATCTCCCGCTGGATCTCGTTGTTGCCGCCGCCGAAGGTGAAGATGACGGCCGAGCGGTAGCCCCGCTCCAGTTCGCCGTGGAGCACCGCGCCCGCCGACCCCTCCTTCAGGGCGCCGGGTGCGGCGACGATCTCCATCAGCCAGGCGTACGCGTCCCGGCGCGCCTCGGAGCCGTAGACCTTCACCGCGGAGGCGTCCTGTGGGGTGAGCGTGCCGTCCTGCACGGCGCTCACCATCTTCCAGTTCAGGAGCTTGAGCGCGTCGAGTTTGGCGTGGGTCTGGGCGAGCCGGCGGCGCACCCAGGGCAGGTCGACCACCCGGCGGCCGTCGGCGAGCTTGGTCTCCATGGCCCAGCGCTGGACGTCGTGCAGCGCGCGGATGGCCATCGTGCCGTGGGCGGCGAGCGTGACGCGTTCGTGGTTGAGCTGGTTGGTGATCAGGCGCCAGCCCTGGTTCTCGGCGCCGACGCGGCGGGAGACCGGGACGCGGATGTTCTCGTAGTAGCTGGCGGTGGTGTCGTGCGAGGCGAGGGTGTTGATGAGGGTGCAGGAGTAACCCGGGTCCGTGGTCGGGACGAGGAGCATGGTGATGCCCTTGTGCGGCGGGGCGTCCGGGTCGGTGCGAACGGCCAGCCAGACCCAGTCGGCGGTGTCGCCGTTGGTCGTCCAGATCTTCTGCCCGCTGACGACGTACTCGTCGCCGTCGCGCACGGCTCGTGTCCGCAGGGCGGCCAGGTCCGTGCCCGCGTCGGGCTCGCTGTAGCCGATCGCGAAGTCGATCTCGCCGGAGAGGATCTTCGGCAGGAAGTACGCCTTCTGCTCCTCCGTGCCGTACTGCATGATCGTCGGGCCGACGGTGTTGAGCGCCATCAGCGGCAGCGGTACGCCCGCCTGGGCCGCCTCGTCGAAGAAGATGAACTGCTCGATCGCGGTCAGACCGCGTCCGCCGTACTCCTTGGGCCAGCCCACTCCGAGCCACCCGTCCGCGCCGAGCCGCCTGATCGTCCGGCGGTAGTGGCGCTTCTGGGCGGCCGGGTCGGTGATGGGGGCACCTCCCACGCCTTTCGGGCTGTGGGGGAGGGTCTGCGCGAGGTCCGGCACCAACTGGGCGAAGTAGTCGCGCAGTTCGGTGCGCAGCCGCTGCTGCTCGGGCGAGTATTCGAGATGCACGGCGCCTCCAGGCTCCCCAAGGCCGGTCCTGTCGGCGCACACCGTAGAACGTGTTCCAGAAATTGGGAATGGCGAGGAGCGACGGGATGCGGTGCGGCCCGCTGCGGCGCGGCGGTGCAACCCGTCAGTCGAGCGTGCTCATGAAGTCCGTGCAGGCCCGTGCGCAGTCCCGGCAGGCCTTCGCGGCGTCCTCGGCGCCCGGGTGCCCGTCGAAGACGTGCGCGCACTCCAGGCACACGGACCGCGTCCACTCCAGCTGGACCCGCAGGGCCGCCTCGGCGTCCCCGTCCATGCGGCCCTGCTCGGACAGCACACGGCAGGTCGCGTCGCACACCTCGGCGCACAGGATGCCCTTGCGTCGCACGAGGTCCTGATCCTCGGCCGCGTCCGGGTCGACGAGGCTCGCTCGCAGGGCGCAGGTCCGGGCGCACTCGGTGCAGGCCTGTGCGCACGCGAAGCGGTCCTCGAGGAACTGGACGAGCTCTTGCTGGGATGCTGTCGATGTCACAAGGGGCGGGTAGCCGGAGCCGGGCGCACCAAACCCCGACTCTCTCGCCCGGCAGCCGGGCGTTCCAGCTGGTCGCGGCAAACGGGTTCTTCAGGGTTGCCGGACGTGTTCATCGAGGTGCCAGGGGTACCCGCGAGCCCATGGACACGACTTGGATGGACATCGCCGCAGCTCGGGGCGCGCTCGCCGTCGGGTTGCTCGTCGCCGGTGTGGTCGTCGTGGCGCTGCTCATCGGCGCCTTTGTCCTGGGCGCCCGGATCAGGCGCCGGGAACCGCGTCCGCCCCGTCCGGAGGAACAGCCCAGGCTGCCCGACGGGGGCCCGGTCCACGAGGTCCGGGAGCGCCGGGAGCCCGCCGAGGTGCCCAAGAGCGACCAGCGGGTCACCCCGCACGACCTTCCCGCCCACGGCAACATGCCCTCCCGGACCAGCCCGTCGCAGGAACGCCCGCGCTGGAGCGAGGGCGGGAGCGGATCGTTCGGCAGCGGCGGTACGTGACGCCGCGACCGGCGGAGGACCTGCGCCTCACCCGGTGTGGCCGGTCCCGTCGACGAACCGTCGTGCCAGGTCGCGATGGTGCTCCACCACCCCTGCGACCTGGGCGCCGGTGACGGTGGCCCCCGGCATGCCGCCCAGTCGTGCCATCTGCTCGGCGAGGCTCAGGTGCTCCGCGCGGGCGTGCCGACGACAGGCCAGGCAGGTGACGCTCTCGGGCCGCGGTGAGGTCATCGCGAACGGCACCGCAGCCCGCAACCGGTGGCGACCCTCTCCGGCAGATCGCCTACCAGGCCGAACGTGCCGGCCAGAAGATCGCGCACGCGGGCGTCGTAGCGGGTCGCGCTCTGTTCGACGTGGATGTGCGGATCGACACCGTCCATGCGCCCATCCTGCCAGTGGGCGTGCGACGCCCGCCGCCGGTCAGTACGGTGCTGTTCTGGCGTTCGAAGCTGGGAGGCGGCATGGCCGGCAACAAGGCGGAGAAGCTGCCGCGCAAGGCGTACGAGAAGGAACTGCTGCGCCTGCAGCTGGAGTTGGCGAAACTGCAGGAGTGGGTGCGGGCCGAGGGCGCCCGGCTGGTCGTGGTCTTCGAGGGGCGGGACGCGGCGGGCAAGGGCGGCACGATCAAGCGGGTCACGGAGCACCTCAATCCCCGGGTCGCGCGGATCGCGGCGCTGCCCAAGCCGACCGAGCGCGAGCGGACCCAGTGGTACTTCCAGCGGTACATCGGGCATCTGCCCGCCGCCGGGGAGATCGTGCTGTTCGACCGCAGCTGGTACAACCGCGCCGGTGTCGAGCACGTCATGGGCTTCTGCACCAAGGAGGAGTACCAGCTCTTCATGCGCCAGTGCCCGGTCTTCGAGCGGATGCTGGTGGAGGACGGGATCCTGCTGCGCAAGTACTGGTTCTCGGTGAGCGACGAGGAGCAGCAGGAACGCTTCCGGCGCCGGCTTGAGGATCCCCTGCGGCGCTGGAAGCTGTCCCCTATGGACCTGGAGTCTGTCGCCCGCTGGGAGGAGTACTCGCGGGCCAAGGACGAGATGATGGTGCACACCGACATCACCGAGGCGCCCTGGTACGTCGTCGAGAGCGACGACAAGCGCCGGGCCCGGCTGAACATGATCGCCCACCTGCTGGGCTCCGTGGCGTACCAGGCGGTCCACCCGCCCGAGCTGGACCTGCCCGAACGTCCGGAGTCGACCGGCTACCGGCGGCCGCCCCGCGATCTGCGGAACTACGTCCCGGACCATGCGGCGAGCCTGTGAGCCTCACTCCCCGCCTGAGCCTCACTCCCCGCCTGAGCCTCACTCCCCGCCTGAGCCTCACTCCCCGCCTGAGCCTGACTCCCCGCCGGACCGGACGACGGCGACCGGGCACTGCGCGTGGTGGAGCAGGGCCTGACTGACCGAGCCGAGGAGCAGCCCGGCGAACCCGCCCCGGCCGCGCGCCCCGACCACGACGAGCGCGGCGTCGGCGCTGGCCTCGACGAGGGTGTGGCGGATCCGGCCGCGCACCAGCCTGCGGCGCACGACGACGTCCGGGTACCGCTCGCGCAGTCCGCCCAGCGCCTCGGCGAGCACGCGCTCCTCCTCGTCACGCAGCCGGCCCTCGTCGTACGTCACGAAAGGCGGGTCGGCGGGACTGTCGTAGGCCCGCTCGGACCGGGTGCTCCAGGCGTGCAGCGCCACCAGGTCCGTGCCGTGCGCGGCCGCCACGGCGAAGGCGAACTCGACGGCTCCCCGTGCCGCGGGCGAGCCGTCGACGGCGAGGAGCACGGGCCCCTCCGGGTCCGGCCTGCCGCGCACCACAAGCACGGGGCAGGCCGCGTGGGCGGCCATATGACCGGCGGTGGAGCCGAGCAGCAGGGCGCCGAATCGGCTGTGGCCACGGCTTCCCACCACCGCAAGGGACGCGGTGCGCGACTCGATCTCCAGCACCGTCACCGGTTCCCCGACGACGACGTCCCGCGTGATCTCGACGTGCGGCGCCAGCTCGCGCGCGCGCTCCTCGGCCTTGGTGAGCGTGCCGTCGATCAGCTCACGCATCCCGGCGCCGCTCGGCTCCCAGGGCCGGCCGCCGTGCGGGATGTGCGCGGCCGGCCAGCCGAAGGCGTGCACCAGCCGCAGCCCCACGCCGTGCAGTCCGGCCTCGCGCGCCGCGATCTCCACGGCCGCCATGCTCGACGGCGAACCGTCCACCCCTACGACAACCGGGCCGTGCATCGCGCTCCCCTTTCCGCGCGGTATCCACCTTCTACGCAGGATCCGCGAGGGCTGTCCTTCCAGCCTCTCCCCGTCGGCCGCTTCCCGCACCGGGCCGGCGTCACGAATTCGAAGCCGACGACGAGCCGGTCAGTCGGGCAGGACGAAACGCCCCGTTCCCCCGGGGGGCAGCGACACACCGCGACCCGGCAGCCGCACGTCGATCGGTGAGCCGTCGGAGGACGGGACCTCGATCTCCAGCAGCCCGCGTTCCAGGCGCAGCCGTACACCCCAGTGCCCCTGGTAGCGCAGGGGGAACCCGTAGGAGGACAGCTCTGGCAGCGGTACGGGGTCCAGCCACAGGGCGCCGCCGCGGGTCTCCAGGCCGGTCAGTCCGCGCTGTACGAGGTCGAGGGTGCCGGCCATGGCGCCGAGGTGGATGCCCTCGCCGGTGGTGCCGCCCTGGACGTCGGCGATGTCGCCCTGGAGGGCCTCCTGGACGAACTTCCACGCCTCGCTGCGCCGGCACCGGGCCAGGACCCAGCCGTGGACCAGCCCGCTGAGGGTGGAGCCGTGGCTGGTGCGGTGCATGTAGTAGTCGACGGTGCGCTGCCACATGTGCTCGTCCAGCCGGACGCCCAACCGGTGGAACAGACTGCCCAGTTCGGACGGGGCGAAGAGGTAGCCGAGCATCAGCACGTCGGCCTGCTTGGAGGCCTTGTAGCGGTTGACGGTGTCACCCTCCGCCTCCAGGATCCGGTCCAGCCGCCGGATGTCGCCGTAATGGCCGCGGTAGCCGTTCCAGTCGAGCTCGGCGAGGTCGCCGTAGCCCGCGAACTGGCTGATGACGTCGTCGTGGAAGGGGACGTGGAGGGTGTGCGAGACGTCGTCCCACCGTTCGAGCTCGCCGACGTCCAGTCCGGTGCGTTCGACGAGTTCGCGCCGACGGGGCTCGGGCAGGCTGTCCAGCAGCTCCAGCGTGCGGGTGAGCACCCAGGCCGCGGTGACGTTGGTGTACGCGTTGTCGTCCAGGCCGGGTGCGCCCGCGTCCGGGTACGCCTCGTGGTACTCGTCGGGGCCGACGACGCCCTTGATGCGATGGCGGCCCAGGCTGTCGTCGTAGACGGCCTTGTCCGCCCAGAAGCGTGCGATCTGCAGGAGCATCTCGGCGCCCTTGGTGTGCAGGAACTCCATGTCGCCGCTCGCCTCGCAGTACTGCCACACGTTGTACGCGATCGCCGAGCCGACGTGATGCTGGAGCCGGGAGTGGTCGGGCAGCCAGCGTCCCGAGCGCGGGTTGAGATGGAGCTGCTGGGTCTCCTCACGGCCGTCGCTGCCGCTCTGCCAGGGGTACATCGCGCCCTTGTGACCTGCCGCCCTGGCGCTGGTGCAGGCCTGTTCGAGGCGCCGGTGGCGGTGCCGGAGCAGGGCGCGGGAGACCTCCGGGAAGTGCATGTTGAGGTAGGGCAGCACGAACAGCTCGTCCCAGAAGACATGGCCACGGTAGGCCTCGCCGTGCAGTCCGCGGGCGGGGACGCCCACGTCGAGGTCGGCGGTGTGCGGGGAGAGCGTCTGCAGGACGTGGAACAGGTGCAGCCGCAGGATGCGGCCCGACTCGCCGGGGATGTCGAGCGCGGCGCGCCGCCAGAGCTGGGCCCAGGCGGTGAGGTGCGACCCGACCAGGGTGTCGAAGCCGGGGGCCCGGCCCACCCGGTCGACGGCGGCGTGGAGCGGGTCGCTGATGGCCGGGTCGCGGGAGGTGTGCAGGGCGACGGTCTTGTCGACGGTGACGGTGCGGCCAGGGGGCAGGTCGATGGTCAACCGCTGGATGGCGTACGGCCGTTCGTGGCTGCTCGTGACCGCAACGTCGGCGTCGGTGGTCAGCCTGGAGGCGATACCGATCCGGATGTCGGAGGTGCGGGTGCGGCAGCGCAGCCAGACCGTGTCCGGGGCGGCGGTGCCGGAGTGGATGTGCGTCAGATGGCGGCCGTCGAGGTCCCGGTAGCGGGCCACGCCGGAGTTGGTGACGCCCCCGTCCAGGGCCGCCTCCACTTCGAGCGGGCCGGAGAATCCCTCGGCCGTGAACTCGGTGCGCAGCGCCGCCAGATGGGGGTCGGCCATGTGCACCAGCCTCTGCTGGCGCACCGTCAGCACCCGGTCGTCGCCGAGGCCGTACCGCGTCCGGCGTTCCAGCAGCCCCACGGACAGGTGCAGCATCAGCCGGTGGTCGAGCACGTCCGCGGTGTCGGGGACGATCCAGTCCCCGTCAGGGAGGCGGAAGCGCAGGGGCAGCCAGTTCGGGACGTTGACCATGTCCTCGTTCTCGACCTTGCGGCCCGCGATCTTGGAGGTGAGCCGGTTGTAGATGCCCGCCACGTACGTCCCCGGATAGTGCACGTCGTCGGCGACGCACTCGGGCAGCGCGCCCCGGCTTGCGAAGTAGCCGTTGCCGAGCGTGCACAGCGATTCCCGCAGTCGTTCGTCACGGGGCTTGTAGCCCTCGTACTCCCAGCTCCAGCCCGTTCCGTCGATCTGCGAGCCCAGATCCGTGCCATCGGCCGCCGAGATCAGCCCTGCTTCCTCGGCCGCCGAGCTCAGGGCAGCTCCCTCGGCTTCCAGGCTCCGGTCCATCACGTCGGCGCTCCTCCCGCGCAGAGTTCTGCGAGGTCCCGTACGACGATGTCGGCGCCGTGCCGCAGCAGCCGCGCCCCGGTCTGCGCACCTGCGGTCCGGTCCACGCCGACCACCAGGGCGAATCCGCCGCGCCGGCCCGCCTCCACGCCCGCCAGGGCGTCCTCGACGACGGCGGCCTGACCGGCGGGGGCGCCGAGCCGGCGGACCGCCTCCAGGAACAGGTCGGGCTGCGGCTTGCCCGCGAGGCCCAGACGAGCCGCCTCACCGCCGTCCACCAGGGCGTCGAACAGGTCGAGCACTCCGGCCCGCTCCAGCAGCTCACCGGCGTGCCGGGACGCGGAGGCGGCCGCCCGGGGCACGCCCGCCGCGCGCAGGGCCCGCACCAGCCGTACGGTCCCCGGGTAGGCGTCGACGCCGTGCTCGCGCAGCCGCTCGGTGAAGAGGCGTTCCTTGTCCTCGGCGACGGCACGCACCGTCTCGTCCGAGGCGTCGATGCCGCGTGCGGCGAGGAAGGCCGCGGCGCCGTCGAGGCGGGACCTGCCGTCCACATGACGCAGATAGTCGTCCCCCACGTCGAAGGGGCGGCGCTGATCGGGGTCCTCGGGCGGGTGGGCGTGCAGGTAACCGTCGAAGGCCACTTTCCAGGCAGCTGCGTGCACCCGGGCCGAGTCGGTGATCACTCCGTCGGTGTCGAAGACGACGGCGTGCACGTCGCGCAGGGCGGGGGCGAGCGCCTCGCGCGCCCGGTCGGGGGTGAGGGGACTGTGCATCACTCACCCCCGCCGCGGCAGGCCGGCATCAGGGCCGGGTGTGCGGCAGCGCCGCGCGCATACGGCATCCGGGGGATGGCCGCGTGCACCGGCGTCACAGAACGCGAACCGCACGGCGCCCTCACCTCCAGTGGACTGCGCTCCCGCGCCCGGCGGGATCCGCTCATGGGTACCCGCCGGGCTCGCGTTGTCACCTCCTGACACCGCTACCGCCGCCTCCCGCCGCCGCAAGCCGCCTCACTCCGCCTCCCGCCGCCGAGTGCGCCGACGGGCCCTGGCGCATCAGCCGCGCGCATGGTGTGCTGGAGGTGACGGGAAGGACCCAGACCGGCGCGGGGAAGCGGATGACGGCCGTGCACCGCGCAATCAGGATCCGCGAGAAGTGGATAGGGCCCTTCCCGCCCCCGTGTCCTGCTCCGCCCAGTGTCCTGCTCCACCCCCGAGATGTCGCCCGCGCGCCCGTGCGTGCGTCAGTCGCCGCGGTACAGCGCTGTGAGCAACTCGATCGCAGCCTGAGCTGCGGGATGCGGGTCGTCGCGCCACCAGGCCAGCCGTACGGCGATGGGTTCGGCGTCCCGCAGCGGCCGGTAGACGACGCCGGGGCGCGGGTACTGGTGGGCGGTGGCCTCGGCGGTCATGCCGACACACCGGCCGGTGGAGATCACGGTGAGCCAGTCGTCGACGTCGTGCGTCTCCTCGGTCGCCGGACGCGATTCGGGCGGCCACAGGTCGGTCGTGGTGGTACCGGTGCGGCGGTCGACGAGCAGGGTGCGTCCGCAGAGGTCGGCCAGCCGGACCGAGCGGCGCCGGGCCAGCGGATCGTCGGCGGCCACGGCGCACAGCCGCCGCTCGAGTCCGACGATGGCGGTCTCGAACCGCCGGTCGTCCACCGGCCTGCGCACGACGGACAGATCGCAGGCTCCTTCGCCCAGACCCGCGGTGGGCGAGTTGGCGCGGACGAGCTGCAGGTCCGTGCCGGGGCGGGCGGCGGCCCAGCGGCGCTGGAAGGCCGGTGTGTGCCGGCCGAGCGCCGCCCAGGCGTAGCCCATCCGCAGCCGGGCGTGCCCGGAGGCGGCCTCCCGGACCAGGTCGTCCACCTCGCCGAGCACCCGTCGGGCGTGCGCCAGGACCCCCAGCCCGGTCGCCGTCGGGGTCACCTCGCGGGAGGTCCGCCGCAACAGCCTTACGCCCAGGGCACGTTCGAGCGAGGCCAGCGAGCGGGAGACGGCCGCCTGGGAGACACCGAGGGCGATCGCGGCGTCGGTGAACGTACCCTCGTCGACGATCGCGACAAGGCAGCGCAGCTGCCGCAGCTCCAGATCCGTGACCCGATCCATGAGTCAAGCGTATAGATGGCTCTGCGGACGCATTTTGCGCAAAGATCAAGTGGTCGCACGATCGGCGCATGCGCACCCGTTCCGCACCCGCGCCCGCCACCGCGCCCGCGTCCCTTCCTGCGTCCGCGCCTGCTCCGGCGCCCATACCCACGCTCTCCTTCGATGGCCGCAAGCAGACCGGCGAACGTCTCGCCGGAGTGGCCACGATGGTCGGCAGCGGACTGTCCACACAGACCGGCGCCGCGATCGGCTCCCTCGCCTTCCCGGTCCTCGGCCCGGTCGGTGTCGTCGCGGTGCGCCAGTACGTCGCCGCCGCCGTCCTGCTGGCCGTGAGCAGGCCGAGGCTGCGTTCGTTCACCTGGAGTCAGTGGTGGCCGGTCGCGGCGCTGGCCCTGGTGTTCGGCACCATGAACCTCTCGCTGTACTCGTCGATCGAGCGCGTAGGCCTGGGGCTGGCGGTGACGCTGGAGTTCCTAGGCCCGCTCACCATCGCTCTGGCCACGTCGCGCCGCCGCGTGGACGTGTGCTGCGCGGTGATCGCCGCGGCCGGTGTCGTCATCCTCATGCGCCCGCAACCTTCGACCGACTACGTCGGGCTGGTCCTGGGCCTGCTGGCGGCCGTCTGCTGGGCGTCGTACATCCTGCTCAACCGGACCGTCGGCCGGCGCATCCCCGGAGCCCAGGGCGCGGCCGCCGCGTCCGGCATCTCCGCCGTGATGTTCCTGCCGATCGGCGTCGTCATCGCCGTCCAGCACCCGCCCACGGCCGACGCCCTGGCCTGCGCCGTCGCCGCCGGGCTCCTCTCCTCGGCCGTGCCGTACCTCGCGGACCTGTTCACCCTCCGCCACGTCCCGGCCCGGGCCTTCGGTCTGTTCATGAGCGTCAACCCGGTCCTCGCTGCCGTGGTCGGCCTGATCGGTCTGGGTCAGGACCTGGGCGGGCTCGAGTGGGCGAGCATCGGCGCCATCGTCGCGGCCAATGCGTTGAGCATCATCACGTCACGGGACTGACGCGGGGCGGCCTTGAGGTGATCGGGGTCGTGCAGCGCGGGAACGTGGACGCGCGAGTGCCGCCGCATGCACCGGTGGCCCCGCGTGGATCAGATGGCCTCGCGGATGGCCCGTTCGAAGCCCTCGACATGGCTGCGGGCGAGCTGGGCCGCCTTGTCGGGGTCACCGGCGACGATCGACTCGACCAGCGGTCCGTGCTCCTCGACATGGCCGGCCATGTCGGACAGGCGGTCGACGAACAGGCACCAGATGCGGGTCGCCAGGTTGTCGTGGCGGACGAGGGTGTCCTCCAGGTACGGATTGTGCGTGGCGGCGTAGATGGCGCGGTGGACCTGAAGGTCCAGGTGCATGAGTTCGGCGGCGGCGCGCTGCCGCGGCCCCTCGCTCTCCAGCTCCACCCGCAAGGCCGTCAGGACTGCCCGGTCCGCGGCCGTCGCACGGCGTGCGGCCTGGGCGGCGGCCAGGGGTTCCAGTTCCAGGCGCACTTCGGAGATGTGGGCCAGGTCGGTGATGTTGACGTCGGTGGCGAAGGTGCCGCGTCGGGGGTAGGTCGTGATGAGCCGCTCATACTGGAGCCGCTTGAGCGCCTCTCGCACCGGCGTCCGTCCGACGCCGAGCGACTGCGCCAGCTGGTCCTCGTTGATCGGCGCTCCCGGGCGGATCTCGAGCATGACGAGCCGGTCGCGGATGGCGCGGTAGGCCCGCTCGGCGAGGGACACTTCCTCGCCTCTCGGCGCGGTCGCCACGTTCTGCATGAAAGCCCCCTTGACCTGTCCGGCGAGCTCTCATACCGTACAGCAGAGGTTGATATATCAGTTGCTCATTAGTTGGCTCCCAGGATGGTGCACAGATGGCAGCGAACCCGTCGATCACCACGTCCACCTCTCCCCTGTCCCTCCCGCTGAGCGAGCTCGACCCGGATGTCGCCGCCGCCGTCGACGCGGAGCTCCGACGGCAGCAGTCCACCCTGGAGATGATCGCCTCGGAGAACTTCGCCCCGGCCGCCGTCATGGAGGCCCAGGGCTCGGTGCTGACCAACAAGTACGCCGAGGGCTACCCGGGCCGTCGCTACTACGGCGGCTGCGAACACGTCGACGTCGTCGAGCAGTTGGCCATCGCCCGCGTGAAGGAACTGTTCGGCGCGGAGGCCGCGAACGTGCAGCCGCACTCCGGCGCCCAGGCCAACGCGGCAGCGATGTTCGCCCTGCTCGAACCGGGCGACACGATCCTCGGCCTCGACCTGGCGCACGGCGGTCACCTGACCCACGGCATGCGCATCAACTACTCCGGCAAGCTGTATGACGTCGTGCCGTACCACGTGCGCGAGTGCGACCTGCGCGTCGACATGGACGAGGTCGAGCAGCTCGCTCTCGCGCACCGGCCCAAGATGATCGTCGCCGGCTGGTCGGCCTACCCCCGGCGGCTGGACTTCGCCGCGTTCCGGCGGATCGCCGACGCGGTGGGCGCGTACCTCATGGTCGACATGGCGCACTTCGCCGGCCTGGTGGCCGCGGGCCTGCACCCGAACCCGGTGCCGTACGCCGATGTCGTCACGACCACCACGCACAAGACCCTCGGCGGCCCGCGCGGCGGGGTGATCCTCAGCCGTGCCGGTCTGGCCAAGAAGATCAACTCGGCGGTCTTCCCGGGCCAGCAGGGTGGCCCGCTGGAGCATGTCATCGCGGCCAAGGCGGTGGCCTTCAAGGTGGCGGCGGGCGAGGAGTTCAAGGAGCGCCAGCAGCGCACGCTGGACGGCGCCCGCATCCTCGCCGGACGGCTGCTGGCCGATGACGTGGCCGAGGCCGGGATCACCGTGCTGACCGGCGGCACCGAGGTCCATCTGGTCCTCGTCGACCTGCGCAACTCCGCGCTCGACGGGAAGCAGGCCGAGGACCGGCTGCACCGCATCGGCATCACCGTCAACCGCAACGCCGTGCCGTTCGACCCGCGCCCGCCGATGATCTCGTCGGGGCTGCGGATCGGAACTCCGGCCCTGGCCACCCGCGGCTTCGGCGAGACGGAGTTCCGGGAGGCCGCCGACATCATCGCCCAGGCCCTGATGGCGGAGCAGCTCGGCGACGAGCGCGCCGGCCTGCTGCGGGACCGGGTCGCGAAGCTCGCCGGCGCGTTCCCCCTCTATCCCCACCTGACCGGGAATCCCGACCTGATCGGAGACGCGGCATGACCGCCCAGCCGCTGCCGGAGCACCCGGACTTCCTCTGGCGCAACCCCGAGCCGCGCACCTCCTACGACGTCGTCATCGTCGGCGCCGGAGGGCACGGCCTGGCCACCGCGTACTACCTCGCCAAGAACCACGGCATCACCAACGTCGCCGTCCTGGAGAAGGGCTGGCTGGCCGGCGGCAACATGGCGCGCAACACCACGATCATCCGCTCGAACTACCTGTGGGACGAGAGCGCGGCGATCTACGAGTACGCGCTCAAGCTGTGGGAGGGCCTCCCGGAGGAGCTGGACTACGACTTCCTGTTCAGCCAGCGCGGCGTCCTGAACCTCGCGCACACCCTGCAGGACGTCCGCGAGGGCGTGCGGCGCGTCAACGCCAACCGCCTCAACGGAGTCGACGCCCAGTGGCTCGAACCGGACGAGGTCGCCAAGGTCTGCCCCATCCTCAACGTCTCGTCCCGCACCCGCTATCCGGTCCTCGGCGGCACCTTCCAGCCCCGGGCCGGTATCGCCAAGCACGACCACGTCGCCTGGGCGCTCGCCCGCGGGGCCGACGAGTTGGGCGTGGACCTGATCCAGGGCTGCGAGGTCACCGGCTTCCTCAAGGACGGCGAGCGGGTCGTGGGCGTCGAGACCAACCGGGGCCGCATCCTCGCCGGCCGGGTCGGTCTCGCGTCCGCCGGGCACAGCAGTGTGCTGGCCGAGCGGGCGGGCGTACGGCTGCCGGTGCAGTCACACCCGCTGCAGGCGCTGGTCTCCGAGCTGCACGAGCCGGTGCACCCGACGGTCGTCATGTCGAACCACGTGCACGTCTACGTGTCCCAGGCCCACAAGGGCGAGCTGGTGATGGGCGCGGGGGTCGACTCGTACAACGGCTACGGCCAGCGCGGCTCCTTCCACGTCATCGAGCAGCAGATGGCCGCCGCCGTGGAACTGTTCCCCGTCTTCGCCCGCGCGCACGTGCTGCGGACCTGGGGCGGCATCGTCGACGTCACCCCGGACGCCTCCCCGATCATCGGGACGACGCCCGTCGAGAACCTCTACGTCAACTGCGGCTGGGGCACCGGCGGTTTCAAGGCCACCCCGGCCGCCGGCTGGACCTTCGCGCACACCATCGCCACGGGCGAACCGCATCCGCTGAACGCTCCCTTCGCCCTCGAACGTTTCGCGACGGGCGCGTTGATCGACGAACACGGCGCGGCAGCCGTGGCCCACTGAAAGCCTGTTGAGAGAAGGTCACCGTGCTGCTGATCAGCTGCCCATGGTGCGGCCCCCGCGACGAGACCGAGTACCACTACGGCGGACAGGCCCATGTCCCCTACCCCGAGACGCCGGCCGACCTCACCGACGAGCAGTGGGCCGAGTACGTCTTCTACCGGGACAACCCCAAGGGACCCTTCGCCGAGCGGTGGATGCACAGCACCGGTTGCCGGCGCTGGTTCAACGTCCTGCGCGACACCGTCACCTACGAGGTGCTGAGCTCCTACCGGCTCGGCGAGCCCCGCCCCGAACTGCCCCAGGCCGGAGGGAACGACCGATGACCGACCAGCGATTCCGGCGGCGGCAGGGCGGCCGTATCGACCGTGCCCGCGTGCTGCGGTTCACCGTCGACGGGCGGGAGCTGACCGGTCACCCCGGAGACACCGTCGCCTCCGCGATGCTGGCGAACGGTGTTGTCGAGGTCGCCCCGTCGCTCTACCGCGGCCGCCCGCGCGGCATCGTCGCCGCGGGCGTGGAGGAGCCCAACGCCCTGGTGCAGATCGACGGTCCGTGCTCGGAGGGCATGCTCCCGGCCACGACCGTGGAGCTGTACGACGGGCTCTCCGCCACCACCCTCTCCGGGATGGGCCGGCTCGACCCGGCCCCCGACCCCGCCGTGTACGACAAGAAATACGTCCACACCGACGTCCTGGTGATCGGCGCCGGACCGGCCGGACTCGCGGCCGCCGCCGCTGCCGCCGGCTCCGGCGCCCGCGTGATCCTGCTCGACGACCAGCCCGAGCCCGGCGGTTCGCTGCTCTCCGGCACCCGGACCGGCCTCGACTGGGTCGCCGAGGTGCGCGCGGCACTCGGCGCCGCCCCCGACGTCGTGGTCCTGCAACGCACCACGGCCTTCGGGTCGTACGACGACAACTACGTACTGGCCCTCCAGCGGCGCACCGACCACCTCGGAGCCGATGCCCCCGACCCGTCCGAGGGCGTCTCGCGTCAGCGGCTGTGGCACATCCGGGCCCGCCAGGTCGTCCTGGCGACCGGGGCCCACGAGCGTCCGCTGGTGTTCGCCGGCAACGACCTGCCCGGGGTGATGCTCGCCGGGGCAGTGCGTTCGTACCTCAACCGGTATGCGGTGGTGCCGGGTTCGAGGGCTGTCGTCAGCACGACCAACGACAGCGCGTACGACACCGTCGCCGATCTGCACGCCGCCGGGCTGGACGTCGCCGTCGTCGTGGACGCCCGCCCGGAACTGTCCCACAGGGCCTCCGAGGTCGCCGGGGCGACCGGGGTGCGGGTGCTGACGGGCAGTGCGGTGGTGTCCGCCGCGGGCGGCGGACGGCTGACCGGAGTCACCGTGCAGGCCCTCGACGAGGACGGCGAACTCACCGGTGCGGCCGAGTCGTTCGACTGCGACCTGCTCGCCGTCTCGGGCGGGTGGAGCCCGGTGGTGCATCTGCACAGCCAGCGTCAGGGCCGGCTGCGCTGGGACGAGGAGCTGGTCGCGTTCGTCCCTGACGGGACCGTGCGGGACCAGCACGTCGTGGGTGCGGCGCGTGGGACGTACGACCTCGACGGCTGTCTGGCCGAAGGGGCACGGGCCGGTGCGCGGGCCGCGACGGACGCCGGGTTCCCGGTCCCCGTGCCGTCGCCCGGCGCTGCGCGATCCGCGCCCGGTCCGGTGCGCGCACTGTGGCTGGTCCCCGCCCCCGACGGCGAACCCGCCACCTGGGACATGCACTTCGTCGACCTCCAGCGCGACGTCACCGTCGCGGACGTCTGGCGGTCCACCGGCGCCGGCATGCGCGGCGTGGAGCACGTCAAGCGGTACACCTCGCTCGGCACGGCGAACGACCAGGGCAAGACCTCCGGCGTCAACGCCATCGGCGTGATCGCCGAGGCCCTCGGCGGTTCACTGGGCGAGATCGGCACCACGGCCTATCGGGCGCCGTACACGCCGATCGCATTCGCGGCCCTGGCCGGGCGTGAGCGCGGCGAGTTGTTCGACCCGGAGCGCATGACGTCCATCCATACCTGGCATGTCGCTCAAGGGGCGGTGTTCGAGGACGTCGGACAGTGGAAGCGGCCCCGTTACTACCCCGGGCCCGGCGAGGACATGGACACGGCCGTGGCCCGCGAGTGCCGGGCGGCCCGTGAGGGGGTGGCGTTCATGGACGCCTCCACTCTCGGCAAGATCGAGATCTGGGGCACGGACGCCGGCGAGTTCCTCAACCGCATGTACACGAACGCCTTCAAGAAGCTGAAGCCCGGGACGGCCCGCTACGGGGTCATGTGCAAGCCCGACGGCATGATCTTCGACGACGGCGTGACCCTGCGCCTCGACGACAACCGCTACTTCATGACCACCACGACCGGCGGTGCCGCCGGGGTCCTGGACTGGCTGGAGGAGTGGTTGCAGACGGAGTGGCCCGAACTCGACGTCCACTGCACCTCGGTGACCGAGCAGTGGGCGACGATCGCCGTCGTGGGGCCGCAGTCACGCGAGGTCGTCGCCCATCTCGCCCCCGACGTCGACCTGTCGAACGAGGCGTTCCCCTTCATGGCCTTCCGTGAGACCACGCTGGCCTCCGGCATACCGGCCCGTATCTGCCGGATCTCCTTCTCCGGTGAACTCGCCTACGAGATCAACGTCTCCGCGTGGTACGGCCTGGCGGTCTGGGAGGAGGTGTACGCGATCGGCCGGCCGTACGACATCACCCCGTACGGCACCGAGACCATGCACGTCCTGCGCGCCGAGAAGGGCTACATCATCGTCGGCCAGGACACCGACGGCACCGTCACCCCGCAGGACGCGGGCATGTCCTGGGTGGTCTCCAAGCAGAAGGAATTCATCGGCAAGCGGTCCTACTCCCGCGCCGACACCTCCCGCACCGACCGCAAGCAACTGGTCGGCCTGCTGCCGACCGACCGCACGACCCGGCTGCCCGAGGGCGCCCAGCTCGTCGCGCCGGACGTCTCCTTCGAGAGGGTGCCCGTGCCGATGCTCGGCCACGTCACCTCCAGCTACCACAGCCCGGCCCTCGGCCGCCCGTTCGCCCTGGCCCTCGTCGCCGACGGGAGGGCGAGGATCGGCGAGACCCTGCTCGCCCCCGTGGGCGAGGCCCTGGTGCCCGTCGAGGTGACCGACTTCGTCCTCTACGACCCCGAAGGGACCAAGCGAGATGGCTGAGCCCACGACCGACACAGGCGCCGGCCCGGTGGCATCGCGCACCAGCCCCCTGGCGCATCTGGAGGAACGGATGTGCGCCGCGACCGTCACCGGCGCCAGGGGCGTCACGCTGACCGAGCGGCCGTTCCTCTCGATGGTGAACCTGCGCGTCGATCCCGCCTCCGGGGCGGCCGACCGCGTGGCGAAGGCCCTGGGGGCACCACTCCCCCAACTGTGCGGCCACACCACCGCTTCCGACGCCCGCACCATCGCCTGGCTCGGTCCCGACGAGTGGCTCGTACTCTCCGAAGGCGCTTCCGTGGCCACCGAACTGAAGGAGGCACTCGCAACGGACCCCGGTTCGGTCGTGGACGTCTCCGCAAACCGCACCACGCTGGAGCTGAGTGGCCCGAGCGCCCGGGAGGTGCTGGAGAAGGGCTGCGCGCTGGACCTGCACCCTCGAGCCTTCGGCCCCGGCCGGGCGGTGTCGACCACGGTGGGGCCGGTAGCGGTGCTGCTGTGGCAGGTCGACGACGAGCCGACGTACCGGCTCTTCCCGCGGTCCTCGTTCGCCGACTACCTGGCCCGCTGGCTCATCGACGCGATGAGCGAGTACCGGGGGCCGGAGGTCCCCTGACAGGGCCCAGGCTTTCGTCCGGTCCCAGGGTTCGTCTCCCCGACTACGAGGAGTCAGGCAGGCTGACCGGGCTCAGGGACGACGGCCGCCGGCCCGACGGCACGATGGAGGGCCTCGCGGCAGGCCACGATGGTGGGGTGCCGGCCGCGGCCTCGTCGTACGGCGGTGAAGATACGGCGTGTCCGCTGCCCACGGATGAGTGCCGGGCCACCAATGCCTCAACCGATACCGGTGCCCGTCCCGCCGGCGGGGGCTTGTGGCGGACCGGCCTGGTCACAATGTCCTCAACCCGAAGATCATCGTCCACACCGGCCTCCTCCCCGCTCTGGCCCCGCCGCGCCTGCCCGCCGCCTGGTCCCTGACGCTCCTCGTCCTCCCCCACGCCGTCCTCAGCCGCGCGTGGCTGGGCACCTACGTGTTCCTGCTGTCCAGGGCCAGGCGCGTCCTCGAAACGCCGCGGACCCGCCGTGCGCTCGGGCTGATCACAGGCGTCGCTCTGATCGGTCTGGGCCTCGCGCTCGCGACGGCCTCCGGCTGATCGCCGATGCCACCCGGCTCGGGAAGCCACGGGCGCCGGTGGACGGCACGGCTGCGCCGCCTCCGTGCGAGGGAACTGTCACAGGAGGGAACTGTCACAGAGGGACAGCACGTTGTCGGAGAGAACGGGCGGGTTCATGATGGCCGGTCGGGCGCCTGCGCCATCAGGTGTCCGCGAGCAATCCGTGCTGCGTGATGCGCCGGTCGGTGATCGCCGGGCCGCGACGGGTGACGCCATCCGCAAGGTGGCGGGCTCGCAGTTGAGCGCTGTATACGGGGATGCGGAGCTGGTGCGTCAGGGGACATCGGCGATGGCGCCGTCCGCCGCGCGAGGAGGAGGAAGTGCCGGCCGGCGCGCGAGGAGAGGGATTGCCGGCCGCCGCGCGGGGAGAGGGAGTGCCGGCCGCCTCACGAGGAGGAGGGAGTGCCGTCCGGATGCACGACCAGGAGGCCCTACAGCTGCCACCGCACCAGGAGCGGAGGGTCGCGGGCCGCTACCTGCTGCTGTCGCGCCTCGGCGAGGGCAACATGGGAAAGGTGTGGCGGGCACGTGACGAGACGCTGCACCGCGACGTCGCCGTCAAGGTGGTGCATGCCCCCGCCGGGCTGTGTTCGAGGACGCCCGCGCGGGACAGGGGCGCGCCCTCGGTCACCTGCGCACGTGACCTTCGCTGCCGCAAGGGCGATACTGCCGACATCAGGGCTTCGGCGACGACACGCCCTGTCGCCGGAACCTCCCGAACCCACCCACGACCGCCACGGACCGCCAGGATCGAAGCCTTGCCCCACCTGCCCTGACCTGGAAAAGAGCAGGTCAGGAGGCCTGGCGCCAGTCTCACCAGGAGGTACCCATGAAGATGCTGATCAACGTCGCGGAGACCGTGGTCGCGGACGCACTGCGCGGAATGGCTGCCGCTCATCCCGAGCTGGTCGTCGATGTGGACAACCGGGTGATCGTCCGGCGGGACGCGCCCGTGGAGGGGAAGGTCGCCCTCATTTCCGGCGGCGGGTCGGGGCACGAGCCGCTGCACGGTGGATTCGTCGGTCCGGGGATGCTGTCGGCGGCGTGTCCGGGTGAGGTGTTCACCTCGCCGGTGCCGGATCAGATGGCGCGGGCCGCGGCCGCCGTGGACAGCGGGGCGGGTGTGCTGTTCATCGTGAAGAACTACACGGGCGACGTCCTCAACTTCGACATGGCCGCCGAGCTGGCCGAGGACGAGGGCATCCAGGTCGCGAAGGTGCTCGTCAACGACGACGTGGCGGTCACCGACAGCCTCTACACGGCCGGGCGGCGCGGCACGGGCGCGACCCTGTTCGTGGAGAAGATCGCCGGTGCCGCCGCCGAGGAGGGGCAGCCGCTGGAGCGGGTCGAGGCCATCGGGCGGCAGGTCAACGAGAACTCCCGCAGCTTCGGCGTCGCCCTCAGCGCCTGCACCACCCCCGCCAAGGGCAGTCCCACCTTCGATCTGCCGCCCGGAGAGCTGGAGTTGGGCATCGGCATCCACGGCGAGCCCGGCCGGGAGCGGCGCGCGATGATGACCTCGGGCGAGATCGCCGACTTCTCGGTGGGCGCGATCCTGGACGACATGACCCCGCGCAATCCCGTGCTCGTCCTGGTCAACGGCATGGGTGCGACACCGCTGTTGGAGCTGTACGGCTTCAACGCCGAGGTCCAGCGGGTGCTCGCCCAGCGCGGAGTTACCGTCGCCCACACGCTGGTCGGCAACTACGTCACCTCCCTCGACATGGCCGGCGCCTCGGTCACCCTGTGCCAGGTCGACGAGGAGCTGCTGCGGCTGTGGAACGCGCCGGTGAAGACGCCGGGCCTGCGGTGGGGTATGTGATCCGGAGCCGGACGACCGCAACGCACCTGCCATGCAAGGAGATCCAGTGCTCAACGCCGATTTCTTCCGCCGTTGGATGACGGCGACCGCCGCCTCCGTCGACCGTGAGGCGGAACGGCTCACCTCCCTCGACTCACCCATCGGGGACGCCGACCACGGCAGCAACCTGCAGCGGGGGTTCACCGCCGTCTCGACGGCGCTGGAGAAGGAGGCCCCGCAGACGCCCGGCGCGATCCTGATGCTCGCCGGGCGGCAGCTGATCTCGACGGTCGGCGGGGCGTCCGGTCCGCTGTACGGGACCCTGCTGCGCCGGACCGGCAAGGCCCTCGGGGACGACGGCGAGGTGAGCGAGGACCAGTTCGGGCAGGCGCTGCGGGCCGGGGTGGACGCGGTCATGACGCTCGGGGGTGCGGCGCCGGGCGACAAGACCATGATCGACGCGCTGGTGCCGGCGGTGGACGCCCTCGGTGACGGTTTTGCCGCAGCGCGGGCCGCGGCCGAGGAAGGTGCCCTGGCGACGACGCCGTTGCAGGCCCGCAAGGGCCGGGCGAGCTATCTCGGCGAGCGCAGCATCGGCCACCAGGATCCGGGCGCCACGTCATCGGCGCTGCTGATCGCGGCACTGGCGGAGGCGAACGGTGAGTGACGCGAAGAAGGACGAGGGACTCGTAGGCGTCGTCCTCGTCTCGCACAGCGCGCAGGTGGCCGCGTCGGTCGCCGAGCTGGCCCGGGGGCTCGCAGGCGGCTCGACGACCGTGCCGGTGGCCCCGGCAGGCGGCACCGAGGCCGGCGAACTCGGCACCAGCTCCGAACTGATCGCCGCCGCTGCCGCCTCCGTCGACCGCGGCGCCGGAGTGGCGGTCCTCACGGACCTGGGCAGTGCGGTCCTCACGGTCAAGGCCCTCCTCGCGGAGGGCGACGAACTCCCCGACAACACACGCCTGGTGGACGCCCCGTTCGTCGAGGGCGCGGTGGCCGCGGTCGTCACGGCAGCGGCGGGCGCCGACCTGGCGGCGGTGGAGGCGGCGGCTGCGGAGGCGTACACGTACCGGAAGGTGTGAAGCGGCCTGCGGCAGCCGTGGCGGCCGGGGCCCCTCGCGGGCAGTGTTCCGGCTACCGGGATGCGCGCAGCGGGGCCCTGGCTGCCGCTGTGCCGGACGGCGGTCGACTCCTGCGGCCCGGGTCGACCGTTGCCTGGGCCGCCGAACTCCACGGGGCCCGATCACCGGCTCCGTGAACCAGTGACGGGCGCTCATGGCAGCCGCTGCACCGGCCCGATTGCCGCCGCGTGAACCGCTGACAAAGACTCCCGAGGGCTCTCGGCAACCACCGACGAGTCCGGCCTCCCCCTCGTGGCCCGCCGCCCCCGCGCGCCACGACCGCACCAGGCCGCCCCCGAGCCCCTCCGTCAAACGGGCTCGGCGCCCACACCCCGCGCACTCGCTGCCGTTCCCTGCGGGCGGCATCCCCGCACCACCGCGAGGGTGGTGGCCGCCGCTCCAGGGCCCCCGGCGAGTCGCGCCCGCCGCTGTGGCTGCCCGCCGAGGCGGCCGGCTTCATGCCGGCCGGCGGCCCCTCATCCGCCGAGGGCGACACGGCCACCGCCTGAACTGCCGCCAGGGGCCGGGGGCCTGAGTCCACGACAGGACCCGGCCGCCCGGCCGCCCGCGTCCGGCGCGGGGGCAGCGACGACAGCGGTCCCGCGCAGGCGACATGAACTCCCCAGCCCTCAGGGTGAGTTCAGCGGTGAGGAGCTTCAGCATACGTAACACCACGTACGGGCGACCAACGGCCATTGACGACCGCCCTCTTGATGTGATCGCGTCAGCCGCGTCATATTGGTCCGGACCATTGCCGCGAGGCCGCCCCGGGAGGCAGAGTCGTGCGACGCGTTCTGGCACTCGTTTCAGCCCTCGGGGTGGCGCTCGCGCTGCTGTCGTCCTGTGCATGGGGCGGCACGGACGGGGACGGTGCCCCGCCGCCCGGGGCGCCCACGGGTGTCACGGCCGCCGCGGGCAGCGCGACCAGCGTGCATGTCATGTGGACCGCGGTCTCCACGGAAGGCGGCGTCCGCGTCTACGAGGTGTTTCGGGGCTCCACGAAGGTGAAGGAAGTGCCGGGCTCCGCGCACATGGTGGATGTCACCATGCTCAAGCCCGCCACCACCTATGCGTTCACCGTCCGGGCCCGTGACACGGACGGGCGTATCGGGCCGCCGAGCAAGGAGGTACGGGCGACGACTCCCAGGGCCGTGGCCGCCGACCGTGCCGCCCCGACGCGGCCGGGGAAGATCACCGGCCGGGCGGTCGGCAGCCGAGCGGTTCAGCTGTCGTGGTCGGCGGCCACGGACGACCGGGACGTGGTGTCGTACGACATCCATCAGAGCGGCACAAAGATCCACAGTGTGGGCGGCAACCAGACGGCAACGGTGGTCACGGGGCTCAGGCCGGGCACCCGCTACTCCTTCACCCTCCGGGCCCGCGACGCGGCCGACAACCTGTCACCGGCCACGGCGCCCGTACGGATCACCACGCCCGGCACCGACGACGGTCGCGGCACCGCGCCGACCGCCTTCCGGGCGACGACGCATCGCGCGGACGGGGCGTACCACCTCGACCTGAGCTGGGTGCCGCCGCGCACGGACGGCGTCGTCGCGGAGTACCAGATCCAGGTCGACGGCAAGGCGGCCACCTCGTTGGTGTACGGCGGAAACCCGCCGCGCGACAAGGCCGCGTACAGCTTCTACCTGGGCCCCGACTCCGGGGTCAGCCACCGGGTGCGGATCCGCGGCAGGCTACCGGACGGCACCTGGGGTGGCTTCTCCGCGGAGCGGACGGTGACGACCGGCGCGCAGGGCTGACAGCCGGTCCTGCCTCCCCCGGATGCAGCAAGGAGTCACCTGACCGGGGGCGGCCCGCATGCGGGGCGGACCCGGGGCGCGTTGGCTGCCCCTGAGGCAGCACGGGCGTTCCCGACCCTCGGCGGCGCAAGGGATGTACCGCCAACCGTGCCGCCGGAGGGCATTCCATGCGCAATTCATCGCTCTTCCTCCGCTCGGGCCTGACCGTGGCAGCCGCCTCACTCCCCTTCGTCGTGGCCGCCGGTCCGGCCGCCGCGCAATCGGGGATCTCCGTGAGCACCACCGGGTCCACGGTCTCCGTCACGACCAGTGCGTGCACCAATGTCAACGGCAGCTGGGGCACCGCCTCGCTGCTCACCAGCAGCCAGGCGAACTTCGCGCAGGGGCGTCAGGTCTCCCTGTCCGGCACGGACCGGCTCCAGTCGGCGGCGTGGTCCAGCGTGAACCCCGGCACCTACACCGTCATCGTCGTGTGCTCCAACGGCTCGACGGCGGGCACCCAGTCGGTCATCGTCTCGACCAGCCCGACCCGCACACCCACCCCCAGGGCCTCGCCCTCGCGCGGCGTGATGGGCGGTGTGGGCGGTTCCTCGACGGACTTCGGCACCCTCACGCTGGTGGGCGGCGGCGTCCTGGTGGGCGCGGGTGGCCTGGCCGCGGCCTGGTATCTGCGCCGCAAGGCCAAGCCGTACCGGCTCTGAGGGCCGGGTCCCCGGCGCAACTGCAGGCCGGCCGGCTCACGCAGGCTCACGCCCCGGCAGCTCGGCGAACTCGTCCAGCGCGTGCGTGAGCCACTGCGTCCAGAAGGTCTCCAGATCGATGCCGGCGCGCAGCACCAGGTGCCGCAACCGGTCCTGGGAGCTGTCCTTGCCGGGCGGGAAGTCGCGCTGCTCGATCTGCTCGTACTCGGCCAACTGCCGCTGATGCAGATCGAGATGGCGGCGCAGATCGGCCTCGATGCCCTTGATGCCCTCGGTCCCCACCACCGCCGCGGCACGCATCCGCAGCAGCAGGGTGTCGCGGTGGGGCCTCGGGTCCTGGGACGCGGCCGTCCAGCGGGCCAGTTCGGCGCGGCCCGCGGGCAGGACCTCGTAGGACTTCTTCTGCCCCCGGGCCGGCTGCTCGCTCGCCAGGGCGCGGATGAACCCCTCGGCCTCCAGTTTTCCCAGCTCCCGATAGATCTGCTGATGCGTCGCCGACCAGAAGTACCCGATCGACTTGTCGAAGCGACGGGTCAGCTCCAGCCCCGAGGACGGCTTTTCGAGCAGGGCGGTGAGGATCGCGTGCGGGAGTGACATGGGGCTCATCCTAGGGACGCGAGAAGGTCGTCCTACGAGTGCGGCCACTCGCTCCTACAGGCTCGCCGCCAGCTCCGTCCCCTGCTTGATGGCACGCTTGGCGTCCAGCTCGGCGGCCACGTCGGCGCCGCCGATGAGGTGCGCGCTGCGGCCCGCGGCGACGAGCGCCTCGTACAGGTCGCGGCGCGGCTCCTGCCCGGTGCACAGCACGATCGTGTCGACCTCGAGGACCGTGCTCTCCTCGCCGACGGTGACATGCAGTCCGGCGTCGTCGATACGGTCGTAGCGCACGCCCGGGACCATGGTGACGCCCCGGTGCTTGAGCTCGGCCCGGTGGATCCAACCGGTGGTCTTGCCGAGGCCCGCGCCGACCTTGCTGGTCTTGCGCTGGAGCAGGTGGACGGTGCGCGGCGGGGCGGGCCGCTCGGGGGCGGCGAGGCCGCCGGGGCCCGTGTAGTCCATGTCGACGCCCCAGTGGCGGAAGTACGTCTCGGGGTCCTCGCTCGCCTTGTCGCCGCCGTCGGTGAGGAACTCGGCGACGTCGAAGCCGATGCCGCCCGCGCCGAGGACGGCGACGCGGTCACCGACGGGGGCGCCGTCGCGCAGCACGTCGAGGTAGCCGACGACGCTCGGGTGGTCGACGCCGGGGATGTCCGGGGTGCGCGGGGTGACGCCGGTGGCGACGACGACCTCGTCGTAGCCGGCGAGGTCGTCGGCCGACACCCAGGTGTTCAGCCGTACGTCCACGCCCTGCCAGTCGAGCTGGTGGCGGAAGTAGCGCAGGGTTTCGTCGAACTCCTGCTTGCCGGGGACCTTGCGGGCGACGTTCAGCTGGCCGCCGATCTCGCTCGCGGCGTCGAACAGCGTGACCTCGTGGCCGCGTTCCGCCGCGCTCACGGCGCAGGCGAGACCGGCGGGTCCGGCGCCCACGACGGCGACCCGCAAGCGCCGCCGCGTCGGGGACAGCGTCAGCTCGGTCTCGTGGCAGGCGCGCGGGTTGACCAGGCAGGATGTGATCTTGCCGCTGAAGGTGTGGTCGAGGCAGGCCTGGTTGCAGCCGATGCAGGTGTTGATGGCCTCCGGTTTCCCGGCGGCGGCCTTGGCGACGAAGTCGGGGTCGGCAAGCATCGGGCGGGCCATCGACACCATGTCCGCGCAGCCGTCGGCCAGCAACTCCTCCGCCAGTTCGGGGGTGTTGATGCGGTTGGTGGTGACGAGCGGGACCGACACCTCGCCCATCAGCCGCTTGGTCACCCAGGTGTAGGCGCCGCGGGGCACGGACGTGGCGATGGTCGGGATGCGCGCCTCGTGCCAGCCGATGCCGGTGTTGATGATCGTCGCGCCGGCGGCCTCGACGGCCTTCGCGAGCTTGATCACCTCGTCGAGGGTCGAGCCGCCGGGCACGAGGTCCAGCATGGACAGCCGGTAGACGATGATGAAGTCCTCGCCGACGGCCTCGCGCACCCGCCGCACGATCTCGACCGGAAAGCGCATCCGGTTCTCGTACGCGCCGCCCCAGCGGTCGGTACGGCGGTTGGTCTGCCGGGCGATGAACTCGTTGATGAGGTAGCCCTCGGAGCCCATGATCTCCACGCCGTCGTACCCGGCGTGGCGGGCGAGGCGGGCTGCACGTGCGTAGTCGTCGATGGTCCGCTCGACCTCGGCGTCGACGAGCTCGCGAGGCTGGAAGGGGCTGATCGGCGCCTGGATCGGGCTCGGGGCGACGAGGTCCTGGTGGTAGGCGTACCGGCCGAAGTGCAGGATCTGCATCGCGATCCGGCCGCCCGCGCCGTGCACGGCGTCGGTGATGACGCGGTGCTGCTCGGCCTCCGCCTCGGTGGTGAGCTTGGCGCCGCCCTCGTAGGGCCGCCCCTCGTCGTTGGGCGCGATGCCACCGGTGACGATGAGCCCCACTCCCCCGCGCGCCCGCTCGGCGTAGAACGCAGCCATGCGCTCGAAGCCGCGCTCGGCCTCCTCCAGGCCCACATGCATGGAGCCCATGAGGACGCGGTTGGGCAGCGTGGTGAAGCCCAGGTCGAGCGGGCTCAGCAGGTGCGAGTAACGGCTCATGGGGACCCTCCGTGGGCGGTGTCGTGCCTGACGTAGTTGTAGAGGACCGCACCGGGTTTATGCAACTAGTTGCACAACCAGGAAGGGGTGACACCGACCACTACCGCCGCTCCCGGCACCGCCCGGGCTCGGGCACAGTGACGCCATGACCGCACACGGTGGCCCCATGACCGCACACGCCGACGTGATCGACCTCGCCCAGCGCCTGATCCGCTCCCCCAGCCGCGCCGGCATCGACGACTACGGGCCCGTCCTCGGCGTCCTGGAGGACTGGCTCGCCGGGCGGGAACTGCCGTATCGCCGCCTCTACGGCGAGACGGGCAGCGCCGTCGGCCTGCTGATCGAGGTCGCGGGTGACCGGCCGGGTCCCTGGTGGGCACTGGACGCCTGCGTCGACACCGCCCCTTACGGCGACGAGGCCGCCTGGTCGTTCGCGCCCGACTCCGGCGAGGTCGTCGACGGCTGGCTGCGCGGCAGGGGCGCCGCGGACTCCAAGCTCGCCGCGGCGATGTTCTGCGGCATCGCGGCCGAACTGCGCGGCCGGGCCGACGCCCTGCAGGGCGGGCTGGCGGTGCTCCTCGACGTCGACGAGCACACGGGCGGCTTCGGCGGCGCCCGTGCCTACCTCGCCGACCCCGCGGCGCCCCGACCGGCCGGGGTGATGATCGGCTACCCGGGGCTCGATGAAGTCGTGGTCGGCGGGCGGGGCCTGTGGCGGGCCACGATCGCGGTGCACGCGGCCTCGGGCCACTCGGGGTCACGCCGCTCGACCCCCGGCGCCGTCTCGCGCGCGGCGCATCTCGTACGGTTCCTGGAAGGAGCCGAACTCCCCGGCCCCAACGGCGAGTTCCCGCTGCCGCCGAAGCTGACCCTGACCTCCTGCCACGGCGGCCAGGGCTTCTCGGTGGTGCCCGACCGGTGCGAGCTGGGCGTCGACATCCGCACCACCCCGGCCTTCGACGCCCGCGCCGCCGAGCAGCTGGTCCGCGAGGCGGTGGCCGAGCTGGACGCGAAGGTGTCAGCACCGCGGCCGACCACCGTCACGCCGGTGGCGTCCTGGCCGCCGTATCGACTGGGCACGGACCGGCAGCCCGCCGCGGCGCTGCTGGATGCCGCCGCCGGGGAGGGCCTGGTCGTGCGGCCGAAGACCGCCGGCCCTTCGAACATCGGCAATCTGCTCGCGGGCGAGGGCATCCCGGCCACGGCCGGCTTCGGCGTCCGGTACGAGGGGCTGCACGGCGTGGACGAGCGGGCCTGCCTGGAGGACCTGCCCGCCGTCCACGCCGTCTACCGGCGTGCCGTGCTCAGCCTGCTGGGCCCGTCCTCATGAGGGGCCGGACAGGCGCGTCACGACACGCCGGTCCGGCTCTCCAGCACCACATGCAGCTCCCGCTCCTGGTCGCCCGAGGCCGAGGTCAGGTCGTGCACCGTGAACATGGAGTCCAGCGTCGTACGGAGCCGTTCGATGGCCCAGTAGCCGCCCTGTGCGTCGGCCTCGACGGACGCCGAGAGCCGGGCGGGCACCGGGCACTCCTGGGCGTCCGTCACCTCGAACGTGCCGAGCCACACCATGGGGCGCGTCTCATGAAGCTGCTGCGGCACGTCCTCGGGGGTCCGGTCGGACTCGAAGCACGCATTCAGCGCGTCGAACACGATCCGGGCGTCTTCCTTGCTGCATCCGCTGATCTCGACGGAGACGGGTTCCTCGTGCAGTCGTTCACGGACCATCGTGATCGCTCCTCTCGTGGCCGCACCGCGGTGCCACGGGTTGCCCGCGGAACCGGACCCCAATCCCAAGAAAAGCACCACGTTCGGCCCGGCACTACCGGCGGAACCACACCGTCCGCACACAGGGCCGGCCCTGGTCGCGCGTGAACCGGCAGCTCATCGCGTGAACCGGTACGTCTTGCTGTCCGTCAGCACGCAGAATCCCGGCGAGATGACGATCACGCGCAGGGTGCCGGTACGACGGTCGTAGTCGATGCCCTCCGTCTCGAACTCACCCGAGCAGGAGCTGCGCAGCGGGAGCTGGCGCAGGGCCGTGACGTGTCCGGTCACGTCGGAGGAGCCCGGCTCGGCGGAGAGGTCGATCTGGAGCAGCGGCTTGGTCATGCCGAAGAGGGTGCCCGCGGGGTCGTCGGAGGCGCACAGCAGCGTCGTGGCGCCGAGGAAGTCGCAGCCCTGGATGTCACGTACGGCGCGGTCCAGCCGGATGCTGGACGTCCAGGGGAGGTTCGCCGACGGCGACGTGCCGGGGTTGACGCCGGGGGTCGGGTGGACCAGCAGGCGGGTCATGGTGCCCCACTCGCCCGAGACCATCCACTGGCCGCCGGGCGTGATGGCGACGAAGGAGTTGTTCAGCGCCTCCCCGGAGCCCAGCGCGTGGACGTATTCGGACCAGGTCCCGCCAGGCGCCTGCACCCGGAACATCTTCGCGCTGCCGGAGTCCGCCTGGTACGGCTCGATGTAGTAGCCGTTGTAGGAGGCGTCGGGGTCGCCCACGTGGTTCCAGCCGCGGCTGCTGACGGAGACGGGGATGGTGCCGATGCCCGTGTAGCGGTTCGGGCTGTTCGCCGGGACCTCCACGGAGGTCAGCCCCTGGCTCTCGGTCAGCGGGTCGGCGCGGTCGGAGCCCACCTCCGTCCAGGTGTCGGCGGCCTGCGCGGGCGTCGCGGTGGACAGCACGGCGGCGGAGGCGAGGGCGACGAGGCAGGTCAGAGCGGTTTGACAACGTTGCCGGACACGCAGGGCCATGGGACCGACTCCTTGGGGGGTGGGTGCGGGTCGGCGGACAGTCTGGCGGGCTCGAATGGTCATGTACAGACCAAGCAAGAGAACATGCGCTGTCTGATCGGCCACAGTCACGTGCCCCGGTGATGACTTCGGCGGACGCCTGCCGCCGTGTTGAGGGATGGTGGAAGAGAACGACCAAGGGGGGCCCGGAGACGGTTGAACGCGGTAGAACAAGGGGAGTCGGCACGGGGGAATGGCGTGCCGCGCGGAGGATGGGCGAAGGCGGTGCGGATGTCAGCAGCCGAACGTCCCGTGGCCGGCGGCGACGAGCCGGTGCGCGGGCCGGTAGGGCCGAGCGGGTTGCTCGATGTGCTCGGCGTGGCCTCGGTCGTGCTGGACGTCGAGGGCCGCATCGTGCTGTGGAGCCCCCAGGCCGAGCAGTTGTTCGGCTATCCCGCGCAGGAGGCGCTGGGCGAGTACGCCGCCCGGATCATGGTCCACGAGCAGTACGTGGATCTGGTCGTCAAGTTGTTCGCCGACGTCATGGAGACCGGCGAGGGCTGGGCCGGGGCGTTCCCGATCCGGCGCAAGGACGGCAGCACGCGGCTGGTGGAGTTCCGCAACATGCGGCTGCTGGACGACCAGGGGGACGTCTACGCACTGGGGCTGTGCGCCGACCAGTCGACGGTCCGCCAGGTGGAGCGGGACGTCGCACTGTCGACCCGGACGATCGCCCAGGCTCCGATCGGGCTGGCCGTCATGGACACCGAGCTTCGCTACGTCACGGTCAACCCGGCACTGGCAGAGCTCAACGGCATCCCGGCCGACGAGCACCTCGGCCGCACGCCACGTGAGCTGCTGCCCGACCCCGACGCCGCCGAAGCCATCGAGGCGGCTCTGCGCGAGGTCTTGCGGACCGGCGACGCGCTCATCAACCAGCGCATCATGGGCCGGACCCTGGCCGACCCGGACGTGGAGCACTTCTGGTCCATCTCGCTGTACCGGCTGGAGGACTCCGCCGGGACGGTGCTCGGTGTGGCCGGCATGGCAATGGACATCACCGAGCAGCACCAGGCGGCCGTCGAGGCCGAGACGGCTCGGCGGCGTCTGGCCCTGATCGCCGACGCCACCGCGCGCATCGGCACCACGCTGGAGCTGGACCGCACGGCACACGAGCTGGCCGAGGTCGCCGTGCCGGAGCTCGCCGACGTGGCGGCCGTGGATCTGCTGGAAGCCGTGGTGGAGGGCAGACGCAGCAGCCTCGGGCCCGCGGAGTCGGCGGTGATCCGCGCCCTGGCCGTCAAGGCGGGGCACGACACGGTGGCCCTCGACGCCGCCGACCCGCCCGGCCAGGTCGCCCGCTACGGTCCCGACCGCCTGGTCACGGAGTGCGTGCGCACCGCCGGCCCGATCATGGTGGCGCACGTCGAGGAGAAGGACCTGCCGCGCATCGCCCGCTCCCCCGAGGCCGCCGTCCAGCTGAGCCGCGCGGGCGTGCACTCCTATCTGGCGGTGCCGCTGATCGCGCGCGGTGAGGTACTCGGCGCCCTGGATCTCAAACGCACCCGCAATCCGCTGCCGTTCAGCGAGGACGACCTGTTGCTCGCCCGTGAGTTGGCGTCCCGGGCGGCCGTGCAGATCGACAACGCCCGCTGGTACCAGAACGCCCGCGACACCGCCCTCACCCTGCAGCGCAGCCTGCTGCCCAGCCATCCTCCGGTGACCGGCGGCCTGGAGGTCGCCTCCCGCTACCAGCCCGCGGGCGCCAGCGCCGAGGTCGGCGGCGACTGGTTCGACGTGATCCCCCTGGAGGGCGGCAAGACCGCGCTCGTCGTCGGCGACGTGATGGGCAGCGGCATCGACGCCGCGACGACCATGGGCCGCCTTCGCACGGCGACGCACACGCTTGCCTCCCTCGACGTCGAACCGGCCCGGCTCCTGGAACACCTCGACAAGATCACCGAGGGCCTCGACCACTCCATCGCCACCTGCGTCTACGTCGTCCACGACCCGCAGCAGCGCCAGTGCCGGATCGCCAACGCCGGACACCTGCCGCCGGCCCGCCTCCGCCCCGGCCACAACCCGCAGTTCCTCGAACTGCCCACCGGGGTACCGCTGGGCGTGGGCGGAGTCCCGTTCTCCACGACAACCGTCGAGCTCGAACCGGGTGACCGCCTGGTCCTCTACACCGACGGCCTCGTCGAGACCCGTCAACACCCGCTCGACGAACGCCTGGCCGCTCTCCTCCAGCTCCTCGACGGCCCCGACGGTCCGCTGGAAGAAGTCTGCGACCTCCTGCTGCGCACCCTGCACCAGCCCGAGAACTCCGACGACGTGGCACTGCTCATCGCGCGTGTTCTGCCACCGGGTTGATCGACGGGCGCCGCCGAGGGGTGCGTGAGCAAGGACACCCGATCCTGGTCCGCGTGCCGCTTTCCCAACAGGCCCTAGTGGTCGGCCCCGTTGAGGCCGACCACGACATTCGCGTACAGCTCGTCCGAGACGATCAGACGCGCCGACAGCCCACTGCGGGTGAACGCCTCCAGGGCCGTCGACGCCTGGCGTTCGCTCGTCTCGATCAGCAGGCAGCCGCCGGGGGCCAGCCATCGGGGAGCCTCGGCGGCAACCCGGCGCAGGACGTCGAGCCCGTCCGGACCGCCGTCGAGGGCGACGTGCGGCTCGTGGTCGCGGGCCTCCGCAGGCAGGAGTGCGACTTCGTCGGTGGGTACGTACGGCACGTTCGCCGCGAGTATCCCGACCCGGCCGCGCAGGGTGCCGGGCAGCGCCTCGAACAGGTCCCCGGTGTGCACCTGACCGCCGAACGGGGCAACGTTGCAGCGGGCGCAGCACACCGCCGCCGGGTCGATGTCGGCGGCGTGCAGCTCGACCGGGCCGAGGGCCGCCGCCAGCGCCGCGCCGACCGCGCCCGAGCCGCAGCACAGGTCCACGACGACGGAGGCGTCCCGGGCGTGGGCGAGGGCCTGCTCGACCAGGAACTCGGTACGGCGACGGGGGACGAAGACGCCGGGTTCCACGGCGATGCGCAGGCCGCGGAACTCGGCCCAGCCCACGACGAGTTCGAGGGGCAGGCCGGTGACACGCCGGTCCACCATGGCGGCCAGCTCGTCCGGGGTGCCGGCGGCGGCCACGATCAGCCGGGCCTCGTCCTCGGCGAAGACACAGCCGGCTGCACGGAGTGCGGTCACGACGGCGTCGCGCGTGAGCGGCGCGGGAGCAGACGGCAAGGCAGCCGGGGGCAGCGGAGAAGACGAGGGTGACGGGGAGGAGAGAGAAGGCATGGAAGCCGAGAGCCTTTCGGAAGCCGAAGGATGCTCTCGCGGTCGCCTACCGGCGGTGATCCGCGCCGATTCGAGGGGAGAGCACCCGACCTGACACAGCGGTAATGGGTCTCACCTCCTGGACTCCGTGCGGCGGGGACTGTCCCGGCCGGAGAGAAACCCTACCCCAACGATCACTAGCGCTCCCGCGCCTCGGCGAAAGCGGGCCACCGGAACGCGTACGGTTGAATGAGCAAGAATGAGCAAGCACTGATCACGCTCGACCCGCGGGCCGCCGACGGCGGCCTGGAGGCACCACCCGTATGAACGTCACCCGAGGCTTCACCGGACGCCCACGCGTCCGCAACGCCGCACTGCCGCCCGGTCAGTACGACGCGGGCGACGACTGGCCCGTCCTGTCCGCCGAGGTCACGCCCGAGCTGACGCCCGCCGAGTGGAGTTTCCGCATCGACGGTCTGGTCGAGGAGCCACGCGGCTGGAGCTGGGAGCAGGCGCACGAGCTGCCGACGTCCGGGTACGAGGGCGACATCCACTGCGTGACGAGCTGGTCGAAGTTCGGTGTGCGGTTCGGGGGCGTCTCGATGGACGCCTTCCTTGCCGTGGTCCGGCCCCATGCGTCCGCCACACATGCCGTCGCCTATTCACACACCGGCTACTCCACGAACCTTCCGCTCGCCGACCTGACCGGCGGACGGGCCTGGATCGCCTGGGAGTACGACGGCGAGCCGCTGGCCCCGGAGCACGGTGGCCCGGCACGGCTGCTCGTGCCGCACCTGTACTTCTGGAAGAGCGCCAAGTGGATCGCGGGCCTGCGGATCCTCGACCACGACGAGCCCGGCTTCTGGGAGCAGAACGGCTACCACGCCCGGGGCAACCCGTGGGAAGAGCAGCGGTACTCCGGTGACTGAGGCGATGGACGACGTGACTGAAGCAACCCTGGCAACCGTGGCGTTCGCTCCCCCGACCCGTTTCGCGGTGCCCGGGCGGATCGCCGTCGGCGACCAGGCCGCGGCGACGTGGCAGACCGCCACGATCACCGAGGTCCGCCGCGAGACCCCGCATGCCGCTACGTTCCGTCTCGCGGTACCTGCCTGGGTCGGTCATCTGCCCGGCCAGCACCTGATGCTGCGCCTGACGGCACAGGACGGCTATACCGCCCAGCGCCACTACTCGATCGCGTCCGCACCGGACGATTCGGGCCACATCGAGCTCACCGTGGACCATGTCGAGGACGGTGAGGTCTCCAGCTGGTTCCACACGGTGGCCGAGCCCGGTGACACGGTCGAGGTGCGCGGCCCGGTCAGCGGCTTCTTCGCCTGGCCCGGCGACCGGCCCGCACTGCTGGTCGGCGCCGGCTCCGGCGTCGTACCGCTGATGTCGATGGTGCGGCACCACCGGGCGCGGGGCCTGGACGTGCCGCTGCGACTGCTGGTGTCGGCGCGCAGCCCCGAGGAGCTGATCTACGCGCGGGAGTACGGCGCGGAGACGACGCCTGTGTTCACGCGCAGTGCGCCGCAGGGTGTGCCCGTGGGACGTATGGCCGCCGCACATGTGGCGCCACTGCTGGCCGAGCAGCCACCCGGTGGGTGGGAGGCCTATGTGTGCGGCTCCAACGGATTCGCGGAGCACGCCTCGAGGCTGCTCGTGGCGGCAGGTCAGCCTGTGGACCGCATCCGGATCGAACGATTCGGCTGAACGGCCCCCCGCACAGCGACGCATTTCGTCCGGGATCGTCAGGAACCATGTCCGGCGTACGGGGTACCTGGACGCCATGCGATATCGGGTGCGTGGCTGGCGCTGGCGGCGCAGTCCACTGCGGCGCCGGTCGGATGTCGTCGAGGCGTGGACGGTGCTCACCGTGACCCTCTTGCTGCTCTTGGTCGCGCCACTGGTCGGGGTGCTCGCGGCATGGTGGGCTCATGACGGCGCCAGGACCGTGGCCCGGGAGCAGCGGGACGATCGCCGGCACGTCAGGGCCGAGGTCATCGGCAAGTCCGCCGACGCGGTTCCCCTGGCGCAGGGCGGACGGCAGCCGTCAGCCAGAACGACGGTGCGCTGGACCGAGCCGGGAGGCGGTCCGCGTACGGCCACGGCGCGCGTCCCGGCGGGCACGCGGGCCGGCGACACGGTCGACCTGTGGCTCGACTCCCGGGGCCGGAGCACGGCCCCGCCTGCGAGCGGCATCGCCGTCTGGCAGCACACCGTCACCATCGGCGTCTGTGCCGCGGGGGGCGCGGTCGCGGTGATTCTGCTCGGCCATGCCGTCGTACGCCGCAGCGCGATGCGGCGGCGGCTGGCCGAGTGGGAGCAGGAGTGGGCCCAGACGGAGCCCGACTGGTCGCACCGGCGGGCGTGAGCGCGGCGCCAGCCTGACGCCGCCTGCCGCCTGCCGCCTGCCGCCTGCCGCCTGCCGGGGGCCATCTACCGTCTGCCGCCTGCCGCGGGCCACGCACGATATGCCGTCTGCCACCGGCCACCCGCCAGGGGCCAGCGGGCCTCGGGCCATCTGCCGCCCACCGCGGCCATCTACCGTCTGCCACCTGCCACCCACTACGCGCCAGCGGGCCAACGGGCCAACGGGCCAGCGGGCCGTATGCCGCCCACCGCGGGCCATCTACCGTCTGCCACCCGCCACCCGCCACCCGTCACGGGCCACGGACCGCGCACGATATGCCGCCCACCGGGGGCCACCTACCGTCTGCCACCCGCCCCCCGCCGTCTAGGCACGCCGCTGCATCCGCCGCGCGATCCGTTCGTGCCCGCGCAACGCGTCCGCCAGGCCGGCCAACCGGGGCTCGCCGCGGTCCACCAGGATCCGGCCGCCGACCACCGTGGTCCAGGCCCGGGCCGGCCCGCAGCGCAGCCAGGCCTCCACGGGGTCGCTCAGCGCGCCGGCGAGGGCGACCTCGTGCAGGTCCCAGACGACGAGGTCGGCGCAGGCCCCGGGCCGCAGGTGGCCCAGCTCGTCGGCCCGGCCCAGGCAGCGCGCCGAGCCACGGGTGGCGATGTCGAGGGCGTCGCGTGCGGTCATCGCGCCGGGTCCGCCGCGGTAGCGGCCCAGCAGCAGTGCCGCCCTGGTCTCCATCCAGAGGGAGGCGTGGTCGGTCGAGGCGGAGCCGTCGCAGCCGATGCCGACGGGCAGGCCGAGCTCGCGCATCTCTTTCACGCGCGCGGTGCCGCCGCCGATGAGCATGTTGGAGCTGGGGCAGTGCGCCACGCCGACGCCCGCGGCGGCGAGTCGGCGCAGCTCGTCGCCGGTCGGGTAGATGCAGTGCGCGACCCAGCTGCGGTCACTCATCCACCCCGTCTGCTCGAAGTACTCGACGGGACGGCAGCCGTAGGTCTCGAGGCAGTACGTGTCCTCGTCATGGTCCTCGGCGAGGTGTGTGTGCAGCCGTACGTCGTGGCGCTCGGCGAGTTCGGCGGTCGCCGTCATCAGCGACTTGGTCACCGAGAACGGTGAGCAGGGCGCGAGCGCGACCCGCACCAGCGCGCCCGGTGCGGGGTCGTGGTACGTCGTGATCAGGCGCTCGCTGTCGGCCAGCACCTCGTCCTCGGTCTGGGTGACGCTCCGCGGCGGCAGGCCTCCGTCGTCGACGGAGCGGGTCATCGAGCCACGGGTGGCGTGGAAGCGGAAGCCGATGTCGCGGGCGGCGCGGATCTCGGCGTCGACCAGGCGCGGGCGGGGATGGACGTAGAGGTGGTCGGCGGACGTGGTGCAGCCGCCCATCAGCAGTTCGGCCATGCCGACGTACGCCGACACGTACGCGGCCTCCTCGTCGAGGTCCGCCCACAGGGGGTAGAGGGTGGTCAGCCAGTCGAACAGGGAGCCGTTCACAGCGGGCGCGTAGGAGCGGGTGAGGTTCTGGTAGATGTGATGGTGGGTGTTGACCAGGCCCGGGGTGACCAGGCGTCCGGCTGCCGAGACGGTGGTGCGGGCCTCGGGCTCGCTCCCGGCGGTACCGACGCCGGTGACCCGACCACCGGTGACGGCCAGCCAGCCGCCCGGGATCTCCCGGTCCCCGTCCACGATGAGCAGTTCGGCGTCCTTGACCAGCAGTTCCGCGGCCCCGACCGGGGGTTGACGGCAGACGTCATGGCGCCATCGTAGGCACACGGCACGGGAAAGTTCTGGCGAGTCGTCCGATCACCCACGTACGGTGTGATCATCCGCAGTCACTCTTGGCAAAGGCGGTCCTCCATGGCCCTGTTCGACCTTCCGCTCGACGAACTGCGCGAGTACCGCAGCAAGTCCGTCGAACCCGAGGACTTCGACTCGTTCTGGTCCAAGACCCTTGAGGAAGCGCGCGAACACGATCTGGACGCCCGCTTCGAGCCGGTCGACACGGGGCTGGCCACGGTGCAGGTGTACGACGTGACGTTCGCCGGGTTCGGCGGTCACCCGGTGAAGGGCTGGCTGCGGCTGCCCGCCGGGGCCACCGAGCCGGTGCCGCTGGTGGTGGAGTTCCTCGGGTACGGCGGCGGGCGCGGCCTGCCGCACGAGAACCTGCTGTGGGCCTCCTCGGGCAGGGCGCACTTCATGATGGACACGCGGGGCCAGGGCAGCGCGTGGGGCGCCGGTGGTGGCACGCCGGACCCGGTGGGTGCGGCGCCCGCGTACCCCGGGTTCATGACGCGTGGCGTCGACGCGCCCGAGAACTACTACTACCGCCGGGTGTTCACCGACGCGGTCCGTGCCGTCGAGGCGGCCCGTTCCCACCCGCTGACGGATGCCTCGCGCACGGTCGCGCTGGGTGCGAGCCAGGGCGGCGGCATCACGATCGCGGTCGGCGGCCTGATCCCGGACCTGACGGCGATCGCGCCGGACGTGCCCTTCCTGTGCGACTACCCGCGCGCGGCGACCCTGACGGACCGCCACCCGTACCGGGAGATCGCCCTCTACCTCAAGACGCACCGGGGCCGCACCGAGGACGTCCTGCGCACCCTGTCGTACTTCGACGGCGTCCACTTCGCGGCACGCGGCCGGGCCCCCGCCCTGTTCTCGGCGGCCCTGGAGGACCAGACCTGCCCGCCGTCCACCGTCTTCGCGGCCTTCAACGCCTGGGCCTACGACGAGAAGGCCATCGAGGTGTACGACTTCAACGACCACGAGGGTGGCGGCCCGTTCCACGAGGCGGCCAAGCTGGACTGGCTGCGCACGCACGGCTGAGAGGTCCGGCATGCGGACGCGTGAGGCCGCGGAGCGCTTCGTCCGGGTCTGGCAGCGGGCTTGGACGGAACACGACGTGGACGCCCTCGTGGAGCTGTATGCCGAGGGCTGTGTCCACCGCTCGATGCCGTTCCGCGCGCCGCACCGCGGGCGGGCGGCACTGGCCGAGTATCTGCGCTGGTCGTTCGCCACTGAGCGGGTGACCGACGTGCGCTTCTCCGCGCCGCTGGTCGGCGAGGACGGGGTGGCCGTGGCCGAGTTCCGGGTCTTCGCCGAGGAGGACGGCGCGCCGGCCACGCTGGCCGGTTGCGTCTTCGTGCGGTTCGACGCCGCCGGGCTCGCCGTCGAGACCCGCGACTACTGGCACACCGTCGAGGGCCACCGGGAGCCGGACGGCGCGCTGTTCTTCGGGTGAGCTCGGTCCGTTCGGTGCGTTCGGCGTGTTCGGCGTGTTCGGCGTGTTCGACTCCTTCCGTCCAGTCCGACCAGTCGGTACGTTCAGGGAGCCCGGTCACGCGGTCGCGGTCCGGGTTTCCGGTGGACGTCTGCGGACGACTAGGGGTGGGCCATGGCGGAGCACGAGGCACAGGTGCACGGGCACTGCGATCCGCGGTTCGCGGCGGTGCGGACGGCGTTCGAGGCGAACTTCCGTGAGCGCGGGGAGCTGGGCGCCGCGGTCGCGGTAAGGGTCGGCGCCGAGACCGTCGTGGACCTGTGGGGCGGGTGGGCCGACGCGGCTCACCGTCGCCCCTGGGAGCGCGACACGCTGGTCAACGTGTGGTCGACGACCAAGGGGCCGACGGCGCTGTGCGCGCACATCCTGGTCGACCGGGGGCTGCTCGACCTGGACGCGCCGGTGGCGGCGTACTGGCCGGAGTTCGCCGCCGCGGGCAAGGAGCAGATCCTCGTACGGCACCTGCTGTCGCACCGCGCCGGACTGTCCGGGCTGCGGGAGCCGCACTCGCTTCAGCAGCTCTGCAACTGGGAGTTGACGACCCAGCGCCTCGCGGCGATGGAACCGTGGTGGGCGCCGGGGACGCAGTCCGGATATCACGCGCTCACGTACGGGTTCCTGGTCGGTGAGGTCGTGCGGCGGGTCTCGGGACTGCTGCCCGGGGCCTTCCTGGAGCGGGAGGTGACCGGGCCGCTCGGCATCGACTTCGTGATCGGACTGCCGGACAAGGAGTGCGGACGGGCGGCCGAGCTGGTGCATGCCCCAGTCGCCTCGGACAGCGAACAGGCTGCGATCTTCAGCCAGTTGGCGCCCGCCGCCATCGCCGCGCTGGCCAACCCGGCCGTGGGGGCGGCTCAGGCCAACTCGGCCGAGTGGCGGGCCGCCGAGGTCCCCGCAGCGAACGGGCACGGCACGGCTCGGGGGGTTGCGGCGCTGTATGGCATCTTCGCGGGGCGGGGGTCGTACGACGGTCATCGCGTCCTCTCCCCCGAGGCGGCCGAGCGGGTGCGTGAGGGGCAGGGCGCCTGCCGCGATCTGGTGCTCGGGGCCGGGTTCGAGAGCGAGACGGAGGTCGGGCTCGGCCTGTGGCTGAGCGGGGCCAACGGGTCGTACGGGCCCAACCCGCGGGCTTTCGGACACGACGGCTTCGGCGGCTCCTGTGGTCTGGCCGACCCGGAGGCCGGGGTGTCGCTGGGCTATGTGATGAACCGGATGGGGCCTCATATCGCCAACGACCCGCGGAAGATGGCGCTGATCGACGCCCTGTACGGCGCTCTGTGACGGCCTGTCGGCGCGGACCGTTTCGGCCGAAGTGACAGACCGCCCTTCCGTCGTGGTTTAGACCAATGCTTAGATCTGGTGGCGCAACGAACCCGCACGGCTACAACACGTCACCAACAGGAGGCGCGGCATGGCCCGCACCACCCCGCACGACCGCCCCCTCACCGAAACGCAACCTCTCTACTGGAAGATCGCCACCCGGTTGCTCGACGAGCTGAGCGACGGGACCGTCCCGCCCGGTGAACGGCTGCCGTCGGAACGGCAGTTGGCGCTGCACTACGGGGTCAGCCGGGAGACCGTACGGCAGGCGCTGGAGGTGCTGCGCCACCGTGGCCTGGTCGCCACCGACCGGCGGGGCAGCCATGCCACCCTGTCCGGTCCGCCGGTCGAGACCCCGTCGACCCTCACCTTCCCGGTCGGCGCCCGGGCGGCCGGCCCGGGCGCCGTGGACCGGGCGACTGTCGCCTGGGAGACTCCCCCGCCGGATCACGCCGCGGCGCTGGGACTGGCCACGCACCGGCCGACCCTGGTGCACCGGTACGAGTCCGCGGGCGCCGACGGTCGTGGGCGGCGTACGGCACTGACATCGTTCTCGGCTGTGGCCCTCGCCGAGGTGGCGGAGCTCGCCCGCTGCCGTGACCGCGCCGACGGCGACCGCAGCGAGCACACCGCGTCCGCCCAACTGCGCCGCGCCTACGACTGGATGCGCAAGGCGGGCCTCACCCTCCACCACCGGGACACCATCACCCGGCTCCCGGGCGCACCCTCGGTGCGGGTCACCCGGCGCGTGCACGACCAGTACGCTCGCCCACTGGAGATCACGGACCTGGTGATGGACGCCCAACAGGACGCTCTGGTCTACGAGTTCACGCTGCCCGCGGCGGTCTGACCGGCCTGGTCCGGGCGCCGCGCCAGCACCATCCGCACCCGGGGGCTCCCGTCCCGCCGCCGTCCGAACTCGGGCAGCACCTGCGACTCCACCTCGAAGCCGGCCCGGGCCAGTTCGTCGCGTACCTCCGCGAGCCGGAAGGCCCGGTAGTACATGACGAACTGCGGCCGCCACACGGCGTTGCGCACCCGCATCACCGTGTCGAAGCCCAGCAGCATCCAGTAGCCGAGGGACGCGGGGCGGGGCGGGGCCACGACCGGGAAGGCGAAGCACCCGCCGGGCCGCAGGACGGAGTGGACCTGGGCGAACAGGCCAGGCAGCTCACGGGGAAGGAAGTGCCCGAACGCCCCGAAGCTGACCACGAGGTCGAAGGCCGGGGCGAACGGCAGGGCGCGGGCGTCGGCACGGACCCAGCCGACGCGCTGCTCCCCGGTCCGCTCCCGTCGCCGGGCGACGTCGAGCATGCCGGCGCTGAAGTCGACGCCGGTGACGCTGCGCCGGCACACCCCGGCCAGCACGTCGACACCCGCGCCCGTACCGCAGCACAGGTCGAGGCCGTCGTCGTACGGGCCCGTGCGGCCGAGCGCCGACGTGACCGCGCGGAGCACGGAGTCCGGCGTGCGGAACGGCGTGTGGTCGAACTTCGGGGCGAGCAGGTCGTATCCGCGCTCGACGGACGACAGGGCCTGGACGGCGAGTTCGCGCAGGGAGGGGCCTTCGGGGCTGAACATCCGCGTCACCCCGTGGCCACTCGGTGCCGCAGGACGGTGAGAACGCGCTCGCACCAGCGCAGAATCTCCTGTTCGAAGGAGATTCCGGCCAGCAGCGTCAGATACGGCCCGACGCGCTCGGCCTCGCGCAGGTACTCGTCCTCGGTACGCCCGTCGAGGAGGCGGTCGCGGACGCGTTCGTAGCGGTCGAGCTTGCCGCGCGACCACGTCACGCGCTCCTCGATCAGGGCGCGGGTGGCCTCGGGGTCCTCCATGGCCTGGAGTTTGATCAGGAGTTCGTCGCGGATGGCGGTGGGCCGCCGGGGCGGCTCGGCGGCGAAGGTCCGCAGGTCCTCGCGTCCGGCCTCGGTGAGCGTGAACATCCGCTTGTTCGGCCGTCGTTCCTGCTGCACGAACCGGGCCTCGACGAGGCCGTCCTGCGCGAGCCGCTCCAGCTCCCGGTAGAGCTGCTGCGGGGTCGCGGGCCAGAAGTTGGCGAACGACACGTCGAAGACCTTCGACAGCTCGTAACCGGAGGCCTCGCCCTCCAGGAGCGCGGCGAGGACGGCGTACTTGAGGGACATGTGGACACGTTAACAGGAGGTGATTATTCTCATCGGCACCTACTCAACTATTTGACTATGAGGTGATCCGATGCGTGCGTTCCGCGAGGCGGTGGAAGCAGGCGACGCCGACGCCGTCGAGGCCCTGCTGGCGCCGGACGTCGTCTTCACCAGCCCGGCCGTCTTCAAGCCGTACGCCGGCAAGCCGATCACGGCGGCGATTCTGCGCGCCGTCGTGCGGGTCTTCGAGGACTTCCGCTATGTGCGCGAGATCAACGACCCGGGCGGCCGCGATCACGCCCTGGTCTTCACCGCGCGCGTGGGCGACCGGGAGATCACCGGCTGCGACTTCCTGCACGTGAACGAGGACGGGCTGATCGACGACTTCATGGTCATGATCCGTCCGCTGTCGGGCTTGCAGGCGCTGGCCGAGGCGATGGGCGCGCAGTTCGACCGGATCGCGAAGGAGGCGCAGGCGCAGTCGGCGTGACAGCCGGCTCCGGCCACTCGGGACGTCGGCGCCGGGGCCCGCGCAGCAGCACCAGTGCGCGGGCCGGCCCTGCCGCCGCGACCGGCTCCGGGCCGGTGGCGTAGAGCGAGGACATACCGCGGCGGGCGTCGGACGCGGTCATCGGGGACTCCAGACGAACGGCCGTCACCCGGATCGACACTCCGCGAGCCGCCTCTCGAGGAACTTCCGTTCCGCGTCGTTCTCCACCAGCTCCAGCGCACTGAGGTACGCCTGCGCCGCCTCGTCCGTACGGCCACTGCGGCGCAGCAGATCGGCGCGGGTGGCCGGCAGCAGGTGGTACCCGGCGAGTTCGCCCTCGCCCTCCAGCTCCGCGACCAGGGCCAGGCCGGCGTCCGTGCCCTCGGCCATACCGACGGCCACCGCACGGTTCAGGCGGACCACGGCGGAGGGCACCCGGCGCGCCAACTCGCCGTACAGGGCGGCGATGTCGGCCCAGTCGGTGTCCTCGGCGGTGGGCGCGGTGGTGTGGCAGGCGGCGATGGCGGCCTGGATCTGGTACGGCCCGGGGCGGCCGCGCCGCAGCGCGGTCTCCAGCAGGTCGGCGCCCTCGTCGGCCTCGGCGCGGTCCCAGGCCGTGCGGTCCTGGTCCTCCAGGGTCACCAGGTCACCGGCGGCGTCCACGCGGGTGTGCCGGCGGGCGTCGTGCAGCAGCAGGAGCGCGAGCAGGCCGAGCACCTCGGGCTCGTCGGGCATCAGACGGGCCAGGACGCGAGCGAGGCGGATCGCCTCGGCACAGAGGTTCGTCCGGACGAGATCGGCGCCGGCGGTGGCCGCGTAGCCCTCGTTGAACAGCAGGTAGATCACACCGAGCACGCCCGTCGTGCGCTCGGGCAGGAGGTGCGCGGGCGGGATCCGGTACGGGATCCCGGCGTTGCGGATCTTCCGTTTGGCGCGCACCAGGCGCTGGGCCATGGTCGCCTCGGGGACGAGGAAGGCGCGTGCGATCTCCGGTGTGGTCAGCCCCGCGAGCGTGCGCAGTGTCAGCGCGACCCTGGCCTCGATGGGCAGCGCGGGGTGACAGCAGGTGAAGATCAGCCGCAGCCGGTCGTCCTGCACCCCGCTGCCGTCACCGCTGGCGTCCTCGGGTCCGTACGGCGGTTCGTCGCGGGCCAGCACCGCCACCTCCCGGAGTTTCGCCGCCCCCACCGCCTCCCGGCGCAGTACGTCCAGGGCGCGGTTGCGTGCGGTCGTGGTCAGCCACGCGCCGGGGCGGCGCGGCACTCCCTCGCGCCGCCACCGGTCGAGGGCCTGGGCGAAGGCGTCCTGGGCGCACTCCTCGGCGAGGTCCCAGTCGCCGGTCACCCGGATCAGGGTGGCGACGACCTGGCCCCATTCCTCGCGGAAGGCGGCGGCGACGGCTTCCTCGACGCCGTTCGTGGCGCTCACTCCCAGACCGGCCGTACTTCGATCGAGCCGCCGCCGAGGGCCGCGGGATGCCGGGACGCCAGCGAGATGGCCTCGTCAAGGTCGGCGACCTCGATGATGTCGATGCCGGCGACGTACTCCTTGGACTCCACGAAGGGCCCGTCGCTGAGCAGCACTTCGTCGCCCTGGACGCGGACCGTCGTGGCGTCGGTGTGCGGCCGCAGGCGGGCCCCGCCCTTGACGACGTCACGGCTGCGGACCTCGTCGATGTACGAGGTGAAACGGGGGTCCTCGGCGATCTCCTCAGGGCTGAGTTCCTCGCCGCCGACCGGTGTGCAGATGAACAGGACGTACTTCATGACCGCTCCTCGGTGGTGGGGGAGACGTGTTCGTGCGCGATCAGCCAGCGCAGACCGGCGTCGCGGTAGCCGGTGGTGACGCGCATCAGGTCGTCGATCGGGGCGCCGTCCGTGCGGGTGGCGCGCAGGCGGACCAGGGCGTGGCCGAAGGCGATGCTCTCGTCGACGTGGACGCGGAAGTCCAGTACCTCGCGGGTGACGGGCCCGGTGACGTACGTGAGCCCTTCCTCCATCGACTTGCGCAGGGCGCCGACCCCACGGAGTTCCCGGCCGTCGCGGAACTCCGCCACGTCCGGCGCGTAGCAGGCAGCCATGCGGTCGACGTCGCGCTCCCGCAGCGCCGAGGTCAGCTCGGCGTCCAGTGCGCGGATCTGGGTCGCGGCGTCCTCGTCCTCCCAGAAGGGCCGCACCTCCATGGCCCCGAGGGCGGCCACGGGATGCCGCGACGCCGCTTCGACCGCCTCCTCCAGACTGTCGCACTCCAGGACGTCGAACCCGGCGACGTACTCCTTCGTCTCCGCGAAGGGGCCGTCGCTGCGCAGCACCTCGCCGCCGCGCACCCGTACGGTGACCGCCCGGTCGGGGAGCGCGAGCCGGTGGCCGTGCAGGCGTACGCGGCGGTCGCCGAGGTCTTCGACCCAGGGTTCGACGGGGGCCATGCCCGAGGCGTCGGCGGTGTCGTCACCGCAGACGAGCAGCATGTACTTCATGGATCCTCCCGGTCCTCATGAGCTTCCTACACCCCACCGACGAACAGGGCCCGGCCGAATCGACACCCGGGCGGTCCGCGCCCGGATTTTCTGCCCCCGCGCACGGTCCGTTCGCGATTGGATGTCCTCATGACCACCGACGAGCACGCGCGGATGATGTCGGCCAACCAGGCGAACTGGGACGCCCGCACCCCCGTCCACCTCGCCAGCCGGTTCTACGGCCTCGACGGGGATCTCGATCCCGCGCGCTGGTTCGCCTCCTTCGAGTGGGACGACCTCGGTGAGCTGGCCGGCCGCGATGTGCTCCATCTGCAGTGCCACCTCGGCACCGAGACGATCGCCTTCGCGCAGCGCGGGGCGCGGGCCGTCGGCCTGGACTTCTCCGCGGCGTCCGTGGCCGCCGCGGACGGCATCGCGCAGAAGGCCGGGCTCGACGTCACGTACGTTCAGGCCAACGTGTATGACGCCGTGGAGGCCCTGGGACAAAGGCAGTTCGACGTGGTGTACACGGGCAAGGGCGCGCTGTGCTACCTGCCCGACCTCGACCGCTGGGCCGGTGTGGTGGCCCAACTCCTGCGTCCGGGCGGGCGGTTGTACATCGTCGAGTTCCACCCGCTGCTCAACTCCCTCGGTCCCAAGCCCGGTCCGGGCGAGGGGCCCGAGCTGCTCCTGCGCCATGACTACCTGGGCGGCGACGGCGCCGTACACCGGGACGCGACACGCACCTACACCGACGGGCCTGCCGTCGAGGGCGCCACGGACAGTTACGAGTGGATGCACGGAATAGGAGAGGTCGTAGACGCGTTGAGCGGAGCAGGACTGACCGTCCGGCGGCTGCGTGAGAGCGACGAGCTGCCCTGGCAGCGCTGGCCGCAGATGGAGCGCACGCCCTCCGGCTGGTGGCGTCTTCCCGAGCCCCGCATCCCGTTGCTCTACGGAATGCTCGCCACGCGCTGAGCCTTCGTGCTACCGTCGCGACAGCACCTGTGTACGCCCGGTTGTGGCGCCGGTGCCAGTTCTCTCTCAGATCGCCGGTAGGCGTACCGGCTTCTCATCACCATCTCGTGACCAGCGGTTCCGCCGTGTCCGAGGTGTTGTTTCCCGCCGCCCGAAGGCGCTTCGTCCGCCTTCCCGGTTTCCGCGGCACACCCCTTCCCTCCGCATGTCCCATGCCTTCCGTCCGTGAAAGGACACACCACCATGACCACCACACTCGAACACCCCCCGGTCCAGCAGCAGGCCCCGGCCGTCACCGGTGTCCTCGACATCGACGCGAGCGGCAAGGGGTACCTGCGCGCCGACAACCTGCTGCCCGCGCCCTCCGACCTTCAGGTCTCCCCCGCTCTCATCCGCCGGTACGGCCTGCGCAAGGGCGACCTCGTGGACGGCGTACGCGGCGACCGGCGCTCCCTCACCGAAGTCGCCCACGTCAACGGCCGCGCCCCGGTCAAGAACCGCCCCGGCTTCGGCGATCTGACGCCGCTGCACCCGCGTGAGCGGATCCGCCTCGAACACCGGGCGTCCGGCCTGGCCGGGCGTGTCCACGACCTGATCGCCCCGGTCGGCAAGGGCCAGCGGGGCCTGATCGTCGCCCCGCCCAAGACCGGCAAGACCGTGCTGCTCCAGCAGATCGCGGCCGCTGTCGCGGGTAACCACCCGGAGTGCCGGCTGATGGTGGTGCTCCTCGACGAACGCCCCGAGGAGGTCACCGACATGCGGCGCTCGGTGCGGGGTGAGGTGTACGCCTCGACCTTCGACCGGGCGCCCAAGCAGCACATCGCGCTGGCCGAGCTCGTCATCGAACGTGCCAAGCGGCTCGTCGAGGCGGGCGAGGACGTCGTCATCCTGCTCGACTCCCTGACCCGGCTGTGCCGGGCGCACAACAACGCGGCCGGGTCCGGTGGCCGCACCCTGAGCGGCGGCGTCGACGCGGCCGCGCTGCAGGGTCCGAAGCGGTTCTTCGGCGCCGCACGCCTCGCCGAGGAGGGCGGTTCGCTCACCATCCTCGCCACGGCCCTCGTGGAGACCGGCTCCCGGGCCGACGACTTCTACTTCGAGGAGCTCAAGAGCACCGGCAACATGGAGCTGCGCCTGAGCCGGGACCTCGCCTCCCGCCGCGTCTTCCCCGCCGTCGACATCAACCCCTCCGGCACCCGCCGCGAGGAACTGCTCCTCCCCCCGGCAGAGTTGACCGCCGTGCGCGGACTGCGCCGGGCCCTGCAGACCCGGGACGGCCAGTCCCATCTGGAAACCCTCCTGGAGCGCATGCGCGAGACGCCCGACAACGCCACGTTCCTTCGGCGGATCCAGCCGACACTTCCCGGCGAATGACAGAGCGGATGACGGATCCGCGCCGGCATCGCCCGTCCGGGTGCCGACGCGCCCCGACCGGCCCGGGCAGCACGGTGTAACGCGCGTCCGTTCCTACGTTGGCGATATGAAGATCGGATTTACTTCCCGGGCCCTGGTGTCCGCCTGCGCGCTGTGCGCGACCGGCCTGCTGGCACTCGCGCCCGCCACCGCCGTCGCCCGCCCGGGCCGCGACCCCGACGCCCCAGGCAGGCACCAGGCGGCAACGCCGCCTCCCACCCAGCTCTACGGGTCCGGCACACAGGTGCGGCCGCACGCCGGGGCACCCCGTGTTCCGAGTGTCTCCGCGCTGTCGTGGCTGGTGGCCGACGCCGACACCGGCGAGGTGCTCGCCGCGTACAACGCGCATCGGAAGCTGCCGCCCGCCAGCACGCTCAAGTCCCTGTTCGCCCTCACCGTGCTGCCGACCCTGCCCGGCGGCATCCGGCACACGGTCCGCGAGGAGGAGCTCGCCGGGATCGGGCCCGGCAGCAGTCTGGTCGGGGTCGCCGAAGGACGCACGTACCGGGTCGCCGATCTTTGGCGCGGGGTGTTCCTCAGCTCCGGCAACGACGCCGTGCGGGTGCTGGCCTCGCTCAACGGCGGCTGGCGCTACACGGCCGAGCGCATGCAGGCCAAGGCGCGCTCCCTGGGCGCCCTCGACACGCGCGTGGTGTCGCCGGACGGCTACGACATGCCCGGCCAGGTGTCGTCGGCGTACGACCTGGCGGTGTTCGGCCGGGCGGGGCTGCGCAACGCCGAGTTCGCGCGGTACTGCAGCACCGCACAGGCGCGGTTCCCCGGCCGGGGCGGCTGGTCGTACGGGATCCAGAACACCAATCGGCTGCTGACCGGCGCGAACGGCGTGGACCGCTATCCGGGCCTGATCGGCATCAAGAACGGCTACACCAGCCATGCGGGCAACACGCTCATCGCCGCCGCCCGCCGCGGCGAGCGCACCCTCGTCGTCACCGTGATGAACCCCCGGGCGGGCGGGGTCGCCGTCTACGAGGAAGCCGGCGAACTGCTCGACTGGGGATTCGGAGCGGCCGGGCGGGTCGAACCGGTGGGCTCGCTGGACGCGTTGCGGGTCAAGCCGAGGCCGGGGCCCGCCACGGTGCCCGTGGTCGCCGCGGTGGAACCGGAGGCCGAGCCGGGCTGGGCCGAGGCCTTCGCGATCGCGGGCGCCGCCGGGGTGGGCGCCGGTGCCGTGTCGCTGGTGACCCGGGGCAGGGTCGAGCGGTCGACGCCGACGTGACCGACCGGCAGCCACAGCAGCAGGCCGAGCGTGATCCAGGCGTAGCTGTTGCTGCCGAGGAAGCCGTCGACACCGGACGCGTCGTCGAACCACAGCCACACCACGCTGGTGCACAACACGGCGTACAGGGCGCCCGCGGTCCGCAGGTGCCCGGCGCGGACGAGGACGGCGAAGGACGGCAGCAGCCACACCAGGTGGTGGACCCAGGTGATCGGGCTGACCAGACAGGCGGTCAGTCCGGTCAGCGCGAACGCCGCCGTCCAGTCCCCCGTCACGACCGCGCGGCGGGTGCGCGCCACCCAGATGCCCAGGACCACCAGCACCACGACCGCCCAGACCTCGCGGCTCGACACGTCCAGCCGGGCCAGGATGCCCTGCAGCGACTGGTTGGAGACGTAGTCGAGGCGGCCCACGCGGGTGGTGTCCCACATCGCGTGCGTCCAGTAGAAGCGGGAGGCGTCGGGGGCCACCCATGCCGCCAGCGCCGTGGCCGCGGCGGCGACGGCCGTGGCCACCGCGGCGGCTCGCCAGCGCCGGGCCACCAGGAGCAGGCCGATGAACGCGGCCGGCGTCAGCTTGATCGCGGCCGCGAGGCCGATGCCCACCCCAGCCCAGCGCTCCCTGCCCGTCGCGAGCAACCAGCAGTCGAGGAGCACCAGAGCCAGCAGCAGGATGTTCACCTGGCCGAAGCTGAAGGTGTCCCTCAGCGGTTCGAACAGGGCCAGCCCGCAGGCGACGAGGGCACAGCCGTACCAGCCGTAGCGTCGCCAGGACCGTCCCGCCAGCACCCGCAGCGAGAAGGCCAGTGCCGCCAGGTTGAGCAGCAGCGCCACCGCGATCGCGACATGCAGATCGACCAGCGCCATGGGCAGCATGACGACGGCGGCGAACGGCGGGTAGGTGAAGCCGTACGTCGTGCCGGGCACCCGGTAGTCGTAGAGACGGCCGCCGTGGTGGATCCAGCTGTCCACGGTGCCGTAGTAGACGCGCAGGTCGAACCAGTCGCGCAGCAGCGGCACGGTGGCGGTGAAGACGGTCACGGCGGCGGCGAGCACGAGGACCAGCACGAGCCGGCCGCGGTCGGTACGCGGAAGTCTCATGCGGTGCGCTCCAGAGCCGGGGCCTGCGCAGCGAGATGCGCCTGCCACAGAACGACGACGGCGAGCACGCCCCCGGAGACCGCCAGCACCAGCTGGCCGACGTCCGCGGCGCCGCCGCTGGGCAGGACGGCGAGCGCGAGCACTCCCGTCAGGGCCGCCACCCGGTGCCGTACCGAGGTGCTGGGCGCGGCGGCGGCGATGAGGAACAGGCCCCACAGGGCGTACCAGGGGCGGATCGCCGGTCCGAAGGCGGCCACGGCCGCCAGGCTCAGACCGAGCGCGTACACGGGGCGCGGACGCCAGCGCCACCATATGAGGAGCACCAGAACCCCGGTGAGCACCAGGCCGAAGGTGTGCCACACCGGCACGGCCAGCGGCGCCAGATCGCTGCCGGCCTGCTCCAGCATGGAGGCGGTGGCACGGCCGAGCAGGCTGGTGAGCGCCCAGTTCTGCGAGGAGACCGGCGTGTCCAGGGCGCCTATCCAGCCGTATCCCGTGCCCGCCACGGCCGTCGCGGCGACGGTGGTGGCGGCGGACGCGGCCGCCGTGGTGAACACGGCCTTCACCGGGTGGTGCCCGGCCCGCACCTGGAGCAGTACGACCGCGGCGAGACCCAGCGCCGCGGGCGCCTTGACGAGGGCGGCGAGCGTGACGAGCACGGCGCCCAGGACCGGCCACCGGCCGAGCGCGGCGACCAGGCCGGCACCGAGAAGGCCGAGCATGATGGCGTCGTTGTGGGCGCCCGCCACCAGGTGCAGCAGCACGAGCGGATTCAGGGCCCCCAGCCACAGCGCCGCGGACGGGTCGGCTCCGCTGTGCCGGGCCAGGCGCGGCAGCGCGGCCGCCATCAGCGCCACCCCGAGGAGGGCTATCAGGCGCATGCCGAGCAGTCCGGCGGGCAGTTCACCGCGGGTCACGGCGGACAGGGCGGAGGCGACGCCGAGGAACACCGGGCCGTACGGGGCCCCCGTGTGCTGCCACAGCGGGGCGACCTCGTCCGCGAGCGGGCCGCCGAGGTGGGAGGGGCCGTACGAGTACACGTCGATGTGCGCGTCGACCATGGCCCCTTGGGCCAGGTAGCTGTACACGTCCCGGCTGAACAGCGGCGGCGCGATCAGCAGCGGGGTGGCCCACACCGCCAGCACCAGCAGCAGGGCACGTGGCGTCGGCGGATCGGCGCTGCGCACGAGGCGCCCGAGCATCAGCCACGCCGCTATCAGCAGGACGACGCCGAAGTACACGCCGACGAGGCCCAGCGCCGCGTGCGCCGAGCTCGGGGCCAGGATTTCCCGGACCGGCAGCGCACCGGCCGACTCACCGCCCAGGGCGAGGAAGGCGGTGCCGGCCAGACCGAGGATCTGGCAGCGGCGGAGATCGATGGGGAAAGCCATGGCCAACACTCGGTCAGGGTGTCAACGCGGGGTGGCCGGAAGTTGACGCGGTGCCCTCCGGGGGGAGACCGTGATGTGACCGGCGCGTGATCAAAGTGCGAGGCGGTGTGGTGGCTGAGGAGCATCTGCCTGGTGCGGTGGTTCGCAGGCTGCGGGCCGTTGGGGGCTTGTCGCGCAGATCCCCGCGCCCCTGTCGGCGTGACCGCAGCCCGCGTCAGACAGCTCCGTCAGAACACCGACAGCCCTGTCAGCGTTGTGAATCGGTCCAGCGCTGCCACTCCAGCCACCGAATTGCCCCGTTCATCCAGACCCGGGCTCCACACGCACAAGGTGCACCGGCCCGGCACCACCGCGATGATGCCGCCGCCCACTCCGCTCTTGCCGGGCAGGCCCACCCGGTACGCCAATTCACCCGCCGCGTCGTACGTCCCGCAGGTCAGCATGACCGCGTTGACCTGCTTGGCCTGGCTGCGGGTGAGCAGGCGGGTGCCGTCGGCGCGGACGCCGTGGCGGGCCAGGAAGGAGGTGGCCAGGGCGAGGTCGGCGCAGGACGCCGTGATGGAGCACTGGCGGAAGTACTGGTCGAGCAGGACCGGTACGGGGTTGTCGATGTTGCCGTAGGACGCCATGAAATGGCCGAGCGCGGCGTTGCGGTCGCCGTGCGTGGACTCGGAGGCGGCGACGTCCTTGTCGAAGTCCAGAGCCGGGTTGTGGCTCTCGGCACGCAGGAAGGCCAGGAGCTCGCCCGCCGCGTCTCCGGTACGGGTCTGGAGCCGGTCGGTGACGACGAGGGCTCCGGCGTTGATGAACGGGTTGCGTGGGATGCCGTTCTCGTACTCCAGCTGGACCAGGGAGTTGAAGGGGTTGCCGGAGGGCTCGCGGCCCACGTGCTCCCAGAGTTCGTCGCCCTCGCGGGCCAGGTCGAGGGCGAGGGTGAAGACCTTGGTGATGGACTGCGTGGAGAACGGCTCGCGCCAGTCCCCCACGCCGTACACCGTGCCGTCGAGTTCCGCGACGGCCATGCCGAAGCTGCGCGGGTCGCAGGCCGCGAGCGCCGGGATGTAGTCGGCGGGCCGGCCGCGGCCGGGCGTCCGCTCGATCTCCTCCGCGATGCGCTCCAGGATCGGCTGGAAGGTCAGTGACGACGTCGACGCTGCCATGATCACCATTGTGCCTTCCTGCCGGTCCGGGTGCGCTTCGGCGGTCAGCGGCCGGTTCAGGCCAGGGCCCGGCCGCTGCCCGCGATGACCTCCGGGCGCAGCAGGTCGGCAAGGGTCTCGGCGGGCAACAGGCCCTTCTCCAGTACGAGTTCGGCGACGCCGCGGCCGCTGACGAGGGCCTCCTTGGCGATGTCGGTGGCGGCCGTGTAGCCGATGTGCGGGTTCAGGGCGGTGACCAGGCCGATGGAGTTCTCCACGGTCCGGCGCAGCGCTTCGGTGTTGGCGGTGATGCCGTCCACGCAGCGCTCGGCGAGGGTCAGACAGGCGGCCCGCAGATGAGTGATCGACTCCGACAGGGAGTGCAGGATGATCGGCTCGAAGGCGTTGAGCTGGAGCTGTCCGGCCTCGGCGGCCATGGTGATGGCGACGTCGTTGCCGATCACCTCGAAGGCGACCTGGTTGACGACCTCGGGGATCACCGGGTTGACCTTGCCGGGCATGATCGACGAACCGGCCTGCACCGGAGGCAGGTTGATCTCGCCCAGACCCGCGCGCGGACCGGACGACAGCAGCCGCAGGTCGTTGCAGCTCTTGCTGAGCTTGACGGCGATGCGCTTGAGCACGCCTGACATCTGGACGAACGCGCCGCAGTCCTGGGTCGCCTCGACCAGGTTGGCCGCGGTGACCAGCTGGAGCCCGGTGAGCCCGGCGAGGTGGCGGCGGGCCGACTCGGCGTACCCGGCGGGGGCGTTCAGCCCGGTTCCGATGGCGGTCGCACCCAGGTTGATCTCATGGATCAGCTCGACGGCTTCGGCAAGCCGGGACCGGTCCTCGTCGATCATGACGGCATACGCGGAGAACTCCTGACCGAGCGTCATCGGCACCGCGTCCTGCAGCTGCGTACGGCCCATCTTGAGCACGTCGCGGAATTCGACGGCCTTGCGGGCGAACGCGTCCTGGAGTACGGCCATCGCCTTGAGCAGCCCGCGCACCGCGAACACCGTGGCGACCTTGACGGCGGTCGGGTAGACGTCGTTGGTCGACTGGCCGAGGTTGACGTCCTCGTTGGGGTGCAGATGCTGGTACTGGCCCTTCTCGAACCCCAGCAGCTCCAACGCCCGGTTGGCCACGACCTCGTTGGCGTTCATGTTGGTCGAGGTGCCGGCGCCGCCCTGGATGACGTCGACGACGAACTGGTCGTGCAGCTTGCCCGACCGGATCTCGCGGCAGGCGGCGACGATGGCGGCGGCCTTCTTCGCCTCCAGTAGCCCGAGCTCCTCATTGGCGAGGGCGGCGGCCTCCTTGACGGCGGCGAGGGCGTCGATCAGGTGGGGGTACGCGGAGATCGGCGTCCCGGTGATGGGGAAGTTCTCCGTGGCGCGCAGGGTGTGAACACCCCAGTAGGCGTCGGCGGGGACGTCCCGATCGCCCAGCAGATCGTGCTCACTACGGGTGACGACGTTCATGAGGGAACGGTTCTTCTTTCTGAGAGGGTGAGGTCAGCGCCCCCGTCAGGGGCGCGGGGAACTGCGCGACAAGCCACAAACAGCCCGCAGCCGCCGTACGAGCAATCCGGCACATCCTCAGGCGCAAGCAGAAACCACAACCGGCTGCAGCGAACGAACGGGCCGCACACACCCGACCGCCTGGCCGCCTCCAAGCAGCGCCTCGCCCTGGAACTCGGTGAGCAACTCCGGATCCACCCCGGCCCACGCAAGAGCCGCGGCAGCAACCGGCACCCGCGCCCGATTCGCCCCATCGGCGATCTTCACGGCAACGGCCCGGCCGTCCGGAAGCGCAGCGACCTGAACGCCCTCGAACCCGTCCTTGGCCAACAGCCCCGGCACGGCCCGCATCAACGCGGCCACATCCCGCCCGGACCCGGACGCCATCTCCGCATGCTCCCGCATCGCGTCGGCGACCCGAGCCTCGGGCGTACCCGGCACCGCGGTGGTGATACGAGCCGCCGCGCGGGCGAGGCCGTGCAGCGAGACGGAGAACAGCGGCGCCCCGCACCCGTCGACGGTCACCCGCGCGATGCGCTGCCCCGTGAGGTCCTCGACGATCTCGGCGATCGCCTGCTGCAGCGGGTGCCCGGGGTCGAGGTAGTCGTCCAGGGACCAGCCGTTGAGCACGCAGGTGTACAGCATCGCCGCGTGCTTTCCGGAGCAGTTCTGGGCGAGCCGGGAGGGCATGCGGCCCTCCCGCACCCAGGCGTCCCGGACGACCGGGTCGAACGGCATGTCCGGGACGTTGCGCAGGTGGTCCTCGGTGAGGGCGGCGAGTTCGAGGATGCGCCGGGTTCCGGCGAGGTGGCGTTCCTCGCCGGAGTGGCTCGCCGCGGTGAGCGAGAGGAGCTCGCCGTCGAGCGGGAGCCCCGCCCGGGCCATGGCGACGGCCTGGACGGGCTTGAGCGCGGAGCGCGGGTAGAAGGCGGCCTCGATGTCACCGAGCTGGAACTCCACCTTGCCGTCGGCGCCGAGGACGACGACGGAACCGTAGTGGGTGCCTTCGATCATTCCGCCGCGTATGAGGTGGGCGACGGGGGCGTGGAGGGGTTCGCGGACAAGGGGTGCGTCCGCCATGGAGCTGATGTACATCACTGCCTGGCTGTCCTGGGTCGATGAGGGGTCGTCGACCGACACGGGTTCACGCGTCGGCCTTGGTGGCGGTGCGGGCGACACGGCCGCGGATGGCGTACCAGCCCGCGACCAGCGCCCCGACGATCAGCGGCAGGCACAGCACGGTGGTGCGGCCGGCGCCTCCGTCGGCGTACATGAGGACCAGGACGGAGGCGAGGAACGCCAGCGTCACGAGTTCGGTCCAGGGGGAGCCCGGCAGTCGGTAGCCGGGCCGGTCGAGTTCGCCCCTCTGGGTCTTCTGCCAGAAGAGCAGGTGACAGATCATGATCATGCCCCAGGTGGCGAGGATGCCGATCGCGGCGAAGTTCAGCACGATCTCGAACGCATCGGCCGGGACGACGAAGTTGAGTCCGACGCCGAGGACACAGATACCGCTGGTCAGCAGGATGCCGCCGTACGGGACCTGGCTGCGGCTCATCACCGAGGTGAACTTCGGGGCGGAGCCGGACATGGCCATGGAGCGCAGGATGCGGCCGGTGGAGTACAGGCCGGAGTTGAGCGAGGACATGGCCGCGGTCATCACGACCAGGTTCATGACGCCTCCGGCCGCCGGGATGCCGATGTTGGCCAGCACGGTGACGAACGGGCTCTCGCCCGCCTTGTACGACGACCAGGGCAGCAGCATCGAGAGCAGCAGGACGGAGCCGACGTAGAAGAGGCCCACGCGCCACATGATCGAGTTGATCGCCTTGGGCATGATCTTCTCGGGGTTCTCGGTCTCACCGGCGGCGACGCCGACCAGCTCGACGGAGGCGTAGGCGAAGACGACGCCCTGGACGATCAGCAGCATGGGCAGCAGGCCGTTGGGGAAGAGGCCGCCGTTGTCGGTGATCAGGGACGGGCCGGGGGTGTGGCCGTCCACGGGCTGCTGGGTCACCAGCAGGAAGATGCCGATGCACATGAAGACGACGAGCGCGCCGACCTTGATGATCGCGAACCAGAACTCCAGCTCGCCGAAGATCTTCACCGAGATCAGGTTCACGGTGAGGACGACCGCGAGGGCTATCAGCGCGATCACCCACTGCGGGATGTCGGAGAACATGCCCCAGTAGTGCGTGTACGTCGCCACCGCGGTGATGTCGGCGATGCCGGTGGTCGCCCAGTTCAGGAAGTACATCCAGCCCGCGGTGTACGCGCCTTTCTCACCCATGAACTCCCGGGCGTACGACACGAAGGCGCCGGAGGACGGGCGGTACAGGACGAGTTCGCCGAGGGCGCGCACGACGAGGAAGGCGAAGACGCCGCAGACCGCGTAGGCGATGAACAGGGACGGTCCGGCGTCGGCGAGCCGGCCGCCGGCGCCGAGGAACAGGCCGGTGCCGATGGCTCCGCCGATGGCGATCATGTTGACGTGCCGTGACTTCAGCGACTTGCTGTAGCCGGCGTCTCCGGCGTCGACATGGCCGGAACGTTTCTGCACGCCCTCGTGCAGGGACTGCTCACTCACGCCTCGGGTCCACCTTCCGTGGTGCTGTCCGTGCGCGCGGGGCGCACGATGTCGGTGAGGGTCGTCTCGACGCGGTCGAGGTGATGCGCCATGGCGTCGGTCGCGTCGAGTTCGGAACCGTCGATCAGCGCCTCGACGATGGCCCTGTGCTCGCGGTTGGACTGCTCGCGCCGGCCGCCCAGCTCGTTGAGGAAGGCCGACTGACGCGCCAGTGCGTCGCGGATCTCCTCGATGACCCGGCGGAAGACCGGATTCTGGGCTGCTTCGGCCACGGCCAGGTGGAAGAGGGTGTCCATCGCGACCCACGCGGTGGTGTCCGTCTCCCGCTCCATACGGTCGAGCAGGTGAGCCAGGTGGTCGAGGTTCTCCGGAGTGCGGCGCAGTGCCGCATATCCGGCGACCGGGATCTCGACGTGCCGGCGCACCTCCAGCAGGTCGCTGGCCGCGTAGTCGCCGAAGGTCGGGTCCTCGACCGCGCTGGCGACGACGAAGGTGCCCTTGCCGGTCTTGGAGACGGTCAGGCCCATGGTCTGCAGGGCCCTGAGGGCCTCGCGCAGTACCGGCCGGCTGATCTCCAGGCTGCGGCAGAGCTCCGCCTCGGACGGGAGTTTGTCCCCGATGGCGTACTCGCCCCGCTCGATGGCACTGCGGAGGTGCGCCAAAACCGCTTCCATGGCGCTGACCCGCCTCGGCGGCTGTCCGGCTGTCCGGCTGTCTGACAGGTTCACGGGAGTGATACTCCGGGTGAGGTGTGGGTGGTGTCAAGGGGAGCCGGTGGGTGAGGTTCACCGAGGGTGAACCCGCAAAGCTGATCGCGTTCCGCCCGGCCGGGCGACCGGCAGGCGTCCGTCTCAGCTGCTGATCACACCCGCACCCAAGAGCCCGAAGAGCAGCAGCCCGACCACGATCCGGTAGATCACGAAGGCGTTGAAGGTGTGCTTGGCGACGAACTTCAGCAGCCAGGCGATGGAGGCGTAGGCGACGACGAAGGAGACGGCGGTGCCTACGGCCAGGGGCAGCGCGGCCGTGCCCGTCGTGCCGAGGGCGTCCTTCAGCTCGTAGATGCCGGCGCCGGTCAGGGCCGGGATGCCGAGGAAGAAGGACAGCCGGGTGGCGGCGACCCGGTCCAGGTCGAGCATCAGCGCGGTGGACATCGTGGCGCCGGAGCGCGAGAAGCCGGGGAAGAGCAGGGCGAGGATCTGGGAGCTGCCGACGAGCATCGCGTCCTTGAAGGAGGTGTCGTCCTCCCCTCGCTTGTGCCGGCCCATCCGGTCCGCGGCCCACATCACGCCGCTGCCGACGATCAGGGAGCCGGCGACCACCCACAGGGAGGCGAGCGGCCCCTTGATCAGCGGCTTGGCGACCAGACCCACGACGATGATCGGGATCGTCGCGCAGATCACCCACCAGGCGAACTGGTAGTCGTGGTGGTACCGCTCCTCCTTGTCCCGCAGCCCGCGCAGCCATGCGGAGACGATCCGCACGATGTCCTTGAAGAAGTACACGAGCACGGCGGCGATCGCGCCGACCTGGATGACGGCCGAGAACCCGACGACCGCGTCGTCGTCGACGGGGATGCCCATGAGCCCCTCGACGATCTTCAGATGCCCGGTCGAGGACACGGGCAGGAACTCGGTCACCCCCTCGACGGCTCCGAGGACGACGGCCTGACCGACGCTGATGGCGCTCATAAGATCCAGTTCCGGGGTCGGCGGGACAGCAGTGGCGCGAACTGTCCTACCAGGTGCGGGTGTGGTTCCTGGGCCGACTGCGGCGGTGTCGTCGCCTAGGACCACACCGCCTGGGCGATTTCCACCCCCGCGAACGCCGCTCCGAGACCCGCGATCACACTCCCCACGACGTTGACGACGGCGTAGAGCCCGGCCCCCGTCCCGGTCAGCCGCAGGGTCTCGTACGAGAAGGTCGAGTACGTGGTCAGAGCCCCGCACAGCCCGGTGCCGAGCAGCAGCCGCAGCTGGGAACTCGCGGCTCCCTCGGCCGCCGCGCCGGCGAGCAGGCCGAGGACCAGGCAGCCGCTGACGTTGACGACGAAGGTGCCCCAGGGGAACACCGAGTCGTGCCGGGACTGCACCGCCCGGTCGGTGAGATAGCGCAACGGCGCGCCTACGACGGCGCCCGCGATCACCAGGAGCCAGTTCACGGCGACTTCTTACCTTCCGGGTACCGGATGACCTCGCAGTCGTCGAGGGTGACGAGCCCTTCGGTGACGAGTTCGTCGAGCTGCGGCAGGAAGGCCCGTACGCGCTCCTCGGTGTCGACGATCACGATCGCGACCGGCAGGTCCTCGCTCAAGGACAGCAGCCGTGAGGTGTGGATCAGCGAGGAGGCGCCGAAGCCCTCGACGCCGCGGAAGACGCTGGCACCCGCGAGGCCGGCCGCGTTGGCGCGGTGCACGATCTCCGAGTAGAGGGGCTTGTGGTGCCAGATGTCGTGCTCGCCGACGAATACGGTGAGGCGCAGGGCGCTGCCGGTCAGCCTGGTCATGGCTGCCTCCGTTTCAGGACGCGGCGAGTCGCCGCCGTCGCGAGCCAGACTGCCGTGAGTGCCGCGACCAGGGTGGCGGCGAGGTAGGCCAGTCCGGTGCGGGTGTGGCCGCCGTCGACGAGCTGCTGGATGTCGACGGCGTAGGTGGAGAAGGTGGTGAAGCCGCCGAGCACTCCGGTGCCGACGAAGGGGCGGACGAGGCGGTGGACGGGCCGTACGTCGGTGATGATCACCATGAGCACGCCGATCATGGCGCAGCCGACGACGTTGGTCCAGAAGGTCGCCCAGGGGAAGCCCCCGGACTGGACAGGCCACCACAGGGAGACCGCGTACCGGGCCGTGGCGCCGATGGCTCCGCCGAGTGCCACCACCGTGACGATCGGCGCCTGCGTCCGCCACGCGGGCTGCCGCGGGAGCCGGAGGCTCTCGGTGTCCGGGGCTGTCATGGTCGTACGTCTCCTACTCGCCGGGGCCCGGGCAGCCGGGCGCGATCGCAAGTAGGGACCGTTGGCGGCAGGTGCGCCGCGGTTCGGGTTCGGCGGGCCCCACCGCCGCGCCGCGACGATGATCGCGGCCGCTGAACAGCCTAACCCCCCACGCGCCGGCGGGTCACTTCGGCTCGGGCGCCTCGTAGAGCGCCACGCCCCGCTCCCACAGGCTCCCGAGGACCAGGTGACCGCCGGTCTCGCAGACGCTGGTGACCATGCGGAAGCCGGAGTGGCGGCGGGCCAGGTGGTGGACGACCCGACCGGTGTCGTCGACGGCGAGCACGCCGATCGTGCCCGTGGGACGGAAGGGGGCGCGCACGGCGGCACGGGCTGCGGTGCGGCGTACGGCGGGGGCGGCGCGGTGCAGGAGGTCCAGCGGGGGCACGCGCGGGCCGGCCAGCGCCACCCAGATCGGGCCGTCGGGTGTGCCGCGCCAGAGGTTGTCCGGCATGCCCGGCAGGTTCTCGGCGAAGGGCTCGCTGTGTCCGGCGCGGGGTCCGGTGAGCCAGTAGCGGGTGAGGCGGCAGTCACTGGTCTCGGCGACGACCAGGAAGGAACCGTCGGCGCTCGCGGCGAGGCCGTTGGCGAACTGGAGCCCGTCCAGGAGGACTTCGGGACTGTCGCTGCCCGGGGCGAGGCGCAGCAGGCGGCCCGTGGCGGTGTGTTCGACGACGTCGCCGATCCAGTGCTCCAGGGGGTGGCGGCGGCTGCTGACGGTGAAACAGACACTGCCGTCGGGCAGGGCGACGGCATTGCTGCAGAACCGCAGCCGCTCCCCCGCCACCGAGTCGGCGAGGACGCGTACGGTGCCGTCGCCGAGGTCCACGCGGAGCAGTCCGCGTTCCGCGTCGCACACCAACAGGGCGTCGTCCGGGAGGAGTTCGAGGCCCAGTGGCCGCCCGCCGGTCTCGGCGAGCACCTCGACACGGACCTCGGTACGGGACTCGGCCGCGTCCGCCAAGCCGTCGAGGCGCAGGATACGGCCGTCCTCGACACCGGTCAGGACACGCCCGCGGGCGTCCGCGACGACGTCCTCCGGGCCTCGGCCGCCGATCGCGACGTAGCGCTGCGGGACGAGCGCCTCCGGACGTTGCATGTGCCTCTTCCCTTCGCCGCCCTGGTGTGCCAGGGCCCGTCGGCTCCCGGCTCCGCGTCTGGGTTCTGCGCCTACCAGCCCTTCTCGAACATGCGCGCGACCTCGGCGATCCGCATGTCGTCGCGGCGGTAGTACACGCGCCGCCGGATCCGCTTGGTGCGCAGCATGCCGAGGTCCGCGAGCAGGCCGAGGTGGATCTCGGCGACCTTGCGCGGCACGCCCAGCTTCGCAGCCACCGCGTCCGCGGTGACGCCGTCCTCGACGGGATCGCCAAGTCGCCGCTTCGGGAAGTGCGCGACCGGATCCTTCAGCCATTCCAGGATGTCCAGGCGCGTTGCGCTGACGGGAGTTCTCAGCATCTCGTCCCCCCTCCGTCGGGCCGCGTCGTACCGCGTCTTCCCACTGTCCCGCAGTCGAAGCCGTCGTGTCCGGGACTCTTGGACCGTTGTCCGGTACCGAACGGCCGTACGACATAGGGACGTTCGACACAGGGCCGATGTTCTGCGTCCCGGAGGCGGTGGGGCCCGGCCGCTCGGGCGCGGCCGGGCCCCTTGATCACACAATCAACGAACTCGACGAACTCACCGGTGGCTGAACCACGCCATCGAGGAGAGGGCCGCGTCGTCGTAGCCGAACAGGGCCTGGTTCTCCCAGCCGTTGCCGGATGAGGCGTCGGTCGGGTCCCAGCCGTTGCCGGTGACGGCGCTCCAGGTCGCCTCCCAGTAGAAGACGCCGAGTCCGCGGCCGTTCGGGACGGCCTCCACGATGCTCGTCACGTCGTTCATCCAGCGGCGCTGCCCGGCCGTGTTCGCCGGGTAGCCGGAGACCAGTTCGTCGGCGGTGTTGATGATCTCCTCGTGCGCGTCCTTGCTGTCCAGCCGGAACGGGTACGCCGTCTCGGCGACGAAGACCGGCTTGCCGTAGCGGGCGGCCGCGTCGTCCAGGGTCGTCTGGAAGTCGTGGAGCGAGCCGTGCCAGTAGCCGTAGTAGGACAGACCGATCGCGTCGAACTTCACGCCGTTCGCGACCGCGCTGTCGAACCACCAGCGGGTGCCGGACAGGTCGCCGCCCTTGGCGAGGTGCAGCGCGACGGTGGTGGCCGAGTTGACGGCCTTGACCGCGTCATAGCCGGAGTTGAGCAGACCGGCGAGCTGCGACCAGTTGTCCGTGGAACCCTCGGACCACAGCATGCCGCCGTTGATCTCGTTGCCCACCTGGACCATGTCGGCGGTGGTGCCCTGGGCCTTCAACGCGTTCAGCACGTCGTACGTGTGGTTGTACACGTCGGTCCTGAGCCGGCTGTACGAGTGACCGGCCCAGGCGGCCGGCTTGCTCTGGGCGCCCGGGTCGGCCCAGGTGTCCGAGTAGTGGAAGTCGACGAGCAGCTTCATGCCGGAGGCCTTGACGCGCTTGGCCATGGCCAGCACGCGCGTCTTGTTGTTGTAGCCGTCGGCCGGGTTGACCCAGACCTTCAGACGTGCGTAGTTCATGCCGGCGTTCTTCAGAATGGTGATCGCGTCGCCGGTCGTGCCGGAACCGGTCCGGTAGACGCCGCCCTTGGCCTCGCTCTTGGCCAGGGAGGAGATGTCGGCGCCGTGGATCGACGTGCCGCCCGTGCCGGACGCGAACGTCAGGTCGTCGACATTGATCCAGTTCCCCGCGTTCGCGTCACTGTTGATGCTGATCGTGCACTGGTTGCCGGTCACAGTGACCGGCACGACGATACGGATCCAGCCGCTCGCCGAGACCGGAAGGTCGGTGCGCTGCTCGGCGCCGCCGCAGTTCTTCAGCGCTATGTACGCCGAGTTCTGGCCACCGCCGGAGCGAACCCAGGCGGAGAGCCGGTAGTTCCCGTTGGTCAGCCCGGACAGGTACTGGTACGTCTCGACCTTGTAGGCGGAGGACGCCCAGTGGGTCAGTCGGTAACTCCCGCCGTGGCCCCCGGCCTCGGTGAAGGAGGCCGCGCTCTGGCCGGCCGCCGAGTACGTGGACCAGCCGGCCGGGGTCGCGGTGCCGGTGCCGTCTGACTCGAAGCCTGCGTTGGTGAGCGTGCTCGCCGCCGAGGCGGTCTGCGCGGGCAGGGCGGTGAGGGCGAGTCCGGCGGCGAGCGGCAGCAGCAGGGCCCGGAGGGTGCGTCTGGGATGGAACATCGTCGTCCGTCGTCCCTTCGACGTAGGGGGATGGGGATCCCTCACCGCCGCGCTGGGGAAACCGCGGTGAGGAGCCCCTCCGCCCGCGGCTCGTGGCACGCGCGGGCGGAGGGGAGTCGGCTCAGCCGTCGAGTCGTACGACCCGCACGGCTCCCGCGGGGACCTCGAGGCGGCCCGCGGCGCGTTCGCCGGTCAGCAGCTCGGTGCCGGGCGCCTCCAGCGGCACCTTGGCGTCCGAGGTGGTGTGGTTGATCGCGAACAGGTAGCTGCCCGACTCGCCGGTACGGCGCACGACCTCGACGTCACGGGGCAGGTCGACACGCGGGGCGACCTGCGCGTCCTCCATCGCCCAGCCCAGCAGCGCGTCGAGGCCCTCGGCGCCCAGGCGCGTGGAGACGTACCAGGCGGTGCCCTCGCCGAAGCGGTGCCTGGTGACGGCGGGGTGCCCCGCCGTCAGGCCGTCGGCGTACGTCCAGACGGTCTCGGCGCCGCGCGGGACGACGAACTCGCTCCATACATCGCCGCTGAGCTCGGAGCCGTCCGGGCCGGTGATGCGCACCAACTGGTCCTGGAGCAGCGGCGAGAACTCCTCGACGGTCAGGCCGAGGACGTCACGCAGCGGCCCGGGGTAGGCGCCCTCGTGCACGGCGTCATGCTCGTCGACGATGCCGGAGAAGTACGACACGACGAGGGTGCCGCCGTTCTCGACGTACTCCGTGAGGTTGCTCCCGGCCGCCTCGGTCAGCAGGTACGAGGCCGGTACGACGACAAGGGGATACCTCGACAAGTCGGCTTCGGGGTGGGCGAAGTCGACCGTGAGGTGGCGGTCGTAGAGCGCCTCGTAGAAGGCGTCGGCGCGCTCGCGGGCGTCGTGCTCCTCGCTGGGGCGCCAGTCGAGGTTCTGCGCCCACCAGGAGTGCCAGTCCCAGAGCATCGCCACGTCGGCCTGCGTGCGGGTGCCGCGCACGGCGCCCAACGAGTCGAGAGCGGCGCCGAGTTCGACGACCTCACGCCATACGCGTGTGCCGGTGCCGCCGTGCGGGACCATCGCCGAGTGGAACTTCTCGGCGCCCCGCCGGGACTGCCGCCACTGGAAGAACATGGCGCCCTCGGAGCCGCGCGCCACGTGGGCGAGGGAGTTGCGGGCCATCTGGCCGGGGGCCTTGGCGGGGTTGCGGGGCTGCCAGTTGACGCCCGAGGTGGAGTGCTCCAGGAGGATCCAGGGGGCTCCCCCGGCGACCGAGCGGGTCAGGTCGGCGGCCATGGCGAGGTTGACGTGGGTGCGGCGGCCGTCGGTGATCAGGTAGTGGTCGTTGGTTACGATGTCGACCTCGCGGCCCCAGGCCCAGTAGTCGACGGAGTCGCACTGGCTCAGGGCCGTCATGAAGTTGGTCGTGACCGGGACGCCCGGCGCGAGACGGTGCAGGATGTCCCGTTCCATACGGAAGTTCTCGCGCATGGTGGCGTCGGCGAACCGCTTGTAGTCCAGCGCCTGGGCCGGGTTGACGGTCGTCGGCGTCAGGCGCGGCGGGTTGATCTCCTCCAGGTCCGCGTACCGCTGCCCCCAGAAGGCCGTGCCCCAGGCCTCGTTGACGGACTCGACCGTGCCGTACGTCGACTCCAGCCAGCGCCGGAAGTGTGCCGCGCAGGAGTCGCAGTAACAGGCCGAGACGGGGACGCCGTACTCGTTGTGCACGTGCCACATCGCCAGCGCCGGGTGGTCGCCGTAGCGTTCGGCGAGCCGGGTGGTGATGCTCGCGGCGGCCGCCCGGTAGTCGGCGTTGCTGTGGCAGACGGCCCCACGCGAGCCGAACTCGTGGCGCACGCCCTCCGCCGTCACGGGCAGGGCCTCGGGGTGGGCCCGGTAGAACCACACCGGCGGGCAGACGGTGGGGGTGCCCAGGTCGACCCGGATGCCGTTCTCGTGCAGTAGGTCAAGCAGGCGGTCCAGCCAGCCGAATTCGTACGCCCCCGGTGACGGCTCCAGCAGGGCCCAGGAGAAGATCCCGACGCTCACCATCGTGACGCCGGCCTCCCGCATCAGCCGGACGTCCTCCTGCCAGACGCTCTGCGGCCACTGCTCGGGGTTGTAGTCCCCACCGAAGGCGAGCCTCGTGAGGCCCCTGGGGGTGGTCTCCGGCATGGAATGTCTCCCGATTAATCGATCAGTTGGGAACGTGCACACACATCCTCGGCGATGCGAGCCCAACATAACCGCACAGCAACAACCATTGACAAGTGTCCGGGATGTTTCTCTACTGTGAACGCTCACAGAAGCATGGCAGGTCTTCGCAGCAGGCGGAGACCCCAGGTCAGGGGAGAGATCCATGCCCATCACGAAGCGCCGGCGGCTCTTCGTCAGAAGCGCCGCCACGTCCGTCGCCGTCGTCCTCGGCGCCACCGCCCTCGCCGCGTGCGGCTCGTCCGGGAGCGACAGCGAAACCGAGTCCGGTCCCGTCTCACTGACGTACTGGACCTGGACGCCCGGCATGGACAAGGTCGTCGACCTGTGGAACAAGGGGCAGGGCAAGAAGGACCGGATCACGGTCAAGGTGAAGAAGCAGGCGTCCGGCGACACGCTGGTCACCAAGATCCTCACCGCCCACAAGGCGGGTAAGGCGCCCGACCTCGTCCAGGCCGAGTACCAGGCGCTGCCGACGCTGGTCAGCAATGACGCGGTCGCCGACATAGCGAGCGAGGTCGGCGACGCGAAGGGCAAGTTCGCCGAGGGGGTCTGGCAGCAGACGACGCTGGGCACGGACGCGGTGTACGCGGTGCCGCAGGACATCGGGCCGATGATGTTCTACTACCGCGAGGACCTCTTCAAGCAGTACGGCCTGAAGGTCCCGGCCACCTGGGACGAGTTCGCCGAGACCGCACGCGCGCTGAAGAGGAAGGCCCCGGACAAGGACCTGACCACCTTCTCGGCCAGTGACTCCGGCCTCTTCGCTGGACTGGCCCAGCAGGCCGGCGCCAAGTGGTGGACGACCTCCGGCGACAAGTGGAAGGTCGGCATCGACGACGCGGCCTCCCAGAAGGTCGCCAAGTTCTGGGGCGACCTCGTGAAGGAGGGCGCCGTCGACAACCAGCCGATGTACACGCCGGCCTGGAACAAGGCACTCAACACGGGCAAGCAGATCGCCTGGGTCAGCGCGGTGTGGGCCCCGGGCACCCTGACCACGGCCGCGCCCGACACCAAGGGCAAGTGGGCCATGGCCCCGCTCCCCCAGTGGTCCGACTCGGACAACGTCACGGGCAGCTGGGGCGGTTCCTCCACCGCCGTCACCACGGACTCCGAGCACAAGGCGGCTGCCGCGAAGTTCGCCGCCTGGCTGAACACCAACGGCGACGCTCTCAACGCCCTCGCCAAGGAGAGCGGCATCTATCCGGCCTCCACCTCGGCCCAGCTCAGCGGCGCGTTCACCACGCCGCCGGACTACTTCTCCAACCAGCCCGACTTCTACACGAAGGCCGCCGAGATCGCCGAGAGCACGGCGCCGTCCGCGTGGGGCCCGAACGTGAACGTCGCGTACACCACCTTCAAGGACGCCTTCGGCTCCGCCGCCAAGAACAAGTCGGACTTCGCCGCCGCCCTGAAGTCCATGCAGGACGACACGGTCGCCGACCTCGAGAAGCAGGGCTTCGAGGTCGCCGAGTGACCAGCACAAGCCGGAAGGCGTACGGGGTGAAGGGGGCCCCGTACGCCTTCCTCCTTCCCGCGACGAGCCTCTTCCTGCTCTTCTTCGCCCTGCCCATCGGCTACGCGATCTGGCTCAGCTTCCGAAAGGTGCAGGTCTCCGGACTCGGGCTCGGCTCCGGCGCCCGCAAGGAGGTCTGGGCCGGCCTGGAGAACTACACCGACGCCCTCACCGACAGCGAGTTGCTGACCGGGGCACTGCGCGTGCTCGGTTACGGCTGCATCGTGGTGCCCGTGATGCTGGGTCTCGCCCTGCTGTTCGCGCTGATGCTGGACTCCGAGAAGGTGCGGCTCGCGCCCTTCACCCGGCTCGCGATCTTCCTGCCGTACGCGATCCCTGGCGTGGTGGCCGCGCTGCTGTGGGGCTTTCTGTACCTGCCGGACGTCAGCCCCTTCTACTACGTGCTGGAGAAGCTGGGCATGCCGCAGCCGGACCTGCTCGACGGCGGTCCGCTGTACCTCGCTCTGTCGAACATCGCGGTGTGGGGTGGCACCGGCTTCAACATGATCGTCATCTACACCTCGCTGCGGGCCATCCCGGCCGAGGTGTACGAGGCAGCCAAGCTGGACGGTGCCACGCCGCTGCAGATCGCGCTGCGGATCAAGATCCCGATGGTGGCGCCCTCGCTGGTGCTGACCTTCTTCTTCTCGATCATCGCCACGCTCCAGGTGTTCAACGAGCCGACCACCCTCAAGCCGCTCACCAACTCCGTGTCCACGACATGGAGTCCGCTGATGAAGGTGTACCAGGACGCCTTCGGCAAGGGCGACATCCACGCGGCGGCCGCCCAGGCCACGATCATCGCCCTGGCCACGCTGCTGCTCTCCTTCGGCTTCCTGCGGGCCGCGAACCGTCGTAACAAGCAGGAGGCAGCACGATGAGTTCTCTTGCTGTGAGCAAGACCGGCCCGGCTGCCGGCACCGCCCCCGGCACCGTCCGGAATCGCCCGCCGCTGCGCCGCCGGATCGCACTGATCCCAACGGTCACGCTGCTGCTCGGCGCGGTGTACTGCCTGCTGCCGGTCGCCTGGGTGGTGATCGCGGCGACGAAGTCCGGCAGCGAGCTGTTCTCCACGTTCACCTTCCTGCCGGGCACGGGCTTCGCCGACAACTTCGCGGACCTGAGCGCCTATCGCGACGGCGTGTACTGGCAGTGGATGGGCAACTCCGCCCTGTACGCCGGTCTCGGCGCCCTGCTGTCGACGCTGGTCTCGGCGTTCAGCGGCTACGCGCTCGCCATCTACCGCTTCCCCGGCCGCGAGACGATCTTCAACGTGCTGCTGGCGGGCGTGCTGATGCCGCCGGTCATCCTCGCCATCCCGCAGTACCTGCTGCTGGCGAAGGCCGACCTCACGGACTCGTACCTGTCCGTGCTGCTGCCGCAGATCCTCTCGCCGTACGGCGTCTACCTCTCGCGGATCTACGCGGCCGCCGCCGTCCCCGCCGACGTGGTCGAGGCCGGACGGATGGACGGGGCGAGCGAGTGGCGGATCTTCACGCGGGTCGCGCTGCCGATGATGGTGCCGGGCATGGTGACCGTGTTCCTGTTCCAGTTCGTGGCGATCTGGAACAACTTCCTGCTGCCGTACATCATGCTCAGCGACGACGAGAAGTTCCCGATCACGCTCGGTCTGTACACGCTCCTCGAGCAGGGCGCCAACACCCCGGCGCTGTACACGTTGGTGGTCACCGGCGCGTTCCTCGCGGTGTTCCCGCTGGTCGCGCTCTTCCTGGTCATCCAGCGGTTCTGGAGCCTGGATCTGCTCTCCGGGGCCGTAAAGTCATGACCATGAGCAACACGGGGGGCCGACGCAAGCCGCCGACGATCCACGACGTGGCGCGCGAGGCCGGAGTCTCACGGGGCACGGTCTCGCGCGTGCTCAACGGCGGGCACTACGTCAGCCCGACCGCGCAGGAGGCGGTCAACGCGGCGATCCGCAAGACGGGTTACGTCGTCAACCGGCACGCGCGCTCACTGATCACGGGACGTTCGGACTCGATCGGCTTCCTGCTGACCGAGCCGCAGGAGAGGTTCTTCGAGGACCCCAACTTCAACGTCCTGCTGAGCGGTTGCACGCAGGCGCTGGCCGCGCACGACATTCCGTTGCTGCTGATGCTGGCCGGCACGAAGGACGAACGGCGGCGCATCACGCGGTACATCACGGCGGGGCACGTGGACGGGGTGCTGCTGGTGTCCAGCCACTCCGGTGACCGGGTGGCCGAGGAACTGCGCGAGGCGGGTGTGCCGCTCGTCCAGTGCGGCAAGCCCATGGGGCCCGGCTCCAAGGTGAGTTACGTGGCGGCGGACGACCGGGACGGCGCCCGTGACATGGTGCGCCACCTGCTGTCCGTGGGCCGTCGCCGGGTCGGGGTGGTGAGCGGTCCGCTGGACACGCCGGGCGGTGTCGATCGCCTCGCCGGCTACAAGGAGGTGCTCACGGAGGCGGGCGTCGAGATCGACGAGCGGCTCATCGCCTCCGGCGACTACAGCCGTGCCAGCGGCGACGCCGGCACCGAGCGGCTGCTGGCGCAGGCCCCGGACATGGACGCCTTGTTCGTGGCGTCCGACCTGATGGCACAGGGCGCCCTGGCCGCGCTCCACCGGGCCGGCCGCCGGGTGCCCGAGGACGTGGCCGTCGGCGGCTTCGACGACTCCGCCGCCGCGACGGAGGCCATCCCTGCCCTCACGACGATCCGGCAGCCCTACGACCGCATCAGCGCCGAGATGGTGCGGCTGCTGCTCGCGCAGATCGGCGGCGAGGACCCGGCTGCGGTGATCCTGCCGACGGAGCTGGTGAAGCGGGACTCGACGTAGGCGCGTGGCGGGCCGTGAGGGCGCGCCGCACGGCGTTCCGGCCGTCGGCGCGCCCCCTCTGTGACCGGTCCGGAATGAATGGGAATGAATGGGAGGGGAGGGAGGGGATGGCACGGGACCCGGTCAGGAATGAAGAAGCCGCCCGCCAGTCCCCCGGCCTAGCGTGAAACCACCGACGAGAACCGTCGGGACATTTCACGTCAGGAGGACGTCATGACCGCCGGAGTCAACACGATCATCTACCCCGTCAAGGACCTGGACCGGGCGAAGGCCCTGTTCAAGGCCCTGCTGGGCACGGATCCCTATGCGGACGAGCCGTACTACGTCGGCTTCAAGGACGCCGGACACGACGTCGGCCTCGACCCCAACGGACACGCGAAGGGCATGACCGGTCCGGTCCCCTACTGGCACGTCGACGACATCAGGACGGCCCTCGCCGCCCTGCTGGAGGCGGGCGCCGAAACGCTGCAGGACGTCCACGACGTCGGCGGCGGCCGGCTGATCGCCTCCGTGAAGGACGCGGACGGCAATCTCGTCGGGCTCCTTCAGGACGCGACCGGCTGAGACCGTCCCCGAAGCTCGCCTTCGATTCCGTGCGCGCGCACTAGTTGCATAGACAACAAATGGCCGGATCGGTGCTACCGTGCCTGGTATGGCAGTCAAGACGGCCGACGCCGGGCTCGAGGAACGGTGGCGGGACATCCTCTCCGTACACGCGCGCACGATGTGCGAGATCGACCGTGTACTGCACCCGCACGGCCTGGGCGCGAGCGACTTCGAGGTGCTCGACATCCTCGCGTCGGCGGCACCCAAGGAGGGCGAGCAGTGCCGGGTGCAGAACCTGGTCGGCCGGGTTCATCTCAGCCAGAGCGCACTGTCCCGGCTCATAGGGCGGCTGGAGAAGGACGGCCTGGTGGAGCGGTCCGTCTGCGCGGAGGACCGGCGCGGCGTGTACGTCACCCTCACCCGCAAGGGGCGTGATCTGCACGCCGAGGTGCTGCCGCTGCAGCGGGACGTGCTGGCGCGGATGCTGAGCGGCTGAGGCCGGAGTCGGACGACGGACTGCCGGCCTGGGCGTCGGGCCTCGGGTGACGGGCCTCGGGCCTCGGGCCTCGGGCCTCGGGCCTCGGACAGCCGACCTGGGCGTTCGGGCCTCGGACGACGGACTGCCGACCTGGGCGTTCGGGCCTCGGGCGTCGGACTGTCGACCTGGGCGTCGGGCGTCAGATCACGAACTCGGTGCCGTCCGGAAGTACTTCCACGCCCGCCTCGGACACCTGCGCACGAGCCGCCGAGGCGGGATCGAGCAAGGGATTCGTGTCGGTCAGGTGGGTGTAGATCCGGCGGGCATGCGGGTGCCGGGTCAGGGCGGCAAGGCTGCCGCCCCGTCCGGAGACCGGAAGTCGGCGCCTGGCCTGCGGGGTCTCATCCGCCGCGAAGTGCGTGCCGTCCATGACGACGCAGTCCGCCCCCTCGATCAGGTCGTCCAGCATCGGACTCCAGGTGCGCACGCGGGGCGCATACACGAGTACGCAGCCGGTCGCCAGGTCCTCGATGCGGTAGGCCGTCACCCAGCGGTCGTCCGACGCACGGGCCGGTACGTATGCCGGCGGGTCACCCGCGACGGGGTGGGCCGTGACGACCAGGCCGCCGGCCAGCACGAACCCGCCCTCCGTCAGGCTGTCCGCCCACTCCCACGGGTCATGACGGTCGAGGGCCGCTCGCGCCGGCGCCAGGGCGGCGAGAACCGGCGGGGCGGCGTATGTCTTCAGCCCGGGCACATCGCGCAGCACGGCCAGGCCAGCCACGTGATTGGCTTCGGCGTCGGTCAGCAGCACTCCCCGTACGGGAGTGTGCCGCGGGCTGGGCCACAGGGCGCAGGCCGCGGTGAGCTGGGCACGGATGTCGGGCGAGGTGTTCAGCAGCCACCAGTCGCGGGAGTTTCCGGTGACTGCGGCGCATTCCGGGCCGCGGGCGGGCAGCTTGCCGTCGCGGGCGGCGGCGCATCGCGCGCAGGCACAGTTCCAGCGTGGGAACCCGTCTCCGGCGGCAGTACCGAGCAGTACGAACCTCAAGACGCCCCCCACCCTTTTCGCGTCGGCCCTCCCGGTGGGATCTTCCCTCTCCGTGTGGCCGAAGCACCCTGTGGCGGGGAGCAGTTCCGGCCGACCTTCACCGGCCGTGCGGGGCACCGGCGGTGCGGGGCTGCTCGGCAGGCGTCAGGGGCGGCTGGGGTGACACAGCGCGAAGGGGACCAGCGGCTGGGGTGCCACTCGTCCCCCTCACATCTTCAGTCCGTCGTCGGCGCTAGGGCCGCGCCAGCAGAGTCCGCACGCCCTCCGACGTCAGGGTCAGCGGGTGTGAGGAGCCGGCGTCTATGGTCAGGGCCAGATCCTCGGACGGCCACTGCGAGGCGAGTGCGCCCAGCGGTACCAGGCGGTAGCGGGAGACGAACGGCAGCAGCTCGGCCATCGCGGGCTCGGAGGTGAAGACGGGGACGACCGGCTCGCCGTCCGACCGCTCGATGACCGGCAGCGCCACGGCGCCGGGGTCGATGGCGTCCTGCTCATTGGCGTCGTCGGGGACGGGGACCAGGACGTCGCTGCTCGCGAGCGTGTCCATCGCCGTCTGGTCCTCGCTGTTCCCGGCCAGCGCGTCCAGCGCACGCCGGGCCGGTGTGGCGGTGTTGTCGTTCGCTGGTGTCTCCATGGCAGATCCCCTGGTAGCGGCGGTAGTGCGGGCCGCCCGGGCCGTGATCGACCCTGGTGCGGCCCTGCTCGCGTACCCGATCCGGACCGGAGCATTCCTATTGCCGTCCAGGGGATATGAATGCTGGTCGGAGGGCCCTTCACCGGGGAACACCCGGCGGCGGGATCAGGGATCAGGGGATCAGCGGAATGTGGTCGGACGGCTGTCCCAGGCGGTCGCAGCCGACGCGGCGGGCGAAGGGCTCGGCCATGCTGGGGCCCACGTGGGTCCAGTGCGTGGCCGCGTCCCGGAAGTTCGGTCATGGCAGCATGCCTCACGCGTCCGGAGTCCGGGACAGACGACGACAGGGCAGAGCCCGCTCCTGGACGACGCCGCCACCGCCGTCGTCCGCCTGCACCCGGTACACGTGTGCACCCGGCGCGCGCGTCACCGCCTCCGTAAGGCTGCCGTCCGTGAAGAGAATCCCGGTCCCGTCGGCCAGAGCCCACCCGGCGGGCAGCGCTCCGCCGCCCACCGCCGACCGGTAGGAGGACCGGCGTCCCGGTTCGCTGTCGTAGTGCGGGCAGACCGAGCCCGGCAGCAGCCCCAAGCCGTCCGGCAGGGAGGTCAGCGGGCCGAAGGAGTCGGTGTGGGAGGCCTCGGCCCAGCAGTTGGCGCCTGCGCTGATGCCGCACAGCAGGGTGCCGCGGTCGTAGGCCTCGCGCAGAAGCCGGTCCACTCCGTGTACGCGCCATACGGCGAGCAGGTTCGCGGTGTTTCCGCCACCAACGTAGACGACGTCCTGGGCAAGCAGGTGGGCGCGCAGGGCCTCGTCGTCGACGGTCCGTCGGAACAGTGGCAGGACGCAGGGAGTGCAGGAGGGGTGGGTGCGGAACGCGGTCAGGAATCTTTCCGCATACGCCGGCGCGTCCCCGCTCGCGGTGGGCAGAAAACAGACCTTGGGCCGGGGTGTGCGCGCGTGTCCGAGGAGCCAGTCGTCGATCAGGCCGTCGTCCTCGGTGGAGAAGCCGCCTCCGAGGAGGGCCAGGCGGCGGGGCGGAACGTGGGGCACCGGCGTGCCTCCTCGGGGCCGGGAAGTGTTCGGGAACGATCCCGCGGTCCGGGCGGCGGGCGCAATCGAAATTTGCCCTGCTCGCGCCGCGGGCGACTGTCGGTAGGCCTTCGTTCGTGGGCCTTCGGCGCATGGACGGGCAGGCCGGCCTCCACGGCGGGCGGACAGTCGTAGCCTGAAGGGGTAAGGACAGGCTCCCGCCCTCGTGGGCGCGGGAGGCGGCGTATGCGGTACGACGATCGCAGGGCGGCCGGGCGGCTGCTGGCCGAGGCGCTGGAGGAGTGGCGCGGTCAGGACGTGGTGGTGCTGGGGCTGCCACGAGGCGGGATGCCCGTGGCGGCCGAAGTGGCCCGGCATCTCGGTGCCCCGCTGGATGTGCTGGTGGTGCGCAAGCTGGGCGTGCCCCGGCAGCCCGAGTGGGGGTTCGGCGCGATCGGCGAGCACGGTGTGCGCGTCCTCAACCAGGACGTGATCAGCGAGGCCGGCCTGGACGCCGCCGAGCAGGACGCCGTGGAGCGAACGGAGCGGGCCGAGCTGGAGCGCCGTGTGCGCGAGTACCGGCAGGGCCGGGCCGCGCTGCCGGTCGCCGGGCGTGTCGCGGTCGTGGTGGACGACGGGCTCGCCACCGGCGCCACGGCCGAGGCGGCGTGTCGGGTCGTACGCGGCCAGGGCGCGGCCCGGGTCGTGCTCGCCGTGCCCGTCGGGCCCACTCACAGCGTCGCCCGACTGCGGCGGGCCGCGGACGAGGTGGTGTGCCCGCAGCCGCTGCGGGCCCTCGGCTCGGTCGGCGCCTGGTACCGGAACTTCGCCCAGACCTCGGACGCCGAGGTCACGTACCTGCTCGCCGAGGCCGCCCGCTCCACGCCCCGTTCGCCCGCCGGGCAGTCCCCCGAGGGGGAACCCTCGTCGCGGCCGAACCGGGACGTACTGATCCCGGCCGCCGGGGCTCGGCTGGGCGCCCACCTGGTCTTGCCGGACGGGGCGCCCGCGGCGGTGGCGTTCGCACACGGCAGCGGCAGCGGCCGGCACAGCCCGCGCAACCGCTACGTCGCCTCCGCCCTCAACCGCGCGGGTCTGGCCACGCTGCTGCTCGACCTGCTCAGCGACGACGAGGCCCACGACCGGCACAACGTCTTCGACATCTTCCTGCTCGCCCGCCGTCTGCACGCCGCGTCCCTGTGGCTGCGCGGTGAAACCGGCCTGCCCGTCGCCTACTTCGGGGCCAGTACCGGAGCCGCCGCGGCGCTGGAGGCCGCCGCGCTGTCCGGGTCCGGCATCCGCTCCGTCGTCTCCCGTGGCGGCCGCCCCGACCTGGCCACCCCGGCGGCGCTGACCCGGCTGCGGGCGCCGACGCTGCTCATCGTCGGCAGCCGCGACACCCAGGTGCTCAGCCTCAACCGCCTGGCCGCCGACCGGATGCACTGCGAGCACCGGATCGCCGTCGTCCCCGGCGCCACGCACCTCTTCGAGGAACACGGCACCCTCACCAGCGTCGCCGAACTGGCCCGCGACTGGTTCACCGCCCACCTCGACCGGCCCACCGCCGGGACGTCGCCGCGCCGGTCGCGGTAGCGGCAACGGCCCTCGCACGGCTCGATCCGGTCCGTCCGGAGGCCCCGGTTCCACTCACCCCCGGAGCGATGGAGATTATGTGCAGGACATATGCCTGGACCCAGGATCCGCGCCGAGAGGGACCTCACGTGAGCGAACCGAACGACCCCGTCTGCCCGGAGTGCGGTACACCCCGGGCCTCGGACGGAACACCGGCCTGCTCCTGCGCCCGCCGTGCCTCGGACGCCCGCCGCGACGCGCGCACGGCTGAGGCGGCGGCAGCGGAGGACTTCGCTCCGCTGCGGATACGACCCTTCGTGGAGCTCGGTGACGATGCCGGGGCGACGGACCGGACGACGGACCGGACGACAGCGGACGAAGTACCCCAGGGAACAAAGGACTTGGAGACATCACGGGCCTTGGCGACACAAAGGGGCGCGGGGGGCGCGGACGACACCCCCACGTCCCCCCTCCCCGTCCCGGCCTCCGCCCCCACCTCCCCCTCCGCCCCCGCCTCCGCAGACGCAGAACCCGTCGAGACCCCCACCCCCAACTCGCAAGCCCCGCAAGGCCCCCCACGCAAGCGCCGCCCCCTTCTGATCGCCGGAGCGGGCGCCACCGTGGTCGTCCTGGTGACCGGTGCCGTCCTGGGCGGGCTCCACCTCTACGACAGCCCCTCCCGGGCCAGGGCCACGTCCGACGACGTACGGCCGCCCGTCCCGGACAACTCCACCGAGGACGGCACGTCCCCTGAGGGCCAGTCCGCCGCCACGGCCACCGCATCGTCGGCTTCGAGCCCGACGTCCTCGCCCGTAACGCCCCCGGCCGACAGCTCGGCAACCCCGGCCAACTCCTCCGCCACCCCCTCCGCGGCCCCCTCCGGCACGGGCGCCGGCACCAGCGCCGCTGCCCCCGAACCCACCGCCGCGGAGGGGCGGCCCCCGGTCCTCCGCCTCGGCGACCAGGGTCCGGAAGTCACCGAACTCCAGCTGCGCCTGCGGCAGATCGGCCTCTACGCCGGGGACACCGACGGCGACTACGATCGCGGGGTGGAAGGCTCGGTCCGCACCTACCAGCTCACGCGCGTCATCCTCAGCGACGGGTCCGGCGTCTACGGTCAGGCGACCCGTGCCGCACTGGAATCCGAGACCTCGGAGCCGTGACCACCCGAGGCGGCCGGACATTGCGGGTGACTCAGGTCGTCTCCTGCAGCAGTTCGGCGACCGTCGTCACCCGGATCAACGGCCGGTACAGGTCCAGTACGTGCAACGCCTTGGCATGCGAGTCCTCGTCCGCCCCCGCGCAGGCGTCGGCGACGACCAGCACCTCGACGCCCGCGTCGGCGGCGGCCACGGCGGTCGACAGGACGCAGCAGTCGGTGCTGACACCGGCCAGGACGAGGCGTCCCTGAGGGGTGGCGCGCCGGGCGAGTTCCGGGGTCCACTTCCCGAAGGTGGCGGCGTCGAGCACGTACCGTGCGCCGGACGCGAACTCGTCCGCCAGCTGCCAGAGCTGAGCGTCAGCCGGTTGCAGGGCGAAGGGCCACCGCTCGTAGTACGCCCGCCAGGCGCCCGTCGGGCGCTCGGGTGCCACGAACCGGGTGAACGTGACCCGGTCCCCGAACGCCGGCAGAAGTCGGCGTACGCCCGCCGCCGCCTCGGCGAATCGCGGTGTGGCCCAGGGGCTGTCGGGGTCGGCGAAGACACGCTGCATGTCGATGACGGTGAGCAACCCGGTGGTCATACGGTCGTCGCCCCCTCGTCCGCCGTAGGGGTCGGCGCCTGGGCCTCCTGTGCGCGGACGCGCCCACGACGCAGCACCAGGGTGCCGAGGAAGCCCGCGGCGAGGGCCGCGAGGACGCCGAGGTTGGCGTAGGCCCAGGAGCCGGTTCTGCCGCCAAGACCCAGTGGGGCGAGCAGATAGCCCTGCCAGTCCAGCCAGTTCGCCGTCGAGTTGGTGACCAGCCCCCATCCGAGGGCGGTGGCCGTGAGGGTCAGGAGCAGCGGGGTGAGCGGTACGTCGCCGTAGCGGCCGGTCGGGCGGTAGAGGTCGGGCTCGTCGTAGTCGCGGCGGCGCAGGGTCAGATCGGCGAGCATGATCCCGCACCAGGCGGCGATGGGGACGCCGAGCGTGGTGAGGAAGCCCATGAACGGGCCGAGGAAGTCGTCGGCGAAGAACACGATGTAAATCGAGCCCACGATCATCAGCACGCCGTCGACCAGCGCGGCCACGTAGCGCGGCACGCGCAGGCCCGCCGAGAGCAGGGCGAGACCGGACGAGTAGATGTCGAGGACCGCACCGCCGACCAGACCGAGGACCGCGACGACCGCGAACGGGACCAGGAACCAGGTCGGCAGGATCGTCGTCAGCGCCCCGATCGGGTCGGCGGCGACCGCGGCGCCGAGCTTGCTGGACGAGCCGGCCAGCAGGAGGCCGAGGACGAGCAGGAGCAGCGGCGCCAGCGAGCCGCCGAAGGCGGTCCAGCCGATCACGCCCCGGCTCGACGCGCTGCGTGGCAGATAGCGGGAGTAGTCGGCGGCCGCGTTGACCCAGCCGAGGCCGAAGCCGGTCATCATGAAGACGAGTGCGCCGATGAACTCCTGGGCGGAGCCCGTGGGTACGGCGCTGACGACGGACCAGTGGATCTCGTCGGCGACGAGGACGACGTAGACGACGGTGAGCACGCCGGTGACGGCGGTGATCACGGTCTGCAGCCGCATGATCAGGTCGAAGCCCATGACCCCCACGACCACGGTCAACGCAGCGACCAGGACGAGTGCGACCACCTTGGTCCCGGTGCCGCCGCCCCAGCCGAGCCGTCCGAAGACGGTGGCGGTGGCCATGGTGGCGAGGGCGCAGAGCACGGTCTCCCAGCCGACGGTGAGGACCCAGGAGATGACCGACGGCAGGCGGTTGCCGCGCACCCCGTAGGCGGCGCGACCGAGGACCATCGTCGGCGCGGATCCGCGTTTCCCGGCCACGGCCACGAACCCGCACAGCAGGAACGAGAAGACGATGCCGACGATTCCGGCGGCCAGCGCCTGCCAGAAGGAGATTCCGAAGCCGAGCGCGAAAGCGCCGTAACTCAGGCCCAGGATGGACACGTTGGCCCCGAACCAGGGCCAGAACAGGGTGCGTGGCGTGCCCTTGCGCTCGGCGTCGGCGATCACGTCGAGGCCGTGCGTCTCCAGTTGGAGCTTCCCGCTCGCGGGTCGCCCGTCGAGTGGGTCCGGGGGTGTGATCATTCCGGCATCGTCGCACCGCTCTTCCCGCCGCGGAACACCGTCTGCCGGAGTCCGTCGCGCTGGTTGCCATGCGACAGTCACTCATCCGAGTGGCTCTTGGTGTACCCCGTGCGCTCCGAGGGTGATGTTCCTGTGACAACAGCACCCACTGCACAGGAGTACGAATGCGTATTCGCACCGCACTTGCTGCCACGGCCCTCGGAACCCTGGTCGTCTTCGGCGGCGCTGCCGCTGCCCACGCCGATGTCGACGACCAGAGCAGCTTCGGCGTCGGAAGCCAGGAGAACCAGGGCTGGCAGGAGCCCACGTTCAACGACCAGAGTGGCTCCGCCTTCGGCGCCGGGGGCAGCCAGGCCACGGAAGAGGGCTCCGGCTTCGGAGACGCCGAAGGCTCGTTCCTGCAGTAGCCAGAAATGGCCGACGAGGACGTCTCGTACGCGCGTCGCGCACGAGGCGTCCTCGGCCATTGCAGCCACTCGGGCCCGCCACAGCACTTGGCGCGCGGGCGGGGCGGCGAGCTGATTCAGCCCAGCTTCTTGAGCAGTTCGACGGCGAGCGGGGCGGCTGAGGACGGGTTCTGGCCGGTGACCAGGTTGCGGTCGACGACCACGTGCGGGGCCCACGGCTCGCCCACCTGGACCTGCACACCCGCCTCGGTGAGCCGGTCCTGCAGCAGCCACTTGGCCTTGTCGGCGAAGCCGGACTGCGCCTCCTCGGCATTGGTGAACGCAGCCACCCGGTATCCGGCGAAGGTGTTGGTGCCGTCGGCCCTGGTGGCGGCGAGCAGTGCGGCCGGGGCGTGGCAGACGACGCCCAGCGGTTTGCCACTCTCCAGCGCGAGGGTCAGCAGCCTGCCGGACTCGGCGTTGACGGACAGGTCCTCCATCGGGCCGTGGCCGCCGGGGTAGAACACGGCGGCGTAGTCGTCGAGGTTCACGTCCTCCAGCCGGACCGGCTGCCGCAGCTCCGTCATCGCGGCGAGTACGGCGGCGACCCGGTCGGCGTTCTCCTGACCGTCGTTGAACTCGGGCGCGAGGCTGCCCTTGTCGACGGCCGGGACGACTCCGCCCGGCGTGGCCACGACGACCTCGTGCCCGGCGGCCGTGAACGCCTCGTACGGGGCGACGGCCTCCTCGGCCCAGAAGCCGGTGGGGTGCTTGGTGCCGTCGGCCAGCGTCCAGTGGTGGGCGCCGGTCATCACGAACAGGATCTTCGACATGGGGGCTCTTTCGGGAGACGGTAGGTCGATGCCTCGACGGTACGCAGCTCGTGCCATTGGAATCCAATAGGCTTACACATATGAGACATAGGGATTCCGATGAGAGGGAGGAGAGAGCCCAGCTCAGCGGTGTGGCGCCGGTTGACCTCAACCTGTTGCGCACGTTCCTGGCCGTGTACCGCACGGGTTCCTTCACTGCCGCCGCCCGGGTGCTTGGCCTGTCCCAGCCGACCGTCACCACACAGATCCGCGCGCTGGAGCGGCAGCTGGGCAAGGAGTTGTTCCAGCGTCTGGCGCGCGGCGTCGCCCCCGCTCCCCACGCGGACGAGCTCGCGTCCCGGATCGTCGAGCCGCTGGACGCCCTCGCGGGCGTCACCGGGCAGGGCGGCTCAGCCGACGATGTCCAGCCTGCGGAGCCGGTGCATCTCGCCGGTCCGGCCGAGCTGCTGACCCTCTGCGTCATGCCGGCCCTCGCGCCGCTGGTCGACAGGAACGTACGGTTGCGGGTCACCCCCGGCCTGACGGAGCCGCTCCTGGAGGAGTTGCGGGCCGGCCACCACGACCTGGTCCTCTCGACGTACCGGCCGCGTGGCCGCGCCCTGGCCTCGGTGCCGCTGATGGACGAGGAGTTCGTACTGGTCTCGGCCCCCTCCTGGGCGGAGCGCATCGGCGGGCCGACACCGATCGCGACAGCCGGGCCCGCCGCGCTGCACGGTGTGCCGCTGGTCGCCTACGCCGAGGACGTACCGATCGTGCGTCGCTACTGGCGTCATGTCTTCGGCAGACGTCTGGCGCGCCAGCCGGCGGTCACCATGCCCGACCTGAACGGGGTCAAGGCCGCGGTGGCGGGCGGGGCCGGGTTCAGCGTGCTCCCGCGTTACCTGTGTGCCGCCGAGCTGGCGTCGGGCGCGCTGGTCCTGCTGCACGACCCGGACGATCCGCCGATCAACACCGGTTTCCTCGTCCAGCGTCCGGGCTCGTCCGGCAGTCCCCATGTCGCGCTGGTCCGCGACCACCTGCTGGAAGGCGCGCGGGACTGGTGACCGGCGATGCCGGGGCTCGCCGCGCGCGCCCCGGACGGGCATCCGTGAGCAGGGCTGCTCGCGTCCAGGGCGCCCACCGAAGCCAAGTTCACCGCCGCCGGGAGGCCGACCCGGGCGGGGCCTGGCCGTCGACCCGCGCTCGGAAGACTGATCAGCGTGCGGATACCGCGGGCCGGCCTCCGCTCGCGGCCGCGCCGACCGCGCAGGCCCCGGCCGCGCACTCCGTCAGCCACTGGTCGAAGTCGGCGTCGTAGCGGGTGCCGATCTCGGAGGCGTAGACGGCGTATCCGCCCGCGTAGTCACCGACGCGGAAGCGGGCGAGCATGCGGTGGACGTCGGCCGGGTGGCGCTCGAACATGTAGCGGACGGCGAGATATCCCCACGGGTAGGTGCGGGTCACGTCGCTGTTGGTGTACGTGTTCTGGAACAGCGTGCTCAGCCGGTACGTGTGCTTGCCCGCCTCCGCGATCGCCCGGTCGTAGGTGATGCCGCGGTAGCCGTAGGAGACGTACTCGGCCACTCCCTCGATCCACCAGACGTCCGGCACCGAGATCTGCTGGGCGAAGTCGCCCTTCATGTTGTGGCGGGCGTCGAGGTAGTGCGTGTATTCGTGGTTGAGGTTCCAGATGCGGGCGGCGTGACCGTCGTCCTGCTCCTTCTGGTACATGACCGCGAACGGCCGGTTGGCCGGGTCCTCCGGGTCTCCGATCAGGGTCATGCCGCCGTTGTCCGTGCTGATCCCGAAGATCGCCCCGGCGTAGGTGCGGTAGGCGGCGGGGCCGGCGAAGACGACGAGGTCGATGGTCGACAGGTACTGGCCGGGTATCGGGCCGTCGTCCTTGACCAGGTCGTGCACGTACGCGTCCTGGCCGAGCACACTGTCGCACGCCGCGTCGAGGTCGGCCGGGGTGAGCGCCTGGGCCCGGATCGTGTGGGTGGCGTCGCAGGAGTGGGTGATCGGCAGGGCGGCCCTGGTCAGTTGGCCGGTCAGGTCGCAGACGGCGTAGTAGGAGCAGTTGGCTCCGTCGTAGTACTCGGCCTGCGTCGCCACCGCGACCCACAGTCCGGCCGTCGGGCCGGTGATCCGCGACGCGCTCAGCAGCTGCCTGGTCAGCGGCCGCACCATGCCTCGCAGCGACGGGTGTTCGACGTAACGGGCCAGGTTCATCCCGGCGTTGGACGCCAGGTACGCCCGGTCGGTGGGCAGCAGGTCGAGGTGATCGAGCGCGAACCTGTGAAGGGTCCGGACGATGTACGGGTCGGCGGCCACGGCACCCACGTAGTCCGCGTTCCAATTGCCGCGCCACAGCGGGGTGTAGACCGCGTTGACAGCCGCGAGCATGCTGGGGACGGCGTCATAGGAGCTGTCGTATCCGTTCAGCACCCTCCGGTAGACCTTCAGATAGCGGGCCTGCTGGTCGGCGCTGTCGGTGAGGATGACGACCTCGCTCAGCACGTCGCCGTTCGCCGCCGTGACGTCCCTCGACGGTGTGCGGGCGAAGAAGGCGTCCAGACCGCGGACGGTGTTCCGGGACAGACGTGTGCCGTACGCGCCGACGTCGGTGGGGTTGTTGAACTGCACGTAGTAACCGGCGCGCAGGAAGAGCACGAGCTGCCAGATGCGGGTGGAGTTGTCGCCGCGATAGCTCTGCGCCGTGCGCGTGAACGCCTCGGCGACGGTGACCATCTGGGCCTCACGGAAGACGGCGCGGGCGTCGGTGCCGGTGACCGCGAAGAGGCTGTTGACGCAGTCCGTGGTCGAGGCCTTGACGAAGGCCACCAGCGCGGATCCCGTTCGCCTCCCGAAGTCGGCGGGACTGCAAGGGGCCGCCTTCGGAACCTCCTGCGCGCCGGGGCGGTCGGGCTCGGGCCTCGGCGTCAGGGGCGGCAGATGGGCGGGGGTGCGCTGCCGGTCGCGTACGACGGCGTGGGTCGTGGCGTCGGCGGTGGATCCGGTCGGGGGCGGGGGCGGCGTCGGCTTCCCCGACCGGGTGGGGAGCGGGGCGGCCTCGGCCGCGGGTGTCGCGAGCGCGGGCGTCGACAGCAGGCCGGCCAGGGTGACGCATGCGACGAGCGCGGCGGCCGTGTGTCTGGGCAGCACGAAGCGGTAGCGCATCTGGATTCCTCCACGGATGGATGCGCCTCGATACGGGTGCTGAGGCGTGTGTGGCACTGTCTCAGCGCCCGCCAGGGCCAACAATGGCGTGTGACATAGCACATTGCACTGACCGCCCATAACGTCAGGCGTCGTGGGCGTGACCGAAGTGGAGTCGGGAGTTGCGCCTCAGGGGAGCCGGGAGCTACGCCTCGCTCACGTTCCACATGCGGGCTGCCCACGTCCTCAAGTGGGGGGACTGGCCGACGAGTTCACGGTATGCGGCGGTGGCGGACTGCAGCAGTGCGTCGGCCGTCGCCTCGGTGACCACGTCACGCCGCCACGCCAGCACGTAACGGCACCACAGCGGCGTGCCGATCAGCGGCTTGACGACGACCTGCGGGATGGGGCGAGTCGTCGCCTGCACGACGGCGACGCCGAGCCCGTCGGCGATCATTCCCTGCAACTCCAGCCGGTCGCCCAGGAATTCGTGCACCGCCGAAGGGCTGAAGCCGGCCGCCGCGCAGGCCGCGTGGAAGACGCCGGGCCATCCGGCCCCGTCGTCCGGCGTCAGGAACCAGGCCTCCTCGGCCAGATCCGCGAGGGCGACCTGAGCACGGTGCGCGAGCGGGTGGCGGGACGGCAGGGCGACGAAGTTCGGCTCGGTGACGATCCCGCGATGGGCCACGGCGTCGGAGTGCTCCAGCTCCCGGCCCGGGTAGTCCGCGGCGATGGCCACGTCCACCCCGCCCTCCTCCAGCAGTTCGACGATCCGGGAGGAGGCATACACGCTGCTCACCGCGAGCGAGACGTCCGGCAGCCGGTCGCGGACGCCCGACAGCATGCCCGCGAGCATCGGAGAGTTGGTCGCCGCCACACGCAGCGTCCGCCGGGAGGGCGCGGCGCCGGAGGCCGGCCGGCGTCCGATCGCGTCGGCGCGGGTGAGGACGTCGCGGGCCTGGGCGACCACCTCGAAGCCGTACGCGGTCAACCGCACCCCGGCCGGCCCGCGTTCGAACACCGCCTCACCGAAGTACCGCTCGATCCGCCGGAGTTGGGTGCTCATCGCGGGCTGCGAGTAGCCCAGCTCCGCCGCCGCCCGGCCCACGCTCCCCGCGTCCGCGATGGCGCACAGCACGCGCAGATGCCGTAGCTCCAGCTCCACCCTTCACTCCTCTTCCATATAGCGGGAAAACCATCCAAATTGGGGCACACTCCCACCTCAACGACCCCCCTTTGAACGATCGTCGCACCCTGCGGTTAGCATATGAGCGCCACCTAGCTCGAAAGATAGGCCCGTGACTGTCAACGACGACTCGTTCACCAACTGGAAGACCCGCGAGGAGATCGCGGAGTCGATGATCCCGCTCATCGGGAAGCTGCACCGGGAGCGGGACGTCACCGTCCTCCTCCACAGCCGCTCCCTGGTGAACAAGTCGGTGGTCAGCATCCTGAAGACCCACCGGTTCGCCCGGCAGATCGCCGGTGAGGAGCTCTCGGTCACCGAGACGCTGCCGTTCGTGCAGGCCCTCACCGCGCTCGACCTCGGCCCGTCCCAGATCGACATCGGCATGCTCGCCGCGACGTACAAGGCCGACGACCGCGGTCTGACCGTCGAGGCCTTCACCGCCGAGGCCGTCGCCGGTGCCACCGGCGCCAACAAGATCGAGCGCCGCGAGGGCCGCGACGTCGTCCTGTACGGCTTCGGCCGCATCGGCCGCCTCGTCGCCCGCCTGCTGATCGAGAAGTCCGGCTCGGGCAACGGCCTGCGGCTGCGTGCCATCGTCGTGCGCGGCGGCGGCGAGCAGGACATCGTCAAGCGCGCCTCCCTGCTGCGCCGCGACTCCATCCACGGCCAGTTCCAGGGCACGATCACCGTGGACGAGGCGAGCAGCACGATCTTCGCCAACGGCAACGCGATCAAGGTGATCTACGCGAACGACCCGTCCGAGGTCGACTACACGGCGTACGGCATCAAGAACGCCATCCTCATCGACAACACCGGCAAGTGGCGCGACCGCGAGGGCCTGTCCGAGCACCTGCGCCCCGGCATCGACAAGGTCGTCCTGACCGCGCCGGGCAAGGGCGATGTCCCCAACATCGTGCACGGCGTCAACCACGACACCCTCAAGCCGGACGAGCAGATCCTGTCCTGCGCCTCCTGCACCACGAACGCCATAGTCCCGCCGCTGAAGGCGATGGAGGACGAGTACGGCGTGCTGCGTGGTCACGTGGAGACCGTGCACTCGTTCACCAACGACCAGAACCTGCTGGACAACTACCACAAGTCCGAGCGCCGTGGCCGCTCCGCGCCGCTGAACATGGTCATCACCGAGACCGGCGCAGCGTCGGCGGTCGCCAAGGCGCTGCCCGACCTCAAGGCGCGGATCACCGGCAGCTCGATCCGTGTCCCGGTGCCGGACGTGTCCATCGCGATCCTGAACCTCCAGCTCAAGCGGGAGACGACGCGTGAGGAGGTCCTCGACCACCTGCGTGATGTGTCGCTGACCTCTCCGCTGCGCCGCCAGATCGACTTCATCACGGCCCCCGACGCGGTCTCCAGCGACTTCATCGGCTCGCGCCACGCCTCGATCATCGACGCCGGCGCGCTGAAGGTGGAGGGCGACAACGCGATCCTCTACCTCTGGTACGACAACGAGTTCGGATACTCCTGCCAGGTCATCCGCGTCGTCCAGCACGTCTCCGGGGTGGAGTACCCGACCTACCCGGCCCCGGCGGTCTGATCCAGCCCGCGTCGACCCGTCTGTCGCCCTGCGCTGAGCTGCGGCAGGCGGGTCGGCGTCCGCGGAGCCCTCAGTGGCCGCGGAAGGCCTCCTCCAGCCACCACGATCCCCGATCGGCGACGACCTTGGCGTCGACGAGCAACGGCACGGTCCGCGGCCCGGCGACCCAGTCCGCGACAGGCTTCAGGTCGGCCCGGGTCCGCACGGTCACCGCCTCGAAGCCGTAGCCCCGCCCCACGGCGGCGATGTCCGTCGGCGGGAAGCGGACCGTGTCCAGCGGGTGCCCGTGCGGACCGAAGTGGTGCACCTCGGCGCCGTAGGCCTCGTCGTCGTACACGACGACCACCATCGGCAGCCCGAGCCGGCGCACGGTGTCCAGATCCACCGCACTCATCAGCGCACCCCCGTCCCCGAGCGCCGCCACGGGCAGCCGGTCCGGCTGTGCCAGGGCCGCCTCGGTCGCGGTCGCCAGCCCCAGCCCGATCGACTGGAACGCCTGCGTGAAGCAGAAGCCGTTCTCGTCCGGCACCGACCAGTACGCGCTCGGGTAGCCCATGAAGTTGCCGGAGTCCACGCCGACCACCCGCTCCGCGGGCAGGATGTCGTCGAGGGCGATGCTCAACGTCCGCGGATCGATCCGCTCCCGCGTGCTCCTGTCCTCGTACGGCACGTCACGCAGCCGCCCCCGCGCCGCGATGGCGGTGCCGACCTCCGCGGTCCGATACCCCTGCCACTGCCCGTCGCCCACCTCGAACGCCTGGCGCGCGGTGAGCTGGACGTCTCCGGTGACTCCGAGCTGCACCGGCCGGTGCGCCCCGAGCGCCGACGACTCGTCGTCGACCTGTACGACGGTGGCGTGGGCGCCGATGAGGTTGCCGTGCCGCATCGTCCACATGTTCAGGGCGCAGCCCCAGGCGACGATCAGGTCCGCGCCCTGGAGCAGTTCGGCGACCAGGGGCGACGCGAAGCCGCCGGAGATGCCCAGGGACCAGGGGTTCTTGCGAAAGAGCCCGTGAGTGACGGCCGAGGTCGCCAGCAGCGCGCCGTACCGTTCGGCGAGCGCCTCCAGAGCCTCGCGGCAGCCCGGCCCGCGTGCTCCCCGGCCGGCCACGAATACCGGCCGTCGGGCCTGTCCGAGCAGCCGGGACAAGGCAGCAACCTCGTCTGTGTCCGGCTCGACCGGGGCCCGCTGCGGCGGGGGCGCCGCCCGGGCCAGGGCACCGTCCGGCGCCTCCAGCGCCTGCACGGGCAGCGGAAGGTTGAGCAGGACGGTACGCCGCTCCCCCACCGCCAGCCGTACCGCCGCGCACGCCTGCTCGACCGCTTCCTCCGCCGACGTGACACGGACCGTAGCCGCGCCCACCGCGCGGGCCAACGCCTCTTGGTCGACATAGAAGTTGGACCGGGGCTCGGTCACCTCGGCGGCCAGGACGACGAGTGGCGTACGACTCTTCGCGGCTTCCGTGATTCCGGTCATCGCGTTGGTCAGACCGGGCCCCTGATGCACACTCACGGCGGCGACCGTGCCGCTGGTCCGGGCGTACGCGTCGGCCATCGTCGCCGCGCCGCCCTCATGGCGTGCGGCGACGAACCGCGCCCCCGCCGCGACCATCGCGTTCGTCACATGGAAGTTGCCCGATCCGACCACCCCGAAGACCTGGCCGACCCCGGCCGCGCACAGGGCCCGGCCGACCGCTTCCGCGACCTTCATGAGCGCTCCACCAGGGCAAGCACCCGCGCCGGAGCCCCGGAGCCGGTGACGATGGGCAGCGGTCCGGCGATGACGACGGCGCCGGTCGGCGGCAGCGCGGCGAGGTTCTGCAACTGCGTCAGACCGTACTTGCCGCTGCCCATGAGATAGGAGTGACACGGAAAGGCCGGCTCGAACGAGTGCGCGCCCCCGGCATCCGTCCCCACCGTCTCGACGCCGAGACCGGTCACCGGCGACTCCTCGGCCACCCAACGGGCGCACTCCACCGACAGACCCGGGGTGTGCGGGCCGTTCTCGTCGGCGTTGAGGAACGCCTCCTGTGAGTGCGAGCGGGCATCCCAGCCGGTGCGCAGCAACAGCCAACCCCCGTCGGGCAAGGGGACGTTCTCGGCTTCCCAGGCCTTCACATGGTCGACCTCGACCAGGAAGTCGGGGTTCTTGGCCACCTCGGTGGTGAAGTCGAGGACGACGGCCGGTGCGATCAGCTTGCCGGCCGGCACGGAGGCCACGTCGGTGAGGTCCTTGCCGGTGACCCAGTGGTTGGGGGCGTCGAAGTGGGTGCCGGTGTGCTCGCCGCTGCGGAAGTTGTTCCAGTACCAGGCGGGGCCACGGTCGTCGTACCGGCTGATCTCCTCCAGCTCGAAGACGGCCGTCTGCCCGAACTGGGGCGGCAGTTGGATCACCGGTGTCGACGACGACAGGGGCGAGGTGAGGTCGACGACTTCGATCGATCCACCCCGCAGCCCGGACACCAGCGCGGCAAGGACGGACGGCTCGGGCATGGGCGCCTCCTCGGTCGTGCTCTCCATTTCAGCATCGCAGCCGAATTTCCCACCCCGCGACGCGTCAATGACAAGAGTGGCGACGTGAGCGTCGCCTCCGCCTCGTACACGGCGTCGATCGCCCCCGCCGGTTCGGTCACCCTGGGCTTCACGGCCACGAAGGGCAGCGCCAACCCGAGCCCGGCCGCCTTCACTCTGAACGACTCCGCGTGCACGCTGCCCTGACCGCAGGCACCCGCCGGCCTTGGCGTCCTGGCAGGTCAGGACGCCAAGGAAGCCGCACCTCCAGAGCACAGGACCGTGACAGGAACCACACAGTCCCCGTGTACGGCACACGGAGACCGTGCGGATAAGGTGAGCCTGGCCTAATTGATGGCCCCATGTGCATATGAGGGAGCCCTGTCATGCTTCACCGGCGCCGCGGCACAGCCGCCGTCGCTCTTGCCGTCGCCGCCGCACTGTCCCTCGCGGCCTGTGGCAGCTCCAACGACGGCTCGGACAACGCGGGTTCCGCAGCCGGGTCCGGCAACAAGAAGGACGTGGCCAAGGGCGGCAAGGATTTCGCGTCCGCCGCCGAGAAGACCGCCGCGATGGGTACCGACGCCAAGCCGGGCCAGTGGCCGCGCACCATCGAGCACGCCATGGGCGAGACGGTCATCGACTCCCAGCCCAAGCGTGTCGTGGTCCTGGACGTCGGCGAGCTCGACAACGTCGTCTCGCTCGGCGTCAAGCCCGTCGGCCTCGCCCCCACCGAGGGCTCCCCCGAGCTGCCTTCCTACCTGAAGAAGGACGCCGGCAGCCCCAAGAACGTCGGCACGATCAACAACCTCAACCTGGAGGCGATCGCCGGCCTCAAGCCGGACCTGATCCTCGGCAGCCAGCTGCGTGCCGCGGACAAGTACGACGAGCTGTCGAAGATCGCGCCCACCGTCTTCTCCATCCGCCCCGGCTTCACGTGGAAGGAGAACTACCTCCTGAACGCCGCGGCCCTGGACAAGACCACCGACGCCAAGGCGAAGCTCGCCGCCTACGACAAGAAGGTCGACGCGCTCGACGCCAAGCTGGGCGCCGCCAAGCCGACCGTGTCGATGGTGCGTTACCTGCCCGACGGTGTGATCCGGCTGTACGCCAACGCCTCGTTCATCGGCACCATCCTCAAGGACGCCGGCATCCCGCGCCCGAAGAACCAGGACATCGAGGACCTGGCCGCCGAGGTCAGTGCCGAGAACATCGACCAGGCCGACGCGGACTACATCTTCACCGGCGTGTACGGCGACGCGAAGGCCACCGACAAGTCCCGCGCGCAGGGCAACCCGCTGTGGAAGAACCTGAAGGCGGTCAAGGCCGGCCACGCGTACGACGTCCCGGACGAGACCTGGTACCTGGGTCTGGGTGTCACCGCGGCCGACGAGGTCCTCGCGGACCTGGAGAAGTACCTCACCAAGTAGGCCCTCGTACAGGGGGATTCGGCTGCCACCCGGCAAGAGCAACAGCAAGAGGAACCGCATGTCCCGTGCCACCCGGCGTCGTATCGCCTGGACGGTCACGGGCATGCTCCTGCTGCTGGTCGCCGCCCTGCTGAGCCTCGCGCTCGGCAGCCGGCAGATCCCTCCGGCCCAAGTGTTCGACGCCCTCCTGCACGGCGGCAGCAGCGACAACGCGCAGGTCGTGCGGGCGCTGCGGATTCCCCGCACGGTCATCGGCGTGATGGTCGGGCTCGCCCTCGCGGTCGCCGGCGTCGTGATGCAGGGCATCACCCGCAACCCGATCGCCGAGCCCGGCGTTCTCGGGGTCAGCCAGGGCGCCTCGCTGGGTGTCGTCTGCGCGATCGCGTTCCTCGGGGTGCACTCGCCGGCCGGCTATGTGTGGTTCGCGTTCGCCGGTGCGGGGCTGGCCGCGGTGGCCGCCTATGCGGTGGCGGGCAGCGGACGCGACGGTGCCTCGCCGGTCAAACTGGCGCTGGCCGGGGCCGCGATGAACGCCTTCATCGCCTCGGTGGTGTCCGCCATCGTCACCACCGACGCCCGCGCCCTCGACGAGTTCCGCTTCTGGGACGTCGGCTCGATCGGCGGCCGGGACGGTGACGTCGTCGCGCAGACCTGGCCGTTCGTCCTCGTCGGGCTGCTGCTGGTCGCCGTCGTGGCGCGAGGGCTGGACGCCCTGGCGCTCGGGGACGACGTGGCCAGGGGCCTCGGTCACCGGGTGGCGCTCCTGCGGGCCGTCGGCGCGCTCGCCGCGACCGTGCTCACCGGGGTCGCCGTCGCGGTCGCCGGTCCGATCGCGTTCGTCGGGCTCGCGGTTCCGCACATCGCCCGAGCCCTGGTGGGCGCCGACCACCGGTGGGTGCTGGCCCTGTCGGCGCTGCTGGGTCCCGCGGTGATCCTCGTGTCGGACGTGCTCAGCCGGGTCCTCTTCGCGCCCTCGGAGGTGCCGGTGGCCGTGATGACCGCGTTGCTCGGCGTGCCGTTCCTGGTCGCGCTGGTACGCAGGAAGGCGACGGTGCCGGCGTGACCCAGCCCCTCGATCGAACCGCCCCCGCACCTCGTGGCGTCCGCCCCCGCGGCTACACCGTCGTCCGCGTGCGGGACGGCAGCTTCCTGCTGCACCGCCGGGCGTGTGCCCTCGCCGTACTGCTGGCAGCCGTACTCGCGGTGACGGTCGTCGTGTCCCTGTGCGTCGGCGAGTCGTACGTCTCCCCCACGGAGGTCGTACGGGTGCTGCTCGGGCAGCCGAGCCCCGACGAGCTCGTCGTCGGCACCCTGCGCCTGCCCCGCCTGGTGACCGGGCTGCTGGTCGGCGCGGCGTTCGGCGTCTCCGGCGCGCTGATCCAGACCGTCGCCCGCAACTCGCTCGCCAGTCCGGACGTCATCGGCGTCACGCACGGCGCGGGCGCGGCGACGGTGACCGCGATGACCTTCGGGCTCACGTCGTACACCGTCCTGCCGTACGTCTCCGTCCTCGGCGGGCTCTCGGCCGCCGCGCTCGTCTATGCCTTCGCCTGGCGGGGTGGTCTGCACGCGACGCGCTTCGTGCTCGTCGGAATCGGCGTGTCCATCGCGCTCGGCTCGCTGACCAGGCTGTTTCTCACCAAGGGCGACTATCTGGTCGCCCAGCAGGCCAAGGTGTGGCTGACGGGCTCGCTCAACGGCCGCGGCTACGATCAGGCCGCGCCGCTGGCCTGGATCCTGCTGGCCCTGGTTCCGGCCCTGCTGTGGGCGGCGCACGCGCAGCGCATGGTGTCCCTGGACGACAGCACGGCGACCGCGCTGGGCGTGCGGCTCGGCCCGGTCCGGCTGGGTCTGACCGCGCTCGGCGTCGTACTGGCTTCCGTGGCGACCGGCGCCGCCGGCCCGGTCGACTTCGTGGCGCTGCTGGCCCCGCAGATCGCCCACCGGCTGACCCGCACCGCCCAGATCCCGCTGCTCTCCTCCGCCCTGACCGGCGCCACGATCGTGCTCGTCGCAGACGTGCTGGCCCGCCGGGTGTTCTCCCCGGTCGAGCTGCCGGTGGGCGTCCTCACGGCGGCCGTCGGCGCGCCGTATCTGATGTGGCTGATCGCCCGCACTCGCATTCGTCGCTGAGAAGGGAACCCGAGCGGGGAAAAAGGCGTTCTCCTCTGGTAACGGGGTGGGTCGGCTCGATGGCCGACGACAGGAACGAGGGTGACACGATGAGCGAAAAGGCCCGGAAGCTGTTCGAGGCACTCGACCTCGACGAGAACGGGACCCTGACCCGCGAAGAGGTGATCATCGCTCTGCGCAGCAAAGGCCCGTCCCTGGCCGCTTCTGGAGATCTGCCGATCTGGGCCGTCGGAGACGAGTACGCCTCGTCGGCGCTGTTCGACGCAGCCGACCAGAACGGGGACGCGGTGCTGACCCTGGAGGAGTTCGCAGCGGTGGTGGACCGCCGCTTCGGCTGGAGGTGACACCGGATGACCGCCGCCGCGCCGGCCGCCTCCCCTACGGGCCAGGCTTGACCGTCTTCATCGTGACGACATAGTCGGGGCGGCCCGGTGGTGAGTCCGACCCACCGGGCCGGCTCCCCGTTGGTCAGTCGCACCCCTGCTCAACACCTGCGCCTGACGCGCGCCGCCCGTCAGCGCCTGGGCCCCGCCCGATCCAACGTTGTGCACTTTATTGACGACAGTCACTGGAGAGCCTACCTTCGCGGTGTCCTTCCCCCCGTCAAGGGAGACCGCGATGCCCCCGTCCCCCGTCGCATCACCGTCACCACCCCCGTCCCCGAACCGCCAAAGCGCCCGGCAGCTGCGCCGGGTCGCCCTCTCCGGGCTGCTCGGTACCGCCGTGGAGTTCTACGACTTCCTCGTCTACGGCACGGTCGCCGCCCTGGTGTTCGGCGAGCTGTTCTTCCCGGGCGCCGACCCGGCCGTCGGCACGGTCGCCGCGTTCGGCACGTTCGCCGCCGGCTATGTCGCCCGCCCGCTCGGCGGCATCGTCTTCGGCCACTTCGGTGACCGGCTCGGCCGCAAGTCCATGCTGCTGCTCACGATGGGCTTGATGGGCGGCGCCAGCTTCCTCATCGGCCTGCTGCCCACGTACGGCACGATCGGCGTCTGGGCGCCCGTCCTGCTGATCACCCTGCGCGTCGTCCAGGGCATCGCCATCGGCGGTGAGTGGGGCGGCGCCACCCTCATGGTCGTCGAGCACGCCGGGGAGAAGCGCCGCGGCCTGTGGTCGAGCTTCACGCAGATGGGAGCCCCGCTCGGCTCCCTGCTCTCCTCACTCGTCGTCACCTTCGTGGTCGCCATGCCCAGGGACCAGTTCACGGCGTGGGGCTGGCGCGTGCCGTTCCTGCTGAGCGTGGTGCTGCTCGGCGTCGGCCTCTTCGTCCGGCTGAAGGTGGTCGAGAGTCCGCTCTTCGCCGAGGTGAAGAAGGAGCGCACCGAGGCGCGGCTGCCGGTCGTCGACGTACTGCGGCGTCCCCGGCCGCTGCTGCTTGCCTGCTGTGTCGGCATCGGCGCCTTCACCGCCCAGTCCCTGCTGACCAGTTACCTGATCGCGTACGCCACCGGCATCGGATACGCCCGCCCGCAGGTGCTCACCGCGCTCACGGTCTCCGCCTGCGTCGCTCTGGTCGTCCTGCCCTGCGCCTCCGCGCTGTCCGACCGTGTCGGCCGCCGCCCGGTCGTCCTCGCCGGAGCCCTCACTTCGGCCGCGCTCGCCTTCCCCGTCCTCGCCCTGGTCGACTCGAAGTCGCCCGGACTGCTGATCCTCGCCGTCGTCCTCGGCCACGGCATCGCCCAGTCCGTGATGTACGGCCCGCTGGGCGCCCTGCTCACCGAGATGTTCGGCACCCGGGTCCGCTACACCGGAGCCTCGCTCGGCTACCAGGGCGCCACCCTGATCGGCGCCGGCTTCTCCCCGATGCTCGCCGGCAGCCTGGTGGCCGGAAGCGGCAACGGCACCCCCGTCGCCCTGCTGATCTGCGGGGGCTCGCTCATCACCGCGCTGACCGTCTGGTTCGTGCGCGAGACCAACCGCACGTCCTTGTCCGGCACGGCGCCCGAACGCACCGACTCCCGCCGGACGGAGGGGATCTCCGCGTGACGACCACCACCGCGACCCCGGCACCGCACGAACGCCGGCCCCGCCGCCGTACCCGTATCGCCGGTGCGGCCGCCCTTCTGCTCGCCGCCGGCGTGCTGCCCGCCACGACCGCTGCCGCCGCCTCCGACACGACCCACGTCGACGGCCGACTCCCCTCGGGCGCCACGTACATGATGGACGTGCCCGCCCAATGGAACGGCACCGTCCTGCTGTTCAGTCACGGCTACGCGACCGGCCCGGCCAACCCCGCCCAGGACGCCCCGGACGACGCCACGAAGGCTCTGCTCCTGAAGAACGGATACGCCCTCGCCGGTTCCTCCTACGCCACCACCGGCTGGGCGGTGACGGACGCGGTCCCCGATCAGCTCGCCACCCTCACCGCCTTCACCGGACGCTTCGGGACGGCGTCCCGCACCATCGCCTGGGGGCGGTCGTACGGCGGACTCGTCACCACCGCCATCGCCGAGCGGCATCCGGACCGGATCGACGGTTCGATCTCCCTGTGCGGCCTGGTCCACGGCGGGGTGGCCAACTGGAACAACACCCTCGATCCCGTCTTCGCCATCAAGACGCTCCTCGCGCCCGGCACCGACGTCCCTCTGGTGAACATCGCCGACCAGTCGGCCGCCGACGCCGCCGCCGACGCCCTGACCTCCGTGGTCGACTCGGCGCAGACGACGGCCGAGGGGCGGGCCAGGATCGCGCTGGCCGCCGCCCTGCACAACATCCCCGTCTGGAACCAGCCCACGCAGCCCCGGCCGGCCGCGACCGACTGGGACGCCCAGCAGGCCAACCAGTACGAGGCGGTCAAAGGCCTGCTGAAGATCGCCGCCTTCAACCGGCGTCAGGAGGCGGAGGCACGGGCGGGCGGCAACATGTCCTGGAACACCGGCGTCGACTACGCGAAGCTGCTCGGCCGGTCCTCCGTGCGCAAAGAGGTCACCGAGCTGTACCGGAAGGCCGGCCTGTCCCTGCGTGCCGACCTCGCCACCCTCAACCGCGCCCCGCGCATCGGCGCCGACCGCAGCGCCGTGGAGTGGATGAGCGGCACCAGCTCCTTCACCGGCAGGCTGACCAAGCCGCAGCTGTCGGTCCACACCATCGGCGACGCCCTCGTCCCCGTCCAGACGGAGAGCGCCCTGAAGCGGGCCGTCACCGCCGCCGGGTCGGCGTCCCTGCTGCGGCAGGCGTACACCGACAACGCCGGCCACTGCACCTTCAGCCCCGCCGAGCAGCTGGCCGCCCTGCACACCCTGGAGGACCGTCTCACGGCCGGCACATGGGTCGGCACGGACTCGAAGTCTCTCAACTCCCGTGCCACGGCGGCCGATCCGACCACGCCCACCCGCTATGTGCGCTACCGCCCCGCCCCGTACCCGCGCCCCTACGACCTTGCCCACCGAGCCGACGGCCGCTGATGCCGTACGACCGCCCGCCGTGCCTGCGGTGGGCGGTCGTACGCTGTGCACCGTGGAGGACGACGACATCCTGGACACCCCGGTCACCTCGGAGGGCCCGCAGCCGCGCCCGCAGTCGCTCATGCTCGCCTTCTTCGGCAATCACGTCCTGGACGAAGGTGACCTGTGCGTCTACTCGGGCAGCATCATCGAGGTGCTCGGCCGAGTGGGGGTCGGTGAACAGGCCGTACGCTCCACACTCACCCGCATGGTCAACCGCGGTCTGCTGCGGCGCCGGCGCGAGGGCCGCAAGATGTTCTTCGGCCTGACCCCGCAGGCGACGCGCGTCCTCGAGGACGGCCGTACCCGCATCTGGAAGCAGGGGGCGGTCAACGACGACTGGGACGGCTCCTGGACCCTGCTCGGCTTCTCCCTCCCCGACTCCTGGAAACGCCGGCGCCACGACCTGCGCTCCCGGCTGGCCTGGTCCGGATTCGGTGCGCTGTACAGCGGGCTGTGGATCGCCCCCGGGAAGGTCGACGTCGCCGCCGTGGTCTCGGAGCTCGATCTGGCCGACCACGTCAAGATCTTCCACGCCCTGGCGGACGACAGCACCGACATCGCGCAGATGATCCACGGCACCTGGGACCTGGAGAGCATCGCCGCTCGTTACGTCACCTTCGACAAGCGGTGGACCGCACACCTCGACGCGGGGCCCGGGGACGACCCGATCGGAACCCGGCTGCGGCTGGTCAGCGAATGGCTCTGGACCATCCGCACGGACCCGAGGCTGCCCGCCCGGCACCTTCCCGCCGAGTGGCCGGCCCGTGCGGCTCAGGAGACCTTCCGGCGCGTCGCCGAGCACACCGAGCTGCCTGCGCGGCGAATGGCCGGCGAACTGCTGGAGACCACCCCGTTCGGGTAGGTGGGCAGCGCCGCCAGCCGCCCGACCCGGGCGGAAATGCGCTCCGGATGGCGGACGGGAACCTCCGGCGACGCGCGAAACGCCGCCGTGGTCCTTCGCGGCCCTCCCCCGACCGGCGAACATGCCATGTCATGGACATCTTGCTCGTCGCCAGCGCGTTCAACAGCCTGTCCCAGCGTGTGTACGCCGAACTGTCCGACCAGGGACACCGGGTTGGGGTCGTACTCGCCTCGCACGGACCCGAAGCGGTCCGCGCCGCCGTACGCGAAACGCGGCCGGAGCTGGTCATCGCTCCGATGCTGAAGACGGCGCTGCCGGAGGACGTGTGGCAGGAGCACACCTGTCTGATCGTGCATCCGGGCCCACCCGGCGACCGCGGCCCGTCCTCCCTCGACTGGGCGATCGGTGAGGAGGCGACGCGCTGGGGGGTGACGGTGCTTCAGGCCGAGGCGGCGATGGACGCGGGCGACATCTGGGCGGACGGGTCCTTCCCGGTGCCGCCGGTCGGCAAGAGCGACCTGTACCGCAACGAGGCCTCCGACGCCGCCGCGGCCGCCGTCCTGCTGGCGGTGGAACGATTCGCCGAAGGATCGTTCAAGCCGAAGGCACAGAGCGATCCCGCGATTGCGGTGGTGTGGCGCGACTTCCTCCGCCAGGAGCGGCGACGGATCGACTGGGAGAACGACAGCACCGCGAAGGTGCTGCGCAAGCTCCGCGGGGCCGACTCACAGCCGGGTGTCCTGGACGAGCTGTGCGGAAGGGAAGTGTTCCTGCACGGCGGGCACGGCGAGGACCGACTGCGCGGGCGCCCCGGCGCACTGCTCGCGACGCGGTGCGGCGCGGTCTGCCGGGCCACCCGGGACGGCGCGGTGTGGATCCCGGAGCTGCGCCCCCGCAAGAACTCCGGCGACCCGGCGCCGTTCCGCCGCCCCGCGGCCTCGGTGCTCGCCGGCTTCCCGGTTCCGCCCGGCAGCAGGCAGGTGGCACCACGCCATGACGGCGGCCCGCACTGGCTGCCGGAGGACGCCGCCCCGCTCGAACTGCCCGCGGAGCGCACCACCTGGACCGACATCCGCTACCGGCAGCACGGCGAGGTCGGTTTCCTGTCCTTCTCCTTCCCGGGCGGGGCGATGAGCACCGACCAGTGCCGCAGGCTGCTCGCCGCATACCGGCGCGCGCTCACCCGTCCCACCTCGGTGCTCGTGCTCGGTGGAACCCGCGACTTCTTCTCCAACGGCATCCATCTGAACGTCATCGAGGCGTCGCCCGACCCGGCGGGCGAGTCGTGGGCCAACCTCAACGCCATGAACGACCTGGTCGAGGCGGTACTGCGCACGACCGACCGCCTGGTGGTCGCCGCCCTCGGCGGCAACGCGGCAGCCGGCGGCGTGATGCTCGCCCTGGCCGCCGACCAGGTCTGGTGCCGCACGGGCAGCGTCCTGAACCCGCACTACCGGCGCATGGGCCTGTACGGATCGGAGTACTGGACGTACACCCTGCCGCGCCGCACCGGAGCCGGGACGGCAGCGCGGCTCACGACCGAGGCACTGCCGGTGAGCGCGGCGGCGGCCGCACGGATCGGGCTGGTGGACCGTCTGGTGCCGGTCCCGGCACAGGAGTTCACCGGGGAAGTCGAGCACATGGCTGCCGCCCTCGCCGAGGCCCCGGACCTCGCGGCCCGGATCGCCGCGAAGGCCGCGGCGCGGCAGGCGGACGAGGCGCGGCAACCGCTCGGCGAGTACCGGCGGGACGAACTCGCCCGCATGCGCGCCATCTTCTTCGACCCGCGTGCCCCGTACCACGCCCTGCGCTCGGCCTTCGTCCGCAAGCAGCCGAGCGGCTCGGCCAACCCGCTGGCCACCGGGGGCGCGCGATGAGCACACGCCTGCTGGTGGCCGGCGTCGGCAACATCTTCCTCGCGGACGACGCCTTCGGCCCCGAGGTGATCCGCGCCCTCGACCGGCGCCCCCTGCCGCCCGAGGTGCGGGTGCGGGACTTCGGCATCCGCGGCATGGACCTGGCGTACGAGCTGCTCGACGGCTACGACACGGCCGTACTGGTCGACGCGTCCGTCCGGGGACACGAGCCGGGCACCCTGTCCCTGATCGAGCCGGAGCTTCCCGACGGCACCGCGGGCGGGCCCGTTCCCGAGGCGCACGGCATGGACCCGGCGAAGGTCCTTGCACTGGCCACCCACCTGGGCGACGAGCCGCTGCCACGCGTCCTCGTCCTGGCCTGCGAGCCCGAGCTGCGGCTGCGCGGCGACGAGGACATCGCGCCGGGCATCAGCGAGACCGTGCGCGACGCCATCGGGCGGGCCGTCGCCGCGCTGCACGTGATGGTCCCGGCGCTGCTCGCCGACCCGAACGCCACGCCCCCGTTGAGCCGCCCGGAGGAATCCACGGGCCCGTGCGCGGCCGGTCTCCCCCGCCTGGTGGCGAAGGGCGCGGAGGATCGATAGCGGTCCGAACCCCCGATCCCCCGCTGGGAGCAGCGCGCATGTGCGATTCCGTGGACGAGGTCACTCAGGCCGTCCTGGCGAAGAACGACGATCTGGCCGCGAGCCTGCGCGCGGAACTGGCCCGGCGTGGTGTGAGCGTGGCCAACCTGCTGTCCAGCCCGGGCAGCGGCAAGACGGAACTGCTCGGGCGGGTGCTGGCCAGGGCGGTCGAGCGGGGCATCCCCGTGGCCGCGCTCACCGCCGACCTGGCGACCGACAACGACGCCCACCGCCTCGCCCGTTCGGGAGCGCCGGTGAAACAGCTGCTGACCGACGGGCTGTGCCATCTGGAAGCCCGGCAGCTGCGCGGGCATGTGGAGAGCTGGCTGCCGGAGGGCACGTCGCTGCTCTTCGTGGAGAACGTCGGCAACCTCGTCTGCCCGGCCTCCTACGACCTCGGCGAGAGCCTGCGGATCGTGCTCATGGCGGTGACGGAGGGCGAGGACAAGCCGCTGAAGTACCCCACGGCCTTCGGCTCCGCCCATCTGGTGGTGCTCACCAAGACCGACCTGGCCGGCCCCGCCGGTTTCGACCAGGCCGCCTTCGCCGCCAACATCCAGCGGGTCAACCCCGGGGTGGAGCTCATGTTCTCCTGCGCCCGGACGGGTGACGGGGTGGACACCCTCCTCGACCGGGTGCTCGCGGTGCGGGACGGGGCCGCGGTCCACCGGCCTCCGCTGGCGCCCCGTCCCCACAGCCACAGCCACAGCCAGACCCCCACCCACACCCACGGCCACACGCCTGAGGACGCCGCTTCCGGCCTCGCGGCCGGCCGCGTCTCGTGACGGCGCCCACCACACAGGCGGTTCGCCGCCGCGTCACCGTGCGCGGCACGGTGCAGGGCGTCGGTTTCCGCCCGTACGTACACCGCCTGGCCTCCGATCTCGCCCTGGCAGGGTTCGTGAGCAACACGGCGAGCGGCGTCCTCATCGAGGTGGAGGGCCCGCCGGACGGCGTCGTCGACTTCTGCGAAAGGCTGGCCGCCCAGCCCCCGCCGCTGGCCTCCGTCACCGCCGTCGGATTCGAGGAACTGCCCGTCACGGGTGCCGACGGCACCTTCACCATCCGCTCCACCGACCGCTCCCCCGGCCGCACGCTCCTGCCGCCCGACACGGCGACGTGCGCCGACTGTCTGCGGGAGCTGGCCGATCCGGCCGATCGCCGCCACCGGCACCCGTTCGTCACCTGCACGCACTGCGGGCCGCGTTTCACCATCGCCACGGGCATGCCGTACGACCGGGCGGTCACGACCATGTCCGGCTTCCCGATGTGTCCCGACTGCGCCCGGGAGTACGGCGATCCCGGCGACCGCCGCTTCCACGCCCAGCCCGTGGCCTGCCCCGACTGCGGCCCCCGGCTGCGTCTGGTGCCCGCTGCCGGGAGCGGGGTCCGGCCCGCGCGGGACGCCGATGCCCTGACAGCGGCGCGGGCGCTGCTCGCCGCCGGAGGGATCGTCGCCGTCAAGGGCCTCGGCGGCTACCACCTGGCGTGCGACGCCACCGACGGGCGCGCCGTCGACAGGCTGCGCACCCGCAAGGCACGTGGCGGCAAACCGTTCGCGGTGATGTGCGCGGACCTCGATGTCGTGCGGCGGATCGCCGTGCCGTCCGCGTCCGAGACGGCCGCCCTCACCAGCCCACGGCGCCCCATCGTCCTGCTGCGCCGGCGCTCGGAGCACGACATCGTCGCGCCCGGGGTCTGCCCCGGCAGCCCGCACGTGGGCGTGATGCTGCCCTACACCCCCGTACACGCCCTGCTGTTCGGCCTGCCCGGCGATCCGCCGGGCCCGCGGGCGCTGGTCATGACGAGCGGCAACCGCTCGGGGGAGCCGATCGTCACGGACGACGACGAGGCCCTGACCCGGCTGGCCGGTCTCGCCGACGCTTGGCTGGCCCACGACCGGCCCATCGCGTCGCCGTGCGACGACTCCCTGCTGCGGGTACGTCCCGACGGCACGGAGCAGGTGCTGCGCCGGTCCCGGGGATACGCGCCCCGTCCCCTGCGTCTGCCGGTCGCGGTGCGGCCCGCGCTCGCCGTGGGCGGCGACCTGAAGAACGCGCTGTGCCTCGGCGAGGGCGATCACGCCTGGTTCGGCCCGCACATCGGCGACATGGGCGAGCTGGCCACCCTGGAGGCGGCCCGGCGGGCGGAGTCGCAGATGCGGTCCCTGACCGGCGTCAGCCCGGAGCTCGTCGCCGCCGACCGGCACCCGGGGTACCACTCGTCGCGCTGGGCCCGGCAGAGGTCCTCGCAACTGCCTGCGCTTTCCCCGGTGTTCGTCCAGCATCACCACGCGCACATCGCCTCGGCGATGGCCGAGCACGGCCTCGACGGCAGCACCCCCGTGATCGGCGTCGCCTTCGACGGTACGGGCTACGGCGACGACGGCACCGTCTGGGGCGGCGAGATCCTGCTCGCCGACTACAACGGCTTCCGGCGCTTCGGCCACCTCGCCCCCGCCCCGCTCCCCGGTGGCGACGCGGGTGTGGCCAACCCGTGCCGCCTGGCGCTGGCGCGGCTGTGGGCGGCAGGCCTGCGCTGGGACACGGACCTGCACAGCGTGGCCGCCTGCGCTCCCGATGAACTGGCCGTGCTGGAGCGCCAGTTGACGCGCGGTCTGGCCTGTGTGGCGACCTCCAGCATGGGCCGGCTCTTCGACGCGGTGTCGTCGCTCGTCGGCGTGTGTCATCGCGCGCAGTACGAGGCGCAGGCCGCCATGGAGCTGGAGTCAGCCGCCGCCGCGGCCTGGGACGCCGACACCTCGGCGTACGTCTTCGGGCTCGTCGGCGGCGTGTACGACCCGGCGCCCGTGCTCGGCGCACTGATCGCAGATCAGCGCCGTGGCACCCCGGCCCCCGTGCTCGCCGCTCGCTTCCACCGCGGCGTGGCGCGGGCCGTCGTGGCGGTCTGCCGGCGGGCACGCCAGGACACCGGATTGACCACCGTCGCCCTCAGCGGCGGGGTGTTCGCCAACGCGCTGCTGGAGGAGGAGTGCACGCGGCTGCTGACCGGAGACGGCTTCTCGGTGCTCCGGCACGGCGAAGTCCCGCCGAACGACGGCGGATTGGCCCTCGGCCAGCTGGTGGTCGCGGCGCACGAACGACAGAAGGAGTGACCCATGTGCTTGGCAGTGCCCGGCAAGGTCGTGTCCATCGACGACAGCTCGGACCCGCTCACCGGTCTGATCGACTTCGGTGGGGCGCAGAAAGAGGCGTGTCTGGAGTACGTGAGCGACGTGCGGGTGGGTGAGTACGTCATCGTGCACGTCGGCTTCGCGCTCCAGCGCCTGGACGAGGAGTCGGCGCTGGCCTCCCTGAAGCTCTTCGAGGAACTGGGGCTGCTGGAGGAGGAGTTCGGGGACGCCTGGGAGCAGGCGGCCAAGGAGGCGGGCGGCGCCGCGGTGACGCAGCGCCAGGACAGCGGAAGTGAGGCCCGGTGAAGTACATCGACGAGTTCAACGACCCCGATCTCGCCCGGCGGCTGCTGGACGAGATCCGTGCCACCGCCACCCGGCCCTGGGCCCTGATGGAGGTGTGCGGCGGGCAGACCCACTCGATCATCCGGCACGGCATCGACCAGCTGCTGCCCGAGATGGTGGAGTTGATCCACGGCCCCGGCTGCCCCGTCTGTGTCACGCCGCTGGACGTCATCGACAAGGCGCTGGAGATCGCCTCGCGGCCCGACGTGATCTTCTGTTCCTTCGGCGACATGCTCCGCGTGCCGGGCACCGACCGCGACCTGTTCCGGGTCAAGGGCGAGGGCGGCGACGTACGCGTGGTCTACTCCCCGCTCGACGCCCTGGAGCTGGCCCGCCGCAACCCGGACCGGGAGGTGGTGTTCTTCGCGATCGGCTTCGAGACGACAGCCCCGGCCAACGCGATGGCCGTCCACCAGGCACGCCGGCTGGGCCTGACCAACTTCAGCCTGCTGGTGTCCCATGTGCGGGTGCCCCCGGCGATCGAGGCGATCATGACGGCGCCCGAGTGCCGGGTGCAGGGGTTCCTGGCCGCCGGGCACGTCTGCAGCGTGATGGGGACGGCCGAGTACCCGGCCCTCGCCGAGCGGTTCGGCGTTCCGATGGTGGTGACCGGCTTCGAACCGCTGGACATCCTGGAGGGCATCCGCCTGGCGGTGCGCCAGCTGGAGCGCGGTGAGCACCGCGTGGAGAACGCGTACCCGCGGGCCGTGCGCGAGGAGGGCAATCCGGCCGCCGTGCGCATGATCGAGGAGGTGTTCGAGGTCACCGACCGGAACTGGCGTGGCATCGGGCGCATCCCGCGGAGCGGCTGGCGGCTGACCGACGCCTTCCGTGCCTACGACGCGGAGCACCGCTTCGACGTCAGCGGCATCCGAACCGAGGAGCCCGCCGAGTGCCGCAGCGGCGAGGTCCTCCAGGGGCTGATCAAGCCGACCGAGTGTGCCGCGTTCGGCACCACCTGCACGCCACGCACGCCGCTCGGCGCCACGATGGTCTCCAGCGAAGGTGCCTGCGCGGCCTACTACCTGTACCGCCGCATGAACGCCCCGACGCCGCAGGCCGACCGGGCCGCGCGGGAGGAGATGAACCCCGTTGCCTGAGCAACTCGCCGAGACGGTCGACCCGGCCAACTGGTCCTGCCCCGCCCCGCTGCGTGACCAGGGGGTCGTGGTGATGGGGCACGGCGGCGGCGGTGCGCTGTCGGCGGAACTGATGGAGCAGGTCTTCACCCCCGCCTACGGCAATGCCACGCTGGCCGGGCTCGCGGACTCCGCCGTCCTCGAACTGGGCGGCGCCCGGCTGGCGTTCTCCACCGACTCCTACGTGGTCAGGCCGCTGTTCTTCCCCGGCGGCAGCCTCGGCGACCTCGCGGTCAACGGCACCGTCAACGACCTGGCGATGAGCGGTGCCAGGCCCGCGTACCTGTCCGCCGCCTTCGTGCTGGAGGAGGGCGTGGAGCTGGCCGTGGTCGAGCGGATCGCCCGGGCCATGGGCACCGCGGCCGAGGCCGCCGGGGTCACGATCGCCACGGGTGACACCAAGGTGGTGGAGTCCGGGCACGGCGACGGCGTGTACGTCACCACCGCCGGCGTGGGACTCGTGCCCGACGGGGTGGACATCCGGCCCCAGCGCGCGCGGCCCGGTGACGTCGTGATCGTCAGCGGGCCGATCGGCCTGCACGGAGTGGCGATCATGAGCGTGCGGGAGGGGCTGGAGTTCGGGGTGGAGGTGGCCAGCGACACCGCGCCGCTGGCCGGGCTGGTGGCGGCCATGCTGGCGGTCACCCCGGACATCCATGTGCTGCGCGACCCCACCAGGGGCGGCCTCGGCGCGTCCCTCAACGAGATCGCGAGAGCCTCCGGAACCGGTGTCCGGCTGCGGGAGCGGGAAATTCCGGTGCCGGACGCGGTGGCGAACGCCTGTGGCTTCCTGGGGCTCGACCCCCTCTACGTCGCCAACGAGGGCCGGCTGGTCGCCTTCGTCCACCCGTCGGAGGCGGAGGACGTCCTCGCGGCGATGCGCGCCCACCCGCAGGGCGCCGGGGCCACTGTGGTCGGCGAGTGCGTCGCCGACCACCCTGGAATGGTGGTGGTGGCGACGGGTCTCGGCGGGACCCGGGTGGTGGATCTGCCGCTGGGTGAGCAGTTGCCGCGTATCTGCTGATCAGGTCCGGACGTGCGTGGGCCCCGCCGAGCGTGTTCGGCGGGGCCCACGCACGCTATGCCGAGGCCGGTAACGGCTCGATGCCGGCGATCTCCAGTTCCCGGCCGCTGCGCAGGTCCGAGGAGGGCTCGTCGCAGCGCGGGCACCAGAAGAACGGCGGCATGCCCACCGGGAACTCCTCGGCGCACCGGCTGCACCAGGCCTGCGCGGGGATCTGCTCGACCACGAGGCGCGCCTCGGCCAGAGGGGTTCCGTCGCGGGCCACCTCGAAGGCGAAATCCAGGGCGTCGGGGACGACACCCGCCAGTTCGCCGACCCGCACGGTCACCGCCGAGACGGACTCGGTTCCGTCCGCCCGGGCCAGCTCACCGGCCCGCTCGATGATCGCGGTCGCGATCGACAGTTCGTGCACAACCGGCTCACGGGTACCGGCGACCGGCGCGGAACCCGCCGGCCATCCGCCAGATCCGCGCCTCCCGCCTGAGGCTGGGCCATTCCCAGGCCAGCAGGGCGAGGACCAAGCCGCCTGCCAAGGCGGCCTCGGCCATCAGCACCCGCTGCCCGCTCATCCCGGCTCGTCTGCCCGTGGCAGCCGACCACTGTGCTCGTTGGACCTTCATTGCGGCGACTCCCTGCTGTCTCTCATCCCGGTGAGATGTTCGGCATGGTCTCCACGAGCGCGTCATGCCGTTTCCAATGGATCCCGGTGGAACGGCGCGCGTCGGCGGTGCCGTCCTCGTGGTGGCCCTTCTGGTCCTTGTACCGCCCCCGGTTGCCCTGGTGCATGCCGGCCACGTGCCCGGGGGTGTCGGGCTTCGCCTGGGCCCGGCCCACTCTGATGCTGCCCATGGGGTGATCTCCTTCCTCGACTCCGACCTGCGGAGTACGTGCTCAGGACCGTTCGGTGAGGTCCTCGAAGAACCGCTCGACGGCCGGCCAGACCTGGCCGCCGCCGGACAGCCCGCGCCATTCCCGGCGTACGACCGCGACCATCCGGTAGCAGTCGTCGATCGGCACGATCCAGTGGTGGTCGAGGCCGTGGACGGTGTTCACCAGCAGTGCCTCAACCTCGGGTTCCACGGTGGCGAGCTGCGGACACGTCTCGGCGAGTCCGAGCCAGGCCGCCGCGTCCACCTCCCACCGCATGGCGCCCGCCGGGCTCGGGCCCTGGGCGGTGACGGTGCCGTCCGCCCGGGGTACGAAGAAGACCAGGCCGACGGGTACGCCCAGCGCCGCCGTGTCGACCTTGGGCAGCCGGATCCGGCGCCGGGGCACCAGCCGGTAGTGGCCGTCACCCGCCCCGGCCCCGGCGAACAGCACCGAGCAGGGGCCGCAGACACACCGCACCTCGTCCTGTCCGGTGTCGTACAGGTGCGCGTGCTCGTCCGGCACCGGCGCGGCGCACAGATCGCACGCCTCCGCCCCGGCCGCCGCCGTGCGGTCGGCCGAGGAGCGGATGAGGCGGGCCAGGGCTCCGTCGGTGGTCACCGTGCGCCCCGGTGCGTCAGCGTGGCGAGCGGGACGAACGCGGGCGGGGGTGCGGGAGCAGCCGCGGTGAGCGGTTCCACCGCCGTCAGCTCGGGTGCCACGGCGAGCACCGCCTCGCGGACCGCGTCGGTGACGTCCGTGGCACCAGCACCGGCACCGCAACCGGAGCCGGAGCCGCATCCGCCGCCCGACGTCATGCGCACGCGCGCCACCTGTCCCTCCACACCGGCCCACTCCACGTCGCCGCCGCGTTCCTGTACGGCGGGCCGCAGCCGCTCGACCGCGCGGGCCGCCCGGCGCTCGGCGGGCTCGGGGTGGACATCGTGCAGGACCAGCAGGTGGCCCAGCAGCTCGTCGTCGGCCAGGCGCTCGGCCAGCTGACCGTCCGCGTGGTCCATGACGCGGGCCAGCGCCTCGCCGTAGACCTCGGTCAGCAGTCCCACGGCCTCGGTCGCGGAGCGTGTGGTGGGGCCGGGTGCGGACTCCAGGCCCGCCAGCAGCTCGTCGAGCCGGGCGAGCCGGGCCTCCACGTCCGGGTCCGCCAGCCGGGCGGCACCGGCCTCAGCCATGGTTCGCCCCGTACGTGGGCGAGTGCAGGGTGGTGAGCGTCTTGCCCTTGCCGACGTACATGTGCACACCGCACGGCAGACAGGGGTCGAAGCTGCGGACCGTGCGCATGATGTCGACGCCCTTGAAGTCGTCCGGCCCGTTCTCCTCGAAGATGGGCTGGCCCTGGACGGCGTCCTCGTACGGGCCGGGGGTGCCGTAGATGTCGCGGGGGCTGGCGTTCCACGGGGTGGGCGGGTACGGGTGGTAGTTGGCGATCTTCTTGTCCTTGATCACCAGGTGGTGGGAGAGGACACCGCGGACCGCCTCGTGGAAGCCGCAGCCGATGGCCTCGTCGGGCACCTCGTAGTTCTCGAAGACCTTGGTCTCGCCGGCCCGCACCAGCCCCATGGCCTCTTCCAGGAACTGCAGGGCCATGGCGGCCGCGTAGGCGACGAAGTAGGGCCGGGCGCGGTCGCGTTCGATGGTGTTGCTCCACTGCGGGATGCGCCACTCGAGGGTCGTCTCCGGCAGGCTCTCGCCCTTGGGCAGCGAGATGCGCACGCTGTGGCCGGTGGCCTTGATGTAGGGGGTGTCCACCAGGCCGCTCAGCGCGGTCGACCACAGCCGGGCCAGCGGGCCGCCGCCGGTGTCGAGGGCTAGGTGCTGGTCGGTGCGCTTGTCGTACCAGCGCGGGCTCATCACCCAGCTGTACTTGTCGTCGAAGTTGCGCTTCTGCGGCACCGGGACGGTGGTCTGGTTCCACGGGTGGCGCATGTCGACGGGGTTGCCGAGCGGGTCGTGGGTGACGAAGGGGGATTCGTTCACCCAGTCCTCGTAGTAGGAGCTGCCGAGCATGATGCGCAGGCCGAGGTTGATGTCGACGAGGTTGTTGGTGACCAGTTCGCCGTCGACGATGATGCCGGGGGTGACGTACATCGCCTTGCCCCAGGTGTTCATCGTCTCGTAGCGGTAGTCGACGACCTTGGGGTCCTGGAAGGCGCCCCAGCAGCCCAGCAGGACGCGGCGGCGGCCGACCTCCTCGTAGCCGGGCAGTGCCTCGTAGAAGAAGTCGAAGACGTCGTCGTTCATGGCGACGGCCTTCTTCACGAAGTCGATGACCCGCATCAGGCGGGCGAGGTAGTCGGTGAAGGCGGTCGGCTGCGGCATCGTGCCGACGCCGCCCGGGTACAGCGTGGACGGGTGGACGTGCCGCCCCTCCATCAGGCAGAACATCTCGCGGGTGACCCGGCTGACCTTCAGGGCCTCCTTGTAGACCTCGCCCTCGAAGGGGTTGAAGGCCTTCATGATGTCGGCGATCGTGCGGTAGCCGTGGATCTCCCCGCGGGGCGCCTCGGTGCGTTCCGCGCGGGCCAGCAGTCCGGGGTTGGTGGCCTTGACCATCGCCTCGCAGAAGTCCACGAAGACGAGGTTGTCCTGGAAGATCGTGTGGTCGAACATGTACTCGGCCGCTTCGCCGAGGTTGACGATGTGCTCGGCCAGCGGGGGCGGCTTGACGCCGTAGGCCATCTGCTGCGCGTAGTCGGAGCAGGTGGTGTGGTTGTCGCCGCAGATGCCGCAGATCCGGGACGTGATGAAGCCCGCGTCGCGCGGGTCCTTGCCCTTCATGAACACGGAGTAGCCGCGGAAGAGCGATGAGGTGCTGTGGCATTCCACGACTTCCCGGTTGGCGAAGTCGATCTTCGTGTAGATGCCCAGGTTCCCGATGATCCGCGTGATCGGATCCCAGGACATGTCCACGAGTTGTGGCGGCTTGCGCTCCGTGGGCCGGGCCTCGGTGGTGGTCATCTGCGGTGCTGCCCCTCGCTGTCGGTGATGTGCGGGTGGGTCGTGAGGTGGAGGTCGTGCGGCTTGCGGACCTGCGCGCGGAGCGCCATCAGGGGCGCCAGTGCGGGTCGTATCCGCTGGTCAGCTTGCGCTTGTTGTGGCGCCACCTGGGCTCGTGGTTGACCAGCTCGTTCGTCATGCCGCGGAGCCTGCGGATGACGGCCCCGTACGGCTTGATGGCCAGGGACGACAGCGTGCCGCCCGGGGGCTCGTCCATGAACGGCATGAACGCGTCGGGGAAGCCGGGCATCGTGCAGCCGATGCAGATGCCGCCGACGTTCGGGCAGCCGCCGATGCCGGCCATCCAGCCGCGCTTGGGCACGTTGCAGTTGACGACCGGACCCCAACAGCCCGTCTTGACCAGGCACTTGGGCGAGTTGTAGTCCTTGGCGAAGCTGGCCTGCTCGTAATACGAGCCGCGGTCGCAGCCCTCGTGGACCGTCCTGCCGAACAGCCACTGCGGGCGCAGCATGTGGTCCAGCGGGGGCGGTGGCGCGGAGCCGGCGGCGTGGTAGAGGACCCAGACCAGGGTCTCCATGAAGTTCTCGGGCTGGATCGGGCAGCCGGGCACGTTGACGATGGGCAGGCCGCCCTGGGAGGTGTAGTCCCAGCCGAGGTAATCGGCGAGGCCCATGCAGCCGGTCGGGTTGCCGGACATGGCGTGGATGCCGCCGAAGGTGGCGCAGGTGCCGGCGGCCACCACCGCCCAGGCCTTGGGGGCCAGTTGGTCGATCCACCAGTTCAGGGTCTGCGGCTCACCGGTCTCCGGGTCGTTGCCGAAGGACGTCCAGTAGCCGTCGCCCTCGATGATGTTCTGGTTGGGGATCGAGCCCTCGATAACGAGGATGAACGGTGACAAATCGCCCCGCGCCGCGGCCCGGTAGGGAGCAAGGAAGTCCTCGCCGCCCAGACTGGGCGAGAGCACCTTGTTGACCAGGTTCACCTTCGGCAGGCCCGGGATCAGACCGAGGACCAGATCCTCGATGGAGGGCTGGTCGGCGGCGGTGAGGGAGACGGTGTCGCCGTCGCAGCTCATGCCCTCGGAGATCCAGAGGATGGTGATCTCGTCGAAGCCCTCTCGGTCCTCGCCTCGACTGGGTTCTTTGCTGACCTCGGCGGTACTGCTGTGCGTTGCCATGTCATCGGCCTCCGCTGCGGGGGGTTTTGGATGGAGCGGGCTCCAGTGGCTCGAGTTCGTCCGGCCGGAAGTAGAGGAAGCGGCCGTACCAGGTGTGCAGTTCGGCCGCGGGATCGTCGTCGACGGTGACGGCGAGGTGCACGCTGCCGTCCACGTCGTGGAAGACGGCGGCGACCTCGGCGGTCCGCCCGGCCAGGAACATGTCCTGGGCGTCGGCGCCGCGACCGCGTGGGCGGAGCCTTACGCGGCTGCCCGCGCCGAGGGCTGCGCCGTCCACGAGCACGGTGTCGGTGGACGGGGAGAGACCGTCGTCGGCGCCCTCCTGCCACCAGGCCGGGCGTTCGGAGGGCGGCGTCGCCAGGGTTGCCGGGGTGGCCTGGGTGGCCTGGGTGGCCTGGGTGGCCTGGGTGGCCTGGGTGGCCTGGGTGGTCGGCGTGGCCGACGGCGTCAGGGAGCGGACGGCGCCGTGCAACCGCTCGAAGACTTCCTGAGGCATGGTGTCGACCCGGTCGAGGATCGCGGCCGCCCGCGGGTCGGTGGCGCGCGCCTCCTGCTTCTCCTCGTCGGTCAGCAGCATCGTGCGCAGGGTGAGGATCTCGTCGATCTCCGCCGCGTCGTGCAGGTCGCCGGGGCTCTCCGGGGCGACCTGAGGGTGGTCGGGCAGGATGATCGGGGCGGACAGCAGGACGCGGCCGACCGCGTCCGGCTCACCGCCGAGCACGGGGAACGTGAACTCGTTGCGGCACGCGCTCGCATGGGCACTCAGGTCCGCGGGCGGATCGGTCGGCGAGACGAACTCGACGCCGTCACCGCCGATGAGGGTGTGCGTGGCGATGAGCGCTCGGCGCAGCGCCTCGTCGCGCGGGGTTCGCGGATCCGGCGCGGGTCCCGTGTTCGTGGTGCGCACCCGGAGCCGGCACAGATACGGCGCGAGGCGCTCGGCGGCGACGGTGAGACTCGCCCGTACCTCTTCGCGACGCCGCACCACCCGGCCCGGGTGTCCCGGCAGTGGTTCGACGTCCTCGCCGGCCGGCGCTGCCACCGCGACAGTGTGTTCACGCTGCAGGAGCTCGTCCAGTGGGATCACGGCATCGAACTCGCGCGGCACGGCCTCGTCGAAGGTCAGGTGCGTCGTGCCGTCGTCGGTGCGCAGCGACTCGACGGGGCGGTGTCCGCCGTCCCGGTCCGCTTCCTCGACCTGCTTGCGCTGCATCTGCAGACAGCGAAGTCGCACCCGTACGACCGCGCCGGGCTGCCGGAGCCTCAGCAGGCACTCGGTCTGCTGGTACCAGGAGTCCGCGGAGCCGGAGATGCCCGCGACGACGGGACCGTCCGACTCCACCCAGTCCCGGGGGAACAGCACCCCGAACTGCCATCGGACACGGTTCTTGGCCGAGGAGCGCCGGTAGGGATAGAGGAGGTAGCCCTCGTAGAGGACCGCGTCGGCGACCGCGCTCACCTGCTCGAAGACGCCTCCGGACCGGCCCGGCGGCAGGTCCGCGTCCTCTCCGGGGTCAGCGCACGCAGTGCCGCCCTCGGCCCATCCCTCCGCCGCCATCGCGCCTCCTCGTCGCAGTGTGCACGCGCATCCCTTCCACCACGCTCACACCACTCACGCACCCTCGCCTCCTCCGGCGCAGCGAGGCTGAGCCATTCGGGTTGGGGACGTCAGTCCGTCGGCACGGTCGCCGGCAGGCCCAGCGCGGTGGAGACATGGCGCCAGATGGAGGCGAGCGCCGTGTCGAGGGTGACGGCGGGGTCGCGCAGCATGACGCGGATGCCGTAGCCGTCGCTGAGGGACAGGACGAGGGTGCTGAGGTCGTCCACGTCGGTCGGCGTGAACTCGCCGGAGGCGATACCGCGTCGCACCGCGTCCCCCACCCAGGCGTGCAGCTGGGCGTACAGGTCGACGGCGAAGACCCGGGTGGTCTCGTCGCGCAGCGCCCGGACCCACAGTTCCTGCCAGAGCCGCCAGTCCTGGGTCAACTGGGGGTCGGTGGGCAGCAGGTTGCGCAGGATGCGGGCCAGGATGACCGCCGCCGGGACCGTCTCCGCGTCACGTTCGACGTCGACGGCCGTGTTGGCGAAGGAGTGGGTCATCGCCTCGGTGAACAGCTTCTCGCGCGTGTCGAAGTGGTAGTGCAGCAGCGCCGTCGACACACCGGCCCGCTCGGCGACCATGCGCATCCGGATCTTCTCGAACCCGATGTCGGCGATGACCTCGCACGCCGCGGTCAGGATGCGCTCGCGGGTGTCTGCCGTGCGCACCTTCGTGGACACCCTCGGGCTCCCCTCGTTCCGTGGACGTAGGCCATGACCATCTTCCCTCACGGCCGCTCCGCCGGTACCGCTGCCTCGGGACGGCCCTGTGCGTCGTAGACGTGGAAGCCCCGTCCGGACTTCCGCCCCAGCAGCCCGGCCTCCACCATCCGGGACAGCAGTGGGGGTGGAGAGTACTGGGGCTCGCGGAACTCGGCGTACAGCGACTCGGCGATGGCGCGTGTGGTGTCCAGGCCGATCAGGTCGGTCAGGGCGAGTGGGCCGAGGGGATGCGCGCAGCCGAGGACCATGCCGCGGTCGACGTCCTCGACGGTCGCGCTGCCCGACTCCACCATGCGGACGGCGGCCAGGAGATAGGGCACGAGCAGGGCGTTGACGACGAACCCGGCCTTGTCCCGGGTCCGGACCACCTCCTTGTCGAGGGTGCCGGTCACGAAGTCATCGGCCCGTGCCGCCGTGCTGGGCGAGGTGAGCAGCGACGGCACGAGTTCGACGAGCCGCAGGACCGGTACGGGGTTGAAGAAGTGCACGCCGACGACCCGGTCGGGCCGGGTCGTCGCGGTGGCGAGCCTGATGACCGGGATGGAGGAGGTGTTGGTCGCCAGGATCGTGTCCTCGCCGGTGATCACGTGGTCGAGGCGGGTGAAGACGTCGATCTTGAGGGCCTCGTCCTCGGCGACGGCTTCGACCACCAGGTCGTGGTCGTGCAGTGCCTCGATCTCATGGACGACGGTGACCAGGGACTCGGCGGTCTCCCGTCCTTCGTCGCTCAGCCTGCCGTGTGCGGTGGCCCGGTCGAGCGAGCGGGTGATGCGGAGGCGGCCGGCCCGGGCCGCCTCCGCATCACGCTCGACGACCGTGACCGGTACGCCGGCCCGTGCGCAGACCTCGGCGATGCCGGCGCCCATCAGCCCGCAGCCGACGACTCCCACGCGCTTGATGTCGGTCATCCGAATCCCTCTTTCTGGTCTGCGGCGGTACGGGTCAGGCGCTGGGCAGGTCCAGAACCCCCGAGCCGCGCTTGATGAGTTCGTTGGCGATGATCAGCCGCTGGATCTCGGAGGTGCCCTCCCAGATCCGGTCCACGCGCAGCTCGCGGTAGAGCCGTTCGACGGCGTACGAGCGGTCGTAGCCGCGCCCGCCGTGGATCTGCAGGCACCGGTCGATCACCCGGCCCGAGGCCTCGCTCGCCGAGAGCTTGGCGATGGCCGCCTTGGCGTGCAGGGTCTTGCGGTCCTCGGCCGAGGCCTGGTCGATCTCCCAGGCGACCTGGTGCGTGTAGGCGCGGTTGACGGCGATGTCCACGGCGCAGTCGGCGAGCATGCCCTGGATCAGCTGGTACGAGGAGATCGGCGCCCCGAACTGCTCCCGCTGCACGGCCCAGTCACGGGAGAGTTCCAGTGCCCGTTCGGCGGCGCCGATGGTGCGGGCGGCGATCATCAGGCGTTCCTCGGTGAACCACGAGCGCGTGATGTCGTATCCCTCGCCGATGCCGCCGAGCACGGCGTCCTCGCCGACCTGGACGTCGGTGAAGGTGAACTCGGGGTGCTCGTACACGAAGGTGTGCATCCAGCGCGGAACCCGCGTCATCTCGATACCGGGGGTGTCCTTGTCGACCAGGAAGAGGGTCGGTGCGCGCTCCGGGCCGGCCGCCGCGAGCACGATCATGAAGTCGGCGTGGTCGCCGACGGTCACGAACCACTTCTCGCCGTTGAGCACCCAGCCCTGGTCGTTCTTCGTCGCCGTGGTGGCCAGGTTCTGCGGGTCGGAGCCGGCGCCGGGCTCGGTGACGGCGTAGCAGTCGCGCCGCTCACCGTTGATCACCGGGATGAGGAAGCGCTCGCGCTGCTCGGGGGTGCAGAACCGCAGCGCGTTCGCGGGCCGCCACACCATGTCCCACAGGGCGCCGGTGAGCCGCCCCAACTCCTCCTGCACGGTGACCTGTTCGGCGATGGTGAGTCCGGCGCCGCCCCATTCGGCCGGCATGTTGACGGCCTGGAGTCCGGCGTCCAGCACGGCGTCACGGACCTTGGTGTGGGCGTCGGCCGGCAGGCCGTTGTCCTCCTCGCACCGGATCTCGTAGCCGGCGATGAAGTCGGTGAGGGCGCGTGCGTCGGCCTTGAGCTGAACCTGGCGCGGGGTGAGACGGAAGTCCATGGAAGTCCTCGCTGTGCGGTGATGTGACGGGTGGGCGGTGTCAGGGCGTGGGCAGGGCAAGGGCGCGCGTGCCGCGCTTGATCAGCTCGTTGGCGATGATCAGCCGCTGGATCTCGGAGGTGCCCTCCCAGATCCGGTCGACGCGCAGCTCGCGGTACATGCGCTCGACGGGGTAGGTGCGGTCGTAGCCACGGCCGCCGAAGATCTGCAGACAGCGGTCGGCGACCCGGCCGGCGGCCTCGCTGGCGGCGAGCTTGGCGGTGGAGGCCTTCGCGTGCAGCGTCTTGCGGTCGGTGCCCGGCTGGTCGGCCTCCCACGCGACCTGGTGGGTGTAGGCACGGTTGACGGCGATGTCCACGGCGCAGTCGGCGAGCATGCCCTGGATGAGCTGGTACGAGGAGATCGGCGCCCCGAACTGCTCGCGCTCCACGGCCCAGTCCCGGGCGAGTTGCAGGGCGCGCTCGGCCGCGCCGACCGTGCGGGCCGCGATCATCAGGCGTTCGTCGGTGAACCATTCCTTGGTGAGCTCGTAGCCGTTGCCGACGCCGCCGAGCACGTCCTCGTCGGCCACGAAGACGTCGGTGAAGGTGAATTCGGGGTGCCCGTTGACGGCGGAGTGCATGAAGTGCGGGACCCGGGTCATCTCGACGCCGGGCGCGGCCCGGTCCACGAAGAACAGCGTCGGCTGCCGCTCGGGTCCGGCGTCCGCCTGCACCAGCAGGAAGTCGGCGATGTCGCCGCAGGTGACGAACCACTTCTCGCCGTTGAGCACCCAGCCGCCGTCGGTGCGGTCGGCCGTGGAGGTGCCCGAGGACGGGTCGGATCCCGCTCCCGGCTCGGTCACCGCGAACGCGTCGAACTTCTCCGCGCGGATCACGGGCAGCAGGTACTTCTCGCGCTGCCGCTCGTCGCCGTAGGCCAGCACGTTCGCGGGCCGCCAGGGAATGTCCCAGAGGCAGTTGGTGACCTTGCCGAACTCCTCCTCGACGATGACCTGGTCGAGGAGGCTGAGTCCGGCGCCGCCCCATTCGGCGGGCATGTTGATGGCGTAGACGCCGGCGTCCATGGCGGCCCGGGTCAGTTCGGTCACCAGCTGCTGCGGCAGGGGTCCGCCGGCCTGCTCGGACTGGTCCTCGTAACGCATCAGCAGGCGGGCGTACTCGGCGGCGCGGCGCTTGAGGTCGGCCTGCTCGGGGGTGTAGCGCATGTCCATGGGGGCCTCTTCGGTCAGGTCGGGGGTACGGCGTGCGGGGAGGGACGGGTCAGGCGAGTACGGCGCGGGAGTCGAGGGCGAGTGCTCCGTCGGGGCGTACGAGAAGGGGGTTGACCTCGATCTCGGCGATCTCCGGGTGGGCGGCGGCGAACGCGGTGATCGCTTCGACGGCCTTCGCGGCGGCGTCGACGTCGACGGGCGGTTTGCCCCGCACCCCGTCGAGCAGGGCGGCGGTGCGCAGTCCGCGCAGCAGACTCACGGCTCGTTCGGCGGGCACGGGGGCGAGGGTGAAGGCGACGTCGTGCAGGGCCTCCGCCAGCACTCCGCCGAGCCCCACCATGGCGACCGGGCCGAAGCGCGGGTCGCGGTTGACGCCGACGATCAGCTCGATGCCGTCGGTCAGGTCGGCCATGGCCTCCACGGAGTAGGAGGAGGCGCCGAGCCGGGCGTGCATCTCACGGAAGGCGGCGAGCAGTTCGCCGGGTCCGGCCAGTCCGAGTGCCACTCCGCCCGCGTCGGACTTGTGCAGCAGATGAAGGGCCTTGAGGACGTACGGGCCGGTGAATTCCTCGGCTGCGGCGAGCAGTTCGGTCTCGTCGTGGATCTCGCGGGCGGCGGGGAAGGCGAGGCCGGCCTCTTCGAGGGCTCGGCGCGTCTCCATGTAGCCGCTCTCGCGCAGCGGGGTTGCCGGCCGGGGAAGGGGCGTGACGCCGGTGCGCTGTGGCGCGGGTGCCGTCGCGGCGAGGGCGCGGGCGGCGTCCTCGGTGGCGGCGAAGACGGGTATGCCGGCCGCGGCGAGGGTACGGCAGCTCGGGGACTCGGGGTACATGGACTGCACGACGAGCGGCTTGGCGGTGGCGCGGTGCCGGGCGGCGATGAGGTGAGCGGCCTCCTCCTCCCCGTCCGCAAGGGCCTTGCCGCCTCCGCCGAGGCCGCCTTCGGCCGCCGCGTAGCCGCCGAAGTAGCCGGTCATCAGCACGGCGTCGACCTCCTCGGCCGCCAGCAGCGCGGCGACCGTCTCCGCGTAGGAGCCGGGGTCCTGCTCACCCATCCCGGCGAGGTCCACGGGGTTGGCGACGGCCGACTGCTCCCAGAGGGCCTCCCTCAGCTCCTGCCGTGTCGGCTCGTGGAGTTCGGGCACCGTCAGGCCGGCCGCCTCGACGGCGTCGGCGGCGACGACGCCGTGTCCGCCGCCGTCCGTGAGCACGGCGACCCTGCGTCCCGACGCCCGCCGTGCACCGCTCAACGCGGCCACGGCGACGGTGAGTTCGCGGGGGGTGGCGACGAGTTCCACACCGGCGTCGCGGCAGGCCGCGGTCACGACGTCGGCCGAAGTGGTCAGCGCGCCGGTGTGGGACTGCGCGCTGCGCGCGGAGGCGTCGCCGCGTCCGGCGGTGAGCAGCACCACGGGCTTGCCCGCGTCGGCGGCAGCCTCGGCGAAGGCACGTCCGTCGCCGAAGTCCTCCGCGTAGACCGCGATGGCCCGGGTGCCCTCGTGCCGGGCGCAGTCGGCGAGGAGGTCTACGAGGGTGACGTCGGCCTGGTTGCCGAGCGAGACGAACCGCGAGAAGCCGAGGCCGTGCGGGCGGAAGCGGAGCTGGAGTTCGAGGGCGAGGTTGCCGCTCTGGCTCAGAAGCGCGACGCCGCCGGGTGTGAACGTGTCGGAGGCCAGGAAGAGGTCGGTGGTGTTGTCGGCGATCCCCAGGCAGTTGGGCCCGACCATCACGGCACCGGCGGCGCGTACGCGTTCGGCGACGGCCTGCTGCCGTATCCGCCCCGCGTCGCCGGTCTCGGCGAAGCCGGCGGTGATCGCGACGATCGCCCGGGCCCCGCACCGCAGGGCCTCGTCGACGGCGTCCTCGAAACCGGCGGCGGGCACGGAGACCACCGCCAGGTCGACGGGCTCGCCGATCGCGCTCAGGCTGGGGGCGACGGTCCGGCCGAGCACCGTGCCGCCGCGGCGGTTCACCATGTGCACGGGGCGGCGGCCGCCCGCGCGTATCGCCTGGGCGGCTATGGCGTGGCCGTACTTGGCCGGGTCGTCGCTGGCCCCCACGACGGCGACGGATACGGGGTCGAAGAGGGCCGACAGGTCACGTCCCATGTCACTTCACCAGCCGCAGCGCGGTGTTGGGGCAGGCGGCGACAGCGGCCTCGGCGGCTGCCTCGTCGCCCAGCGGCACTTCGGTCGCGCGCATCCGCGCGTAGCCCCACTCGTCGAGGTCGATCAGCTCGGGTGCGGGTTCCTGGCAGAGGCCGTAGCCCTGGCAGCGGGTGGAGTCCAGCAGGAGTTTCATGGTGCGGTCCTTTCGGTGCGGCGGGTCGGAGGCGTACGGGGCCTGGATGCGGCTCAGGGCACCGGCACCGTGAACCGGCGCCCGTCCTCGGGTGCCGAGCCCGCGCAGGTGGGGCAGTCGGAGCGGCGGTGGGCGTCGATCCGGTCGGGGAAGTGGACGAGGAGGCTGCCTGCGATGCGGGCGGCGGCGTCCAGCAGCCCGCAGGCCCCGCGGCCGGGCAGCTGCTGCGACCAGCGGCGCAGCTTGTCGACGGAGTCGTGACCCGCCTCGCCACGGGCCACGGCCGTGAGGGTGGTGGCCAGCGCCCCGGTGCCGGACACGCACACCCCGCACTGCCGGGCGCTCTGAGCGGCCAGATAGGCGGCGGCCTCGGCGGCCACGCCGACGGGACAGTCCTCGGGGCGCAGGAAGTGCAGCGCGCCGCAGCCGAGGGCGCCGCCGGCCTCCTTCAGGCGGTCGTGGTCGAGGGCGAGGTCCGTCCAGCCCTCTCCGTACAGCCCGCCGAACATGCCGCCCAGCAGGACCGCGGTGGCCGTGCCGTGTCCGCACAGGTCGGCGAGGACCTTCAGATGCGTACCGGCGGGGACCTCGGCCAGCGCGGCACCGGCGGCACCGACGCCTGAGACGGTCACCAGGTGAGTCCCGGCGACGGAGTCCGCCTCGTCCGGGCGCGAGTTCAGCACCGCGACGCGGGCCAGGGTCTCCACGTTGGCGACCAGCGTGGGCGCGCCGCCGACACCGCTCTCGAACGGGCGGGGCGGCTTCGCCGTGGGCAGCGCCGGGCCGCCGTTGACGGCTCGGACGACCGCGCTCTCCTCCCCCGCGACATAGGTGTGCCGCGTCCGTACGACGTCGATGCGCACCTGGGGCGCGGACTCGGCGAGCGCCCGTCGCACGGCCTGCTCGGCGAGGTCGTCGGAGAGGTACACGAAGCCCCGCTCGGCGCCGGTCATGGCCGCGGCCAGCCGCAGACCGTCGAGGACCGCATGCGGGCGGTGCCGGAGCAGCCAGCGGTCCTTGACGGAGCCGGGCTCGCCCTCCTCCCCGTTGGCGACGACCACGCGCGGGCCGGGTGGTGCGTCACGGACGGCACGGAGCTTGACGGCGGCGGGGAACCCGGCTCCGCCGCGGCCACGCAGTCCGGTCGCGCTGATGCGGTCGAGCAGCCGGTCGGGGGCGACGAGCGGGGCGTAACCGCCCACGGCGAGGTAGCCGTCGATGTCCTCGGCGCCGCCGGGCGGAGCGAGCAGGCCGCGGCGCCCTTCGGGGAGGAGGGAGTACACGCCGGTCATACGGTGCTCCTGGGCTGGTGGTGTCCGGTGCGGGCGGGGGTGCGCCGGGCTCGCAGGAGTCCCAGCGCCCGTTCCAGATCGCGACGTTGCGTCGCGGTTCGGGCGTAACCGGCCCCGGGCAGGCCGATCAGCATGCGGTGGTGATCGAGGACGACCTCGCCCGCAACCAGCGCCGCCCGTGGATCGGCGGTGCCGGAGCCGGTGGCGGCCTCGACGACCAGTTCGGTGACTTCGCCGAGGTAGCGCAGCCAGCCGCGATGGGTGCCACGCAGGACCAGTCGCTCGACCCGGTGCCGTTCGGCGGTGACCAGGGCCGGCAGCGGGCTGCCGTGCGCCGGGGCGCGCAGGGCGGCCACGGCGGCGGGCAGTTCCTGTTCGGGCTCCGGCGTGAGGCCGAGCCAGACGAGACTGCGGCGAGCGCTCATGCGTGCCTCCGGGTTCGCACCGTGGCCGGGTGGTCCGGAGACGGTGGTTGCGCGGCGATGACGTGAGTGGGGATGACGTGGGTGCGGATGACGTGAGTACGGATGCTCCGGTGCCGTGACGCGAAGGGGCGGGAGCTGTGGGGGTGTCGGATCGGACACCCGCTGTGGCACGGACGGTGTCCGCGGGCTTGCGGAACACGCCTGGGCATCGGTCTGCGGGACCAGGGGCATCCGCCTGCCACGAGACTAACTAACTAATTAGTCAGCTCACAAGTCTTGACTTGCCCCCGCGATGGTCCCACTCTGACTAACCAATCAGTCAGCCGGATCGCGGCTGGTCCGGCGCCCCGCCTCAAGCAGACCTGGCGCCCCACCGGACGTCGTACCGGCCATCGCCCTCACCGCCCATCGCCGCCGCAGCGGCGCGGAGGAGGACCCCGAATGCATCCCTCGACCACCCGGGCAGGCACTGTCTCCGCTCCCCCGCCGGAGTCGCCCGAGCCGGCCCAGTCGCCCCTCGATCACCCCGGGGAAGCGCTGCCCGCCCGCTACTACACGGATTCGGCCGTCGCCGAGGCCGAGACCGACCGTATCTTCGCCAAGTCATGGCAGCTCGTCTGTCACGAGTCCGACCTCCCCGGCCCCGGCGCCCGGCTGACCGCCACCGCCGCCGGCCGTGAGGTGCTGGTCGTGCGCACCGAGGACGGCGGCCTCGCCGCCCACCTCAACGTCTGCCGGCACCGCGGCACCCGCCTGGTCACCGCCCCCGAGCCGTCGGGCAAGGCCATCCGCTGCCCGTACCACGGCTGGACCTACAAGCTGGACGGACGGCTGGTCGGGGCCCCCGAGGCCCGCCGGATCCCCTGCCTGGACAAGCCCCGGCTCGGACTGCACCCCGTCAACGTCGAGTCCTTCCTCGGCTTCGTCTTCGTCAACCTGGACATGGAGGCGACCCCGCTCGCCGAGAGCTGCGCCGGGCTGGCCGAGGCCGTCGGCCGCTACGCCGGAACCGGCCTGGTCCCGGTCGGCAAGCACCGTATCCACGACGTCACGGACGGCGAGGAACAGAACGCCAACTGGAAGGTGATCGTCGACAACTACCTGGAGGGCTACCACGTCCCCGTGGCCCACCCCTCCCTCATGCGACTGCTCGACTACCAGGCGTACACGGTGGACGTGCAGGAGAACTACGTACTCTTCGAGTCCCCGCTGCGCGACAAGCCGTCCTCGAACTGGACCGAGCGGCTCTACCAGCGGCTGGCGACCCCGATGCCGGGGCTGACCGAGGCCGACCGGCGGGTGTGGCGGTACGCCGTGATCTATCCCAACACGCTCATCGACTTCTACCCTGACCACGTGCTCGCGTGGACCGCCCTGCCCACCGCCCAGGACCGGGCGGCGATTCCCGGCGGCTTCTACACCCGGCACGGGGAGAGCTTCCGTACCCGGCTGGCCCGGAGGATCAACATCCACATCGGCTGGGTCACCAACGACGAGGACGCCGAGCTGGTGGAGCGCGTGCAGGCAGGTATGCGCACCCCCGGCTTCGAGCCGGGTCCGCTGTCACAGCGCGAGGCCGCTGTCGGCTGGTTCGCCCGCCGGGTCCGGGACGACCTGGACGGGAGCGCCGGGTGACGACCTTCGGCGCTGCGCGTCCGCCGCAGCCGCACGAGGCCGCCGTGCGCCTCCGTGCATCCTTACCGCGCGCCGTCTGACGCGCGCACGCACCCTCCCCAGACCGGTCTTCACTGCGGAATCAGGGCCTGAAGTGAGCCGACCAGCCGGTCCCGCCCTGGAGTTGTGCCGTTCCTCGACGGAGAGGACGTTCATGTCCCCCGAGGCAATACCGCCGTCCCGACGCGCCGTGCTGCGGGCGAGCGCCTTCGGCCTGCTGGGCGCCGCGGCCGGCGGCTGCGGGTTCATGCCCGCGAAAACGCCCGACGCCGAACAGCTGGCGCCTGTGAAGGCGCGTGTCGACGGCGATCTCGTCTACTTCAACTGGGCCGACTTCGTCGACCCGAGTGTGTTCAAGGGCTTTGAGAAGGAGTACGGCGTCAAGGTCATCCAGTCGAACTTCGACTCGATGGAAGGCATGGTCGCCAAGCTCAATGCCGGCAACCGCTACGACATCATCTTCCCCACGGCCAAATGGGCCCAGCGTCTGGTCCGCGGCGGCCGGCTGCGCCGTATCGACCACTCCGGGCTCGCCCACTCCGAGGCCATATTCGGAACCTACGACTACTTCGCGGACCCGTGGTACGACCCCGGTTCCGCGCACACCGTCCCCTTCACCGCGTACAAGACCGGCATCGGCTGGCGGCGCGACAAGATCGGTGAGCTCACCGATTCCTGGCGGGACCTGTGGAGCGACCGGGCCAGGGGAAAGGTCTTCCTGCTGGACGACCGCGACGAGGTCCTCGGCATGGGCGCCCTCGCCCTCGGTCTCGAGGTCAGCACCGGCGACACCAGCGACCTCGACCGCATCACCTCCCTGCTGGGCACCCTGCGGCCACGGCTGCGCGGCTTCTCCAGCGACAGCTACAACAACCTCCTCAACGGCAACGCGCTGATCCAGCAGGCGTGGAGCGGCGACATGGCCGCCATGCTCAACCAGGCCGACGACCCCTCCGTGTTCGGGTTCCAGGCCCCCAAGGAGGGCACGCCGATCAACTCCGACTGCTACGCCATCCCCTGGAACGCCCCGCACCCCGGCACGGCGATGCTGTTCATCGACTACATGCTGCGGCCGGAGAACGTGAAGAAGAACATCGAGTACATCGGCTACCCGATGCCGGTCGCGGGCAGCGAGAAAACCTACGCCGACCTGGTCGAGCCCTTCCCCGAGTGCCTGGTCACCCAGGACGACCTGAAGGCCGACGTGTTCTTCCGCAACGTCGGCAGCGCGGCGGAGGACGCCCGCGACGCCGCCTGGACCCATGTGAAGGCGGGCTGATCCATGGCACTGCCCCGCCCCTCCTCACGCAGCCGGCGCCGCGGCCCGAACGCGAACGGCACCCGTATCTGGACCTGGCTCATGCTGCCCGGCACCGTGTGGATGACCGGCTTCCTGATCGCCTCACTGATCCTCGTCGGCGTCCTCGCGGTCGGCACCACCGACGAACTGGGCAACCCGCGCTTCGGCTTCAGCCTCGCCGGTGTACGGGCGCTCGCGGACCCCGCCTACACCGAGGTCCTGGCCCGCTCCCTCGGCTACGCCCTGCTGACCTGCCTGATCTCGCTGCTGATCGCCTATCCGGTGGCGTACACGATCGCCCTGTACGGCGGGCGTTACAAGCACGCGCTGATCGCCGCGATCGTGGTGCCGTTCTTCGCCAACTACCTGGTGCGGATGTACGGCTGGTCGGTGGTCCTCTCCGACGACGGGCCCGTGCTGCGCACCCTGCGCGCCGTCGGGATCGCCGACGGCGGAACGAAGATCCTCAACAGCGGCCTCGGCGTGGTCGCGGGACTCGTGTACGGCTTCGTCGTCTTCATGATCATCCCGCTGTACGCGGCCCTGGAACGGCTGGACGTCTCCCTCATCGAGGCCGGCCGCGACCTGTACGGCGGCCCGGTACGCACCTTCTTCTTCGTCACCCTGCCCGCCACCCGGCAGGGCGCGGCGGCCGGGCTCGTCCTGGTCTTCCTGCCCGCCATGGGCGACTTCGTCAGCGCACAGCTCATGGGAGGACCGGACCAGATCATGATCGGCAACCTCATCCAGGACAAGTTCTTCCAGGGCCAGAACTGGCCGCTGGGCTCCGCGCTCACCATGCTGCTGATGCTGGTCCTGCTGATCGGGATGCTCGGCTATCTGCGGCGTACCCGCAAGGACGAGGCGGAGGCCCGAGGATGACCCTGCTCAAGCTGCCGACCGCCACCGCCCCCTCGGCCCGTCCGAACGCCCGGATCCGCACCCGGCGCGGCCGCGCCAACCGCAGGCCCCGCGGTCTCATCGCCGTCACCGGGCTGTTCTTCGCGCTGCTCTACCTGCCCATCGCCGTGGTGGCGCTGTTCTCCTTCAACTCGCAGAAGTCGCTGACCGTGTTCGACGGGTTCAGCCTGCGCTGGTACCGCGCCTTCGTCCACGACGACGTCCTCATCGCCTCCCTGGGCACCAGTCTGCGTATCTCCCTGGTGGCGATGGCGGGTTCGGTGCTGCTCGGGGTGGCGCTGGCCCTCGGTCTGGTCAGGTCTCGCACCCGGCTCGGCTCAATGGCCGGCCTGATCATGCTGGTGCCGCTGATCACCCCGGAGATCGTCACGGGCGTGGCGTCGATGCTGCTGTTCAAGGGAGTGGGCGTGCCGCTGTCCACGGGCACCGTGATGCTCGCCGAGATCACGTTCTCCATCTCCTACGTCACGGTCATCCTCCGCTCCCGGGTCGCCGCACTGAACCCGGAGGTGGAGGAGGCCGCGATGGACCTCGGCGCCACCCGCTGGCAGGCGGTCCGGCTGGTGACGCTGCCGGCCCTGCTGCCCGCCGTGCTCGCCGCGGCCGTACTGATCTTCGCGCTGGTCTTCGACGACTTCGTGCTCGCCTACTTCACCACCGGCGTCGACCCGCAGCCGCTGTCGGTGCGGATCTACTCGGCGATCCGCTTCGGGGTGCAGCCCACCATCAACGCGGTCGGCACGCTGATGCTCGCGGGATCCATCGCCCTGATCGCCCTGGCCCTGTTCATCCCGCGCCTCTTCGGCCGCCGCGGTGGCCTCGACATCCTCTCCGGAGAGTGACCCCATGGACGCGACCCCCGCAGTCCGGCTCGACGGCGTCTCCAAGCAGTTCGCCGACTCCTACGCCGTGCACCACCTGGACCTCGACATCGAGGCCGGCCACTTCTTCTCCCTGCTGGGCCCCTCCGGCTGCGGCAAGACCACCTCGCTGCGCATGATCGGCGGGTTCAGCGACCCCACCGAGGGATCGGTGCTGCTCGCGGGTGAGGACGTGACCGCGCTGCCGCCGAACAAGCGCAACGTCAACACGGTCTTCCAGAGTTACGCCCTGTTCGATCACCTGAGCATCGCCGACAACGTCGGCTTCGGACTCAAGCGACGAGGCGTCGCCAGAACTGAGATCCGGCAGCGCGTCGGGGAGATGCTGGAGCTGGTCCAGCTCGCCGGGTTCGCGGATCGCAGGCCCCGTACCCTCTCGGGCGGGCAGCGCCAGCGCGTCGCCCTGGCCCGCGCGCTGGTCAACCGTCCGGCCGTACTCCTCCTCGACGAGCCGCTGGCCGCGCTCGACCTGAAGCTGCGCAGGCAGATGCAGGTGGAGCTGAAGCAGATCCAGCGCGAGGTCGGCATCACCTTCGTCTTCGTCACCCACGACCAGGACGAGGCGCTGACCATGTCCGACCGGATCGCCGTGATGAACGCGGGCCGCATCGAGCAGTGCGGCACCCCCGAGGACATCTACGAGCACCCCGCCACCGGCTTCGTCGCCTCCTTCATGGGCACCTCCAACCTGATGACCGGCACCTACCGGGGCGGCGAGGTGACGCTGGACAAGGGTCCCGCCCTGCCGGTCGGCCCCCGTGCCGACATCGCGGACGGGACTGCCGTGAGCGTGTCCGTGCGCCCCGAGAAGATCTGGCTGTCGGACTTCGAACCGGGCATGTCGATGCTGAGCGGGGTCATCCGCGACACCGTCTACAGCGGCCCGACCACCACGTATCTGATCGAACTCGCCCCGGGCGTCACGCTTTCGGTGCTGGAGCAGAACACGGCCCGTGCCCGCATGGAGGACCGCTGGAGCGGCGGCGAGACGGTGGAGTTCGGCTGGCGGCCCGAGCACTGTCTGGTCCTTGCCTGACTTCCTGTCTCTTCACGAGCTCTGTCGTACGAGCTCTGTCGGCAGAGCTTTGTGTAACGAGCTCTGTCGAACGAGCTCTTGTCATGAAAGCGAAGCTGATGCATCACGACGTGATCGTGCTCGGCGCCGGTCTGGCGGGCCTGTGTGCCGCCCGGGACCTGGCCGCCGCCGGCACCGACGTGCTCGTCCTGGAGGCCCGGGACCGCGTCGGCGGCCGGGTCGAGCAGACCCGCACACCCGACGGCCGCTTCGTCCAGCTGGGCGGCGAAGTGGTCGGCCATGCCCACACCGCGTACCTGCACCTGGCCAAGGAACTCGGCCTGGAGCTGGTTCCCAGCTATGTCGCCGAGCCCGGCCGCATGACCCGTGCCACGCCGGAGGGCAGTTCGGCCGGCGATCCCCCGCACTGGTTCGGCCCCGGTGACGCGGCCCTGCACGAGCGGCTCGGCGCGGAGTTCGGCGCCCTCGCCGCCACGGTCGACCCCGACGACCCGTGGTCGCATCCCGACGCGAGCGCCCTGGACCGGCTGTCCGTGGCCGACTGGCTGCGCTCCCGGCAGGCCACGCCCGCGGTGGTACGCCTGTGGGAGATCGGCCAACTCGCCCTGGCCGGCGGCTCCTACGAGCGGATCTCCCTGCTGGCCGCGCTGCGCAAGAGCGCGGCGGTGCCCGGTTCGGGAAAGGGCGACTACGACTACGAGGACTGGGAGGGACTGCGACTCGCGGACGGCTCGGCGACGCTCGCCGAAGTGATGGGCCGCGCACTGGGCCCGCGCATCCGGCTGGGCTGCCCTGTCGCCGGCCTGGACATCCGCCCCGACCGTTGCTCGGTACGCCTGGTAACCGGTGAGGTCCTCACAGCGACGGCTGTGGTGAGCGCACTGCCGGTCGGACCGCTACGGGATGTCTCCATCAGCGGGGTCGGCGAGGCCCGGCTCGCCTCCCTGCACCGGCAACGCCACGCTACGGCCGCGAAGTTCGCCGCCGTCTACGACCGCCCCTTCTGGCGGGACGCCGACCTGAACGGCCTGTCCGAGGCCGAGGGGGTGCTGGGCAGCACCTGGCCGCAGAACGAGGGCGTCCTGTCGGCCCTGATCCCGCCCGAGCGCTACGGCGTCCTGCTCGGGACGCCACCGCAACTGCGCACGCCCGAGCTGCTCGCCGAGATGGCCGGCATGTTCGGCGACGAGGCACTCCGGCCGAGCGCCTGCCATCTGCGGCTGTGGGGCACCGACCCGTGGACCCAGGGCTACGTCACCCAGTGGCCGCCGGGCGAGGTGATGGCCGTCGGCCCACTGCACGGCACCCATGAACCGCCGTTCTACGTCTGCGGCTCCGACCAGTGGGTCGCCGGATACATGGAGGGCGCCGTCCGCACCGGGCGCGCCGCCGCCGAGGAGGCGCTGCGCCGTGGCTGACACCGACGACCTCGCAAGCGTGCTCAACCACATCGGCGGAAAGGAGGTGCCGGCCGCCTCCGGCGCCACGCTCAGGCTGATCGACCCGGCCACCGGGCTCCTGCACGGCACGGCGCCGCTCTCCGGCGCCGAGGACGTGGACACGGCCTGCCGGGCGGCCGAGGGGGCCTTTGCCGGCTGGTCGCTGACGACTCCGGCCGAGCGGCAGACCGCACTGCTGCGGATCGCCGACGCCCTGGAGACGGAAGCCGGTCCGGTGGCGGCCGCCGAGGTGGCCGACACGGGCAAGCCGCGGGCTTCGTTCCTGGGCGACGAACTCCCCGCGATCGTGGACGTGTTGCGGTACTTCGCCGGAGCTGCCCGCAACCTGCCGGGCGCTGCCGCCGCGGAGTACACGCCGGGCCGCACCTCCGTGCTGCGGCGCGAGCCCGTCGGCGTCTGCGCCCAGATCACGCCGTGGAACTACCCGCTGATGATGGCCGTATGGAAGATCGCCCCCGCGCTGGCCGCGGGCAACACGGTCGTCCTGAAGCCGTCCGACACGACGCCGTCGTCGGCCACGCTCCTCGCCCGGCTGGCCGCCGAGCACCTGCCGGCCGGCGTGCTCAACGTCGTGTGCGGCGACCGCGACACCGGACGCTCCCTCGTCGGCCATCCGCACGTCCGGCTGGTCGCCGTCACCGGAAGCGTCCGCGCGGGGCAGCAGATCGCCGCCGCGGCAGCCGCCGACCTCAAGCGGCTGCACCTGGAACTCGGCGGCAACGCACCGGTGTTGATCCACGCGGACGCCGATCTCGACGACGCGGTCGAGCAGTTGTCGTCGCTGGCCTACTACAACGCGGGCCAGGACTGCACGGCAGCGACCAGGATCCTGGTCGACCGGCGGATCCACGACACTTTCCTGGACCTCTTCGCCGACCGGGCCGCCCGCTTGCTGCCCGGCGCCCCGGACGACGAGAGCGCCGACTTCGGGCCGCTCGCGAACGCCGCTCAACTGGCGGGAGTCAGCGGCCTGTTGGAGCGGCTGCCCGACCACGCCGAGGTGGTCACGGGAGGCACGGCGCTGCCCCGCCCCGGCTACTTCCACCGGGCCACGGTGGTCGCCGGGGTGCGGCAGGAGGACGAGATCGTCCGCAGCGAGGTGTTCGGTCCGGTCGTCACCGTCCAGCCCTTCACCGACGAGTCCGAGGCCTTCCGCCTGGCCAACGGGGTCACCCAGGGACTGGCCGCCAGCGTCTGGACCCGCGACCACGACCGGGCGATGCGTGCGAGCCGTGCGCTGCGGACCGGCATCGTCTGGGTCAACACCCACGGCACGACGGTGTCGGAGATGCCGCACGGCGGCGTAGGCCACTCCGGGTACGGCAGCGACCTCTCCATGACCGGCCTGCTCGACTACACGCAGGTCAAGCACGTCATGCTGTGACCGCCGGTTGCGGACTCACCGCCGGTTGCCGACTCACTGCTTGGCGCCGAAGACCTGGGTCCACCACGGGCCGCCGGAAGCCTTGTGGATGCCCACGCCGATGTCCTTGAACGAGCAGTTGAGGATGTTGGCACGGTGGCCCGGGCTGTTCATCCAGGACTCCATCACCGCCTCGGGCGTCTGCTGGCCCTGGGCGATGTTCTCCCCGTACGTGGACCAGGTGTAGCCCGCGGCGGTGACACGCTGCCCGGGGTCGGCGCCGTCCGGGTTGGTGTGGTCGAAGAAGTCGCGGGCGTCCATGTCCTCGGAGTGGCGCAGCGCGGCCTGGTTCAGCTGGGAGTCCTGCGACAGCGGACCGCAGCCGGCGGCCGACCGCTCCTTGTTGACCAGCGCGACCACCTGCGCGACGGCACCCGACGGGGCCGCCTGTGTCTGCGGGGTGCTGGTCGCGGTGCGGGTCGGCCGGATGGACGGCCGGGGTTCCGGCACGCTCTTCTTCGTCGGGCTGGGCGACTTGGAGGGGCTCGCCTTCTTGGAGGGCGAGGCTGACGGTGACGGAGACTTCGAGGCCGAGGGGGAGGTCTCGATGGGGCTCGGTTCCGAGAGCTCCGCGGCGGGAGCGCCGGCATTTTGCGCGGCGGCCGCTTCGTCCTTCCCGTTCCCGGGGTCGGTGTCGAGGTACCACAGGGCGCCGCCCGCCACGCAGGCCGCCACGACGGCGCCTCCGACGGCTCGGCGACGGATGCGGCGGCGTCGACGTGCCTCAGTACGTGCGGCAGACCGGGCGCCGGCTCCCGGGCCCGACCTGTTGTGGCCCCCCGGGGCGCTCAGCTGGGACCCCGAGCCGGCCAAGGCCATACCGCCGGCTGCGGAGAGCACGCTCTCCAGCAGCGCGGGTGCCGCGGCGACCAGCGCCAGACCGGCCAACAGTCCCTCGGCAGGCATCAACCCGCTCCACAAACCGGAGCAATACGAGCAACCTCGGGCATGCCGGGCTATTCGCTTGCGCCACAGCGCCGAGGGCCGGCCGTCCCAGGAGGCCAGCAGACCTTGCAGCTCCTGGCAGCGCGGCCGCGCGTCGAGGGCCCGCACCACCACGCGGGCCGCCTCCAGCTGGGCCTTCATCCGCTGCACCCGGACCGCCGTGTGCTGCGGCGACAGCTCCAGGGCCTCGGCCACCTCGGCCCGGGTCAGCTCGCCGGCGCACTCCAGCCACCACAGCGACAGCAGCCCGCGGTCGTCCGGCTCCAGCCAGCGGGTCGCCCGTGCGGTCTCCATGCGCTGACCGGACAGCTGGAGCTGCACCAGGGTCAGGTCCACGAAGTCGGCGCCCGGATCCGCGAGCTCCTCGGCCTCCTCGACCCCGCCCGGCGCCGACTGCCGGTCATGCCAGTGCGCCCGCACCTGATTCATCGCGATGGCGACGAGCCAGGAGCGGAAGTTCTCGGGAGCACGCAGCCCGCCCAGCGCGTCGAGGGCACGCAGCATCGTCTCCTGCACGACGTCGTCGACGTCGACCGAGCCGTTCAGGGCCCGCCCCACGACGTTGTAGACCAACGGGAGATAGGCGCTGACCAGGGCGTCCTGAGCCGCCGGATCGCCGCTTCGGGCAGCGATCACCAGCGCCACCGACTCCGAGTTGCGCTCTGTACTCATCAAAACTTCCCTGTCCTCGACGCCGAACGATGCTGTCCGATGCTTGGGAGATCGATCGGTGAGCCCGGGATAACAGTTCTTCGGACGCATGTTCCACGTGAGACTCACGGGACCGTTCGGGCGGCGCAATGGGGAAAGTCACATCGGCCTGAAAACCTTCACGACTCCCTGCCGAAAGCGCCCTGTTTGGGTGTGTTTTGACAGTTGAGCACTGGCGTGTACCGGTGAGGTATCAAATACCGTGACCTGTCCCGCCGATTCGGCGCCGCAACTCACTGCGGCGCCGAATCGGACGCCCGCCTCAGGCCACGGCGAGCACCGGTCCCCGTGCGCCCAACAGGGCGCGCAGCGAAGGGATTTGACGCCAGGTCAAGCCGAGAGCGAGGGCGGCGAATCGGAGAGTGACATGCCGGGCGCCCTGTGCCGCGTCCCGGATCGCCTCCCACGCGGCCTGTTCCGTCCAGGGCAGGGCGGCTCGGGCGGGTGTCTGCGGCCCCCCTGCCGCGACGCGCTCCCGGTCGAGCTCGTGGATCTGCGTGAGCTTGGCCGAAAGGTCGGCGGCGGCCTCCAGGGTCGGCGGCAGTACGCCGAGCAGGTGGGCGGCGACCGTGTTGTGGGCGAGGGCATCGTCCAGGGTGGTGGAGTGGATGCGGGCGGAGGCGTCCGTGAGCGGGATGAGGTGGTTGACCGTACGGATCGGTCCGCGTACGCCGTCGACGGCCGCCGCGAACAGGGCGGAGGCTTCCGAGGGGTGCCAGGACAGAGCGGTACGGACCGCGGCCACGTCCTGCGTGAGCGGGGTGAGAGCGTCGCCGTCCAGGCGGTCCAGTACGTCGGCCTGGGGGATCTCCCCGTCGGTTCCCGGCCCGGCGACATATACGGTCGCGGGCACCCCGGCGAGCCGGCAGGCGGCCAGGACCAGGGCGTCCACCAGAGGGCTGCACAGAGTGTCCTCGTCGCCGTGCGCGAGGATGTCGCCGCCGACGTCGACGATGCGGACGTGGTCGTGCCCGGTGTCCGCGAGGCGCCGGATCTGTTCGGCCAGTGCCGACAGTCCCTGCCATGGGTCGAGCAGGGCCAGGCGTGCCGGCAGGTCGGCCGCCAGGGCGGGCAGCGTGGAGCCGGCGGGCCGGATCGGCCGCGTGGTGGGGACGATCACCGGCATGCCCGCATGGTGTGCCAGGTCGGCGAGGTGCACGACCCCGAGCGGGCCGGGGGTGGGGTCGACTTCTGGACGTTCCCAGGCATATGTGGCGATCGTGGTCTCGCCGAGGGGCGTGCCGGTGAGGACGCGGCCCACGGTCGCCGCGGTGATCGCGGTGCCCACGGGGTCCCCGCCGCCGCCCGCGGCGATGAACAGGTCGCTCACGCCGTCTCCTGTGCGGTGCCTATCCCGGTGATGCGCACGGGCGTACCCATGTTCTTGCGCGCACGCGTGTTGGCCTCGTGGAGGCCCTCGTAGTACTCGCGGTCGAGCTTCTTGACGTGGTCGGAGTAGAACATCCAGGACAGGATGTCGCGGTACTTGAAGCCCTTGGGTGTGAGCTGGACGCGGCGCGGGCCGACGCGGTGGATCAGTCCGTTGGCCTGGGCGGCGTCGAGGATTTGGTCTACTTCGGGGGCAATTGCGTCCAGGCCGAAGCGGTCGAGTTCGGACAGGTCGAGGTCGAAGGTGTCGAGCACGAGCCGCTTGCGGACGATCTCCTCCGAGGTGAGGGCGAACCCCGTCGTGGGCTGCAACCGGTGGGCCCTGGCGTTCTCGATGTAGTCGGCGACCTCGCTCAGGGAGGGCTTGACGCTGCCGGTCATGTAGTCGAGGACGGAGCTGTAGGAGCGGGCGCCGACACCGAGGCCGAGCAGGGGCACGCCGTGGAAGGTGAGGACCTTCTGCACATAGCCGCCGCGGCCGGGCTTCTTGTAGCGGACGGAGCCCTCCTGGACGTAGCCGTGGGCGGTGAACACCTCGCGGGCGTAGTCGTAACGCTCGTACAGCTCCGGCTTCCACATGTACTGGTACGCGCCCGTCCTGGAGAACCACGCGTCCGGTCGCACCGTGAGGAAGTAGGTGGAGATCGTCGTCGGCGCGAGTTTCGCCAGCTCGTCCACCGAGTGGCGCCAGGTCTCGGGGGTCTGCCCGGCGAACCCCATGATCAGGTCCGTCGACAGGTCCGGCAGTCCGCGTTCGTGGACGATCTCGACGGCTTGGCGGATGACGTCCTCGCCCGCCTGGCCCCGCCCCGCTTCCCGGATCTCCTGCGGGACCAGTGACTGGATGCCGATGTTGGCGCGCGTCAGGCCCAGGTCGAGCAGCCGCCCGAAGCCGTCGGGGTCGGCGACGATGGAGTCCGGCGTGGCCTCCAGGGCGACTTCCTCGACGGTGGAACGCCAGTTGGGGTAGATCTCGCCGAGGGTGGTGAAGATCTGCTCGAAGTGCCGCGTCGACAGCAGCGCGGGCGTGCCGCCGCCGATGTAGACCGTCCGCAGCCGGCGCGCCCTGATGACCTCCGCGTGGTCGCGGAGCTGCGTACAGAGCGCGTCGGTGTAGGCGTCGTACAGGTCCTCGTCGGTGGAGATGACGGTGTAGAGGTTGCAGAACCCGCATTTGTAGCGGCAGAACGGGACGTGCAGATACAGGTTGAGTTCGGGGACCGGGTGGTTGGCCAGGTCCCTCGCCCACACGTCGTGGATGTCCCAGGCGCCCTCGTCGAGCGGCCGGTAGGTGGAGCGGGGCGGATACGAGTACTGGTAGGGGGGTATGACGCCCTGCTGGATGTACTCGGCGAGCTGGTCGTGCGGGCTGTTCACGATGGATGACTCCTTCGCACCATGCCGTCGGTTGACCTTGCACCCCGATCCGAACACGCAACATTTTGTTGAAGCTATCGGTGTTGTGCACCAACTCCCGCATGCCGACGGGGCGTCATCGTTGTGGCTTCGCCCAACTCGGGCCTGTCATCAGCAAGTTGTTTTCAGAGAACAGCCCGATGGACGGTGCGCCGCCGTGACCGATCCACTGGGTTCGTGGACAGCAGCGACGAGCCGGGCGTGACCGGCGTGATGGTGATCGAGCCGATGGGCAATGCGGGACGCTTCCTCGCAGAGGCCGCCGCCCGCTTGGGGCTTCGGCTTTACGCGGCCACCGACGAGCAGGTGCACGCCGGCTACGAACCGTGGCTGACCCACGGCCTCGCCGGGGTGTGCCTGACCGAACTGGCCGACACCGAACGCGCGTTGGACGACATGGAGGTCTTCTGCCGGGATCATCGCATCGCAGGGGTCGCGGTCTGCTGGGAGTTGCTGACCCCGCTGGCCGCCCTGCTCGCCGCGCGCCTCGGACTGCCGGGCAACGATCCGCTGCGCGCCAAGGCCGCCCGCAACAAGATCGTCATGGCCGAGGCGTTCCGCGCGGCGGGCGTGGCGGCCCCCGCGGGGGCGGTGGTCACCGGCGCCGAGCAGGCCCACGCTGTCGCCGCCTCCGGCAGGCTGGGGTGGCCGCTGGTCGTCAAGCCGGCCGAGCAGGGCGGTTCCTGGGGCGTGAGCGTGGTGGCGGGCCCGGACGGACTCGATGCCGCGGTGGCCGCCGCCGGGCGGTTCACCCGGGCCGAGCCGCACGGTCTGCCGCTGGACTCCCGCGTGCTGCTGCAGAGCTATGTGCCCGGCGAGGAGTTCTCCGCCGACACGGTCGTGCACGAGGGCGTGCCCTTTCCACTGCCCGTGGTCCGCAAGGACACCACGGCGGGCACATACCGGGTGGAGACCGGGCATTCCTGCCCGGCCGGACTCGACGCGCGCACGGTGCGGGCGATTCAGGACACCGCGGCGCGTGCCGCGCTCGCCGTCGGCGTGCGCAACGGCATCGCACACACCGAGGTGAAGATCCCTCCGGGCGGCGGGCCGGTCGTCATCGAGACCGGGGCCCGGCTGCCCGGCGACAACATCTGCGAGATCGTCGAGGCCGCGACCGGCGTCAGCGAAGCGGTCGCCTATCTGCAGGCCGTCACCGGGCAGCTGCCGCACATCGCGCCGACCCGCGACGAGGCGGCCGCGTTGCGCTTTCTGCTGCCGGACCGGGCGGGCGTGGTGGAGGACGTCCTCATCCCCGATGTGCCCGGCACCCACAGCCACATCGACATTCGGCCCGGACAACGGGTGCCCGAACCTGCCGACAGTTCCGGCCGCGTCGGGCACGTCGTGGCGCGCGCCGCGTCCGTCGACGACGCCCGCCGCCTGGCCGGCCAAGTGATCGCCGACTCCCTGGTGAAAGTGAGCTGATCCGTGCCCAGTCCCGTCCGGAGGATCGCGTTCCTGCGGTCCGTGGAGATCCGACGCGCCGACCCGTACATCCAGCGAACCGTCCACGATCTGGCCCGGCAGGGCATCGAGAGCTGCCTGTTCCATACGCACGGCCCGGCGGATGAAGGAGACTTTCCCGGCACACGCCGACGCCTCGATCCCGCCGTCACACCCGCCGAACTCGCCCGCGAGGTCGCCGAGTGGGGCGCGGACGCCGCCGTATCCATCTCCCTGCCGTGCGAGAACGCGCTGCGGGACGCCACCGTCAAGGGACTCCTGGACGCCCGGGGCATCCCCACGGTCATGACCCCGCTGCCGTCGACCCTGGCCCTGTGCGACAAGTGGGAGACCAAGCAACTCCTCGCCCACGCGGGCCTGGACACCCCCCGCGGCGTCAAGGTCGACTCCGATCTGCTCGCCGGGCGCGGGGTGGCGTTCCCCGCCTACCAGGACGCGCTGCGCGCCACGGCCACCGGCATCGGCTACCCGCTCCTGTCCAAGCCGTTGTGGGACTCCACCAGCATGGGGATCAGGGCGCTGCCCGATGCCGCCGCTCTGGATGCGTACCTCGACGATCCGCCCGAGGTGTCCGCGGTGATCGAGGAGTGCGTGGCGGGAGCGCTGTGCTCGGTGGATGTGGTGGGCGAGCCCGGCGAGTACCGCGTACTGCCCGTGTGCTGGACCGGGACTGCCGGCACCGAGCCCGTGTTCACCTTCGCCGACCTGCGCTGGTGCGGCCCGGAACCGCAGGCCGACGCCGACTTCGAACCCGTCGCGGCCAAGCTGATCGCCCTGTGCGAGCGTCTCGGCGTCCACGGCTCCGTCAACGTCGACATGATCTACACCGGTTCGCGGTACGTGGTCCTGGAGATCAACCCCCGTATCGGCGGCGCCACCACACTGTCCTGCGCGGCCTCCGCGACGAACACGTTCGACGCCCTGGCGGCCATGGCACGCGGCGACTACAGCCCGGCCCCTGTGCGACGTACGGGATGGGCCATCGAGTTCCTGTCCCCCGAGCGCCTGCCGGAGTCGGCACGGACAGAGCTGATGGGCCGTCTGAATCTGGTGACGGCCCACGAGTTGGTGATCGACGACACCAGTCACGGCGACATCGTCGTCTTCACTCTCGCCGAAGGTGACGAAGAACAGACGGTCAAGCAACTGGAGGAGTTGCATCGGACAGTGGGCTGGCCCCGCCCCGAGATCCTGGGCAAGATCCGAGCCTTGCTCACCCCATGACCGGCACCGTCACGTCCCGTGCGCCCCGGCTGCGTCGCGTGCTCGGCATCCCCGCCACACGCGGACACGGCCGGTTCATCACCGGCAACCTCATCGACTCCCTCGGCAACGGCATGCTGCTGCCGCTGGGCCTGCTGTACTTCACGACCGTGCGCGATCTGCCCATCGCCGCGGTCGGAGCGGCCGTCACAGCTGGCCAGTTGGCCGCCCTGCCCGTCGTCTTCGTCGCCGGCAGGGTCATGGACCGGCACGGGCCCAGGCGTCTCACCGTCATCGCCAACGCCGTCAGCGCTGCCGGTTTCCTCTCTTTCCTCCTCGCCGAGCGGCCCTGGCAGGTCGCCGCCGCCTACCTTCTGGTGCAGTCCGGCATCAACTCCTACTACACGGCGCAGCGCACGCTGATCCTGCACGCCGCACCGGCCGCGCAGACACGCGGCTGGTTCGCCTTCACGGGCAGCCTGCGCAACATCGGCATCGGTGTCGGGGCGCTGCTGGCGGCGGGCACGCTGGCCCTGTTCGGCACGGCCGCTCTCACGTGGCTCGTCGTCACGGCCGCACCGCTTTATCTGCTGGCGGCGTTCTGCTTCGCCCGCGTTCCGACGAGCCCGCCGCCGCAGAGCGCCCCGGGAGAGCCGACGAGCGAGGAGAAGGCCGCAGTCGCCAGGTCCGAGACCGGCGAGATGCGCCGGTACCTGCTCCTGGTGACGTGCAACGTCCCCTTCGTCCTGTCCCAGGCCATGCTGTCGGTGCTCATCGCCGTGTACGCCACCGAGACGCTCGGACTGCCCGCCTGGTCCGCGAGCGTCCTGCTGGTGGTGAACACCGCGATGGTCTCCACCCTCACCAGCCCGTTGACGGCACACGCCGCCCCGAGGCAGCCCCGGCACACCATGGCCCTGGGCATGACCCTGCTGGTGTGCGCGATGCCGGCGTTCGCCGCGCCCGCGCTGCCCGGGGCCGGTCTGCCCGCATGGCCGGCCCTGATCACGGCGATCGTGCTGTTCAGCCTGGCCGAGATCTACTATTCGCCGGCCGTCAGCGAGCTGTCCGTCACGCTCACCCCCAGCGCTGCCCGCGGCAGCAGGCAGAGCCTGTACCAACTGTCCTGGTCCGCCGGCAACATCGCCGCGCCCGCACTGTTCACCGGCCTGCTCGACGCCCATGCCGTGCTGCCCTGGACCGTGCAGGGTGTGGCATGTCTCGTCGCCCTTGCCGCGATCCCGGCCCTCAAGTCCCCTGCCGCGCAGGGCGGAAGGAAGCAGGCATGAAGACCGAGATCGTCAGCAGCGTGCATGACGTACCGGCACCGGACTGGGACCGGCTCGCGGAGTGTGCGGGGGTCTACCTGTCGCACCGCTGGCTCGCCGGCGAGGAGAGCGACCCCACCGCGACCGCCTCGTACGCACTGATCCGGGACCCCGACGGCACCCTCGTCGCGGCCGCGCCCCTGTATCTCGTGCACAGCGAGCCCAACACCTACTACGAGCCCCCGCATCTGCCGCCGCGCGCAAAGAAGCCTCGCGTGATCGCGGGCGCCCGACGCGGCTACCACAACACGCCGTTGACCGACCCGGCCCTTCCCGACGACGTCGAGGTCCGGTGCCTGTCACTGCTCCGGGACGCGGCACGCGACCACGCCGCGCGACACGGGACCTCGCACTGGTGGCCCTACCTGACCGAATCCGCCGCACGACGACTCGCGCCGCTGTACGACACGCCCCCGCACCACATGGAGGACGACGCGACGATTGCGCTGCCCGGCGCCGGGTTCGACGACTATCTGGCCGCGCTGCCGTCCAAGCGCCGCGTGGCGATACGTCACGAACGCGCCGCGTTCGAGGCGGCGGGGCTCGATGTGCGTCGCGAGTACCTGATGGACTGTTACGAGGATGCCGGGCGGCTTCTGGCAGCGCTCCAGCGATCCCACGGCCACGGTGACGACACCGACGCGATGACGGGTCTGCTGAAACGACAGGCCGACGCCATGGGCGAACGCGCCCGAGTGGTAGGCGCCTACGACGGTCCACTGATGACCGGCTTCTGCCTCTACTACCACCAGGGCAGCACCACTTGGCTGCGCGCCGTCGGCATCGAACCCGAACGCCCCGCTCCGTTCGCGTACTTCGCCCTCACCTACTACGAGCCGATCGAGGACGCGTACCGCAATGGCAGTACCGCCTTGCACGCGGGGATGAAGGCGATCGAGGCGAAGCGGTTGCGTGGTGCGCGGGTCAGTGGGTTGTACGCGCTCGAGGACACGAGCGTGCAGGGGAGCTGCCTGTACGGCAGCTAGCCGCTGACGGCGTCGAGAACCTCCGCCCGCGCGGGGCCCGGCGGCATACGGTGCTCCACCTCCGGTAAGGCCCGCGTCACCGCCTCCACCATGGCCGCAGCGCTCATCTCCTCCCCCGCACCGGGCAGGAGATGGGCCCCGGCCCGCTCCGCCCGCAGCGCGTCGGAGTCGCGGCCGGCGAGCAGCGTCAGCGCCCTCGCCCGGTCCCAGTCGGGATGCCGGTAGGTGCGGCCGGCCGCGTGCGCGTCCATCTCCGCCAGGCGGTGACGGGTGTAGGCGGTGCTCTGCCGGTACACCTGCCCCAGCCCGTCCCGCGTCGCTCGGCCGAAGTCGATGACGAGGTCGGCCGGGTCACCGGTGCCGTGCCGGCGGAGGCCGTCACGCAGCATCAGGGAGTGCTGGAGGCTCATTGCCAGTCCGCGGCCGATGCTGGGAACGGTGACCGCCCACGCGTCACCGACGGCCACCAGCCCGGTGACAAGGGGGAGTTCGGTGTCGTACAGGGTCCGCTTGCGGTCCGTGAGTCCGGCCATGATCTGGACCCCGTCGGTGAGGGCCTCGCCCTCCAGCCAGGCGTCCGTGCCGGGGAACAGGCGCACGGCGGCCGACCAGGCACGTTCGTGACGCAGCAGCCGACGCAGTTCGTGGTCGTCGCTGCGGCTGATGAGGCCGAGCGAGTAGGTGCCGTGGTCGGCCGGGATGCGCAGGAGACCGAGGGAACCGTACTCCTCGATCAGAGGGAACGTGCTCGCGGGCAGGGCGCCGTCGGCCGACCGGAAATAGCGGCAGTGGTACGTGAACCCGCGCCGCCCCGCTTCCTCGACCGGGCCCGGTACGCCGATGTCACGCAGCCAGGAGGGCAGCGGCGAACGGCGCCCGGTGCAGTCGACGACCAGATCGGCGGCCCGTGGTCCCGTGCTGGTCTCCAGCCCGGTGACATGCGGTGCGCGGGAGCGGGACGCGGAGCGGCCGACGCCACGCCCGCCACCCGGTGCGCTGCGCAGTCCCCGGCACGCCACGCCCCGCTCGATGCGGACACCGGCCGCCTCGGCCGCGCGCGTGGCGACGTACTCGAGCAGACACCGCCGGGCCGCCAGCGTCTCGAAGCGAGCGTCGGCGGCCGACAGGCCGCCGTGCAGGCCCGGTTCGGGCGCCAGCACGTTCATACGGACGGCCCCGGCCGCCGTCATCTGCCGGACCAGACCGGGCAGATGCGCCTCGGCCAGTTGCAGCCAACGAGCAAGCGGAAGGTGGGTGAGGCGCAATTGCGGGATGCCGGGGCGATGCCACTGCGACCACGCCACGTCCGGATCCGACGGCGGGGGATGCGGATCGCGCTCCAGCACGGTCACCTGATGGCCGTCCGCGGCCAACAGCACAGCGGTCTGCAGGCCGCCGAGCGCGGCACCCAGTACGACGATGCTCGCCATGAGAGTCATCCTTCCCCGCGGGGCCGGTGACCGTACCGGCGTGCGGGGCTGTTCGGGAGCGCAGTGCAGGCGTCGCGAATCGGCAATGTGGCCGAAGCCTGCGTGCTGGGCGAGATGGGACCCGCCGCGTGGCGACGTGCACGTCCGCCGGTGGCCCAGGTGTTCAGTGGCCACGGTGCTGACGCCGTCGACATCTGTCGGCGGCCAGAGCCGCCCCTCGCCTACCGGGTCGGGCCGGCCTCCGGCACCGTCCGAGGTCGCGTACGTACCAGCTCCCGTTCCGCGACCACCCGGAACCCGTTCGGCAGTCGGCCGGTCAAGCGCAGGACGGTGTCGGTCGTCCGGTCCTCCGCTCCCCCGGCGATGGCACGGTCCATCTCGGCCAGCATCGTGGCGAACTCCGGCGGGATCATCGCGGCAAGACGTCCGCGCAGGTCGTCGTAGGTCAGGTGGTCGTGGGTGACCGGGCAGCCGGTGACCTGGGTGACGATCGCGGCGATGTCGTCGTGACTGAGCGCCTCCGGCCCGGTCAGGATCAGGTCCGTGCCGGGGGCGCGGTCGTCGGTCAGGGCACATACGGCGACGGCGGCGATGTCGTCGGCGTCCACGAAGCCGACCCGGCCGCTCCCGGCGGCGGTGCGGATGACGCCGTGCTCGCGGATGCTGTCGGCGTGCGCGTGCGTGCCGGTGAAGTTCTGCATGAACCACGAGGGCCGCAGCACTGCCCACTCGTCGAACAGGCCGGGCAGGGCCCGGTGCACCGCGCCCACCGCCGGGCCGCCCTCGGGGATGGCCGAGGAGCTCAGCAGTACGGCACGCTCCACGCCGGCGGCACGGGCCTGCCGGAGGAAGGGCAGCATGACCGCGGCCGGGTCCGGATCGCCGACCGGCGGCACGAGGTAGACGCTGTCGGCCCCGGTGAGGGCGTCACCGAAGGTGGCGGGGTCGTACCAGTCGAAGCGGACCGGTTCCGTGCCCGGCAGCGGGGTGGCTCGGCGGCCGGCGGCCTTGACGTGGTGGCCGGCGCCGATCAGTTGTGCGGCCGTACGGCTGCCCGTGGTGCCGGTGGCGCCGATGACCAGGGTGGTGCGGATGACGGTCATCGGGCGCTGCTCCCGGTGAAGTCGATGCCGGGTGCCTGGACCGCGAGGGGGTTCCAGTAGTCGCGGTAGGAGGTGAACCGCCCGTCCTGGACGGTCACGACGGCGATGTACGTCATGTCGAAGGGGCCTCCGGTTTCGACCGTACGGCCCACCCCGCGCATCTCGACCACGATGGTCCCGGCGTCGGTCGTCTCGTGTATCCGCAGGTCGGGGAAGCCGTGGAGGTCGATGTGGTCCGGGTAGTGGCGCATGTACGCGGCGATGGCGTCCCGGCCCTCCAGCCGCTCGGGCCAGCCCGGGGGCGCGAAGGGGAACTCCATGACGCCGCCGTCGGCCCACAGGCCGACCCAGCCGGAAATGTCCTTGTCCAGCAGCAGCCGCAGGCTGTGGCGGTACAGATCTGCCGGTGAGGTGGTTGTGGGCATGGGCTTGTCCTCCCGTACGATACGGACCAGCGGTCCGCTTCTTCCGAGAAAGATACGGACCGCCGGTCCGCATTGCAAGCGGAGGAGCAACGGAGGAGCCCATGCCGACCCCCATGGCCGAACGCAAGCCCCGCAAGGACGCGGCCCGCAACCGGGCAGCGGCCTTCGCGGCCGCCGACACCCTGTTCGCCGAATGCCGGAGCCCCGACGAGGTCACCATGGCCGACATCGCGGCAGCGGCCGGCGTCGGCAAGGGGACCCTCTTCCGCGCCTTCGGCGACCGCACGGGCCTGATCCACGCGCTGGTGAGCGCGCGACTCGAGCCCCTGAGGGTCGCCGTGGAGGAGGGCCCTCCGCCGCTGGGCCCGGACACGCCGCCGCTCGAGCGCGTACCGGCCCTGCTCGACGCCGTCCTGTGCTTCAAGCTCGACAACCGGCATCTCGCACTGGCCCTGGAGACATCCGGCTCGGACAGCCCCTACAGCACGGATCACTACGAGCGCTGGCACGCCCTGCTCCGCGACCTCCTGGACCGCGTCCCGGGCCTGTCCGGCAGCGACTTCACCGCCCACGCGCTGCTCGCCGCCACCCGGGCCGACCTCGTCGAATACCTGGCCGGTCAGAAGGCGGTGCCACGCGAGGAACTGCGCGCACAGCTGGCGAAGTTCACTGCCGGAGTGCTTGGCAGCGGCACGTGACGCGGTCCGGACGTCAGCGAGTCACCGAGTTGGCCCCGGCCTGCGCGAACTTCTCGTCCAGCGCACCGGACGGAGCGCCCGCGACCCCGATACCGGCGATCGGCGCGTTGCCCGCGGCGACGGGGACGCCGCCCGCGAGGAACAGGGTGCCGGGGATGTCCTTCAGGTTCGGGGCCTGCTCCAGGCGCTCGGCGAGCTGGGAGGTGGGGGCGTTCCAGGAGACCGCGGTGTAGGCCTTGCGCTCGGCGGACTCGTAGGACTGCGGGCCGGCACCGTCGCCGCGCAGGGTGACGACGGTGTTGCCGTTGCGGTCGACGACGGCGACCGTGACGCGCTGGTTCTCCTCCTCGGCGGCGTCGAGCGCGGCCTGCGCCGCCTTGGTGGCGGCGTCGATCGTCAGGTGGGTGGAGGTCGTGGTGGCCCGGGCCGGGGCGTTGGCCGAGGTGGCCGCCGCGGGCGTCGCCGCAGGCGCCGAGGCGTTGGCGGACACGGCACCGAAGCCCGCCAGAGCGACGACTGCGAGCACGGCACCGCCGGTGGTGACGCGGGCGCGGCGGGAGAACTTCTTGTGCACGGGGTTCATGGGTCGGTCGACTCCTTCGGTGGGAGGGCGGCTCGAATGCCGCCCCGCTTCGTCCGCTCTCCACCCTCGGCCCCGAACGGGGCCCGCACGGTCGGCGTTCCGGCTGTACCGGGGCAGCTCGACGGACGACACCGGGGTCATCCGATCGGTTGACCCGTAGGGCCCCAGCACCGGGTCACAATGGAGGTGTTTGCCCAGTTCAGCGGGCACGAGCAGGAAGGGAGGCAGGCACCGGATGCCGAACCGGTCGTACGAACCGAGCACCGTGGACGCCCCGTGGCTCGGCGTCGTGATGCACGCGGCGTTCTTCCTGCTGCTCGGCGGAGCGCTGGCCCGGTTCGTGCTGCGTCATCCCGGTGAACCACGTACGCCCTGGATCATCGCGCTGTGCGTCGTGCTCGCCGTCCTGTATCTGCTGGGTCCGAGGACCGGCGACACGCGCCCCCGGCCCACGCGGCGGCACTCGGCGTGGCTGGCGCTGGTCGTCGTGGTGTGGATGGTCCTGGTCGTGCTGGCGCCCAGTTTCGCCTGGTGCGCGGTGCCGCTCTTCTACACCGGTCTACGCACGCTGCCGGCCCGCCCGGCTCTGGTTCTCGTTGCGGTCCTGACGGTGTTCGTCGTCGCCGCGCAGGTGCAGCTCGCGGGTCGCTTCGACCCGAACCTGGTCCTCGCGCCGCCCGCCGTCGCCGCTCTCGCGACCGCCGTCTTCCTCCAGATGGAACGGCACACCGCGCGCCAGCGCGTCCTGATCGACGACCTGATCCGCACCCGCCACGAACTCGCCGCCTCCGAACGCCGCGAGGGCACTCTCGCCGAGCGCCAGCGGCTCTCCATGGAGATCCACGACACGCTCGCCCAGGGGCTGTCCAGCCAGCAGATGCTGTTGCAGGCGGCGGACCGGGTGTGGGACACCGAGCCGGACAAGGCCCGCGCCCATGTGCGCACCGCCGCGTCCGTCGCCGCGCACAACCTCGCCGAGGCCAGGCGCTTCGTGCACGACCTGGCCCCCGCCGACCTCGCCGGAGGTGGCCTCGATCAGGCCCTGCGCACCCTGGCCGGGCGGGAATCCGGGGCCGGCCTCACCGTACGCGTCCACGTCGACGGTGCCGAGCGCCTCCCTCAGCTGCCCGACCGGGTTCAGGCCGTCCTGCTGCGCATCGCCCAGGGCGCCTTGGCCAACGTTCGCGAGCACGCCTCGGCCGGCAGCGCCGCCCTCACCCTGACCCTCCTCGACGACGAGGTCGTCCTGGACGTATCCGACGACGGCCACGGCTTCGACCCGGCCGCCCTGCCCGACTCCCCCGCCGACGGACGCGGCCACGGACGCGGCCACGGGCTGCCCGCCATGCGGGCCCGGCTGCGCGCGCTCGGTGGGACCCTCACCGTCGACTCCGCGCCCGGCGAGGGCACCGTCCTGTCCGCCGCCGTCCCCCTGGAGGCGCCCCGATGACCCCCGACCGCGCTGCCGTACGCATCCTGGTCTGCGACGACCACGCCGTCGTGCGGGCCGGCCTGCTCGCGCTCCTCGACAGCGCCCCGGACATCAAGGTGGTGGGGGAGGCCGGGGCCGGCGAGGAGGCGCTCGCACTGGCCGCGAAGCTCATGCCGGACGTGGTGCTGATGGATCTGCAACTGGGCGAGGGCATCGACGGTGTGGAGACCACCCGCCGCCTGACCTCGACGCCCGGTGCCTCCCCCAACGTCCTGGTCCTGACCACCTACGACACCGACGCCGACGTCACCCGCGCCATCGAGGCGGGCGCCACCGGCTATCTGCTCAAGGCCGAGCGCCCTGACGAACTCTTCGCCGCGATCCACGCCGCCGCGGAGGGCCGCCCCGCCCTGTCCGCGCCGGTCGCGGGCCGCGTCATGGCCAACCTCCGCAGGCCCCGCCCCACCCTCACCGACCGCGAACGTGACATCCTCACCCAGCTCGCCCGCGGCATCGGCAACCGCGACATCGCCCGCGCCCTGTTCATCAGCGAGGCCACCGTCAAGACCCACCTGCGCCGCATCTACGACAAGCTCGGCGTCGACACCCGGGCAGGCGCGGTGGCGGTCGCTAAGGAACAGCGTCTGCTGCCATGAGGCCGGCGCCCGAGCGCGGTGCGCCCTCGGGCCGCTCAAGGGTTGACGCTGCTGAGGAAGATCCCCACTCGCTCTCGAAGATGTCGGCGCCCTCGGCCCACATGCTCTCGGCCTCGGCCCGAAGCGGGGGCGGAGGCTCTCCCGCGTCGCTGAGTCCGTAGCAGGGAATCGGTCCGCGCAGCCGGTCGATGCCGTCCTGGACAGCGCCGGTGGTGAGAAACACCGCGCTGTACGACACGTCCGCGTACTCGGGGTCCTTGACCCGCGGCCGTCGTTCCGTGTCGGCAGCGACCTTCTCGGCTGCGGTGAGCGGAGCGCCGCCCCGCAGCCCTTGTCGTCCAGCGAAGTCGACATCGTGCACTTGTCCACGTCGACGTCCGGGTACGCGTCCGTCGCGGCCTCGTAGGCGGCCTCGATGTCCTGCGTCAGGTGCGATGTCGCTGCGGACTCGGGGAAATCCGGTGCGGCTGACGCGGTGGCCGACGCCGACGATCTCGCCTGCGACGGCGTCGGCTTGGCCGGCGCAGGGTCGCCACTGCATGTGGTCAGCTGAGCCTCGACCGCCAGAGCCAGTGGCAACGGCCAAGTCCCCTCGACTTCTTCGACTGCGCCGTCCCTGCTCGTCCAGGGGCTGGCGGGGCTGAACGACCAGGACGCCGGCCCGGAGGTCCGTGCGCTGTGGGCCGGGGGTGCCGACCGGCTGAGGGGGCGGGGCGGGGCGGGGGCGCTACTCCTTCCGGTCCGCGGCGATCGACTCGTCGACGCGGTCGGCCACCCAGGCCAGGAAGGCCTGCACACCGGTGGCGGGCAGAGCGGTCGCCGCGTTGCGGGAGGGCCGTTCGAAGCTTCGCAGTGCGGCCTGCAGGAGCGGACGGAAGGGTTCCTCGGTTGCCGCGACCGCCTCCGCCGCCCGGCGCTTGGCCTGCCAGCGGCCCGTACGGCAGAACTGCACGGAGCGGCAGCCGTTGAGGACCCGGTTGTCCGCGAGATGCCCTTCGCCGGTGCTGTGCTCACGGACCGAGGCACGGAGCGCGGCGAGCACGTCGGCGCGTGCCGGCTCGGCGATCACCTCCGGCGACGGTCTGCCGTACAGCACGCGTCCGGCCTGATGGGCGACGGATCGGTCGATGACGTACCAGAACGCGGGCGACTCCGAAGGATCGACGCTGACCCGTTCGGGCAGGAGCGGTCCGGTGTTGATGTCCAGCAGGTAGCCGGCCTCGCCGGAGGGCCGCGCCGCGAAGTCCCGGTCGTAGACCACCAGCTCAAGCCCGGCCGCGGGGCAGGGCAAGGCGGGGTGGGCGAGAGCGGCGGCCAGGTCGGCGAGGGCTGGGTCGGGGAGGCCTGGGTCGGGGAGGCCTGAGTCGGGGAGGCCTGAGTCGGGGAGGCCTGAGTCGGGGAGGCCTGAGTCGGGGAGCGCTCGGCCGTGGGCGGTGCCGTCCACGACCACCGTGATGTCGACGTCACTGCGTCCGTGCCGGTAATCGCCGAGCGCGACGGAGCCGACGGCGATGACGCTCACCACGTGAGATCCGTACAGGGCGTGCGTGCGGTGGACGACCTCCTGCAGGTAAGGACGCAGTTCGTCCGGGACGGAGTACGGGTCGACGAGAGTCCGGGTCATACCGTCAGTGTCCGCCGAGGCCGGAAATCGACGAATGCCCGAGAATCTCCGCACCGGGCGGCACGCCAACGCACGCGGCACATCCGGAATCACGCCAATATCGGCATCAGGCACCTCGCGGGCGACGGCCGCTTCGCCGCCCCCCGCACGCGGCCCCTCCCGCCCCTTGCGGTGCACGAATACGCCCTCAACAGGCTCTTCACACAGTCACCGCACACCCGTTACACGAGGCGCACATTCGGCCTGCCGATGACCGGAGCGCTCTGCGAGGGGCAGACGACGTGCGCGCCGGATGCCTAGCCTCCCGGGCCATGCGATCACCACGTATGAGACGCCTGGGTCTCACCGCCGTCCTCGGTCTCCTGCTCGCCGTGTTCGGTCTGGCCCCCAGCGCGAGCGCGGCCGACCCCGCACCGGCCGCCCTGACGTTCACCGCCGACTCCGCCACCACGACACCCGGCGGAACGGTGCAACTCTCGATGACGCTGACCAACAACAAGACGTACGACGTCCTGTTCGTCTACCAGACGATCGAGCCGACGTGGCTCACCACGCAGCGCCCCGACCTGAAGTACAGCTTCACGGGCTGCGCTCTCACCACGGCCGCCGGCAGCACACCCTGCTCCGGCACCGGGCCCAGCAATCTCGGCCAGAACTACGGCGCCACCATCCCGCCCGGACAGAGCCGCACCGTCACGCTGACGCTCCAGGTGGCCGCCGACTCGGGCTGCAACGGCAACATCGGCTTCTACTCGTACTTCTACGCCGAGTTCAGCGACGCGACGAACACCAGCGGCGGCCCGGTCTTCACGCCGGAGACGCGCGTGCTCTGCGCCTGACGCCGCACCAACCAGCCGACGCCCCGTGCAGGTTTCTTCCTGCACGGGGCCAGTCAGGATGTCCCCCGGGCAGGGGACGGCCCCGGCGCGGATGGCAGTGCGGCCCGATGACGAGGACGGCCCGTTCGACGCGGCTGTCACAGGATGGGTGCCTGACCGTCCGGAACCCCCAGCAGGGCCAGATGGGCGAGGTCGCCGGGCGGGGGCGAGCTCACCGACCAGAGAGGCGCCGGACTCCCGTCGGCGACGGCGGCCGGGGCGTCGGTCAGGTTCATCCGCTCGCGCAGCCGGCCGTAGAAGTCCATCGGGCCGAGCCGGACGGCGCGCAGCCGACGCGGCGCCGCGTACACGCCGATCCAGTCCCCCGGGTCCAGAACGCCCCTCACCTGTCCGTCGATGCTGACGGCCGCCGGTCCCGACCGTTCGAGGACGCGAAGTCCGACGGGCTCGTCGGGGGCCGTGACGATCGACCGGTCGAACGCCATGTGCGGGGCGACCGGCGTGAACACGAGGGCCTCGGCGCGCGGCGAGACGACGGGTCCACCGGCGGCGAAGCTGTAGGCGGTCGAGCCGGTCGGGGTGGCAACCAGCAGCGCGTCGGCGGAGTAGGCGGCCAGGAGCCGGCCGGAGACGTACACACCGACCGACACCTGGCGGTCCCTGGCCAGCTTCTCCAGCACGACGTCGTTGAGGGCGGTCACATCCAGGGGGATGCCCCACTCGTCGTCGACCTCGCAGTCGGGGCGCACCGGGGGCGGCGGCAGGAGCGGGCCGCGGCCCCACCGGACCCAGTCCTCCAAACCCGCCGGCACTTTCAGGCGGCAGGAGGCACGCATGGCGAGCAGCATGCGGGTGTCGATCCTGAGCCGGTCCTCGCGCACCGCGTCCAGCGCCGCACGCACCTCGGAGGCCGGTACCTCCGTCAGAAAGCCCACCCGCCCGAGATCGACGCCCAGGACCAGGGCGTCGTTCTGCGCGGCCATCCGGGCGCCGCGCAGGAAGGTGCCGTCTCCACCCAGGGTGACGATCAGGTCGGGATTGCCGGCGGCCTCCACCTCCGCACGAGCGCCGCGCCGCCCGCCCTCGCCCCATACGTCGATGTCCGTGCACGGCACGGCGTGCTCCTCGCACCAGGCCCGCACCACCCGAGCCGCCTCGACGGCCTCCGGACGTCCGCCATGCACCACCAGGCCGAGCCGGTTCAACGTCATCTCCGCCTCCAGGGCATCTCGGTCACGGGGTCGTGGCGACGGTTCGGGAGCGCGTGCCACAGCCAAGGCCGACGCGGCCGGCAGGCCGCCCCATTCGTAGGATCCCTTGCTCGCTCCGACCCCGCATGCGCGGTCAGCGGAGGCGGAGGTGCGGAGGCGGAGGCGGAGGCACATGCTCTCCGCCTCGTGGTGAACGCCGGCGGCTGTGGGGGTCCGGTCGGCACCCGGGGGGGCGTGGGGAGGGCCAAGTGCGGCAGATTCGCTCTTGGCGGTCAGCGGCCGCCGATCTCGTAAACCATTGCGCGCCGGCGGAGCAGGGATCGTGCCCCTGTATCGGGCGGCCTGCGATCCTCGGCAGGCCCTCCGAGGGGGCCCGCCGCCGGACGAGCCCGAGGGCGCGCTTCCGGCTGCAGGTCCGGCTGATGTGAGTCCGCCCGGTGCGAGCAGGGCACCGGGCGGCTCCTGTTCCTCAGGCGTGCTGCGGCCGGCGTCAGTCCACGATCAGCTCAGCCTCCGCCGCCGGGGCCCGCCCGACGAGCGCGCCGCCGAAGTTCCCCTCGACCTCCGCCTTCTCCGCCGCGTCCGGATACGGGTTCGTGCATGCGGTGCCGGCGCTGGAACCGGACATCAGGCTCGAGCACGGTCCGGGCTTGCGGTCGGGCAGGCCGAGGATGTGCCCGAGTTCGTGGGCGGAGATGCGGATCGTGTCGTAGCCCTGGTCGACGGCCTGGCGCCCGATGTAGACGGTTCCGTTGCCCAGCGTGGTCGGCAGTGCGCGCGGCCAGCCGTTGTCCGCGAGGACCCGTATGTTCGCGCGCTGCCCGGCGTTGGCCGGGCGCAGCTCGACGGCGTCGACACTCTCGTTCCAGATCGCCGCGCCCCGGTCGACGGCGCTCCTGAACTCGGCGGAGCCGCCGGCGTCGTAGGTGAGGACACGGGCGGCCAGGGGGGTGTCCGCCGCGTCGAGCGGAGCGGCCACCACCTGGCCACCCAGCAGGGACAGGGACACCACACAGGCGGCGGCCAGGCCGCCGGTCAGCCTGCGTACGTGCATGATCGACCTCCTCGTGGGGGAAGGGTAGTCGTGCTCATGACATTCCCTCCCTCACTGCCCGGCGGCGGTGAACGCGAATCCGTCAATCCGAGGCGGCCCGCCCGTGCTGCCGCTCGACACGTGCGCCGAAGGTGTCGCGGAGGAAGACGTGGACCGCGGATCTACGACGCTCGAAGCCGTACGACGCTCGAAGCCGGACGACGGTCACCGCCGTTGTCGCTGCCGTAGTCACCGCCGTAGTCGCTGCCGTGTCATGTCGCCGGGCACGCGATGAGTCTCGCCGTGGCTGCCAGTCTGTATTTCCAGCAGGCGATCAATCTCACTCGAGGAGAGCACCATGACCGCTACCTACACCTTCGACGTCTTCTCCAGCCTCGACGGATACGGCGCCGCCGGGGGCGACTGGACCGGCTACTGGGGCAAGCAAGGCCCCGAGCTCCTCGACCACCGCCTCGCCCTGTACGGCGAGGAGCAGCGGATGGTCTTCGGGGCCAACACCTATCGGCTGTTCGCTCAGATGCTGGCCTCGAGCACAGCTGAGTCCGAGGTGCGTGACCCCTGGGTCACGCGGATGAGGAACATGCCGGCCACGGTCGTGTCGACCACCCTGGAAGAACCCCTCGACTGGCCGGACGCGACCGTCGCGAGCGGCGACGCCGTAGACATCGTCGCCCGGCTCAAGGAGGAGTCGGACGTACCGCTGCGCTCGCACGGCAGCCTGTCGATGAACCGGGCGCTGATGGCCGCCGGTCTGGTCGACCGCGTCCAGGTGACGCTCTTCCCTGTGATCACCGGCCGGACCGGGCTGGACCCGATCTTCCACGGTGCAGCCGACTTCGACCTCGAGCTGATCGAGAACCGGACGCTGGAGGGCCACATCCAGGAGCTCATCTATCGGCCCACCCTGCATGTCTGAGTCCGAGTTCCACGCCTGGTGCAGGGTGAGCGCCGACGGCGGTGGCCTCGATCCGAGTCCAGGGCGGGCCGGCTCGTTCAGCCGAGGGTGAGCAGCTCCTCGTAGAAGCCGCCGAACTCCCGCTCCCGGTCCACGAGATGGATCTCCGGGATCCAATGGCAGCTGCGGCCTGTCTTGTCGGTGCGTCGCAGCGGGGTGTCGTTGGCCGGGGCGATGTACGACTCCACATCCGCGCCGTCGATCCACTCGTGCGGGAACTCCCCGACCAGGTGCCCGGCATGCCAGCCGCCCAGCTCCCACCCGGCGTCGCCGGCCAGCCGCTCCACCTCGGCGTACAACTGCTTCCCGGTGATGCCGGCGCCTTCGACCGTCGCGGCGTCGGCGGCCTTCACATGCAACGAACGCCCCTGACGGCCCGACAGCAACTCGACCACCCGGGCCAGGAAACCGGCAAACGTACCCCGCATCCTGCGCCACCCCTCAACCCGGCCCCCCGAGAACGCGCCGCGGGGGGAACCCCGACCCGAGCAGCGGCCCCCGGTCGATGTACAGGCGGCATGGCCCGACCCTGCCCGTCCCGCACCGACAAGTGCCCGGACCGGAGCCACGGCCCTGACGAGTCGCCCTGCCACGGCACAGGCTGCTCGGCTTCCACGCGGCGCATGTCACACCTCGAGCGGATGCTCGGTCATATGGGTTAAAGCAGGCAAAAAGCCTGATAACCACCCAAGGAGTGCAGTGATGACTGAGCCCATTCTCGAGCCTGCGGCGCAGGAGCTCGCGGAGGCGACGGCCAACCCGCCGTACCTGTACGAACTCGGCCCTCAGGGCGCCCGTAAGGTCCTGGACGACCTGCAGGCGGCGCCCGTCGAGAAGCCGGACGTGGAGGAGAAGTGGATCACGGTGCAGGCCGAGGTCGGCGACGTGCGGGTACGTATCGTCAAGCCCGTCGGCAGCCAGGGCGCGCTGCCGGTCGTGCTCTACGTGCACGGCGGCGGCTGGGTCCTCGGCAATGCCGGCACCCACGACCGCCTGGTGCGCGAGCTGGCCGTCGGTGCGGACGCCGCAGTCGCTTTCGTCGAGTACGACCGTGCGCCGGAGGCCAAGTACCCGACCGCCATCGAGCAGGCGTACGCGACCGCTCAGTGGATCACCGCGAAAGGTGCCGAGGCGGGCCTGGACGGCTCCCGGCTGGTCGTGGCCGGTGACTCCGTCGGGGGCAACATGACGGCGGCGCTGACCCTCATGGCCAAGCGTCGCGGCGACGTGAACTTCCTGCACCAGTCGCTGTACTACCCCGTCACGGACGCGGCCCAGGACACCGACAGCTACCGGGAGTTCGCCGACGGGCCCTTCCTCACGGCGAAGGGCATGGCCTGGTTCTGGGACTGCTACACCTCCGATCCCGCCCAGCGGGCGGAGATCACCGCCTCGCCGCTGCGGGCGAGCCTGGAGGAGCTGCGCGGGCTGCCGCCGGCGCTCCTCATGGTCGATGAGAACGACGTGCTACGGGACGAGGGCGAGGCGTACGCCCGCAAGCTGACCCAGGCCGGTGTTCCGACCACGAGCATCCGCATCAACGGCACCCTGCACGACTTCATGATGCTCAACCCCCTCCGGCCCACAAAGGCCACAACTGCCGCGGTGGAGCAGGCCATTCGCGCCCTGCGCACCGCGTTCCACAACGACTGATCGTCGAGCAACACCCTGCCGTACCGCAGCTACGTCTTTATGTCTATATGGCTATATGTCCAGATGTAGCTAAATCCTCTGCCTCGAAAGGGCCCCTCATGTCCCGTCATTCGCGTCTTCGCCGTGCCCGCATGCCTCTCACCGTCATGGCCACCGCCACGGTCGCCACCGCCCTCTTCGCCACGTCGGTCGGTCCGGCGAGCGCCTCCGATGGCACCCCTTCGAAGGGCGCCAAGCCGACCGTCGTGCTCGTGCACGGCGCGTTCGCCGACTCCTCCAGCTGGAACGGCGTCATCAAACAACTGAAGCAGGACGGCTACCCGGTGATCGCCGCGGCCAACCCGTTGCGCAGCCTCAGCGGCGACGCCGCCTCCGTCAAGAACCTGCTGGCCGGCATCGACGGGCCGGTGGTCCTTGTCGGGCACTCCTACGGTGGGGCGGTGATCAGCAACGCCGCCTACGGCTCCGACAACGTCAAGGCACTGGTGTACGCCGACGGCTTCCTCCCCGAGAAGGGCGAGAGCTCCAACGAGCTGGTCAGCAAGTTCGAGGGCAGCGTCATCGGCGACGTTCTGCGTCCCGTCCCGATCACCAACCCCGACGGCTCCAAGGACTTCGACTTCTCCATCGACCAGTCCAGGTTCCACCAGGTGTTCGGTGCCGATGTTCCCGCGGACACCGCTGCCCTCATGGCGGTCACCCAGCGTCCGGGGACCGGCACCGCCCTGAACGAACCGTCCGGTGAGCCCGCCTGGAAGACCATCCCTTCCTGGGCTCTGGTGGGCTCAAATGACCGGATCATCCCCCGCGATGCTCAGGTCTTCATGGCCGAGCGCGCCCATGCTCACATGAAGGAAATCGAGTCCTCCCACGCTGTGAGCGTGTCCCACCCGGACGCCGTCACCGACATCATCGAGAAGGCGGCGCGGACGGTCCGCTGACCGGCACACCCAGCAGGGCGGGGCGGCGAAGACGCCGCCCCGCCCGTTCATCGCCGGCCGCCGCCCCGAGAACCGTCCCGACGCGATCGGGACGGTTCTTCCCGAGCGCCACGCCGACGGTCGCGCCCCTGCCGGCTTCGCCGCCTACGCAGTCGGATACCTGTGCCGACGACGACACCGTGCTCCATCCAGCGTTAGAGTGCCGTGGCTCCACGCCCAGTTGCAGGCAACAGGAAGGCAGCGCGTTCCGTGAACCACCCCCACGAGTCCACCGGTTCCGTCGGCGAGCGCCGCCTGCAGCACCTACTCGGGACGGCAGGCCAGGCCGCCACGTTCTACGACCGCCAGGTGCAGGACCGTCTGACACCGGAGATGGCGGACTTCATAGGTCGCCAGACCATGGCGTTCCTGTCCACGTCGGACGCCGGCGGAGCCTGCGACGTCACCTTCCGCGCCGGTCCCCCGGGGTTCGTCACCGTGCTTGACGACGGCACTCTCACCTACCCCGAGTACCGTGGGAACGGGGTACTCGCCAGCGCGGGAAACATCACTGAGAACCCGCATATCGGCCTGCTCTTCGTCGACTTCGCCCATGACCACATCGGTCTGCACGTCAATGGCGCAGCTCGGCTCCACGGGGACGAGGAGCAGCGGCGAGCCTACCCCCGCCTTCCGGTGGACACCGCTCCTGGACGCAGGCCCGAATTCTGGGTGCACATCACGGTGGAGGAGGCGTACGTGCACTGCTCCAAGCACATTCCCCATCTCGTGCCTGCGCCGCGTCCACGCCCGGGGGCCCAGCGGCCGAAGGATGCCGATTACTTCGTCACCCGCGCCGAGCACCAGGCCTCGCCGCGTGAGGGCGAGCAGACCGCGGGAACTCGCACCGGATCGCTGCCGGGCAGTGGCTGACCGGTGACGGAGCCGGTCCGCGCCTGGGGCGGGCCGGGGCCACCGGGCCCCCCGTCGACGACGTTCTTCACGAGATGGTCGGCCGAGTGGCGGCTGTCGGTGGCGCTCCTCGCACTGCGTCACACCTCCGGGACAGTGACACCGGCCGGCGCTTTGTCGGCCTCCGGCTCCTGCGGCGGGTCGGTGAGCTGCTCCCGCAGGTAGTTCCAGATCACCGCGATCAGTGCGGTGACCGGTACGGCAAGAAGACTGCCCACGATGCCGGCCAGACTGCCGCCCAACGTCACCGCCAGCAGAATCACGGCCCCGTGCAGGCCGAGCCCACGGCTCTGGATCATGGGCTGGAAGACGTTGCCCTCAAGTTGCTGCACCACGAGGATGATCGCCAGCACGATCAGGGCGTCCGTCGGGCCGTTCGACACCAACGCGATGAGGCATGCGACGAAACCGGCGAACACCGCGCCCACGATCGGCACGAAGGCGGCGACGAAGGTCAGCACTGTCAGGGGCAGCACCAGCGGTACGTCCAGGATCCACAGGCCGAGGCCGATGAAGACAGCGTCGAGCATGCCGACGAGCGCCTGAGACCGCATGAACGCGCCCAAGGTGTCCCAGGCGCGCTCGGCCAGGACCGGAACGTCGTTCGCGAGTCGGCCGGGCAACTGGCGGGCGAGCCACGGCAGAAATCGCGGGCCGTCCTTGAGGAAGAAGAACATCAGGAAGAGCGCCAGGATGGCCGTGACCAAGCCGCTGAGTGTGGTGGCCACTCCCGTTGCGACGGTGTTGACCAGGCTGCCGACGCTGCCCTGGACGCGGGCGACCGCGGTGTCCAGGGCAGTCGTGATCTGGTCGTCGCCGATGTTCAGCGGTGGCCCCGCGGCCCACTCGCGCACCTTCTTGATGCCCTCGACCACACCGTCGCTCAACTCGCCGGACTGGGAGGCCACCGGAACCGCGATCAGCGCGACGATGCCGATGACGACCAGGAGGAACAGCAGGGTCACCAGCAACGCGGCCAGCGCCGAAGGCCACCCGCGCCGCCGCAGCGCACGGGTCAGCGGCCAGGTCAGTGTCGTGAGGAACAGGGCAATGATCACCGGCCACACGACCGACCACATCCGGGCCAGGCCCCACAGAGTCACCGCAACCGCCACGAACACCAACAGCAACTCGACCGATACGCGCGCGGATGTGGCAAGCGCGGCGCGGGTTCTCCCGGAACTCAACATGTCAGGCATGCCGTCACACTATTGGCACGCCATTCAACCCTTCGCGAGGGCCACCGGTCAGAGGCGGCTCGACGGTCCTCGTGGCCCGGGGTGGCAGCCGCACTCGGGGCACGCCGAGCCGGTTGACAGGTGTGGCAACTCGACCCGCTCAGAGCGGAATCCGGCGGTCCTGCCGCGAACAGCGCTGTGGCCCGGGAGGGCTGGCATCACCCCTGTCAGGTGGGCTACGTTGTGCCGCGATGACTACCGGGACGGCCTTGCGCCACACACGGATTGGTGACCCGGCGCTCCTCTGAGCGCCGTACGGGCCGCTGTCGGCCCCCTGTTGGTTCGGGTGTCCGGTGCTGCCGCGCGGGCTCCGCCTCCTGTCGTGTTGATCTCAGCCCGACACGTCGACCACGACAGGAGAACTCATGCTCACCAAGACGTTGCACATTCCCACCGCGGACGGCCGGGCCGACGCCTTCGCCGCCTTCCCCGACCGTGGCCAGCGGCACCCAGGGGTGCTGATGTACGCGGACGGCTTCGGCATCCGGCCTGTGCTGCGGGATATGGCCTGCGAACTGGCCGGGCACGGGTACTACGTGCTCGTCCCCAACTTCTTCTACCGGCACGGACCGGCACCGGTGATCGAGCTTCCCGAGTACATCGGAGAAGAGGCCCGGCCTGCGGTCTTCGCCCAGCTGATGCCTTTGATCGAGGCGCACACCGCCGAACGTGTCCTGAGCGACGCAGATGCCTACCTCGGGTTCCTCACCGCCCAGCCCGAGGTGGCCGCCGGGCCGGTCGCGGTGACCGGCTACTGCATAGGCGGCCTCCTGGCGATGCGCACCGCCGCGGCCCACCCCGGCCTGGTGGCCGCTGTCGCCGGATTCCACGGCCCCGTGGGCGCCGGCGGCCCCGACAGCCTGCGCCGCTTCCTCTCGACGCTCACCGCCCAGGTCCACCTCGGCCACGCCGAGACCGACGTGACGCCCGAGGCGCTCGGCGAGCTCAACCGAGCCCTGGACGCCGCGGGCGTCGGCTACACGTCCGAGATCTACCCCGGCACCGTCCACGGCTTCACCATGTCCGACACCGACGCCTTCAACCCCGGCGGGCTGCAGCGCCATTGGGACCGTCTGCTGCCCCTCCTCGATCGCACCCTCCGCAGCGGCGCTCAGGGTGTGAGATACGCCTGAACCGCCGGTGCGTACCGGTCGACCAAGGCGTCGACTGTGCTCGCACGCACCTCGGTGCCGCGGGCGATGCCGTACATCACGCCAAGGCCCAGCAGGGTGGCAACGGCCAGTTCGGCGCGCAGGCCCGCGTCGGGGCCGGTGAGGCGGGCGGTGATGCGATCGGTGACCTGGGTGCGGAAGTTGGCCCGCAGGATGTCGCCCTGCTCACCGTGCAAAGGCGCGAAGACGATCCGCAGCACCGGGTCGGCGCCCTGCTCGGACTGGCTGACCAGCACGTGCCGGACCATGTGCGGGCCGAGCTCCGGGAGGGGTGCGGCCAGCAGGGCGTCGGCGTCGGCCTCGAAGGACATGACCTGGGCGAACAGCGTGTCCTTGTTGCCGAAGTACTTCAGGATCAGCGGCGGGCTCACCCCGGCGCGGTCGGCGACGGCCTTGAGTGTGATGTCGGCGTGTGCGTGCCGGGCCAGCAGGTAGCGGGCCGCCCTGAGGATGACCGCCCTGGTCGACTCGGCGTCCCTGCGGGCCGGTACGGGCGAGACGGGTGGAGTGCTCACGGCACTCATGCTCCCTCCATCACGTCGTCGCGCGCGCCCCGGGTGCGGTCGCCGGTTCCCTTCGGCCCGTCCGTGCCCGCCTGCACCCGGTCGCCGGGGATGCACAGTGCCGCAGCCGCGGCCCCGAGGGCGACCACGCCCGCTGTCACGAAGGACAGCTGGTAGCCGTGCAGGGTCGGCACCGGCGCTCCCCCGACCACGCCGGTGTGGTGCACGAGGACGGCGGCCACGGCCGCGCTGGACCCGGCCTGGCCGATCGTGCGCATCAGGACGTTGACGCCGTTGGCGGAGGCGGTCTGATCGGCCGGCACGGCTCGCAGGATGAGCGTGGGCAGCGCCGAGTAGGCGAGGGTGGTCCCGATGGCCACGATCGTGGCCCCCGTGATGATCATCCACAGGTCGCGGCTGTCGGCGATACGGACCGCGTAACCGGCGGCGATCACTGCGGCCCCGAGCGCGAGCGTGACACGCGGGCCGCGCGCGGCGGAGATCCGGGCGGAGACGGGCGACAGCAGGAGCATGACGACACCGCTGGGCAGCAGGCACAGGCCGGTGGCGACGATGGACAGCCCCAGTCCGTACCCGGTGGCCTTGGGGGCCTGCACCAGCTGAGCGGTGACCAGAGTGTTGGCGTAGAACGCGAAACCGGCAAGCAGGGCAGCCACATGGGACAGGCCGACCCTGGGCTCGGCCACCAGACGCAGGTCCACCAGCGGCTCCTTCGTCCGCAGCTGCTGCCTGCACCACAGGGCGAGCACCACTACGGCTCCGGCGAACAGGCCTACGACCCGCGCGCTGCCCCAGCCCCACTGCCCACCCTGGGACACACCCAGCAGCAGGCACACCAGCCCGACGGCCAGGCCGACCGTGCCGGAAACGTCGAACCGGCCCGGCTGTCGCACCGGTGATTCCCGCACCGCCCACCGGACCAGCGTCACGCCCGCCACGCCGAGGGCGCTGGTCACCCAGAACATGGTGTGCCAGTTCGCGTACTGCACGATCACGGCTGCCAGCGGCAGGCCCAGCGCGGCGCCGATGCCGACGGTGGCACTCATCAGCGCCACGGCCGATCCCCGGCGCTCAGGCGGTAGCTCGTCGCGCAGGATGCTGATGGACAGCGGGACGACCGCCGCGGCCGCTCCGGACAGCGTCCGGGCGGCGATCAGCACACCGATGTCGGAGGTCAGAGCACACACGACCGAGCCCAGGGTCATCAGCCCGAGAGCCGACGTCAGGACCCGCCGCTTGCCGTACATGTCGCCGGCCCGACCCAGCACCGGGGTGAGGACGGCGCCGGAGAGCAGAGTGGCCGTGACCATCCACGAGACCGTGCCCGCCGAGGCGCCGGTCAGCCGGGGCAGGTCGGGCAGCAGGGGAACGACCACGGTCTGCATGAGGGCCATGAGGATGCCGCCGAACGCGAGCACCGGCACGGTGAGCCGGTCCCGGAGGGTGCTCACACGGGGCGGCTTGCGTATCGCGGCGGTCTGATCCATCGGCACTCCAGCGGGCAGCGCCTGGCGAGGCAGCGGGTGAATGGCTATTCACCATAGCTGGTGAATAGCCATTCACCCAAGCCTTTGATTTCTGATCGGCGGGCAGCCGGCGCCCGCACCTGCACCGTCCGCGCGGCCCTGGGGTGCTCAGTCGAGACAGAACTCGTTGCCCTCTACGTCCTGCATCACGATGCACGACTCGTTTTCGTCATCGGCAGGCAGCAGCTGCACGCGTACCGCGCCGAGCGGGACCAGGCGTGCACACTCGGCCTCAAGCGCGGCGAGGCGCTCTTCACCCACGAGCCCGGTACCGACCCGCACGTCGAGGTGAACCCGATTCTTGACGACCTTCCCTTCAGGAACGCGCTGAAAGAACAGTCGCGGGCCGACACCTGAGGGATCACTGCAGGCTGCCCATGAACCCCGATCCTCAGGAGGAAGGGAGCGGTTGAAATCGTCCCAAGTGGCGAACCCCTCCGGCGGCGGCGGTACGACGTACCCCAGCACCTCGCACCAAAAGCGAGCGACACGCTCAGGTTCTGCGCAGTCGAAGGTGACCTGGAACTTCCTGATCGATGACATCGGCGCACCTTAGCAGGGGGCCTCCGATGCTCATGTCCCGTTGTGGATCAGCATGTTGTGGAAAGGATTGCCCGGCTCGGAGCCCCGTCCGCACGGGCTACCCGAGCCATGCCTTCACCGTGTTCTTCACCAAGTCATAGGCCGGGCTGCCGGATTTCGCGAAACCGGTAGGCCCCCGTTGCGGATCGACCACGCACACACTGACCTTCGGATGCGCGCGACGGAAGCGGCCCAGCATGTCTCCCAGGGGGCGACCGACAGGGTCGTCTGCGCAACGATGTCGAGCCGGCCGCCGCCGAGCCCGAGCACTTCCCGCGCCAGGAGGTCGCCGTGACAGGTCGCGCAGGACCTGTCGCGCCGGCCGCACCGGCGCCTCACCGGCCGCGGTGAGACAGACGCCCTGCGCGAGCCGGTGAAACAGTTTCCCGCCGCATTCGCGCTCCAGAGTGCGGATCGCGTGCGACAGCGAGGGCTGCGCCACGTGAAGCGCGTTGGCCGCGGCCGTGAATCCGCCGTGTTCGACGACCGCGGTGAAGTACTCCAGTTGACGTCGTTCCATCGGATCTCCGTCGTGTCTGCGCACGACCAGGGCCACCGCGCGCACCGCGGGCGAACGGCAGACACAGTCTGCATCGGCCGACCCGTCCGGTGCGGGCCCCTTCACCTATCGGACTTTGAGTCGGCTGATGACAAAGTGTGGACGCGCTCGGCAAAAGTCCCCTACGGTGGCGGCGCAACCGCACGAGTACCACCTCTGCGCGCTCCCCGCGCAGTGGTATCTCGACCGGAGTGCAATCCGGCGGCCTCCGGTCCGTTTCTGGAGGACCGATGCATCCACGGTTGTTCCGCCGCGCCCGAAGACGGCTCGCCCCCCTGCTTCTCGGAACCTTCCTCGTCGGGGGCGTGTGGACGGCGCCCCCGTCCGCCGCCGCGCCCGATGACATCCCGCCCCAGGAACCGGGAGTGACCCTGCGGGTGTTCGACACCCAGGTACCGCTCAGCAAGCTGTGCACGCTCAAGCCGGGTCAGACCCCCAACCACGACAAGCTGATGCCGACCGTGGACTGGTCCACGACCGGCGACTTCGGCGGCTTCGCCGACAACTTCTCGGCCGAGGTGTCCGGCTACCTCGTCATTCCGGACGACGGGTCCTACACCTTCCGCCTGACCAGCGATGACGGCTCGCGACTGACCATCGACGACCGGACGGTCATCGACCACGACGGACTGCACGGGGCCGAGCCGAAGGACGGATCCGTCCAACTCGGCGCCGGATCACATCCGTTCCACATCGACTACTTCGAACGGGGCGGCGAGCAGAGCCTCGCGCTGGCGTGGAAGCCCCCGTCCGCGAACGACTTCACCACCGTGCCGAGCGAGGCGCTGAGCACGGACGCCGGGGTGGTGCGGGTCACCGCCCCGGGACGCAAGGAGTGCGAGTCGGGAGCAGACAGCCCGGGCGACGGTCTGCCGCTGACCGACGTACGCCCCGACCTCACCCTCACCGACCTCCGCCCGGACGGCTTCGAGCCCCAGGTCACCGGCATGGACTGGCTGCCCGACGGACGCCTGGCCATCACCACCTGGGGCGGCTCACAGACCACCACGGGCGAGGCGTACCTTCTCGACAACGTCACCGGCGACACGAGTCGCGAAAAGGTGACCGTGAAGAAGGTGGCGAGCGGGCTGCGCGAGCCCATGGGCATCAAGTACGTCGACGGCTCGCTGTATGTGTCGCAGAAGCACGAGCTTACTCAACTGGTCGACACCGACCAGGACTTGGTCACCGACGAGTACCGCACCGTCGCCACCTGGCCGTACGGCGGCAACTTCCACGAGTTCGCCTTCGGGCTGCTCTACCGCGACGGCCACTTCTACGTGAATCTGTCCGTCGCCATCAACTACGGCGGCGCGACCACGACTCCGCAGCCGGCACCCGGCCGCGGGACCACGTACAAGATCAGCAGGAAGACCGGGAAGATCCAGCCGATCGCAGGCGGCCTGCGCACCCCCAACGGCATCGGCTGGGGCCCCGGCGGCGACATCTTCACCACTGACAACCAAGGCGGCTGGCTGCCCGCGTCCAAGCTCGTCCACATCAAGCAGGACCGCTTCTTCAACCACTACACCGACCCCTCGGGCCCCTTCGACGACCGGTCGGTGACCGAACCGGTGCTGTGGCTGCCGCAGAACGAGATCGCCAACTCCCCCAGCACACCGCTGTACTTGGCCAAGGGCCGGTTCGCCGGGCAGATGCTCCTGGGTGACGTCACCTACGGCGGGCTCCAGCGTGCCTATCTGGAGAAGGTGAAGGGCCAGTACCAGGGCGCCGTGTTCCGCTATACGCAAGGACTCGAAGCCGGCGTCAACCGCATCACCATGGGCCCCGATGGCGCGGTCTACGCGGGCGGGCTCGGCGCCGACGGCAACTGGGGCCAGGAAGGGAAACTGAAGTTCGGCCTGCAGAAGCTGACACCCAAGGGCGGCGACACCTTCGACATCAAGGAGATGCGTGCCGTCCCCGGTGGCTTCGACCTGGAGTACACGCAGCCGCTGTCCGAGGCAACCGCGGAGAAGCTTGCCTCCAGCTACCAGGCCGAACAGTGGCGCTACGCCCCCACGTCCGACTACGGAGGACCGAAGATCGCCGAGGAGCGGCTGAACGTCCGCTCGGCGACCCTCGCCGACGACGGGAGGACGGTCTCGCTGCGCCTCGACGGGCTCAAGCCGGGCCGCGTCGTACACGTCCGGTCACCACGCCCGTTCGCGTCGGCGTCCGGTGAGGCGCTGTGGAGCACGGAGGCCTGGTACACGCTCAACGCACTGCCGGGGAAGCAGCCGCCCCCCGCGACGCTGTACGAGGCCGAGGAGGCGCGGCTGACCGGGACGGCCGGAGTCAACACCGACCACACGGGCTACTCGGGCAGCGGCTTCGTCGACAGCTACGGCACCGAGGGCAAGGCGGCCACCACGTTCGACGTCACCGTCCCGAAAGCGGGTGACTACGACGTGAACCTGCGCTACTCCAACGGGCCCAACCCCTTCCAGGGCACCAAGTCTCTCTCCCTGTACGCCAACGGGCAGAAGCTGAGACAGACCGAGCTCGCCTCGACGGGCAACTGGGACACGTGGTCGACCCGGACCGAGCGGCTCACGCTGCGCGCGGGGAAGAACACCATCGCGTACCGCTTCGACTCGGGCGACTCCGGCCACGTCAATCTGGACCTGATCACCGTCCGTCCGCACGGCGCCCGGGTCACCCTCTTCGACGGCACCGCGGCATCCCGCAGTCAGTGGCAGCACACGGACGGACGGTCCGTGGAATGGCCGCTGACCGACGAGCAGTCGATGGAGGTGTGTTGCGGCGACCTCCGTACCAAGGAGGCCTACCAGGACTTCAAGCTGCATGCGGAGTTCCGTGTCCCGCTCCTGCCGGACGACGTGACCGGTCAGGACCGCGGCAACAGCGGCGTCTACCTCCAGGACCGATACGAGCTGCAGATCCTCGACTCCTTCGGTGACACGACGCTCGACACCGACGAAGCCGGAGCGATCTATCTGAAGAAGGCGCCGGACGTCAACGCGGCCACGGCACCGGAGACCTGGCAGACCTACGACATCACCTTCCGAGCCGCCCGCTACGACGCCGACGGCACCAAGACGGCCGAGACGCGGGTCACCGTCGTCTGGAACGGCAAGAAGATCCACGACGACATCGCGATCGACGGCCCGACCGGGGGCGGACAGCCGGAGGGACCGTCAGCCGGGGCCATCCGCCTCCAGGACCACGGCAACAAGGTGCGCTACCGCAACATCTGGGTGGAACCGCTGAACTGAAGTCACCGGAACCGCGAAGAACGGGGGCGCGCCTACGGGGCTCGCAGGCGCGCCTTCGTGCCGGCTCTGTCGCCGAGGCAAGATGGTCAAGCAGTCGTCCATCTGTTCAGCGACATCACGGCCCACCAATCGGGACACCGCCAAGAACCTCAGCGACAGCTTCTGCCACGGCTGGTCTATACCAAGCAGCGCTGTCCCAGTATCCTCATCCATAGTCGGCCGGTAGCAGACCGTTCCTCTCTCCCCACACCCCCCACCAGGTTGCGTGCTGGCGCGAGCGGTACCCCACAACATGCCCCAGCAGCCGCGCGACCTGCCGATTCACCGCCTCCAGGAGGATCTCGGTGAGAGTTCGCACAAGAAGCACGGCGATCATCGGCACCATCTGTCTTGTCGCTTCCCTCGCCCTGACCGCGGCGTCGGCCGACGAGCCCACCGCCCCGCGGGAGGCGGCGAAGGTCACCCTCAAGAACGTGGCCACAGCCCAGAATCCGACGGCAGGCGCCGCCGGTCCCGGCGGGAAGCTCTGGATCGCCGAACGCCCGGGCACGGTAAGGGTCCTGGACAGCAACGGGCTCAGTAAGCCCGTCCTCGACATATCCGCCGAGACCACCACCGACGGCGAACGCGGGCTGCTGGGCATCGCCTTCGACAGGTGGTTCGCGCACTTCTACATCTCGTTCACGAACCTCGAAGGCACCAGCACCGTGGACGAGTTCGCCGTACGGAACGGCAAGATCCAGCCGCAGACCCGGCGTACGGTCATCACCCAGACCCAGCCCTACGCGAACCACAACGGCGGCGATATCAAGATCGGCCCCGACGGCTACCTCTACATCGCGCTCGGCGACGGCGGCTCGGGCGGCGACCCGCACGGCAACGGGCAGAACCTCGACACACTGCTCGGCAAGCTCCTGAGGATCGACCCGAGGGGCGGAAAGCCGTACGCGATCCCGCCGGACAACCCGTTCGTGGACGACCCGAACGCGAAGGACGAGATCTGGGCGTACGGACTGCGCAACCCGTGGCGGTTCTCCTTCGACTCGGGCACGGGCGACCTGTTCATCGGTGACGTCGGCCAGAACGACTGGGAGGAGATCGACTGGGCCCCGGCGAGCAGCAAGGGCGGCGAGAACTACGGCTGGGCCGAGATGGAGGGCACCCACCCCTTCCGTGGCGGCACGGAACCCGCGAACCATGTGCCGCCGGTCCACGAGTACGACCGCACCAACTTCGGCTGCTCGGTGACCGGCGGCTACGTCTACCGGGGCAAGGCGATCCCGAACCTCAAGGGCCAGTACGTGTACAGCGACTACTGCGACGGCACCATCCGCTCACTGCAGTTGAAGGACGGCAAGGTGACAGCCGTGAACGACCTCGGAGTCAACGGCGGCGAGGTCATCTCCTTCGCGCAGGGCGGCAATGCCGAACTGTACGTGCTCGCCATTGGCGGCAGCGTCTTCCGTATCGACCCGGCGTAACGACTGCCGGCAAGTCCAGCGCGCCGGCATGCGAGGCGGAGGAGAGCGACTGCCGCCGCTCAAGCCTGCGCCTCACGCCTGTGCCTCACGCCTGTGACTTGCGCCGACGCCTCCGTCGACCTGTGGCCGCCCGTGCCGCTGTCGACGGTGGCCGAGGAGGAGGCGGGTTCCGAGTTCAGGGCGTTGCGGACGGCGGTGAGGATGTCCTCGGTGTCGGCTCCGAGCGCTCGGGCGGCGGAGGTGAAGTCCCGGGCCAGAGTTCCGAGTTGGGGGGCGTCGTGCGCGTGCGGCCCGGACGGGAGCGCCGCCACCCGCGTTCCCGCGCCACGGCGGGTGCGGATCAGTTCCACCGCCTCCAGCTCTCGGTAGGCGCGGGCCACGGTGCCCGGCGCCAGACCGAGGTCGGCAGCGAGCTGGCGCACGGTCGGCAGGCGCTCGCCCTCGACCAGCCCGCCGGTGCGAATGAGCGCGGCCAACTGGGCACGGATCTGCTCGTACGGCGGCACCTGGCTGGTGGTGTCGACGCGCACGGTGCGGTCACTCATCGTGGAACCTCCCCTCGTATGCCACCTCGTCGTCAACCGCCCGCGGTGCCACCACGGTTACCAGGGACCACCCGAACGTGAACAGGCTCAGCAGTCCCAGGGGACAGATCACCACGATGGTGGCGGCGCCGAGCGGGCCCGCGCAGGCCGTTTCCGTGAGCGCGATGAGCAGCATGAGAACGACGAGCAGGACCTGACTCGACACCAGCAGCCCCCAGGCTCCCGTGATCGCCCACGCGCGGTCGCGGCGCTGCTGGTAGTCGCCCGGCCCGTGGGCGATACGGCGCAGGGCCCAGACGCAGGCGGGGGTTCCGACCGCGAGGGCGGCGAACATCGGGCCGCTGTAGTAGAGGCCGGGCCAGGGGCCGAGGGACGCGGTCAGCCCTTCGCAGGCGACGGTCATGACACGCCCCGCTCCGCCTGTCCGGTCGGGGCCGGCGGAAGCCGTGACGGCACCCATGACCAACAGACCGACGAGGGAGGCTGCCTGCAGTAGAAGCAGCGGCGCCATACGGGGCGGCACGTGGTTTCTGACCAGACGCGGGGCGAGACTCGCGGTGCGGACCGCTTCCTGGGGGCCGAGCGTCAGGGCGTCGCCGAGCAGGACACCGCCCACCGCGCACAAGCCGAAAGCCGTGATGGCGAACACGAGGGGGATCGCGATGTCACCGCTCTCCATCGTGACCAACTGCTGTGCGGCGACGATACCGATGGCCAGGCCGGACCAGCGGGCGTAGTGGTCGGCGTGGTCGAGGAGCCGGGACTGGAGCGGGACGGTGTCGAGCACGTGGAGATCCCCCAGGACACTTGTACCAATCGGTGAGTACAAGATGCCCTGGGTCGGAATCTTGTGTCAAACACTCGATACAAGCGGGGACCCCGATGGCCGACCTGGGACTGCCTCCACTCGGCGTCAGTCGGCTGTTCTCTCGTTGATCAGGGAGCCCTGTCTCAGCCACCGCACGAATGCGAAGACCCAGGTCGCGGAGAGGAGGAGCAACAAGATGAGGGCCAGGAGCCAGGGGGCGGGGCGGGACCAGCCGACGAGCAGGGCGCCGACGGCCGCCGTGACGAGCACGGCTTGCACCGACTTGTAGACCGAGGGGAGTCGGTCGTAGTCCGCGAGCGTAGGCAGAAGCACCACGGTGGTGATCAGCATGACGGCTACGGACCCGCCCATCAGCCAGCTCAGGGCGACTGGTGTCCGGTGATCCGTGGCGTGCTCCACGAGCCCGACCATGCCCGCTCCGGCTGCCGCCACGGCCATGGCCATCGGCAGGTGAGTGAAGATCCAGGTCGCGAGGGAGTGGCCGGACTCGCGAGGCAGCCGTCGGGACACCAAGTCGGCGTAGTTCCACCAGAACCCGAAGCCGATGGCGAGCCCGAGCAGGCCCGTCGTGGTGACGAGTGCGCTGCGTTCGGTGTCCGTCAGACCGTTCACGACACCGATGACGACTTCGCCGAGCACGATGATGATGAACAGTCCGAAGCGTTCGACCATGGGCTGGGTCACGACGGTATAACTCGGCGTTCTGCGCCAGGAGATGAGAATGACGCACTCAACGCTGCACCACGCGACAACGAACACCGCCCAAACGGCGAGACGGGCGTCGGCCGACAGAGGTACCGAAGCCGCGATCGCGATGATGCCCGCGACCATGACGATCAGATAGCGGCGGGGCGTCCTGCGCAGCTCCGGTTCGTCCTGTCGGTACACGGAGTACCACTGGTAGGACAGCAGGGCCAGCAGCAGTGCGTACAGGGCCGCCAGGGTGCGGCCGTCGTCGCCGTCGGCGTGGCCGACGTAGACCGCCATGAGGGACAGCAGCAGCATCTGCACGAAGATCAGCGAGCGGGTGTGACCGTCCTCGCGGCCGTGCAGTTCGTAGAAGAGCGTGCCGTTCAGCCAGGCGATCCAGATCAGCCCGAAGACCACGGCGAATGTTGCCGTGCCTCGCCAGGAGAAGTCCTCGGCGAGGGTGTGGGCCGCCTGCCCGACCAACACGACGTAGACGAGGTCGTAGAAGAGCTCCAGGAAGCTGACGCTGCGACCGGTGTCGACCTCGCCGTGGCGCCGCGGCGGGCGGAAGAGCCATCGGCGGGTACCGGTACCCAGGGGGACTGCCTCTGCGTTGACAGGACGGGGTTCGGGGGCACTGTCGGACATGTGAGGCTCCTGGGGGGTGCGACCGAACATGTGAGCGCAGTGATGGTGACGGCTGGGGCCGGCAGCCCGTACGGTCCCGCCCCGCCACGCGCTCAGGATATGAACTGATATGAATGCATCGCGTGCAGGAACGGCCCGCGTGTATCACGGACGGTGCCCGTCCCCCGCAGCCACGGTTTACCGTCCCTGCGGCCCGAGCAGCGCCCGGAGAGTTTCATGAGACGTCTGGATCCGACCGATCCGCCGGCCATCGGCGGCTACCCCCTGTTGGCGAGACTCGGCGTCGGCGGTATGGGGCAGGTGTTCCTCTCCCGCACCGCGTCGGGCCGTCCGCTGGCCCTGAAAACCGTACGCACCGAGTTCGGCCTCGACCCCGGGTTCGAGCTGCGGTTCGCCCGCGAGATCGCCAGCAGCGACCAGGTGCGCTCCCCGTGGACCGTGTCGGTCGTGGATTACAGCCCCGCGGGGCACCGTCCGCAATGGCTGGCCACGGAGTACGTGGCCGCCCCTTCCCTCGCGGACTGGGTGGCTTGCGCCGGCCCGCTGCCCGAGACCGCCGTCCGGGCGCTGGCGGCGGAACTCGCCGAGGGGCTGCGGGCCGTGCACCGGGCGGGGCTCGCGCACCGCGACGTGAAGCCGTCCAACGTGCTGCTCGCCCGCCGCCATCCGCTGCTCATCGACTTCGGAATCGCCCGGGCCGCGGACGACACCCGGCACACCCGGACCGGCGGTGTCATCGGCTCCCCCGGTTACATGGCACCCGAGCAGATCACCGGGGGAATATCGGCCGAGCCCGGCGACATCTTCTCGCTGGGCGCGGCCCTCGTGTATGCCGCCACCGGGAACGGGCCCTTTCTGCACCCGGGCGAGGATCCCTCCGCCGCCCAACTGCTCTACCGCATCGCACACGAGGAGCCCGCGCTCGACGGTGTGCCGGAGCCGCTCGCACCCATGCTGACCGCCTGCCTGGAGAAGTCACCGCGGGACCGCCCCACCGCGGACGAGTTGCTGCAGAGGCTCAACGCCGGGCCGGGCGGCTGGTCCTCGGCTCGGCCGCCGGGTCTGGAGGCGGACATCGCCGCACGGGAAACCGAGCTGGCGGCGCTGCTGGAACACTCGGCGCCCGTACCCCCTGAGTCACAACCGGCGCCGAACCCCGCACCACAGACCGGGTTCGGGCCACCGACTGCGTACGGCCCTCCCCTCGCCCTCCCGTCGGGTCCCGTTCCCGGCCCCGGCGCCGTGCCCCTCGCCGCGTCCGGGCCCGGTTCCGCACCCGGCCGGCCGTCGGCGCGGGCATGGACGGCCGCCGTGGCCGCGGGCACGGCGGTGACCGCGGCCGTCGTCACGGCGCTGGCCTGGCCCGGCGGCACTGATGATGCGGCGGGTGGGAACGGTCGTACGGCCCCGCCCGCGTCCGTCTCTCCGACCCGCACCGCTGCCGGCGATGCCCTGCCCGCGTCATGGGTGGGCACGTGGAAGGGCACCGGACCCGGCAGCGCCGCCGGCGACGGCCTCGTCAACGCGCGCACGACCCGGGTGGCCGTGACCGTCACGCTCCACGCTGCGAACCGGGGCGAGATCGTGGGCAGACAGATCAGCCACGTGACCGAGGACGGCACAGGCCGGGACCTGGGATGCACCGAGACGCTGCGTCTGCGGGAGACGCATGGAACGTCGATGGTCTTCGAGGCGGTCACGAGCGCACCTACGGATCCGTCGGCCGGCGTGCTGTGCGCGCGAGGCAACCTCTACACCCTGTCGAAGACCGGCGCCAACACCCTGACCCTGGGGAACGAGGGCAGTCAGACGACAGGGTCACCCTCCCGGCTGACCCGCTCCTCCTGACGCCTGACGTCTGACACCTGACACGTCGGCCATGAGTTGTCTCCGCCCTCCGTTCTCCCGGTCACCGGTCACCGGTCACCGGTCGGCGTGGACGTCGCCCTGAGCCGTGAGAACGACGGCTTCTTGCTGGGGGAAGACACCGGGCGGAATGCCCGGGATGGATTGCGCCGGGGTCGCTTGCTCATCACCGGCCGCACGGCCCAAGGTCAGGCGGGTGACGATGCGGTACCGGTCCCCGCGGTAGAGGGAGTGGACGTACTCGACGGCCTGGCCCTCGGTGTCGCTGGTGAGGCGCTCGAACAGGAGCGCCGGCGACAGGTGCGGCACTCCGAGGATCTTGGCCTCGGCCTGGCTGACGACGGTGGGCTCTATCGTCTGCACGGCTTCGCTCACCCGGACTCCATGGCGGTCGTGCAGGTGCTCGTAGAGGTCGCCCGTTTCCAGTTCCTGCGCGCTCAGCGAGGGAACCAGTCCCGCGGGGATGTGGAGGTGCTCGATGGCCATGGGCACGCCGTCGACGAGCCGTAGCCGCGCCACGTAGACGATCTCGGCGGCGGGTGACAGGTGCAGTTTGCGGCCGACCCTGGCCCCGGCGGCGATGGTGGTGAACTCCAGCAAGTGGCTGGTCCAGACGCCGGACGCCCTGGGAACGACCATGGCCTGGTGGTCCGACACCAGCTCTTGCGTGATCTTCTCCGGTGCCACGAACATGCCTCGGCCGTGCTCACGTACAAGGAGTCCTGCGGCGACCAGTTCGTCGACGGCTGCCCGCAGGGTTGGCCTGGAGACCTGCAGTGCGGCGCACAGGGACCGCTCGGAAGGGATGGCGTCGCCAGGGTCGAGCGATTCCATGAGTTCGAGGATGTGGTCCCGGACGCGTTCTCGCTTGAGAACCGGACCCGATTCGCCAGCGCTCATGCTGCTGCTCCCGCCCCGCCGTTCGTGACTGCACTTGACCAGTCCACCACTTCTTACCACTGATCGAGTACTGGTCAGATGGAGTGTAGCCATCACCGCCCCGCCGTGACGCGGATCGGCGTGAATCGTTCAATCAAAACCCAGGCCAGCACGGAGGGTTGACGCTTCGATTGGTCTATGCCAACTTCATCGACCAACAAGAGGTCACCTGACCAGTCACCCAACTGGTCAGGTGGCGTGGTGCTTTCCTCCCAGGGGTGAACTGTGAAGCTCCGCATGCTTGCTGGTGTTTCCGCGCTGGTCATCGCCGGCGGCCTCAGTGGCTGCGGCGGCGATTCGGGGTCGTCCGGTGAATCCGCCGACGGCCGGACGACGATCGATGTCTGGCTCATGCGCGACAGCGTCTCGGCGCAGTTCCAGAAGGAGTTCGTCGCGGGCTTCGAGGCAGCTCACGCGGACATCGACGTGAAGGTCCAGATCCAGGAGTGGGACGGAATCGGTGAGAAGGTGACCGCCGCCCTCGCGAGCAATGACGCTCCGGATGTGATCGAGACGGGCAACACGCAGGTCGCCCAGTTCGCGCAGAGCGGCGGCCTGCTCGACCTCAGCGACAAGGTCGACGAGCTCGGTGGCGGCAACTGGCTCAAGGGGCTGGCCGAACCCGGAGCATACGAGGGCAAGCAGTACGGCATCCCGTACTACGCGGCCAACCGGGTCGTGATCTACCGCACCGACCTGTTCAAGAAGGCCGGCGTCGACGCCGCTGCCATCAAGACCCGCGACCAGTGGATCGCCGCGACCGAGAAGCTCAACTCGGGCGGGTCACAAGGCATCTATCTGCCGGGCCAGATGTGGTACGCGCTCGCGGGGTTCATCTGGGACGAGGGCGGCGACCTCGCCACGCGGTCGGGCGACACCTGGAAAGGCGCGCTCGACAGTCCTGAGGCCGTACGCGGCATGAACTTCTACGAGCGGTTGCAGGCTCTCGGCAAGGGCCCCAAGGACTCCGACGAGGCGCAGCCCCCGCAGGCCGAGGTCATGGCCAAGGGGCAGGTGGCGCAGATCATTTCGACCCCCGGCGGGGCCAACGTCGTCATCGCGAACAATCCCGAACTCGAGGGCAGACTGGGCTTCTTTCCGATCCCCGGCAAGACCGCCGCACAGCCCGGTTCGGTGTTCATCGGCGGTTCCGACCTCGTCATCCCGGCGGCATCGGGCAAACAGGACGCCGCCTTCACGTTCATCAAGGAACTCACCGGTGACGCCTGGCAGCGCAAGCTCGCCGCGGCCATGAGCTACGTACCGAACAAGACGACCCTGGCCGACGCGGTCGCCGCCGACCCGGGCGCTTCCGCGATGGCCGTGGGCGCCGCCGTCGGCCGGGCGACACCCAACACCCCCGGCTGGGCCGCCGTCGAGGCGAAGAACCCCATCAAGGACTACATGACCGCCGTGCTCACCGGCGCCGATGCCCAGGCCGAGGCCGCGAAGGCGTCCGCAGCGATCACCGCGGCCATGGCTACCGGATCCTGAGCCACGCCGTCATCGCCGTCGCCCCCCGGCGCACCCAATGCCCCTGGACCCGCCGCACGGCGCGGTCCGCCGCACACCGAGAGGAGAGGACCTCGTGACGGTCGTCCGTGAAGCCGGCGCGCCACCCACCTCGCTCCCCCGCTCGGCCGACGGGTCGGCCCGGCCCGGCCGCGGGGGCAGGCGAGGGCCCGTCGGGAGCGGAGCCTGGCCCTATCTGCTCATCGCCCCCACGGTCCTGGGCATGCTGTATCTGCTCGCGTACCCCCTGCTCCGCACGGTGCTGATTTCGCTCCAGGACTTTCAGCTACGTCAACTCATCCAAGGGGACGCCCGGTTCGTGGGCCTGCGCAACTACGCGACCCTGCTGACGGACGCCCACTTCTGGCAGGTCGTGCGCCGCACGTTCCTCTTCATGACCGTGAACGTCACCTTGATCATGCTGTTCGCCACGCTGGTCGCCCTGGTGATCGAGCGGCTGGGCCGGGTGGGCCGTATCGCCGTGCTCAGTGCGCTCGTGCTGACCTGGGCCACGCCGGTGATCGCCGCCACGACGGTCTTCCAGTGGCTGTTCCACTCGGAGTTCGGCATCGTCAACTGGGCCTTGCAACAGGTGGGGTTCACGTCGTTCGACCGGTACCCCTGGTTCGCCCACGGTCCGGCCGCCTTCACGATCCTGGTCGCGCTGATCGTCTGGCAGTCGGTGCCGTTCGCGGCCATCACGCTGTACTCGGCCCTGGTCACCGTGCCGACCGAGCTGTACGAGTCGGCACGCATCGACGGCGCCTCGGCACGGCGCATCTTCCGCGCCATCACGTTTCCCATGATCCGGCCGATCTTCATGCTGGTGTTCTCGCTGGAGGTCATCTGGACCTTCAAGGCGTTCGTACAGATCTGGGTGATGACCAACGGCGGCCCGGGGGACGCCACCACCATCCTGCCCGTCTACGCGGTGCAGACCGCTCTGTCGAGTCAGCGCTACGACCTCGGCTCGGCTGCCTCGATGGTCACCGTGCTGATGCTGGCCGGCGTGCTCGTCTTCTACTTCCGCCAGATGTTCCGCCAGGAGGGCGAGGCTCTATGAGCATCCCGCGAGGCGTCTCCAAAAGCACGGCGCGCCCGCGGCTGCGGCGCACGCCGCTGCACCTGGCCGCCGCAGTGATCGTCGTCGTCTGCCTCTTCCCCGTGTACTGGATGGTCGCCACCGCGTTCAAGCCCAGCCGGGACATCCAGTCCGACAGTCCCCAACTGCTGCCCCGGACCTGGACGCTGGACCACTTCCGGGCCGCTGTCGACGCCGACGGCTTCGGACTGTTCTGGCGCAACAGCATCCTCGTGACCCTGGGCGCCGTCCTGCTCTCCCTGCTCGTCGCACTCGGCTCCTCGTTCGCCGTGGCACGGATGCGCTGGCGCGGCAGACGGCAGTTCATGCTGATGGTGTTCATCGCGCAGATGGCACCGTGGGAGGCACTGATCATCCCGGTGTACATCATCTCCCGCGACACCAACATGCTCGACCGGCTGCCCACCCTGACACTGCTCTACTTCATGATGACGCTGCCCTTCACCATCGTGGTGCTGCGCGGCTTCATCGCCGCCATCCCACCGGAGCTGGAGGAGGCGGCACAGGTCGACGGCTGCACGCGCCTGAGGGCCTTTCGCCACATCGCCTTCCCCCTGCTCGCCCCCGGGCTCATGGCCACCTCACTGTTCGGCTACATCACCGCCTGGAACGAGTTCACCTACGCCAACTTCCTGATCATCAAGCACCAGGACAGCCGCACCCTGCCCGTATGGCTGTCCTCCTTCCAGAACGTCTTCGGCACGGACTGGGGCGCCACCATGGCGGCCTCCACACTCTTCGCCCTCCCCGCGCTGGCCGTGTTCCTGCTGCTCCAGCGCCATGTGACGGCCGGCTTCGCCGCCGGCGCCGTCAAGGGCTGACACTCCCCCGCCCTGTCCCGCACCCGACCCCCGGAGACAGCTGTGCCCGCACCCCCGCCCGTGGCCCTCTCCCTGCTCCCCCGCCCCACCAAGGCCCATGCCAGAGCAGGACACTTCACCCTCGGCCCCGACACCTGCCTGCGCATCAGCAGCGGTGCCGAACCCGCCGCCGAGCTGCTGCGCACCCTGCTCACCCCGGCCACCGGCCTGCCACTGCACTCCGCCGAGGACGCAGCCGTGGTCCTGGCCCTCGATCCGGCCCTGAGCGGACTGGGCGGTGAGGGCTACGGGCTGACGGTCGGACCGCACTCCGTACTGCTGCGCGCCGCACAGACCACCGGCCTGCTGCGCGGAGTACAGACGATCCGCCAACTCCTGCCCCCGCAGGCCTTGGCGGCATCGCCGCAGCGAGGTGTGCGATGGTCGCTGCCCTGTGTGGAGATCACGGACGTCCCCCGGTACCGCTGGCGCGGCGCGATGCTCGACGTGGCCCGCCACTTTCAGCCGGCGTCGTACCTGCGGCGTTACGTGGACCTCCTCGCCCTGCACAAGATCAATGTCTTTCATCTGCATCTCACCGACGACCAGGGCTGGCGGATGCCGGTCGCGTCGTATCCCAGGCTCACCGAGGTCGGCTCCCATCGTGTCCGGTCGATGGCCCGCGCCGGAAGCGACGCCTACGACAGCGTGCCGCACGGCGGCGCCTACACCCGCGCCGAGTTGACCGATCTGGTGCGGTACGCGGCTGCCCGAGGCATCACCGTGATGCCCGAGATCGAGATGCCCGGCCACGTCCGTGCCGCCCTGGCCGCGTATCCGCACCTGGGCAACCGTCCCGACCGGGTGCTGGACGTGTGGACCAGGTGGGGCGTCTGCGACACCGTCCTCGGGGTGCACGAGGAGGTCTTCGACTTCTGCCGCACGGTGCTGGAGGAGGTCCTGGACGTCTTCCCCTCCCCCTACATCCACATCGGCGGCGACGAGTGTCCCCTCACCGAATGGGAGCAGAGCCCAAGAGCCAGGGCGCGCGCCCAGGAGGCGGGGCTGAGTGGTCCCGGCGCTCTGCACGGGTGGTTCCTGGGCCGCGTCGGGTCATTCCTGGCCCGCAACGGACGACGGCCGGTCGCCTGGGCCGAGGCCGGCACGGAGCTGCCCGACTTCTTCACCGTGATGGCCTGGCGCGACCCCGCGCATGCCCTGACCGCAGCGGGACGCGGCCACGACGTGATCAACGCCCATCACCGCGCCACCTACTTCGACTATCCGCAGAGCGGCGGAACCCAGGAGCAACCGGCGCAGCCAGGAGCCGTCGTGGCGCTGAGGGACGTACATACGCACGATCCCGTGCCCGAGGGCGCAGCACCTGAAGCTGCCGCCCGCGTACTGGGCACTCAGGCGCAGCTGTGGACCGAGTACGCCGCGACGCCCGCCCGCCTCGAGTACCTGACCTATCCGCGCCTGTGCGCACTGGCGGACCGCGCCTGGAGCGGTCCCACCCCCTGGGAGGAGTTCCGCTCCCGTCTGGCCCGGCACACTCCGCGCCTGGACGCGCTCGATGTCCTCCGCCACCCCGGAGACCGCACCACAGCACAGCCCTGATCCCCCGAGCACGACGAACCCCACATCCCGTCCCGGAAGGATGCAGCATGAAGTCCCGAACCACGCCGAACAGACTGCGCGTCGCCGCAGCAGCCGCTGTGGCCATGGCCATGGGCACCGCCGGTCTCACCGCCCTGACCGGCACCGCGAGCGCCGCGACGGACGACGTGACGGTCCAGTACCGGACCAGCGCCACGGGCGCCACCGCGGACCAGGCCGAACCCTGGCTCAAGGTCAGGAACACCGGCGACAGCGCCCTCCCGCTCAGCAACGTCAAGGTGCGCTACTACTTCAAGGCCGACTCCGCCGGCGCCGCCTACCGTTTCGCCTGCTCCTGGGCGGTGAAGGGCTGCTCCAACATCACCGGCACCTTCGGCACCCTGGCCAACCCGACGGCCACGGCCGACCGTTACCTGGACATCGGCTTCACCTCGGGTGCGGGCACCCTCGCCCCCGGGGCCGACACCGGGGACATGCAGCTGCGCTTCCACCGGGCCGACTGGCAGCCCCTCAACCAGGGCGACGACTACTCCTTCAGCGCCTCGAGGTCGTCGTACGCGGACTGGCCGAAGATCACCGCGCAGGTGTCCGGCAGCACGGTGTGGGGCACTGCCCCCGAGGGCAATGAGCCGACCGATCCCCCGACCGACCCGCCCACCGACCCTCCGGCAGGCGGACAGAGCCTGTTCGACGACTTCAACTACACCGGCTCCAGCGACCCGAGGATCTCGGCGAACGGCTGGAGCGTCCGCTCGAACTCCGGCGGGCCCGGAGTGCCCGGTGCCACGTGGTCCCCGGAGAACGTCACCTTCGCCGGCTCCGGCGGCAACTCGGTGATGAACCTGCGGACCTCGACCGCGGGGACGGCCGAGAGCACCAAGCACACCGAAGTCCTCACCAAAGCCATGAAGTTCAGGAACGGCACCTACGCGGCCCGGGTCCGGTTCTCCGACGCGCCCGTGTCCGGACCGGACGGAGACCGCCTCGTCCAGACGTTCTTCACCATCAACGACCTCAAGGCGCCCATGGCCGACGACTACGCGGAGTACGACTTCGAGTACCTGCCCAACGGCGGCTGGGGCGAGCCGGCCAACATCCTGTACACGACGTCATGGGAGACCTACAACCCCGACCCATGGCAGGCCGTCAACCAGCACACCGAGTCCCGGCAGAGCTGGGCGGGCTGGCACGACCTGGTGCTCACCATCGACAACAGCACCATCAAGTACTACGTCGACGGGCAGCTCTTCGGCACCCACGACGCCGCCTACCTGCCCGAACGCCCCATGTCCATCAACTTCAACCAGTGGCTGATCGACCTCGCGGGCCAGACCAGCACCACGCCCCGGTCCTACGACGAACAGGTCGACTACGTCCTGCACGTCAAGGACCAGGTCCTGAGCCCTGCTCAGGTCTCGGCCAGGATCAGCGCCTACCGCACAGCCGGCACCACGTTCGAGGACACCGTCCCCAACGGCTAGGCCGTCCCTGTGGGCAGCGGGGCTCAGCCGGTGCGCACCCCGGGGGGCGGAGCCCTGCTGCACCCACGCGCTACAGCTGCGGAAGTACCTCGGCGGCGATGAGCTCCAGATGGTCGAGGTCGGTGAAGTCGATCAGGCGGAGATGGAAACGGACTGCGCCGATGGCGGAGAACTCACCGATCCGGTCGACGAGTTGGGCCGGTGATCCGATCACCGGGTCCTCCGGCGGCAGCGCGCTCTTGACGTGCAAAGGGGCGGCACGCCGTTGTGCCGCTGCGTCGGTGTGGCCGATCGCGACCACGACACCGGTCGAGAGCACCAGCGGTGGCCGGCCGGCTTCGGCCCGGCCGGTCCGTTCGCATGCCTCGGCAACTCGTCGGTACGCCCGGGCCGTCTCTGCCACCGACTTGAAGGGCATGTTGAACTCGTCGGCGTACCGAGCGGCCAGCTCCGGTGTGCGCTTGGGCCCGCGGCCCCCGACGATGATCGGCGGTGCCGGCGCCTGTACGGGCTTCGGCAGGGCGGGCGCGTCGAGCAGTTGGTAGTGGTCGCCGTGGTGGCTGAAGTGCTCGCCAACCGGTGTGCGCCACAGGCCGGTGATGACGGCCAGCTGCTCCTCCAGCCGGTCGAAGCGCTCCGGGGCGGGCGGGAACGGTATGCCGTACGAGGTGTGCTCCCGCTCGTACCAACCGGCGCCGAGGCCCAGCTCGACCCGCCCGCCGCTCATCCGGTCCACCTGTGCGACCGTCACGGCCAGCGGGCCCGGTAGCCGGAAGGTGGCCGAGGTGACCAGGGTGCCGAGCCGGATCCGGGAGGTCTCCCGGGCGAGCGCGCCGAGCGTGAGCCAGGCGTCGGTGGGGCCGGGCAGCCCAGGATCGGCGCCCATCGCCTGATAGTGATCGGCCCGGAAGAACCCCTCGAACCCGCAGGCTTCGGCGAGTTGCGCGAAACGCAGCTGATCGTCGTAGTCGGCGCCGCGGTGCGGCTCGGTGAAGATGCAGATCCGCGCGCTCATCGCCCCTCCGTTTCGACGGACGTGGATATGTCCCGCTCCATCAGCAGCTCGTGCAGATCGGCGGTGCACCGGGCCACTTCTTCCAGGTGCGCAGTTCGGCCCAGCGTCCTCGGCCGGGGGATGGCGATGTCGACGGTTTTGAGGATCCGGCCCGGGCGCGGGCTGAGCACGACCACCCGGTCGGCGAGCAGCACGGCCTCGTCTATCGAGTGGGTGACGAAGACGACTGTGGACGCGTTCTCGATGTGGATGCGTTGCAGCTCCACCGCGAGGTCCGCGCGGGTCAGCGCGTCGAGTGCGGAGAACGGCTCGTCCATGAGCAGCACCCGGGGCTCGCCCATCAGCGACCGGCACAGTGCGACGCGCTGCTGCATGCCTCCGGAGAGCTCGTGCGGCCGGTGCTTCTCGAAGCCGCTCAGTCCGGCCGTCTCCAGCAGCCGGTATGCCCGGTCGCGGTGCTCGGACCTGCGCCAGCCGTAGATCTCGACGGGCAGCAGGACGTTGTCGAGGACGGACCGCCAGGGCAGCAGGGCCGGCCGCTGGAACAGCATGGCGACATCCCGACGGGCTCCGTCGACCTGCTCGCCGCCGATGGTGATCTCGCCCTCGGTGACCGGCAGCAGTCCGGCGATCAGCCGGAGCAGTGTGGACTTGCCGCACCCGGACCGGCCCACCACTGCCACGAACTCGCCCTCGGCGATGTGAAGTCCGATGTCCTGGAGGGCCACGGTCGAGCCGGAGCGGCTGGTGAAGCTCCGGGACACACCGGTGAGTCTGATCATCCGGCGGTCTCCCCATCCACTGGCGATCGCCATTCCGGCCGGTTCGTGACGCCCGGTCAGGCTACTCGGAGCAGGCCGCTGTGCGGTACCTGTCGTCCTGTCCCTGTATCCCCACTGCCGCGCACCTGGCCCGCAACTGCCGTGCCCTCGTAGGCTGTTGTCCGCACTGAGTGTCATGCCCTCGGCACAGTCGGCGGTCGGAAAGGACAACACCGTGCGCATGAACAGGTTCGCCCGTACGGTCACCGCGGTGGCCCTGGCCACGGCGCTGGCCCTGGTCTCGGGGTGTGGCGGCTCGGATTCCGACGCAGGTGCCGGTGACGACGACAAAGCACTGAAGAAGGTCACCTATCTGACCTCGTTCGGCAACTTCGGCCGGGACGCGTACGCCTGGGTCGCGAAGGACAAGGGGTACTTCGAAGAAGCCGGCCTCGACGTGGAGATCAAGCCGGGCCAGGGCACCGGCGGCATCATTCCGGCCGTGGTGAGCGGCCAGGCGCAGTTCGGACCCATCGACCTGACGGGCGGTCTGCTGCACATGGGCAGCGGCCAGGCGAAGGACTTCGTCGCGGTGGCCGCCATCCAGCAGCACACCATGGCCGCGATCGCCACCACCGCGGGCAACGGGATCGCCGAACCGAAGGACCTCGAGGGCAAACGGCTCGCAGACACGCCCGGCTCCGTGGTGCGCAACCTCTTCCCGACGTACGCCCGACTGGCCGGAGTGGACGCCGGCAAGGTGACCTGGGTCAACGGCGAGGCACAGACGCTGATGGGCACGCTCGCCGGCGGCGCGGTGGACGGTATCGGCCAGTTCGTGGTGGGCAAGCCGACCATCGAGGCGGTGACCAAGAAGAAGGCCGTCCTGCTGCCGTACAGCGACGTGATACCCGATCTCTACGGGAACGTCCTGATCACGTCCACGAAGATCGCCGAGCAGGATCCGGAGATGGTGAAGCGGTTCAGCAGTGCGCTGCTGAAGGGGTTGGAGTACAGCCTCGCCCATACGAAGGAGGCCTCCGAGATCCTGAAGCGGAACGTGGACGCCACGAACCCGGCCGCCGCGGCCGCCGAGTTGGAGTTGATGTCCGAGTACGTCACGCCGGAAGGTTCCGGCACGGTGATCGGGACGCTGGACTCCGCGCGGGTCGCGAGGAGCATCGCGATCCTGGAGGAGGCGGGCGCGCTGCCGAAGGGAATGACCGCTGACCGGATCATCGACTTCGACCTCGTGCCGAAAGGCTGATCGGGCCGGGCTGGGAGAAGGATGGGATGACCGACCTCTCGAAGCCGCCGCAGGCCCCGGCGGCGGGTCCGGAGCCGGTGCCGCGAGCCGGACCGGGACCGCGGCGCGGAACCGGCATCGGCGCCGTGCTGCTGCCGCTGGCCGGCCTGCTGGTCGCGCTCGGTGTGTGGTGGCTGCTCACGTCCGCGCTGGAGCTGATCCACCCGGCAGTGCTGCCTCCGCCGGGTGCCGTGCTGTCGGCGTTCACCGCCGCCCCGGGCCGGTTCCTGGAGCACACCGGAGACACCACGGTGGAGACCGTCGTCGGGTTCGTTCTCTCCAGCGCCTGCGGAGTTCTGATCGGGCTGTCGCTGGCGGGCTCGCGGGTTCTGGAGCGAATGTTCACGCCGCTGCTGGTCGCCGTCAACGCGGTTCCGAAGATCGCTCTCGGGCCGCTGCTGGTGGGGGCGCTCGGCTGGGGGCAGAAGCCGGTCCTGACCATGGTCTTCCTGCTCTGCTTCTTCCCGATCGTGCTGTCCACCGCGACCGGGCTCACGTCGACCCCCGCGGACCTGGCCGAGTTGGCGCGCTCGCTGGACGCCTCCCGCTGGCAGGCGTTCCGCAAGGTGCGGCTGCCCGCCGCACTGCCGCAGATCTTCGTCGGGCTGAAGGTGGCCATGCCGCTCGCCGCGATCGGCGCGGTCATCGGCGAGTTCCAGGCGGGTGAGAGCGGGCTGGGCTTTCTGATCGTGCAGGCGGGCGGGGTCGGCGACACCGCCACCGCGTGGGCCGCGATCATCCTGATCGGGCTGATGAGCATCCTGCTCTACTTCGCTCTGGTGTTGTTGGAGCGGTTCGCGCTGCCCTGGGTGAGGGAGACCACCTCTCGCGGTTGACCTGGGGGCCAGATGCCTCCGAGCGACGCTGCCTTGCGCCGCGCAGGTGCCGTCAGAGCGTGCTTGATCATGTGAACGGCGTTGACCGCCTCGGAGCAGCTGCCGAACGCCGTTCCCCCGCCGGATCAGGACCGGCATGGCTCGACTGGCACGGCCCGACCGGCATGGCCTGACTGGCACGGCTCGACTGGCACGCCCGACTGGCATGGCCCCGACAATCATGGAGCGGGATGAACCCGCCACATCGTGTGCCCCCCCCGGGTCCAGAGGCATCCATCCCGAGCCCACCGCCTGGCCCGGAGCAGCGTCAATCGCGATCTCGGCCCAAAAGGCGATCGCGGGTGTGGGCGTCAGTGCGGGCGCCGGGGCCCGTCGAGGTGTATCCAGAATGTATGGTTCCGAGACGTCTCAAAGATCATCGTTGGTCACAGGAGCCACGCCAGGTACTACTGGCGGTGCCGATCATGATGATTGTGATCGTCACGGTGGTCGACATCCTGGCTCCGCCCAGCGTCCACCTCGGGCCGTTCCTGGTGGCCGCGCCAGCCGTCACGGCGTCGTTCGCCGGTCCCCGGACCACCGCATGGGTCGGCGCCGTCGCCGTATCGGCCCAGGCCGTGGTGGCGGTGGTGCGCACGAGCATCGCCGATCTGAACCACTCCTCCCAGCTGATCATTCTGATCCTGATGTCAGCGTTCGCGACCTCTTTCGCCGCCCGGCGCGAGCGCCATGAAAAGGAACTGAGCCAGCTGCGGTCCGTTGCGAAGGCCGCGCAGGAGGTGGTGCTCAAGCCGCTTCCCCAGCGTGTCGGTTCGTTGCACATCGCGTCGGTCTACCTGGCCGCCGAATCCGAGGCACAGCTTGGCGGCGATCTGTATGCCGCCGCTCGTACGGCCCACGGGACCCGGATCCTCATCGGTGATGTCAGGGGCAAGGGCCTGGAAGCCGTCGGAGACGCCGCCCTCCTGCTCGGCGCTTTCCGGGGCGCGGCCCACAGGCAGGCAGACCTTCCGGCGCTCATGGCTTTCCTCGAGGGAACCGTCTCCTCGGACCTGGACGACCCTGCGGCTCTCGACGCCGCGACCGAGGATCGCGGCGAGGCGTTCATCACCGCCGCCGCACTGGACATTCCGGACGACGAGCCGGTCCTTCACCTGATCAACTGCGGACACCCCTCGCCTCTGCTGCTGCGTCGCGGCCACGTCAGCTCTCTCGAAGTACGCGCCCCGGCACCCCCGCTGGGTCTCACCGATTTCGTGGAAACCGAGCTGTCCGAAGAGGAGTTCGCCTTCGAGCACGGCGACATCGTCCTTCTGTACACGGACGGTGTCATTGAGGCCCGCGACCGCGAAGGCGCCTTCTACCCGCTTGCGGAACGGGTGGCCGGCAAAGCCGACAAGAGTCCCGACGCTCTCCTGACCCGCCTGTGCAGGGACCTGATGCGGCACGTCGGCGGACATCTGGGAGACGATGCCGCCATGGTGGCGATCGAGCGCATGCCGCGGCGCCCCTGAGGACGCGGGTTCAGTGGCGGACTCCCTTCCCCCGGTGGCGGACTCCCTTCCCCCGGTGGCGGACTCTCTTCCACATCGCCGCGTGTACCTACCTGCATGGCGTCGAGGGGCCTCTGCATGTGCTCTCCGCCTCGGCCATGGACGTAGGTGGCGTCCATAGCCCGAGGACTCGCAGATCCCGAGTGCGCCTGTTATCCGCGCTGCTATGGGCCTGCTGCACGGAAACGAGCCAGGAGGGTCTGGGCCGGCGGGGTATCCGCGTCGAAGAACTGCGTGGCCAGCCGGGTCGGCACAGCCGGTCCGTGCATGCGGACCTCGTGGCAGCTGAAGCAGAACGCCGCCTCGAACAGCACCAGGTCAAGAGAGTCCTCATACGCTCGGATACTCCAGCCTGGCGAGAAGCCGCAGCGGTGCTGTTCGCTGCCGGGCAGGCTTTCGAGCAGACTCAGGGCGGTGGCGGCTTCGTTCCCGGCCCAGTGGGTGACCACCCTGCCGGGGTATGGAAGGTCCCGCCTGGCCGGGAGGGCCGAGATCCGTACGACCTCGATCAGCACGGTGGTGGCGATGGCTTCGGCGGGGAGCTGCATGTGCGCAGTCTGCCTGGTCGAGGCGGCAGCCAGGTAAGGAGCCGGAACAGGCGGTTCGCCGCCGGTGCGGTCAGCTGATGGGACTCGGCCCGGGCCCATATGGTGCGGGCATGTCTTACACCTCGCCGCACAGGGCCGTCGGCGCCCTGCCCGGTCGCGTCACCGCCGCCACGCTCCAACAGGCCGTCGGATGTGATGTCTCATGAGACATCAGGCGCCGAGGCATCGGTGACCCCGCCGACGCGATGTCGCCAGAGGTGAGGTGATCCCGCATACGCAGGCAGCGCACTGGGTGCCGGCATCGCGCTACCGCTGTGTCAGCTGTGTCAGCGCGTGCCTCGGCGACGAGGTACGGCTGGACGGTGACGTACCGGAGCTTGCTCGCAGAGCCCCATCCAGCGAGCGGCACGCTGCGGCTGATCGTCTTCATGGGAGCGGCCACCCGCACTGCACTCACCCTCGGTGGCGGCGGGGCCGGCGGGTCTGCCGTAGCCGTGCTGAGGCGCGATCCAGAGTTTTCGGAGTTCCGCGTTCTGAGGATGTCGAGAACGTGCCACCGGCTCCGTCCCAGGGACATCAACGGCGACCACCGGCCGCACGAGGCAGAAGGAGAAACCAGCATGGCGATTCAGCGGATGGACAACGTCGGCATCGTCGTCGAGGACATGGATGCCGCCATCGCGTACTTCGTGGAACTCGGTATGGAGCTGGAGGTCAGGACGGAGGTCGAGGGCCTCGTCGCCGACCAGTGCACCGGCCTCGACGGCGTCCACTGTGACATCGCGATGGTCCGGACCCCGGACGGTCACAGCCGGCTCGAGCTGGCGAAGTACCGCAGCCCCGCGGTGATCAGCGCCGAGCCGCGCAACCGGCCGCACAACGTTCTGGGCACGCACCGCGTCATGTTCGCCGTCGACGACATCGAGGACACCGTTGCCCGCCTGCGCCCTCACGGCGCCGAACTCCTGGGCGAGATCGCCCGGTTCGAGGACAGCTATCTGCTCTGCTACGTCCGCGGCCCGGAGGGCATCATCGTCGGACTGGCCGAGCAACTGCGCTGAGCAGGAGGCACCGAACCCACGCAGCCGAACGAGATCATCGAGGTTCTGAACCGCCCGTTTCCCCTGCCGTGCCCAACCGGATTCCGTGATCCTCACCCGGCCGGCCGCAGTGGCCCGCTATCGTTCCCGCAGGCGCTCTTCTCAAGCTTCCGGTCCCACGCCATAAGGCCGACGGACCAAGGAATCCTGAGGGGAACCTCATTGGAGAACAAGCACCACCTTTGGCCGCGCTTGCGCGGTGCGGTGGCATCAAAGGTCGTTCCAGGCGTCGTGTCGGGCGTGCTCGTCCAACTCATTCTCGCCTTGCTCGGCCTCAACTGAGATGCAGCGCTCAGAACCGCCCCGGGGAGCTCCCCGGGGCGGTTCGCCTGTCGGCCGATGTGATCGGACTGTGTCGTGCCGTTGCCGCCCTCAGACGTCTCCGGTTTTGGGTGCACCGGCTCAGCGCGAGGATCACGGAGTGCTCCGTCCGGCCGTGCCAAGCGATCAGGCCGCTTACGAACTCCGCGTACACGGCCGGATCGACCTCCACCGTGTCCGGGTCGCCCTCACGGGACGACCCGCATCAGGCCGGCGATCCGGATGCCGCGGGCGGAGCCGGCTTGACCTTGACGCTGGGTCAACCCTCCATCCTTCCGGCAGGGGCGTCCTCGCAGTCGCGTGGAACAGCTCCGCGAAGGAGGCAGATGACCATGACGGCCCAATCGATCGCCGGTCCGGCGTTGCGCGTGCAGGGTCTGGAGAAGTCGTACGGAAAACTCGAAGTACTGCGCGGCGTGGACTTCGACGTGCCGCCCGGCAGCATCTTCGCCCTGCTCGGCTCCAACGGGGCGGGCAAGACCACGACCGTGAGGATCCTCGCCACGCTCCTGAAGGCCGACGCGGGGACGGCGAGCGTCAATGGCTTCGACGTCGCCACGCAACCGGCGAACGTACGGGAGTCCATCAGTCTCACCGGGCAGTTCGCGGCCGTCGACGAGATCCTCAGCGGCCGGGAGAACCTCGCCCTCGTCGCCAGGCTGCGCCACCTCAAGGACCCGGGCGCGATCGCGGATGACCTGCTGAGGCGTTTCTCGCTCAGCGAGGCGGGCGCACGGCGAGTGTCCACGTATTCGGGTGGGATGCGCCGCCGGCTGGACATCGCGATGAGCCTCATCGGGAATTCGCCGGTGATCTTCCTGGACGAGCCGACGGCCGGACTCGACCCCGAGGCGCGCATCGAGGTGTGGGATGCGGTCAAGGAGCTCGCCGGCCACGGAACGACGGTGCTGCTCACCACGCAGTACCTGGACGAGGCCGAGCAGTTGGCCGACCGGATCGCGATCCTCCACCAGGGTCGGATCATCGTGGACGGCACCCTCGCCGAGCTCAAACAGCTCTTCCCGCCCGCCAAGGTCGAGTACGTCGAGAAGCAGCCGACTCTGGAGGAGATCTTCCTCGCCGTCATCGGCGGCCGCGACAAGAGCGACGCCACTGGCACGACAACGGGCACGACGACTGGGGGACAACGATGACCGCGTACTTCTTCAGCGACACTGCCGCGCTCACGGGGCGGACCCTGCGCCATGTCACACGCAGCCTGGACACCATCATCACGACCGCCATCACACCGGTCGCCATGATGCTGATGTTCGTCTACGTGTTCGGCGGCGCCATTGATACAGGGTCGGTTTCGTACGTGAACTACATGCTGCCAGGCATCCTGCTCATGACCATCGCATCGGGCATCTCCTATACCGCGTACCGGCTGTTCACCGATGTGAAGAGCGGCATCTTCGAGCGATTCCAGTCCATGCCGATCGCGCGGTCGGGTGTGCTGTGGGCCCATGTCGTCACGTCCCTGGTCGCCAACCTGATCGCGCTCGTGCTGGTCGTGGGCGTCGCTGTGCTCATGGGCTTCCGCTCAGGGGCAGGAGTGTCGGCATGGCTCGCGGTCGCGGGCATCCTGCTTTTGTTCACCCTGGCGCTGACCTGGCTCGCCGTGATCCCCGGGCTTTCCGCGTCGTCGGTCGAGGGAGCGGGCGCGTTCGCCTACCCGCTCATCTTCCTGCCGTTCGTCAGCTCGGCGTTCGTGCCCACGCAAACCATGCCCGGCCCCGTACGCGCCTTCGCCGAGCATCAGCCGGTGACGTCGATCGTCAACGCGATCCGTGCTCTGTTCACCGGGCAGCCGGTCGGCGACGACATCTGGATCGCGCTCGCGTGGTGCGTGGGCATCCTCGTCGTGGCGTACTTCTTTGCGATGGTCGCCTATCGCCGGAAGATCGCCTGAGGCAGGCTGAGACCCATGCTCACCATCAGTCAGTTGGCGGCGTATGCCGGGGTGACGGTACGGGCGGTCCGCCACTATCACAAGATCGGGCTGCTGCCCGAACCCGAGCGCGACCGGTCCGGCTACCGGACCTACGATGCCGCCGCGGTCGTGCGACTGATCCGCATCCACACCCTGGCCGCTGCCGGCGTCCCGCTGGCCAGGGTGCAGGAACTCCTCGACGCCGGTCCGAAGGAGTTCGCCGGCGGCGTCCAGGAGATCGACAAGCATCTGCGCGCCGAGATCCGGCGGCTGCAGGACACCCGCAGCCGACTCGCCCGGCTCGCCGCCGGAGAGCATCTGGCGCTCCCACAGAGCGTCGTGGACTACCTCGGCCGGCTGCGCGGTCTCGGCGTCGGGGAGCGGTACATCGAGCTGGAGCGGGATGCCTGGATCATGATCGCCGCGCAGGTGCCGCACCTGATCGACTCCGTGATTGCCAAGAAACACGAGGAGCTGGACGACCCCGACATGGTGCGGCTCTACAGCTTCTTCACCGGGGAACCCGACTGGCTGGCCGGCGATCCACGGATCGTCGAGATCGCCGACATCCTGGAGCGCCTGATGATTCGCGCCGTGGAGGCCGGCGAGGTGGGTACCGACGGCTTCGACGATCAGTTCGTCGCCCTGATGGACTCGACCATGCTCGAGTCCGCACCGGGCGCCGAACTGGTGTTGGCGATTCTCAAGGAGCGTGGCTGGAGGGGCTGGACCCGCATCGAGCGAGTGCCTGCCGACAGGCTCAACACCGAACTGCCGCCGTCTTGAAGTAGCAGTTCGCGGGGCTGGTGTGACGTGGTTGCCACGACTCGTCCGACACGATCCTCGGCCACGTCTCCACGCCGCGCCGAACGCTCAACGGCCGCCCTACGCACGACGATCAGGACCGATACACCTCTTCCTGCACGTGACGGATTTGGCGGCCTCACAGGCACCCGGGGCGGGGGCGTACACGGCCTGGGCGCGCGCCTGGGGACGCTCCGACCGCGGTGCGCGCCCCCAGGGCCGACCCACCCCTGACAGGCCGCTCCCCCTCCGTCCACGACGTCGGCAAGATACCTCTGAGCTGGCCTTTTCATGGATTCCACCTAGGCTGAGGAGATCTACGGGACGCCATGGGAGGGGTCTTCGTGAGCGGGGAAGGCATGGGGTACGACGCTGCCCGGATCGAGGTGCTGGAGGGACGGGAAGCCGTGCGCAAGCGGCCCGGGATGTGGGTCGGCTCGACCGGAGAACGCGGCCTGCATCAACTGGTGTTCGAGGTCGTCGGCCGAGCGGTGAATGAGGTCCTGGCCACGGGTTCCGGCACCGTCGACGTCACGCTCACGTCCGACGGTGGCGTGCGGGTCGCCGACAACGGGTTGAGGGGCACCTTTGAGGCCCCTGACGCCGGGGACACTGGTGGCCCGGGCCTCGAAGCCCTGCTGACGAGCATGCGCGCCGGGCCCGGGCCTGCTGGTCGGCACATCGTGGCCGTGGGCCATGTCGGTGGGGGGCTCTTCGTCGCCAACGCCCTGTCGAGCCGGCTGAAGGCCGAGGTGCGGAGCGAGGGAGTCCGCCGGGCCCAGGAGTACGCGCGCGGGGCCGCTCTCGCCCCGCCCGCCGCCGTGGGACCCGCGAGCGACAGTGGGACGACCATCGCGTTCTGGCCCGATGCCGAGATCTTCGAGACGACCCGGTGCTCGTTCGCCGTGCTGGCGGAGCGTTTCCGGCAGGTGGCCTTCCTCAACCGTGGCCTGGCGATCTCACTGACGGAGGAACGCCCGGCGGGAGCGGCTCGGACGGTCCAGTTCCGCTTCCCGGACGGGGTACGGGACTTCGTGGCCGCCCTCGACGCGGAGGCCGGGGCGAGCCTCCATCCGGACGTCATCGGATTCGAGCGGGAGGACCCTCGGATGGCGGGGACGATGGAGGTGGCCCTGCTGTGGAGCGGCTCCCGCGAGGAGCGGGTGCGCAGCTTCGCCAACAGCCAGGCCACCCCGCAGGGCGGCACGCACGTGGACGGCTTCCGCGACGGAGTCGCAACTGCGGTCACTGCGTACGCGCGCGCCAGGGGGCTGCTGAAGGCAGCGGACCCCGGTCCCGTCGCCGACCGGATCGGCCACGGCCTTACGGCGATCGTGTCGGTGAAGTTGGACGGTCCAGAGTTCCTGGGCCCCACGCGAGGACTGCTGGGCAACGCCGAGGTGCGTGCCTGTGTCGGCGAGGCCATCCGGGAACATCTCGGCACCTGGTTCGAGGAGCACCCGGAACGGGCCGCGGAGGTCGTCGGCCGGATCGTCCGGGGCATCCACCAGTGCTGAACAGCAGCGGACCGCCGGCCTGGGTGCGAGAAGCCGTACCGCCTGCACGGGCTCACACACGACCTGGTGCTCCGTCAGAGACCGCAGCCCGTCAAGGAAGTAAGGAAGTACGGTCAGACCAGCTGAGGGGGACGTGACCCGCTACGTAGGGCTTGTCCGGCGGGCCTTGAGGCTGCCGTGGTCTTCATGGCCATGGTCAACTGGTGGGAGTGTTGCCGGACAGCGAGCGACAGCAGCGGTCGCTGGATCCCTTGACCAGGATCAGCTCTTGTCTTCGCGCGGCGTGACGCGGAAGTCGAACGGAACGGTTCCGGGATCCAGCGCCGTCACGCCCCCATCCACTGTCAGTACAGCGCCGTTGACGAAGGACGCAGCCGGCGACAGGAGCCAGGAAATGGCCTCGGCGACCTCGCGCGGATCCCCGGGGCGGCGTGCCGGCAGCAGACGAGTGGCCTCCTCGTAAGCTTCGTCCACATCCCCCGAAGCGAACCCGGCGTCCTCGGCGAACCGGGCCATGCGGCGGTCAGCCATCTCTGTGCGCACCCAACTGGGACAAACGGTGTTGGCTCGCAAGCCTTGCGGCCCGTAATCCACTGCCAGGGACCGGCACAACTGCAACAGTGCCGCCTTGGAAGTGGCGTAGGCGGCGTTGCCCACCCCATTGCGCAGCGCAGAAACCGAAGCGACAGCGACGACGGAACCTTGAGTCCGGAGCAGGTGCGGTAATGCCGCCCGCATCAGAAGAAATGGGCCGGTGAGATTAGTACGGAGTACCAACTCCCAGTCCTCATCCGATAGCTCCGCGACACCCCCGCTTCGTCCCACTCCTGCATTGACAACCAGCCCATCGAGCCGACCGAACCGCGCGACGGCTGTTTCTACCAGGCGGAGAACCGCTTCGGGGTCACTGGTGTCAGCCTGGCAGGCCAGAGCTCCGGTTTCCTTCGCGACGTCGTGCAATGGCTCCGACCGTCGGCCGGAGATGACAACATCGTGCCCAGCCATACGGAGCAGCCGCGTAGTTGCTGCTCCAATCCCCGTGCCTCCCCCGGTCACGACCACAACACGCTGATCCGCCATGTACGTTCAACCTCCTGCAACGATCAGACCCCGGTGTCGTGATCATATGCGGCCGCGAACTAGCGACCCAGGCCAAGGTGAATAACTCGACTAAATCCGGCCTGAGTCGAAGCTGTCATTCTGCGTGCTACGGCTCCCTGCTCCGGCGAGGCGGGCACAATTGGTTGAGGCGGCCAGGACAGAGCTGTAAGGGCTGTCCCGTAAATGAACTCAGGTGTGCTGGCTGGCCTGCTCGTTGCTTCCTCATCCCGTGAGGGTGAGGTTGTACAGGCGGGCGACGCCGAGCATGGCCTGGTGGACGCCTTCACCCTTCAGGCGGCAGTCACGGGGCGGCAGTCACGGAAGATCTTCCAGGCCTTCATGCGGGCAAAGGTGTGCTCGACACGGGCTCGGACCTTGCGGTGAGAGGCGTTGTGCTCCTGCTTCCAGGCTGGGAGTTTGACTCGGCCGGGCTCACGGCGGTGTGGAATGACCAAGCCGGTGCCTCGGTAGCCGCCATCAGCGATGACTGTGGTCTTGCCAACGGCAGCCTTGACGCCGAATAGTTGCCACGCTTTGCAGTCGTGGCGGTTGCCGGGTACTGGCCGGCCGACGGAGACGATAAGCCGGGTGTCGGAGTCGATGACGACCTGGTGGTTGGGCGAGTACCTGTAGTTCTTGGACTGCTTGGCCACCGAATGGTCACGAATGGGGACCAGCGTGCCGTCCACGACCAGCACTTTGTCCCTGCGATACCGCTTGCGAGGCTACAGGGCGAGTGATGGGGCGACGTGGTCGATGATGCGGTCGGCGGCCGACTTTGAGATCCCGAAGAGCGGGGCGAGCTGCCGCAGCGTCAGGTTCGTCCGCCAGTACGCGGTGACCCGCAGGATACGGTCCTCGAACGGCAGGCCCCACGGCCGGCCCTTGCGAATCTGATCTGCTCCCTGGCGTCGCAAAGCGGTGACCAACTTGCCGAACTGTCGGGGACTCAGTCCGCTGAACGGGGTTATCCAGGAAGGCTCCCACGCTGTGATCATTCCGGCCATGCCGGTGATCATCGCAGCAGACAGAACCCTTAAATCACATGCGGACGAGATGTTGATCGTCTATATCTCGACGGCAGGTGCCCCCTCCGGCTCGCAGTTTCCCCTCGGCCCACGTGGCCGCGTGGTCGGGTCAGCAGCATCGTCGCCGCGCAGGCCAAAGGGAGACAGAACGATGTCGTACACCTTGTTCACCCAAGCGACCGGAAAATCTGTGGAGCCCTACGTGACCCCTGACCTCATCTTCCGCCCCATCACCGGCCTGGAGGAGATCGACCTCTTCAACGCTCTGCCAGGCCCGTACAACGACAGCCTCACGGAAGATCTCCGGAACGGTCACTGCCGAGCCGACTGGATGTGGGTGGCCTTGCAAGACAGCCGACCGGTGGCACGGGTCGGCTGGTGGTCCCGCAGCGGCACCAGACCTGAAGTCCTGGAAACCCTCGACATCGACGACACCTGCGACGACACCTCCCGGATCGACATCGGCGCGCGCCTTCTGCATACCGCCCTGACCACGCTCTTCCCCACGGGAACCGTGCCGCCCCAGTACGTCCTCCAACCCGTCCCGCCGACTTGGAGAGACGACTCCTCCACTGAACGCCGCATCAAAGACCGGATAGAGGTGGTGCGGCGCACCGGCGGCAAGGTTTTCGTCGAGAGGCTCCGCTACCGCTGGACGTCCAGCACACCATTGCCCCCACAGCTCGGCCGACTGACCTTCCAGACAGTGAGGAGCGCTGAGGAAGCGATCGATCTCCTCACCCGCATCCTTCCAGGCACGCTCGATGCCTACAGCCAGGCCGACGTCGCCCGTTCCTCAACCGAGGACTATGCCCGCGTGCAGTACCACGACGAGCTCCTGAGCTATTCCAGTCCACGTGCATGGTGGCGGATCGGAGTCCGGAGCGACGGCGAACCGGTCGGGATGGTTGTCCCGGCCCAAAGCCCGAACGGATTCGTGATCGCCTACCTCGGAGTCGTCGAAGATCACCGGGGACACGGCTTCGTCAACGACCTACTCGCCGAAGGCACCCGCATCCTGGCTACCCAGGGCGCCGAACGCATCACCGCCGACACAGACCTGGCAAACCAACCGATGGCCAGCGCCTTCCAGCACGCCGGCTACGACAACTTCGCTGGGCGCATTGACATGCGCTGGGACTAATCGGCCGCCTCCTTGCCCTCAGACTCGGGCCCACTCACGGAGGATCACGACTGCAGGCCTTTTGCCTACCGATCCGGAGGTCAGCCTCGCGGCCCGTGGAGTTGCGTTGCCGTGTGCGCGACGTGTGTACGGTGCTGGCGTGATCGACACTGAGGGTGCCGGGCTGGGCACGGAGGCCGCTCGACGGCTGGCAGAGGCGGGCTGCTGCGAGATAGCTCCGGGGCTCAGCGAAGAGGAGTTCACCCGGATCGAAGCGACCTACGCGTTTGAGTTCTCCTCGGATCATCGCGCCTTCCTCGCTGCGGGGCTGCCTGTTGCCTCGCCTCCTGAGGAAGGCGCGACGTGGGAGCAGCCGTGGCCGGACTGGCGTCATGCCGATCCGGACGACCTGCGCTATCGCCTGGAGTGGCCGGTGCGGGAAGTGCTGAGCGATGTCGGCCATGGCCGCTGGCATCCAGCTCTGGGAACACGTCCAACCGATGATGAGGAGGCCGTCGACGTGGCCCGGGCAGTGCTCGCACAGGCGCCGCGCCTCGTACCCGTTTATGGGCATCGCTTCCTACCTGCGGGCCGCGGCACTTGGCGGCATCCTGTCCTGTCGATGTGGGGAACCGACATCATCTGCTACGGCCACGATCTGGCCGATTACATCGACCACGAATTCGGCGAGGTCGACGAGGACGCGCCGTGGGCGCCGCGAGCCTCCGTGCCGTTCTGGAGAGACTTCCTGGGCTGAGATCGCTTCAGGACCGACGTCAGGCGTAGATGATCTCTGTCATGCCGCGAGCGATTGGAGTGATCACGGCCTCGGAGCCGTCCTGGATATCCCCATTCGCAGGAGTGGCGCCGCGCGAGTCCAACCGGGTAGCGCGTGCGTGGGCTGCGACGCGAGGGCGCCAACGCTGCCCGGAGAAGGCGGCCGTGGGGACTCCCACCGGAAGACCGGGGGCTGCTGGTGGCGGCGTACAGGCGTACCACCTGACACTGATCGCCGACGGCGACTACCAGGGCACCGGACTCATCTCCCGCACCGCCGCGAGCAAGGGCAGAGCGAACTCCCCGCCTGGAAGGAAGAACACAACTCCTCCCATCGCGCGGTCCGAGCCCGCGTCAAAGAGGAGGATTAGCGGCATGACCATGGTGAAGGACATCGATGCCCGCGGTATGCAGCACTGCGAGACGACGGCGCTGGGCGTGCTGCTGCGACATGAGGGACTCGACTTGTCCGAGCCCATGCTGTTCGGGCTTGGCTCCGGGCTGTCCTTCATCTACTGGGACAGCAAAGGCATGGGCTTTCCCTTCCTGGGAGGCCGGGTCAAGCCGTTCGAGCTCACCAGGAACCTGGCCGCCGTGCTCGGGCTCGAGCTGCTGGTCGGGGAGACCACCTCCCCGCGTAAGGCGTGGCACAACGTGGCAGCACACATCGACGCCGGTCGGCCGGTCGGCCTTCAGCTCGACAGCTACCACTTGGACTACTTCACCACCAAGGTGCACTTCGGCGGGCACGTCGTGGCCATGTACGGATACGACGAACAGGACGCCTACCTGGTGGACACCGATCCCCAGGGTGGAGCCGTCTCGACCAGCCTTGCCGGCCTGGCCAGAGCCAGGGCCGAGCGCGGCCCCATGACCGCCAAGCACCGCTCCTTCACCATCACGGCGCCCAGTAGCCTGGCGTCACCACAGGACCGGATCATCCCCGCGATCAAGACCTGCGCCAACGCCTTCCTGAACCCGCCCATCGCGAACCTGGGCCACCGGGGCATCGAGAAGACTGCCAAGCAAGTGCCGAAGTGGCTGCAGCGCAGCGACAATCCGCGAGAGGATCTGCCACGGGCTGCCGTCCTCATGGAGAGGGCCGGCACCGGCGGTGCCCTGTTCCGCAATCTCTACCGGGATTTCCTCGCCGAGTGTGCCCAGCTGATCGACAGCAGCCACCTGCGCACTGGCCTCAGCCTGTACATCGAGGCCGCCGCCCTCTGGAGACAGGTGGCCGCCCTCGTCGAGAGAGCAGGCGAATCCGGCGACGCGAAGAACCTCATCCAGGCCGGCTCCGTCCTCCACGAACTGTCGCGCATCGAACGCGATGCGATGCAGGCACTCAGCATGCTCTAGAGGGAGAGACCTGTCCGGAGGGTCATGTACGGAGCCGAAGCCGCACCCAGGCAACGATGACAGTGCTGCCATGAAAGACGTAGGCGCGTTTGTCGAATCTTGTGTCGGCGGCCCGAAAGATCTTGAGGGCCTTGATCGTCCGCTCGACTTCGTTCGCCCAGTCGGCCGACGCGGATGTGCTCCATGAACGGGATGAGGTGCGGCGTGTCTCCCGCACTGACCCGGGTGATCAGCCGGGCCGGCGCGCGGCGTCCCTCCTCACCGGCGAACCGAACCAGCACCGTCATCAGCCCTCTCCACCGAAGGCTCCCCGATCCTGCACATCGGAGCGCCTCAGCGCGAGGGCGGCAATGTCGTCATCGAGCCGTCCGCCACTGTGCCGCAGCAGATCCCCGTGCAGCTGGTCGAGCAGCTCTCGAGGCTGCTCCAGGTCCTGCCGCTGCATCCAGTCCGGAAGCGGAAAGAACTGGCCCGCATGGTCCCGGGCCTCCGATACGCCGTCCGTGTAGAGGAGCAACTGGTCACCCGGGGCGAAGGCGACGCTGTCGACCCAGTAGCGGTCACCGATGAGCGCTGCGAGGTTGAGGGGCGGGGAGGGGATGGTGGGCTCCAGGACCCGGACCTTCCCGCGATGCGCGATCAGCGGTGGAGGATGCCCGCAGTTGAGAAGTCGTATGTGGCCGCCGTCGCGCGGGATCTCGGCGAGGAGAGCGGTGGCGAAGTGCTCGGGCTGGTCCTGGGCGGGAAACACAGCGCTGTGGCGCGTGACGGTGGTCTCCAGGCGATGGATGATGCCCTGCAGGTCGGGCTCGTCGTACGCGGCCTCCCGGAAGCAACTGATCACCGCCGAGGCCACCCCCACTGCGGACAGGCCCTTGCCCCGTACGTCGCCTATGAGCAGCCGGACCCCGTGCGGTGTACCGATCGCTTCATAGAAGTCGCCGCCGATCCGAGCCTGCTCCTGGGCCGCCAGATACAGCGACTCGATCTCGACGTCCTTGATGCGGCGCGGCAGCGGGCGCAGCAGCACCTTCTGGGCCGCGTCGGCGACGAGCCGGACCTGGAAGAGTATTTCCTCTCGCTTGAGCCGGACGTGACTCCCGTATGCGGCCGCCAAGGTGACCGCGACGATTGCGGCCGACGTGTACTGCGTCCCCAGATCGGTGTAGAAGAGGCTGAGGACTGTCATGAGCAGCAGGCAGAACGCCCCCAGCAGGACCGTGGGCAGCACGGGCCACATCGCGGCGGCAAGGGCGGGTGCGGCCGGCAGAAGGCGGCTGATGGCGATCTCCCTGGGTGTGGAGAACGCCAGTACGGCGATGAGGATGGTCAGGACCACGGGTGACAGCCGGGCAACTTCCCATCGGCCGCTGTAGGCGGGACGACGGCGCCTCAGCCGTGCAGACATGATCACAAAATGCATAATATCGACTCAAACGGGCGTCGGGCGCGGAGAGAATCATGGACTGCACGTCGGCAACTGCGGCGGAGGACCCCGCCCGGAGGAGCCGACGGCCATGCCACGCTTGGCCTCGCAGACGCCCGCAGCCGACCGGGCAGGGGCGAGGCGGGCTCTGGCCGCTCGGGATCACCAATGCTAAAAAGGTCGCATGGCGAATCGTTTCGCCCGTTTTCAACACCTATCGGTCAAGCGTGTGATCGGCAAGAGCACGCGGAGCGTGGCCGGGCAGGTGTTGATCTTCCAGGTGGCTCTCGTGGTGCTGCTCGTGGCTTGCGGCGTTTTCGCTCTCATCCTGCAGTCGGAGCGGGACACCAATGCCGAGGCCAGGCGCCGTTCCACGGCCGTGGCCCAGACGTTCGCGCACTCACCGGGCGTCCTGGCGGCATTGCAGACTCCGGATCCGAGCAAGATTCTCCAGCCGCTCACCGAGGCCGCGCGCCGGGCCGCCGGTGTGGACTTCATCGTGGTCATGAACACCGAGGGCATCCGGTACACGCACCCCTTGCCGGACCGAATCGGAAAGCAGTTCGTGGGCGAGATCGGACCATCGCTGGCCGGGAGGGTCTATGTGGAGAGCGTCGACGGCCCGCTCGGTCGCGAAGTGCAGGCGACGGTCCCGATCGAGAACGCCGGGAAAGAGGTAGTGGGTCTCGTCTCTGCGGGGATGAAGGTCAAGAACGTCGAGAGTCAGTTGACCCGGCAACTACCGATCATTCTGGGCGCCGGGGCCGGAGCGCTCGTGTTGTCCACCGGTGTGACGGTATTGGTGGGCAGGCGGCTGCGACGGCAGACACACAGCCTGGCCCCGGACGAGATGACCCTGATGTACGAGCACCACGACACGGTGCTCCACTCCGTCAGGGAAGGGGTCCTGATCGTGGCTGCCGACGGGCGCCTGATGCTGGCGAACGACGAGGCCAGACGGCTGCTGGGGCTCCCTGCGGACGTAGAAGGAAGGCTCGTCTCGGGCCTGCCGGGCCTCGACCCCGAGACAAAGGCGCTGCTCGCCTCCGGCCGCGAGGTCACCGATGAGGTCCACCTCGCGGGAGAGCGGCTGCTCGCGGTGAACCAGCGGCCCACGGACCGCAAGGGAGGCCCCAAGGGAACGGTGGTGACGCTGCGCGACTCCACCGAACTGCAGGCGGTGACCGGCAGGGCCGAGGTGGCACGGGAGCGGCTCAGGCTGCTCTACGACGCCGGCCTCCACATCGGTACCACCCTGGACGTGCTGCGCACCGCCGACGAGTTGGCGCGGGTCCCCATTCCTCGCTTCGCGGACTTCGTCACCGTGGACCTGGCCGACGCCGTCCTGCACGGCGATGAGCCCGCCGCCACGGGGACGGACATGCGACGCGCGGCTGTGTTCGGCATCCAGGACAACCACCCGCTCTCCGAACAGGGCCGGCTCTTCGACTACCTTCCCTCCACTCCCCAGGCACGCGGCTACGGCAGCGGCCATTCGCAGTTGGTGAGCGATCTGCCGTCCGCCACGGGCTGGCGCCTGCAGGACCCGGAGCGCGCCCAGGCGATCATTGACCACGGCATCCATTCCCTCATCACCGCCCCCATCCAGGCCCGTGGCGTCGTGCTGGGCATGGCCAGCTTCTGGCGCGGGCAGCAGCATGAGCCCTTCAACGAGGAGGATTTGTCACTGGCGGAGGAGCTGGTGGCCCGTGCCGCGATAAGCATCGACAACGCCCGCCGCTACACCCGCGAGCACGCCTTGGCCGTCACCCTCCAGCGCAGCCTGCTGCCGCAGGCGATGCCCGAGCAGAACGCCCTCGACATCGCCTACCGCTACCTCCCCGCCCAGTCGGGTGTGGGCGGAGACTGGTTCGACGTGATTCCCATGCCGGGGAGCCGGGTGGCACTGGCGGTCGGCGACGTGGTCGGCCACGGCCTGCACGCCGCCGCCACGATGGGACGACTGCGCACCGCGGTCCACAACTTCTCCACGCTCGATCTGCCACCCGACGAGCTGCTGAGCCATCTGGACGACCTGGTCGGGAGCATCGACCAGAACGAGACGGCAGAGAGTGCGGCGGGCGTCGTGGGCGCGACCTGCCTGTACGGGATCTACGACCCCGTGACGCGTCACTACGTCATGGCCCGTGCGGGGCATCTGGTGCCCGCGCTGGTCCACCCTGACGGAACCGTCACCTTCCCGGACGTGCCGGCCGGTCCGCCCCTGGGCCTCGGCGGCATGCCGTTCCAGACCGCGGAGCTGTGCCTGGCGGAGGGAACCCAGCTCGTCCTGTACACCGACGGACTCATCGAGGACCGGAGGCGTGACCTGGACGTGGGAATGGAACTGCTGCGCAACGCGCTGGCGGGCCACCCCGGCCGGCCACCCGAGGAGACCTGCCAGGACGTGCTGGACAGCCTGCTCCCCGGGCGCCCCAAGGACGACGTCGCCCTGCTCGTGGCCCGCACGCGGGAACTGCCGCCCGATCGGATCGCCGACTGGGACGTACCCCAGGACCCGGCCGCCGTCTCCGGTATGCGCGATGCTGTTTCGCAGAGGCTCGAGGCGTGGGGTCTGTCAGAGTTCGGCTTCACCACGGAGCTCATCCTGAGCGAGCTCATCACCAACGCCATCCGCTACGGCGCCGGGCCGATCCACGTGCGGCTGATCCTCGACCGCACGCTGATCTGCGAGGTTGCCGACGGCACCAGCACCTCCCCGCACCTGCGGTACGCCGCGACCACGGACGAGGGAGGCCGCGGCCTGTTCCTGGTCTCGCAGATGGCTGAGCGCTGGGGCACCCGGTACACCCCGCAGGGCAAGGTGATCTGGACCGAACAGGCCCTGCCCGAGGTCATACAGCAGCCCGCCCCGAGTCCCGCCGACGCGGACACGCCCCCGGGCGACGAGGCAGCCGACCCGTGATTCGGGTCGTAGCGCAGGCCGTGGTCGATCGGTGGAGAGAGTCGCGGCGGGGTCAGGCGTTCTCGATGACGTCGGCCGGTGACAGCAGGCACGAGAAAGAGAATCATGGCGGCGGTCGCGGTCACGGTCACATCGACGGCGCTCATGCTCGGCACACCAGGCACCGGCCCGGCCGCCCCTGCCGCCCCGCCCAGCCTGCGCGCCTTCGGGATCAGCGGCGACGGCACCCTGATGGCCACGTTCACGACCGACCAGCCGCAGGTCCTCGACCGGGTCCGGACTGCTGCGCATCCAAGCGGAAAGTCACCTGCTCGATAGCTTCTGTCAGGGCCTCTAAGGGCTTCGCCCCGGCTCAGGCGGCGGATCTGCCGGACCTGGTGGATCAGCTTTGGTCAGGGAACCGCAGGGCGTTCGCCCAGAGCCGGGTGACCGTGGAGACGAGTTCCTCGAAGTCCACCAGCGTGCCTTCTTCTTGCCGCTCGCCGAGCACGAAGGCGTTGTAGGCCATGACGCTGACCATGCCCGACAGCGCACGGGAGGCCAGCATCGGGTCGACCGCACGGTCTGCGACACCGCGCGCTTGCAGGTCGGCGATGCCGCGTGCATTGCGGCGGATGAACGCGTCGGCGCGCCGGGTTCGGAACGTACGGAACTCCGGCTCCACTTGCGCGACCTGCTCAAGCAGTGCCATCAGCTTCGCGTTGCGCCTGTACGCCTGGAGATACGCGCGATTGCTCGCCTCGAGTACCGCATAGGGATCGTCGGCACTCTCCACCCGGGCCATCCCGGGGTGCAGCATGTCCTCCTGCGCCTCCAGGAGGACGGCGGCCAGCACCTCTTCCTTGTTGGCGAAGTAGGTGTAGAACGATCCCGCCGCGCACTGCGCCTCTTTGGTGATGTCGGTCAGGCGGGTGTCGAGGTAGCCGTCCCGTTCGAACACTTTGCGCGCGGCCTTCACCAAAGCCGCCCGTGTCCGCGCTCCGCGCTTCGTGGCGGGCGGCTCGCGAAGGTGCGAGAGGGGCGCCATCGGGGGTGCCTGTTCGCCGTCGATCTCCTCGGCCGCGGTGGTGTCCATCGCGGAAACTGTACTTGAACCTGACGCCATGGTCACAAAACCGCCTCCGCCGAAGAAGAGAGGTTCTCGATGGGTCAGGCGCTGATCCCGAATCGTTCGGCGAGTTGGCGACGGGTGTCGACGGCGCTGGTGTGCAGTACGCCGCCGATCCCTATCCTGGCCGCTCCGTCGAGGTTCTGCTGCAGATCGTCGATCATGACTGCCTCCTCGGGGTCGATGCCGAGACGTTCACATGCGATCGAGTAAATCCGTCTGGAAGGTTTGCGGATGCCGACCTCAGCGGAGATGACCACCACATCGGCGACGGCATCAAGTTCGACGCCGTCGTAGGTGCCGGTGCCGAAGGAATTGGACACGAGAGCAATGGGACGGCCGGCGGCTCGAAGATCACCGAGCAGCGCGAGCATTTCCTGGTCGATCGACATGCCCGCCTGCATCCGGGCTGTGAGCCCCTCGGCCGATACGTCCGCGCCGTGGGCACGGAGACGGTCGGCGAACCCCCGCTCGAAGGCTTCGGTGTCGATCCGGCCGCACTCGTGGTCGGCCAGGAGTGCGCGTGCCGGCTGGTCCCGGCTGAGGAGGTCCAGCGGCAGGCGCGGGTCGCAACCGAGCGAGGCGCCGAAGTCGGTGAATGCCCGCAACACACTTGAGGTGATGACACCGCCGAAGTCCACCAGGACCGCGGTTCGGGTCTTTGCCACGCCGTTCGACAAGGTATCCACGCTCAGGCGACCTCGAACAGTCCGGCTGCGCCCATGCCGCCCCCGACGCACATCGAGATCACCACATACCGAACGCCCCGACGCTTGCCCTCGATGAGGGCATGGCCCACCAGACGGGCACCTGTCATTCCGTACGGGTGACCGACAGAGATCGCGCCACCGTTCACGTTGAACCGCTCCGGGTCGATGTGCAGTTCGTCGCGGCAGTACAACGCCTGAGAAGCGAACGCCTCGTTGAGTTCCCACAGGCCGATGTCATCGATCGTGAGGTTGTGTTGCTTCAGCAGCTTGGGAATGGCGAACACCGGCCCGATGCCCATCTCGTCCGGTCCGCATCCAGCAACGGTCATACCGCGGTAGACGCCCAGCGGTTCCAGTCCGCGGCGCTCGGCCTCCTTCGACTCCATCAACACTGATGCCGAAGCCCCGTCCGACAACTGCGAGGAGTTGCCCGCAGTCACGCTGGAATGCGCGCTCACCTTGCCGTCGGGCAGAACCGGCGCCAACCCGGCCAGGCCGTCGAGCGTCGTCGACGCGCGGTTGCCCTCGTCCCGGGTCAGCGTGACCTTTTCGTCCCACACCTCCCCGGACTGTTTGTCGCGCACCTTCCTGACGCTGTCGAGCGCGACGATCTCCCGGTCGAAACGGCCGGCTTCCTGCGCTGCCGCGGTGCGCTGCTGCGACACCAGCGCGAACTCGTCCTGGCGTTCCCGGCTCACGCCGTAGCGTTCGGCGACGATCTCCGCCGTCTGCAACATCGGCATGTAGATGCTCGGCTTGTGCTCGACCAGCCAGGGATCCGTCATGCGGTGGGTGTTCATGTGGTCGTTCTGCACAAGGGAGATCGACTCGACACCGCCGCCGACAGCCACCTGCATGCCGTCCGCGACGATCTGCTTGGCGGCCGTCGCAATGGCCATCAGGCCCGACGAGCACTGCCGGTCGACCGTCATCCCGGACACTGTGTCCGGAAGCCCGGCACGAAGAGCGGCCTGACGCGCGACGTTGAAACCGGCTGTCCCCTGCTGCACGGCGCAGCCGAAGATCACGTCCTCGACCTCACCGCCCTCGAGTCCGGCGCGTTGTACGGCGTGGGACAGAGCATGGGCGGCGATTTCCTGCGCCTGGGTGTCGTTGAACGCGCCGCGGTAAGCCTTTCCGATCGGCGTCCGTGCCGTCGAAACGACGACTGCTTCCCTCATGTCGCCTCACTGTTTCCTGTTGGTGCGGTTCGTCCCGGGGGCTTCGGGACCGGCGTTCCCTGACGCGGGCCACGGCCGCGGGGGGTGCGGTGGTTGGTTTCTGACTCCCGGTTCGTTTCTGACTCCCGGTTATAGTTGAATCCGGCGTCATGTTCAACCTATCGAGCCCCCTCGACGCTCGTGCAGGGCAACGCGCGTCTCACGCGGTCGCGGCCTTGACAGAGCACTCCCCCACCTGAAGGCTACCGACCAGTCAGTATGAAGGGGTGGGCCGTGTCGTGACCGAGCAGAGGATCTCCACCGGTGCGGGCGTGTTCGACGCGATCGTGGCGGGTCCGCCCGAGGGCCGCCCGGTGCTGCTGCTGCACGGCTTTCCCCAGAGGGGGCTGGCGTGGCAACGGCAGATCGCCGAGTTGGCCGAGCAGGGCTACCGGGTGGTGGCGCCCGACCAGCGTGGGTACTCCCCCGGCGCCCGCCCCCAACGGCCCGAGGACTATCGCATGAGTCTTCTCGTCGACGACGTGGTCGCGATCACGGAGAAACTGGGCTGGGTGACGTTCGACCTGGTCGGCCACGACTGGGGAGGCGCGGTGGCCTGGTGGACCGCTGACGCCCACCCCAGCCGCATACGCACCCTGACGGTTGTCTCGACACCGCATCCCGGCGCCCTGGCCACCGCCCTGCGCACCGACGAAGACCAGCGCGGCCGCTCGCAATACATGATCGACTGGCGTGAAACGCCCGCGACCGAGGAGCGCATGCTGGCCCACGACGCCCAGCTGCTTCACGCCCTGTACGCGGGGAAGGTTCCGCAGGCCAGCGCCGACGCCTATGTACGGCACCTGTCCCAGCCAGGCGCTCTCACCGCCGCGCTGAACTGGTACCGGGCAGGCCGCCCAGACGGCGCGATCGGCACCATCGACGTCCCCACGCTGTACATCTGGAGCACGAACGACAGCGCTTTCGGCCCGGCGGCGGCACGGGACACCGAGCGGTGGGTCAACGGGCCGTACCGCTTCGAGACCCTCAAGGGCGTCAGCCACTGGGTCCCCGAGGAGGCGCCCGAAACGCTGAGCCGTCTGCTCCTCGAACACTTGCGAGCGCACAACTAGGGCGTGTTGAGTCCCGCCTGCCGCCCGACGCCCGGCTCGCCCTCCGGGCGGACGAGGGGACATTGCGGACACGACCTAGTACAGAACCGCAGCGCACCCCGTCCCCCGACGCTCCGAAGAGGTGACCGTGAAGACAGCGCGTGCAGCCTGGCGCGGACTCGAGCCCGTGCACGGCATGATCTACTTCGTCCCTGAGGCAAGGCGACGGTATGCGGACCTCGGACTGAGCGGACGCGCCGGTTACTTCACCTCCCGCAGCGCCGCGTTCGGCCGGGCATCCGCCGAGCTGGTCATCGCGACCTTCTACAACTTCAACCCCGATCTCGTACGGCAGTCGCTCGACGGGGCCTGGGACGCAACGACGCCGCAGCAGGTGCTCGACGCGCGGTACGCCGCGGCGGGCGAAGCCCTGCGGCGGGCTGGAATCCACGAACTGCCCGCCCTGGACCAGGTCCTGTCACTGACCCGCCGGGCCGCCGAGGCAGCATGCGAACACGCCCAGGGCCGCCCGCTCTTCGCCGCGCATGCCGCACTGCCCTGGCCGCAGGAGCCGGTGCCGCAACTGTGGCACGCCCAGACGCTGCTCCGGGAGTTCCGTGGAGACGGCCATGTCGCCTGCCTGCTGAGCGAGGGGGTCGGGGCTCTGGAAGCCCTGGTTCTGCACGCCGCCACCGGCGAGGTCCCTGTCGCCTTCCTCAAGGCCAGCCGCGCATGGCCCGAGGAGGAGTGGGTCGACGCCCAGGAGCGCCTACGCGAGCGAGGTCTCCTCGACGGCGACTCCCTCAGCGCGGAAGGCGTACTTCTGCGTCGGCACATCGAGGACCGCACCGACCGCCTCGCTCTTCCCGCCTACGCCGCCCTGGGCGACGCCGACTGTGAACGTCTCGCCGAACTCGCCGGCATCTTCGGCCGCGCCGTCGTCGAAGCCGGCCTTCTCAAGCTCGGCTGACCGGGCCCTTGCCCCTGCGCTTCCTGATCCCGCCGTCCCAGCCCTCGGGGGCAGGGGGCTTCCGCTCGGGCCGGTCCGGCGACGGCACGCCCCCTCGCGGATCCCGCCCCGGCCGGGCTCAGGTTCGGCCGGGGCGGGTGTCAGAGGGTGGGGGACTTCCCGCGGAGGAGGGATGAGCGGAGGGCGGAGTGCAGGCGGGGTGTGTTCGTCCACTCGTGGTCGCGCGACGGGGAGACCTCCCAGTACAGACCGGGGCGCGTGATGCGGTGCAGCGGGGGAATCGCCACGTGGCAGCCCCGGCCCAGGACACGCACCTGCGGGAGTTCCCAGTCGGCGGCGGAACCAGGAGGAATCAGCCAGTACAGGCGTCCGCCGAAGCCGTCCCCGATCACGGCTCCCGTCTCGTCTCCGAGGTCGCGCAGTGCGTCGATCCCGAGGTCGAGCGGTACGCGTACGGCGTCCCACCAGCCACCCGCGGCCACGAGCCGCACCTCGACACTGCCCGGGTGCACCCACCACGGGGCCTCGTCGACAGTCATCGCACTCACCGGCTCTCCGATCCGACACCCCGCACCGTAAGGCGGAGACGAACCGCCGACTTACGCCCGCGCGCAGGGAAGTTGTCCCCGCGCGCAGCGTTCGGGCACGACACTCACCCGCGCACGCTACGTTCAAGTAGCTTTACAAACCGTATTGATGCGCGAGCGCAGGAGGCTTCCGTGGGACACCCCCGCCCCTTAGTGATCGACCCGACCGGCCGCGACATCCACGGCGAGGCCGCCCGGATACGCGAGCGCGGATCGGTGACCCTCGTCGAACTGCCCGACGGTGTGCGGGCCTGGGCCGTCAGCAGTCCCGACCTCCTCAAGCGCCTGCTCACCGACCCACGCGTCTCCAAGGACCCGCGCCGGCACTGGCCCCGGTGGATCAACGGCGAGATCTCCCCGGAATGGCCGCTGTTCACCTGGGTCGCGGTGCAGAACATGTTCACCGCCTACGGGAGCGAGCACAAACGGCTGCGCGCCCTGGTCTCCAAGGCGTTCACCGCACGCCGCAGCATGGCGCTCCGACCCCGTGTCGAGGAGATCGCCACGGCCCTGCTGGAGCGGGTCGAGACGGCCGGACGGCACGGCCAAGTGGTCGATCTGCGCGAGGAGTTCTGCTATCCGCTGCCGATCCAGGTGATCAGCGAACTCTTCGGCCTGCCCGAGGAACAGGGTGCCGAGCTACGGGCCGTCGTGGACGGCGTCTTCCACACCTCCGCCACCCCGGAGGAAGTCACCGACATCTATACGCGGTTCTACGCGGCGATGGGCGAACTCGTCGCTCTCAAGCGGCGGTCGCCCGGCGACGACCTGACCTCGGCGCTCATCGCGGCCCGCGACGACGGCGACACCGGGCTGAGCGAACAGGAGCTGCTCGACACCCTGGTGCTCATGGTCAGCGCCGGCCACGAGACCACGGTCAACCTGATCGACAACGCCATCCACCTCCTGCTGACCCATCCGGACCAGCTCGCCCATGTCCGCTCCGGCCGCGTCTCCTGGGAGGACGTGGTCGAGGAGGCGCTCCGCGTGGAGGCGCCCGTCGCCAGCTTGCCGCTGCGGTATGCCGTCGAGGACCTCGTGATGAGCGGGTTCGGCGGGCCGGACGGGGTGGTGATCGGCAAGGGTGAGGCCATCCTCGCCGCTTACGCGGCCGCCGGACGTCACCCCGGGAAGTACGGCGAGGACGCCGACCACTTCGACGTCGCCCGCGCCGACAAGGAGCACCTGGCCTTCGGCCACGGCGTGCACTTCTGCCTGGGCGCCCCGCTGGGGCGGCTGGAGGCCCGCATCGCGCTCCAGGCACTCTTCGACCGCTTCCCCCGACTCCGACTCGCCGTCGCTCAGGACGAGTTGGAGCCGGTCGACTCGTTCATCTCCAACGGCCACCGCTCGCTTCCGGTACGCCTGTCCTGATCACTCGCCACGCCACCACGCCAGCAGCCGGGCGCCCCATCCTCGCCGCACGCGATCGGCCTCGGGCCCGGCGGTCGGCCCGGGTGCCGGCGCGGCGCGCTGCACGGGCGACTCGTCGCCGGCGGTAGAGGGGGTGGCCGGGGTGACGGCAGCCGGCGGGAAGACCACCGGCAGCGCGGCCAGCGCGCGGTGGAAGGGACCCGGCCGCCAGGCCAGTTCCCCCACGGGTACGGCTAGTTCGACGTCCGGAAGGCGGTCGAGCAGCTTCTCCACCGCGACCGCCGCGATCAACCGGGCCGGACCCTGCGCCGGGCAGTTGTGCGGGCCCGCGCTCCACGCCAGGTGGGCGCGGTTGCCGGTGCGCTGATCCGTCGTCAGGGCCGGGTCGGTGTTCGCCGCGGCGAGACTGACCACGAGCGGATGCCCCGCCCGCAGCAACGTCCCTTCGTACACGACGTCATGGATCGGGTAGTGCACGGCGTAGTTGGCCATGGGCGGGTCGGTCCACAGCACCTCGTCGAGGGCGTCCTCCACCGGCAGACTGCCGCCCGAGAGGGTGCCCGCGAACCGGTCGTCGGACAGCAGCAGCCGCAGACCGTTGGCGATCAGGTTCTGCTGGGGCTCGGTGCCCGCGCCCATGAGCAGGACGAGGGTGTGCACCATCTCCTCGTCCGTGAGCTCGGCGGGATGGGCCATGAGCCAGGACGTCACATCCGGCCCGGGCCGCCGGCGCTTCAGCGTGACGAGGTCCAGCAGCGTCGTCGCGAGCAGTTCGTTTGCCTTCTCGGCGTCCACTCCGTCGAAGATCCCGGACATCCCCTGCACCAGCCGCTCTCCGTAGTCGGCCGGGCAGCCGAACAGGCGGTTGAACACCAGCAGGGGAAGCACCTGGGCGTACTCGCCGAGCAGATCGGCCCGCTCGGCCGGGGCGATGCGGTCGATGAGTGTGTCCGCGCTCGCCTCGACGTAGCCGCGCAGGGTGGCAGGGGCCACCCGGGCCAGGCTGTCCGTGATCGCGACGCGCAGCCTGCGGTGCTCCGCGCCGTCGGCCCACAGCGCGTTCGGCCGGTACATCATCATCGGCACGACCGGGCTGTCCGGGGGTACGGTGCCGTCCGCCAAGTCCTTCCAGCGGCGGGCGTCCTTGGAGAACGTCTCGGTGCTGCGCAGCACGTGCAGGGCGGCGTCGTATCCGACGACGAGCGAGGCCCGCACGCCGGGCGCCAGTTCGACCTGCGCGATCGGACCGAGGTCGCGTAGCCGCCGATAGACGGCTGCCGGGTCAGTGGCGAACTCGGGCCCGTGCAGGGACTCGTGCGCAGGGTGCGCGGGGCAGCCCGGCGGCGGGATGGGCGGTACGGAGGTCACGCATGCTCCAGGTGGCCGATGGGGGTCCCCCCGCTCGAGCGAAGCCGAGAGTGGGGGAGGGTGAGGAGGTACTCGACGAGACGGATGAGTGCCCGCGTGGCCGAGACCCGGTCGCGGGCGTCGCAGCGGACGAGGGGAGTCTCGGGCAGCAGGTCGAGGGCCTCGCGCACCTCGTCGAGCTCGTACGCGGGGGCGTCGTGGAACTCGTTCAGGGCGACCGCGTACGGCAGGCCGTGCTCCTCCAGTATGCCCATGACCTCGAACGACTGGCTGAGGCGGCGGCTGTCGGCGAGGACGAGCGCACCGAGCGCGCCCCGGGTCATGTCCTGCCAGAGCCGGGTGAAGCGCTGCTGGCCCGGCGTGCCGAAGAGGTAGAGCACCAGGCGGTCGTTGAGGGTGAGCCGGCCGAAGTCGAGGGCGACCGTGGTGGTCGTCTTGTCCCGCATGCCGGCCAGGTCGTCGACGAGGGCGCCGGCCTCGGTCATGACCTCCTCGGTGCACAAGGGCCGGATCTCGGAGAGCGTGCCGACGAACGTGGTCTTGCCGACCGCGAAATGGCCCACGATCAGCAGCTTGACCGCCGTCTGCACACTGGGCCGCAGGTAGACGTCGTCAGAGGCGGGCGCGGAGTCCATCGAGCACCTCCTGGAGGATTCGGGCGTCGGTCGGCCGGGCGGCGGGGATCGGTGCGCGGGTGACGATGTGGCCGCTGTCCATGAGGTCGGCGATCAGCACTTTGGCCACGCCGACCGGCAGCGACAGGTGGCCGGCCACCTCGGCGACGGAGAGGGCTCCGGGCCGGCACAGCTCCATGAGCCTGCGCTTTTCCGGGTTGAGTCCGGTCACCGGCAGATCGTCGGTCGCGATCAGCAGCGTGACCAGGTCCAGGGTGTTGCGGGTCGGGTGGGCGCGGCCGTCCGTGACGACGTACGACCGCACCAGCCTGTCTGCGGGGCGGCGCCGGGGTGTCATGCCGGGCTGCCGGTGTCCTGACGGGCGGGGCTGGTCAGCTCCTTGCCGAGCCGGTCGACGAGTTTGTGCATGCGGTACGTGACCGCCTCCATGTCGACGTCCTCGCCGGTGGAGACGGCGAGGTAGGCGCCCTCGCCGGCGGCGACCAGGAAGACGTAGCCGTGTGCGAACTCGATCATGGTCTGCCGCCACGGGGTGTGCGGGGCGCCGCAGAACTCGGCCGTGCTGCGGCTGATCGACTGGACGCCGGACAGACCTGCGGCCAGCCGTTCGGCGTCGTCGCGGTCGATGTCCTTGGAGAAGGCGCGGAGCATGCCGTCGGCGGAGAGCAGGATCGCGTGACGCGCCTGCGGAACCTTCAGCACCTCGTCCAGCATCCAGCCCAACGTGTTGTTGGTGGGCCCGGTCATTCGTGGCTGTTCCCTTCGTCGTCGTGGAGCGTGTGCCGGGCGTCCCTGCCGGATCGGGTGCCGCGTGCGAAGGCGCCCATGCGGCGGGCGTTCTCCTCCGCCGAGCGGCCTGCGACCTCTTCGGCCGGTGCGGGCTGCGGGGCCGGTTGCCGTGGGGAGCGGCGACGGCGCCTGGGCAGGCCGCCCGGCGTCGTCGCCTCCGCGGGTTCGGGTGCGGGATCGGGGGCGGGCGCGGCAGGGGAATCGAGAGCGGGGGCGAACGGATCCGCGGTGGGGGCCGTGCCGGGCGGGAGCGTCTGCGCAGGGGGGCGCGCCGGCGCGGCGGCGGACGTGGGCGCGGGCGGTTCGGCGGGCGGCACGGACGCCTGGTCGGCGGGGTCCAGGTGCGTGAGCAGGGCGGCCGGCAGGAACACGACCGCGCGTACACCGCCGTACGGGGAGAGCGTGTCCACGGAGACGTTGAACCCGTAGCGCTCGGTGAGCGCCCCGATGACCGCGAAGCCGAAGCGGGGCGGGTCGCCGAGCCGGACGATGTCCGCGTCGTGCGTGCGGGCGAGCAGTTCGGCAGCCTGCTCGGCCGCCTGGCCGTCCATGCCGACCCCGGCGTCGTCGATCACCACGCAGGCACCGTTGTGAACCGTCTGGACGGTGACCTCGACGGTCGTGCCCGGCTGCGAGTGACGCGCCGCGTTGTCGAGCAGTTCGGCGACCGCCAGTACCACCGGTTCGACGGCCCGGCTCCGCACGGCGATGTCGACCTCGCCGTTGATGCGGATGCGCCGGTAGTCGCGGATGCGGGAGGTGGCGCCGCGTACGGCCTCGACGAGCGCGGAGGTGGCACGCTGACGGCCCGGCCACGAGCCGCACAGCACGGCGATGACCTGGGCACGGCGGCCGAACTGGGCGTTGGCGTGGTCGATTTCGAGCAGATCGCTCAGCACGCCGGGGTTGTCGTGCCGGTCCTGCATCTGGGAGATGGACACCTGTTGTTCGTTGGCCAAGGCCTGGATGGAGCGCATCGACGCCTTCAAGGCGGCCTTCGCCGACTGGTCGGCGCTCGACCGGGCATGATCGACCGCACCGGCGAATCGCTCCACGACACCGTCGAGACACTTCGCGAACTCGGTGTCGGCGAGCCGGGTGTCGACCAGACCGACGGCCGGGACCTGCTGGTGGGGGGCGTCCTCCAGGGCCGGCAGCCGGGCCGAGACGAGGTGCCGCAGTTCCTCTTCCCATGCCCGAAGGCCGTCCCCCAGTTCGGCGTTCCGTCTGCGCTGTCGTGCGGTGATGCCGCGTTCGCGCACCAGCAGCACGGCGACGGCGATCAGGCCCACGGCCAGGCACCAGAACACCGCCTCCGGCATCTGTTCCGTCATCAAGTCCTCACAGCGGGTGGCGGGTCGACGGGCAGCGCACGACGGTAGTGGCGCGTCCCGCATCCGGACTTGTCCGTGCGCGCAAGGAAGTTGCCGAGGGACGCACGCGCGTTCGTGGAGCGTGCCGCGGGCCCCGATCGCGTCCGGCTCGGCTCCCGCGCAGGCCGATGAGGCCGATACGAGTTCCGGAAACCGATTGCTGGTCCCTAGGCTGCGCCGAACAACAGTCCCCGAACACAGGGGCGTTCGGGACTGCTCCCGAGGCCGTCGGGAGACGTCGCAGCGAAGGGGATGCGTTGCCCACGGGAAGCTACGTCGTGGAGACGACGAGGACCGCCGAGGTCGGAGCCCGCGAGCAGACCGATCTGTGGAGTGAGCGCGTCGCGGCGTACCAGACCAGGATGGACTACAGGTACGCCCGCGCCGAGGGCTTCCGCGGCGAGATGGTCCGGCAGGGCAGCGACAGCTACCAGGTTGTCACCTGGTACAGCGACCAGATCGAGTACGCCCGCACACCGGGCCTGATCCGTCAGATGCCCGACCCCGACTACCGGCTCCTCTTCCCTCTCGCCGGCGAACTGCTGCTGCGACAGGACGACCAGCAGGTGCGGCTGACGCCGGGCACGGGCAGCCTGATCACACTCGGTACGCCCTTCGAGATCCTGCACGGCGCGTCCCTGCGCGGTGTCATCTTGTCGATCCCGGCCCAGGAGATCGACGGGCCGCTGAACCGGAAGGCACCGCTGGCCACCGGGCTCGATCTGACCAAGGGGCTGGGCCGTGTGGTGCACTCCATGGTCCGCGGCCTGAACGACGAGCGCGGCAACCTCACCACCCCGCAGTTCGACGCCGTCTGCGACCGCGTCGTCGAGCTGCTGTGCATGCTCGCCTGCGGCGACGACCGCCCCGACGTCCAGGGACAGCTGACGGAGGTGGAGGCGGTGGTCCGCCGCCATGTGCGCGAGCACGCGGCCGACCCCGACCTGTCCGGCGCCTCCATGGCCCGTGCCCTCGGCTGGTCCCTCCGCCAGATCCAGCTCGCGCTCCAACACGTGGGCACCACGCCCCGCGACCTGATCCGCGAGGAGCGCCTGCGCCTGGTCCGCGAGCGCCTCCTGCGCGCCGACTGCGCGCACATGACGATCACGGACCTGACGTACGCCTCGGGCTTCTCCTCGGCGAGCGCGATGAGCACGGCCTTCCGTCGGCGCTTCGGGGTGAGCCCCCGGGAGATGCGTTCCGAGGCCCGCTGATCCCGACCGGCTACGGGACCGGCGTCGGCCAGTTCGTGCCGAAGCTCGTACTCCTCGTACTCCTCGTACTCCCGGAGCATGGGGTTCACCGGGACGTGCACGGCTCCGGCGCGCAGGATGCCGAGCATGGCGACGATGAACTGCGTGCAGTCGGGCAGGAACACCTCGACGCTGTCTCCGGGGCGTACACCGCTGCGCTGCAGGCAGCAACACAGCCGCGCCGTGAGTCCTTCAGAGCCTCGTACGTGATCTGCTCGCCGTAGAAGGTGATCGCGACGCCGGTCGGGATGGCACCGAGCCCAGTGCCGCAGGTGGTCGGTGAGCGGCCACTGCCCGAGCGGGTGCCCCCCTCGGCATCGAGGCCGCCACACGCGCTGCTGGCGGGCCCGTACATCGGCCACGTACTCCTTCACGCGCGTGTTGTCCGCCACGACGGCCTTCACCCCGGCACCAGCCCGCGGGCAGGGACAAGGGTCCGGACGCGGTGGGGGCAGGCCGGGCGGCTTCCGTCTGGTGGAGCTCCACGAGACCGCGCCGGTGACGGCTGACCCACCGGCGATGATCCCCACGCCGGCACGTGGCGAACAGGCCAGAAGCCAGGGCCTGTCAGCCGCTCCCGACGCCCTCCTGAGCCAAAGGGGCGACCGCGATCGCCGACTTCGCACCGGCCGTCATCAGCCGCGCCAGGAGGCTCGTGCAAGTGTCCGGGGTGCTCTGTCGCAGCTGCGGCACGGGCCGCCACTGGACGCCCCTTGACGGTCTGCTTTCCCACAGAGGAGAGCCCTGTTCACGAACCCTTTCAGATCGGCCTTGCGAGCCGAATCAGCGGCACCCCGCGATTATTTGAATGCGATACAGGTGAATCGTGAATTGGCAAAGCTGGGGCTGATGCAAATCAAGCGGCAGGCATGCGTGCGGGTGATCCCATTCCTGGCCAGGGCGACGCTCCACGCGCGGAGACCGGTGCATTCAGCAATGGCGCTAATTCGGCTTCAGCACGGCTTCGCAGCCCGGCATGCTCTGGGTGCCCGGACGCCACGGCCGATCACCGGTCGAGCAGGCGTCGGCCATGGCGGGATGGGAGGGGTCGCTCGACGAGCGAGGACTGTCCATGGGTCCTGGCTGCGCCCGGCGGACCACCCGCCGGATCCGTCATACCTGTCTCATCCGGTTGATCCGGTGATCTACGCAAAAAGACGCGGTCCTTTGACGAACACCGGCCGTCACGGCCGGAGAGCAATGCGCACCGCCGCGAGATGGAAATTCGAGTTCCTATTGTCAGGAGCAGGTCATGAAGAGAACTTATCGCCGCACCGGGGCACTTCTGGCCACGGTGTGCGGTTTCGCTCTGTGCCTCACGGGCCTGGCCCGCGCGGCCGACGTTCCGACGCCACACATTCTCGCCACGACGCTGGTGAACAAGACCGGCACCACCATCACGGTCACCGCCGGAGTCGGACGGGGCAACACGATCAGTGTCTGGCAGTCAGGCGGCACCATCAGGATCAGAGACACCGGAGACACGGTCGCACCGTCCGGCGACTGCTACGCCATCAGCACGACCGAAGTCGCCTGCAGGGCCGCCGACACCACCGAACTCGTGGTCAACGCCGGCGACCAGGACGACAACGTCACCTCCTCTCTGGCGGCACTCGGCGTCACTCTCATCGGCGGCGCCGGCAACGACAACCTCTACGGCGGATCCGCCAACGACACGCTCGAAGGCGACGAGGGATCCGACTTCCTCTCCGGCGGTGCCGGCAACGACACGCTGACCGGGGCGGCCGAGGCGGACAGGATCTTCGGCGGCTCCGGCAATGACTCCGTCGAGGGACGCGGTGGCTCGGACATCGTGGACGGCGGTGCCGGCAACGACGTGATCTACGGCGGCAGCGGCAACGAGCACATCGTCGCCGGCGCCGGCAACGACTACGCCGAGGGCGGCAACGGCCGGGACACCATCGACGCCGTGGACAACGTCAGCGGCAACGACTATGTCGAAGGCGGCGCTGATGTGGACGACTGCCGCGCCGACTTGGGCGACGACGTCAGCGGATGCCCCTGACCAGCACGAGCGCGCAGCACGCCAGCACCCGTACACGGCGAGATCCGTGCACGGTCCGTACACGGCGAGACAACACGAAAGGCGGGCACCGATGAGAACACGAAGCATCTGCACCACGGTGGTAGCGATCGGCGCACTCACCTGCGCCCCGCTGACCGCCGCCTCCGCCACGCCCGGTGCGGCCCCCGGCGGAAGCCTGGCCGGCACCACGGTCGTGCAGGAGGTGGGCGACACCTTGGTCGTCACGGCCGACCAGGGTATGGCGAACGACATCACCATCCGGCGTCAGGGCAACGTTGTCGTGGTGACGGACGCGGGCGACACCGTGGCCGCCGTCGCCCCGTGTCAGTCGACGGGGACGCACACGGCAGAGTGTCCGCTGCCCGTCACGTCGATACGGGTCAACGCCGACGACGCCGATGACAGCGTCACCATCTCCCCGAACCTGGAGGCCGTCGGAACGGTGTTCGGCGGTGCGGGTGACGACCAGCTCAGCGGCGGCCCCCGGGCGGACCGGCTCGTCGGCGACGACCCGGCCGCCACCGGCCTGCGGGCGACACCGGGCAACGACACCATCAACGGCGGCCCCGGCAACGACACGATCTCCGGGCTGGCCGGTAACGACACCATCAACGGCAACGCCGGCAACGACACCCTCAACGGCGACGACGGCAACGACACCCTCGGGGGTGACCAGGGCAACGACACCCTCACCGGGGGCCGGGGCAACGACACGCACATCGGCAGCGAGGGCAACGACACCCTCAACGCCGTGGACAGCATGATCGCCAACGACAGCCTCGACGGCGGCCTGGGCTTCGACACCTGCAATCGCGACACCGGCGACACGGCCATCAACTGCCCCTGATCGGGACTTCCCGAACCGCTTGACCGTCACGCGCTCGTGCAGCATTCCGGAGGGACTGATCGGGTCGGAGGCGTCGCCGGGCAGCCGTATCGGCTGTCCGGCGGCACCATGACAGCAGGTGGTGAACGAATCCCGGTCGGCGATGCCGACGTGGCGGGGCCCTTGGCGAGACCGCGCTCGACGCCTGCCGCAGGTGGCCCCCTACGTGCCTACTGCACCGGTTGTGGCGCGTGTTGTGCGCGCCTGAACCGTCCGGGAGCGACGCCGAAAGCGCGCTTGAAGGCGTTGGCGAAGGCGAATTCGGAGGTGTATCCGACCTGTTGGGCCACCGCTGCGAGTGGATCGTCTCCATCGCGGAGGATCCGAGCCGCGGTGCTCAGCCGCCACCAGGTCACATACGCCATGGGGGCCTGTCCCACCAAGTGGGTGAACCGCCTCGCGAAGGCCGTCCTCGACATGCCGACGCGATGGGCGAGTTCCTGCACTGTCCACGGATGCGCCGTGTGGCGGTGAATGTGGTTGAGCGCAGCGGCGATCGCCGGATCGGTCAACGCGGCGCACCAGCCGGCGGAGGGGCTGCGAGAGGTCTCCTCATCCAGCCACGCACGCAGGACGTAGACCAGCAGCAGATCCAGCAGGGCAGGCAGGGCGGCGTCCGCTCCCGGCCTTGGTTCCCGCACGTCCGCGCCGAGCAGATCGACAGCGGCCCGCAGCGCCGGGTGGCGGCCCGGCCCCGCGGGGATGTGGATCACCTCGGGCAGTGCACGCAGGAAGGGGTGCACCTGCCCCCGATCGAGCCGGTACGCACCGCACAGCAACACGGCCCCGCCCGTGCCGGGTCCTGCCCCCGGGTCACTTGCGACGACGTCCCTGCGTTCCAGGTCCGCCTCCGGGGGCAGGAGGGCCGGAGCCTGGTTGGGATCACTGCTGACGCCGTGCATGGCCCCGTGCGGCAGGAAGACCACATCGCCTGCGGTCAGCAGCAACGCCTCGCCGTCGGGCGGCAGGAGCCAGCAACTGCCGTGCAGCACGATGTGGAATCCCGCCCCCGGGTAGGGACCAAACCGGTTGCCCCACTCGCCGACACGGCGGGAGTGGGTGAACTTGGCACGGCCGACCCTCATCGTGGCGATCACATCACTGACAACGTCCACGGGGCGACACTACCGGTCCGCCCCGGATCGGGACGATGACGCATGTTCTGGCCCATCACACGCATGGGAAAGGCCAGTTGGGTCTTCGTATCGTCGAGACCGACAGATCCCGACCTCGACCCGCAGGAGTATCGATCATGCCCGCATACGTCGTCATAGACCTTGATGTTTCCGATCCCAGCGGATTCCAGCAGTACATCGACGGTGTGACTCCGCTCATCGAGCAGGCCGGCGCTCGCAACCTGCTGATCGACGACAACGCCGTCGTCCTGGAAGGAGACTGGGAGCCCGCCACCCTGGTCATCCACGAGTTCGCGTCCAAGGCCGCGCTGCAGGAGTTCTGGGACTCGCCGGAGTACCAGCCTCTGAAGGAACTGCGCCGCAAGTACTCCTCGGTGAAGGTCGTCGCGGGAGAGAGCCCCGACTTGCCCTGGCAGGACCGGCCGCAGTCCTGATCGCACCGTCGAACGACGCGCTGCGGGCCGCGCATCCGTAACGACGCTTGCGCATCCACGAGGACGGCGAGACACGCGGCGTTGGACGGCCGTCTCGTCCTGCGGCCGCTCGCGTTCGGCACAGGCGCTGCGCCGCGCGACCGCGGCTTGTGATCTCCGGCCGAGGCGGCTCAGCCGAGCAGTTCCGCGCTGCCGGCCGGTTCACGCCGCTCTTGTCCGTTGATGCGGTGCCGTTCGATGGACGAGCGCCGGTAGACCTCCTGCCGCACCCGCTGGATCTCGCCGATGGGCCGGTGCTCCTCGCGTGAGCGCCACGGTGTGATCGACGTGGCGTCGGCGGCCACGAGATTGTCGTCCCCGCCGATGTCCTGGCGCGGGAGGTCCACCCGGGCGACCGTCACCCACGGCGCCAGCTCCTCGGGCCATTTGACGGAGGTGTTGTCCACCGGCATCCGGGCCAGATCAGTGTTGAGCTGCACTTGGAGCTCGAAGGAGTGATCTCGCTCGGCCACCTCGGCGACCAGAGTGCGACGGAACGCCTCGTTGTCCGCGCGCACGTCCACGATCTGGTGTGTGAGGTCCGCCAGGGACTCGGCCGTCGGCGCGGTGCGGATCTTGGCGATGTGGTCGCCGTACCGGAAGGCGCCCATGCTGTTGTAGGTGTACGACAGCAGGTTCCGGCGCGGGACGGTGGTGAACGAGAGCATGGCGAACAGTTCGTCCCACAGCCAGCCGTCGGGATCGGTGAGCGTGCCCCGGCGGGTGAGGAACTCCGCCATCCAGGTCTTGCGGCGGGCGGGATTCACCAGTGCCTCGGGCAGCTCGGCGAACAACTCCTCGATGACCATGTAGTCGTAGGCGGTGTTCGCGAAGAAGACCTCGTTGTTGATCAGGTTGAGGTCGAAGGTACCGGTGTCCTGTTCGTCGGCCAGCAGTGAGGGGCCGGGGACCCCGAACAGCTTGATGCCCATCCCGCACGCCGCGCCCAGCTGGTGGTCGGGACGTTGGTGGCCCAGACCGTTGGAGTAGCGGACCACGGCGTCGTACACGGTGGGCCGGGCGAAGATGCCCTGCCCGTGGAAGCCCCGGTTGTCACTGACCGTAACGATTGCCTTGAGGAGGCCGTAGGTCTTTCCGTGGGCGGTCCGGACGGCGCGGCCGACGGCCTCGCGCTCGACGGAGCCGTCGGTGCGCTGCGCCACCTGTGCGACCACTGCCTCCAACTCCTGCTGGTAAGTCGGACGTTCGACGGGGCGGTAATCCTCGTAGCGGACGGGATCCATGGTGCTGCCTCCCTGTGACGATGCTGTCGACTCCAGACCCTAGCCAGCAATTCAATTGTGCACAACGTAACTGCTTGTGATGTATCACACGTTGCTTCGGGCAACCGTCTGCCCCACCCTGTTCCGGGCCGAGACCGGCCTCAGCCCCAACAGGCCGCCCGGCCGATGCGGTTCCAGAACGCGCGCGGTGCCGTCGCCGGGGCCGTCGCCGTGGGCTGCGCCCCGCACCTGGCACGGGTGGCCGCCGAGTGCGGCTCCTACAACCACTCCCACCTCGTGCGCGACTTCAGGCAGTACACCGGGCTGAGCCCCACCGCCTGGCCGGCCGAAGAGTGTCGGAACGTCCAAGCGGCCGGCCACCGCGAGCGCGCAGATCCGGCGCGCCTCGACCTCTGGCCGACGCTGCAGGCCAGGACGCTCCCGCCCTGATCGTCGGTGGTGCGGGCGCAATGCAGTTGGGGTCAGGTGTGGCTGGCGTCGGCGACCTCGCAGACCAGGCATCGTTCACGGATGAGTCGCAGGGTCACGGGGCTGCCGGCGTAGCGGTAGGCGTTGGTGCCGCGCCGTGCAGCAAGGCACCCCTGAGCAGCTCTCGAGGCGCCCTCCTCCACCTACGTCGGCTACTTCATCGGCTCCCCGGCGATGAACGACCTGACCGTGGGCCGGGGCGACGGGCGCTTTGCGCTGGGCGGCGGCGGATCTCCGAGCCGGTTGCGGACCAGGCGCTCGAACTCCGCCCGGTGGTCCATCAGCCAGCTCAGGTAGAACAGGCCCTGGTTGATGACGCCTGAATCGACGCCCCGCTTGTACTCGACGATAACCGGGGACCCGTCCTCATCGAGGCCGAGCGAGTCGATCCGGCCTCCGTGAACTGGCCCCGTGCTGTACTCGCTCGCCAGGAAATTCACACCCAGCAGGGTCTCCATGTGTGCCTCGACGAGGCCCTGCACATCCGCCCCGACCTCAGCTAGTCGCGGCACCACTCGGTCACGCCAATTGCCGTTGTGTGGAACAGCTTCAGGGCCGACACCTCCCCCTCCTCTTCGGAGTGATCATCAAAGTCGAGCCGGACCCGGATTATTTCGTCGACAGCCTTCGGAATTGTGAAGATCACATACGAAGCTGCGCAGGAACCACCAGGCAGGCGGTTCGAGGAATCCCTGTATTCCACGTTCGAGCGGTCAGGGGCCAGGTGGATAGCACAGGGGCTTTCAGCGGGATTTCTCCTGCCCTGCAGCACAAACTGGTGCTCATCTCCTCGGAGTGTTGTCGGGTGACGTGTGCTGATCCCTGCGGTAGGCCGGTGGTATGCGGTACGCGCAGGGTGGCGGACTGACCGTGGAGCGCGGCGGTTGCGTGAGCGGATGCGGTATGAGGCGGGTGAGCAGACGCCCTCGCCTCCACCGGGCCGCCGAAACTGCCCAAGCTGTCGGAAGGCGCGTTCACCGAGTTGGAGAAGGAGCTGGCGCTCGGTCCCGCTGAGCACGGCTGGGAGGACCAGCGGTGGACCTTGGCCGGATCAGAGCGCTGATCGCGTGGACGTTCCACGTCGACTGCTCTGTGGCGGCGGTGTGGCGGCTGCTGCACCGGCACGGCTGGTCCTGCCAGTGTCCCGCCCGCCCGGTCTCAGAGCCCCACCGCATGCTGAGAACAGGTCGCGTTACCAGGCATTGCGAGGGGACAGAATGGCCCGATGACGACAAACTCGCCTCTGCCTCAGGCCCCGGCCCGGAAGCCGGATCTCGAGGACGACTTCACGGCTGCGACGCTCAGAGCAGATATCTGGGTCGATCACTACCTGCCGCACTGGACGTCGCCCGAGCGTTCCCGGGCGCGCTACGACTTCGACCATGGCGGGCTGCGGCTGCGCATCGATGCTGACCAGCCGGACTGGCGGGAGGAGGACGCTCCACTTCGCGTGTCCAACCTGCAGACCGGGATGTTTTCCGGCCCGATGGGTTCTGAGCGGGGAACACACCGGCATCGTCCGGACGGACTGGTCGTCCGCACGCAGACCCCTGAGCGCATGCTGTGGGCGCCCTCCGCCGGGCGCGTGGACGTGACGGTCAGCGCGAGCGTGGACGAGGGGTGCATGCTCGCGGCGTGGCTCGTAGGAACCGAGCATCTGTCCGCGAAGGACACCGGCGAGATCTGCATCTTCGAGATCGACGCCGACGGTGTCGGCGACAGCCACAGCCGTGCGCGATGTGGGGTGAAGGCGCATTCCGACGCGCGATTGACCACCGATATGACCGAAGTCGTTGTTCCTGTGGACGCATCGAAGCCGCACACCTGGACTGCGATCTGGGGGCCTTCAGGCACTCTCATCGGCTGCGAGGGTGTTGTCGTGAAACACATGCCGCCGTTTCCCCGCTACCCGCTGTTCCTGATGATCGACCTCTTCGAGGTCTCCCGCCGTTCAGCCAGCGCTGCCTCCTATCCGAAGACAGCTCACGTCCATTCGGTGCGTGGTTGGACTGCTGGTTCCGCCGAGTGAAGGAGGTCCGCCGTTTTCGCACGGGAAAACGTGCCGTGCCGCTGATGCAGACTGCCGCGTCGCCAACTTCGGCGACTGCATGACCGGCCGGCCGTGTCTGCATGCCGGAGGCGGGAGCCGGGCATTCGGCTCCCAGGGCTTCGGGTGGCCTGGGCGACTGCCGTGGCCGGCGACAGGTTCCGGGCGGCATTTCGCCGAGGAGAAGCGCTTCATACGGATGCTGATCATCACCGCCGGTTCACGGGGTGACGTCGGGTCCACACGGGACTGGGTCGGCGGCGAGCCATCAGGTCGCCGTGGCCGCTCACCCATCTTTCGCCGCACTCGTCGGCGGGTGCGGTCTCGAGCACCGGCCGGTGCCGGGATGCCCGCAGGGGCTGATCCGGGACTGGGCTCGGGCAGCATCGCAGGATGAGGCCCAGGCGCTGGCGTACGCGGACGGGCTCGCCGATGGGGTGGCCGAGGCCGTGGCGGGCGGGCTGACCTGCCTGCCTCTCCGACCCGGCCCACCGCCGCGCTTCCGCACTCGCCTTCGGGATCGCCGCAGAGGGCGGCACCGCTTCGCTACTCGCCACATCGGCTCGGAGAGCGCCAGGTGAAGCCGGGGGTGCTCCGGTCTCACCCGCCCCGTGGGGAGTCGCGATGGGAGCACTGCAAGCCACCACCAGACGGCTCCGGCTGGCTGCTTCCGCAGCCTGTGGTGGGCCAGCCCGTCAGACAGGACCGGACGATCCCGAGACAATGAAGGGTGCGATGGAGGGATCCTCGTCGAGGTCCGGCACGCGACCCGCCACCGGCTCGTTGCCCGCGGCCATGACCTCCTCCGCGCTTGCACACAACCACCCACTGAGGGGCTCCAACTTCATTGCGAGACAGTCGGGTTGGAACGGCTGGTGGTGCGCAGAGAGCCACGTCGGGCCAAGCACCCTTCACTGCCTCGGCGCACCCAACCATCTCCCGTGGTGGCGGGGGAAGGGGTTCCACACGCCTCGGGGCGACCCACGGCTCAGGGTCGCGGTGTGGGCGGTGCCGGGATCGGCGTACCGCTCGGAGTCGCCTTTACGGCGGACCAGTCGGCGCCGGGGCTCGTCGTCGCGCGGCTGCCGCGGAGGCGCTCCTGCACCTCCCGTACGCCGGAAAGGTCTCCGGCGGCGGCACCATGCGCCCCGGCCGAGGACCGTCGCCCAGGTCGAGGGGTGCGTACGCCGAGAACGGGCTCTCACGGCGCGGACACGAGCAGGCGGATGGCCAGAGCGGTGATCAGAGCGCTCGAGGCCAAGGCGGTGACGAGTCGTCCCCGCCTGCCTGTCAGGACCCGGCCGAGCAACGCCCCGCTGCCGGCCAGCATCAGCTGCCAGCTGGCGGACGCGGCGAAGGCGGCGAGAACGAAGACCGCTTGATGCGCGGGCCCCGGACGCACCGCTGTGCTGCTCCCGAGCACCAGCGCCGTGAAGTAGATCATGGTGGAGGGGTTGAGGATGGTGATGCCGATGAGGCCCAGATACGCCCGCAGGGCGCTCACCGGCATCCGATCGCCACGAGTGGCCGTCCGGCGCTTCCGGTACTCGCCGACGGCGGCCGCGCCGCTCCGAGCCGCCAGTGCGAGGAGCACGAGCGCCGAGGCCCACCGAAGCGGAGCCAGGACGGGCTGCAGAACGCCGGTGAGGGCCGCGCCCCCGGCCACGGCAGCCAGGGCGTAGATCCCGTCGGCCGTGGCGACCCCGAGTGCCGCACAGGCCCCGATCCTGAGCGACGTACGCGCGGTGAGTGCCACCAGATATGTCGCGACGGCCCCGACCGGGATGGCGATGCCATAGCCGGCCACGAGCCCCGCGACCAGGGCCGCCGTCATGTGCGGACGAAGCTCGGCCCCCACGGGACGCAAGGCTGTCGCTGCAGCATGGCCCGTCGTGCGGCGGGGCTGGGCGACAGGAAGGCAGAGAGACTGTTCATGGGGAGACTGTGGCCCGTCGCACCCCTCACTAGGAGAGTAAGTACTGCTCACCCCTTCCGCGTTCGCGCGGGCGTCGGCGACCGGGTAGCACCGCACCCCCGCGTGGGCGCAGCAACGCCTGTGCCGCGCACGAGATGCTTCGTAAGCGGCACAGGCTGTATGAGCTTTCGCGGGGGGGCCGGAAACGCTACCTGCCAGTGCGGTGGTAACGGAAACGCAGCTCGAAGGTCCCCTCGAGGGACCCGGTCGCGGGGTCGAAGCGTCGGAGGCCGGCAGCCTCTACCCCCGTGCCGCGGATGCCGGCGAACTCGCCGGTGCCTCCGATGATCACTCCCTTGCCGTCTGCCCGGGGGCCCGCCGTCGTCACGGCGTCGAGGGTGCCGACCCACGGCTTGCCGCTGTCGAAAGCGGGCTTGAAGACCTTGGAGGCGACCTCGGAGGAGTCCTCGATCTGATCGAGGACGATGGTGCCCCTGCCCGGGAAGAACAGGGTCCACACGGTGTGCGTCAGGAGCTTGCCCGCCTCGAAGTCGGTCTCCGGGAGGACTTCCTCGATCTCGGTGGCGAAGCCCACCACCGTGCCGTTCCTGTCCCGGACCTTGGCGCCGAGGGAGAACGCATTGTGCAACCGGGGCTCGGTGAACTTCGCGATCCCTTCGGGGAAGGCCGCGAGCGGCAGATCACCGCGGTGGGTCTCGAAGACGCCGTCCTGCGGGACCTCGGCGAAGAACGACTCCTCCACCCAGCCCCCGGCCCGGCCGTGCTGCCCCGCGGCCTCCTCGCGCTTCCCCGGACGCTCCGCGTCGGCCGCGTGGGTCAGCGACGGGACGAGCACGGCCGTCAGCACGGCACCCGTCAGGCCGACCAGCATCCGGCGCCCTCGCCTGCCGGACCGGCTACGCAACAGAGTCATCAGCATTTCTCCCGATCGTCGGTGTCACAAGTGATGCACCAGCACACTTTCCCGATCTTGATCGAGGGGCGAGAGTAATGCGTACTTCGCTCTCGTCATGCGTTTCACCTCGACCCGTGTGCACCTCCTACCGCCGCTTCCGCGCCTTCTTCCAGGTTTCAGGCGTGCCGCGTGTGGCGCAGTATGACGGCACTCCACGTCTCGATGACGGCGTCGTCGGGGGCGGCGTGGCCGTAGCCCTCCAGCTCGATGTAGTCCGCGCCCGGTATGCAGTCGGCGAGCGCGCGTCCGTGTTCGACGGGGACGATCGGGTCGTCGGTGCCGTGCAGCACCAGGGTGGGGACGTCCAGGTCGCGCAGGCGCGGACCCAGGTCTCCGATGGGGAACGAGGCACCCACGGCCAGTGGGCTGGTGTCGGTGTGCCCCGGGACACGCGCCCGGTCGTACTCCCTTGTCAGCGTGCGCCGGCAGGCGTCCTCGTCGTAGTGGAGGGAGCCGCGCAGGAGGAGGTACGACTGCACCCGGGCCTCGATTGCCTCCTCACGGGTGGAGGGCGGTGACTGCGCGAGCCGCGTCTGCAGCCGGTGGACCTCTGCGAGGTAGTCCGCGTGCGGCGGCGGGGAGAAGTAGGTGTCCTCACCGGACAGCCCGCGGATCACGCCGCCGAGGGCCGAGCTCGTCGAGATGAGCGTCAGGCTGCGCACCCGCTCTCGGTGGTCCAGGGCGAGCAACTGCCCGATGAACCCGCCCATGGACGCACCGGCGACGTGCGCGCGGCCGACACCGTAGGCGTCGAGGACAGCCACGGCGTCCCGAGCCAGATCGGCGCAGTCGTAGGGCTCTTTCTCGAAGTCCACCAGGGAGGACTTACCGCTGTTGCGGTGGTCGTACCGGATCACGTATCGGCCGCCGGCGGCCAGGCCCTCGCACATGCTGTCGGGCCAGCCCAGACACTGGGAGTCCGCCCCGATGATCAGCAACAGCACCGGATCGGACGGATCGCCGAACGCCTCGGTCCACAGTTCCAAGTCACCGCTCGGCACCGGCTTCTCTGTCATTGCAGCATCCCTTCGCAGAGGTCGGCCCTGGATCGGTGGCGGACTCTCCGGACACCGCAGGAGGGCGTGCACGATGCTTCCACCACGCCCCGGCGTACACCGGAGTAGCCGCTACTCCCCGTTCCCACCAGGCGACTTGACGGGGCACGCAGATCGCCTGGAGTACCGATTACCTACGTGCGACCCGTGCTTCAGGGCATATCAAACGGTTCGACAGCACAACTCCACACGGGAGAAACACGTGAGAAAGCGTTTGATGCGTACGGCCTTTCTGGCCGGCGCCGTCGTCATGGCCACCTGCCTTCCCGGAGCGGCACACGCGACGTCAGGAACGGCGGCCGGCGAGGCGGTGACCGCGGACGAGAAGGGACACGTCCTGTTCTGCACAGGCCGGGCCGGTGACAGGTCGGTCACGGTGGACCTGTACGACAACTCGTTGTACGGCTCCTTCGTCAGCGTGATCGTCGAGGGGCCGGACGGGGAGTACGGCGGCGGCTCGACTCCTCCGCTCCTCTTCGACAACGGCTCGGTCTCCGCCGAACTGCCCATCGAGAAGCACGGTGCGGACGGTGGCCCGGCGGGTCGGGCCGTGATCCAGGGCACCTACGCGGCCTCCGGAGAACCGGAGCGGGTCCATGACATCACCAGAGAACCGTCCTGGGTCGTCGTCGCGCACGGCACCAGGCAGCAGCTCAGCACGTCGGTGAGCATCACGGTGCTGGGTGAGACCACCCCGCTGTCCTGTGAGCCGTCGTTCGCCTATGACCTCAAGGTGACGCGCACGCCGCAGTAGGCGGCAGGGTCCGCCGATCGGCGCGTCACGACCGGCGGACCCCCTCGTCGAACGCTCGTCACACCCGTGACGAGATGTCGAGGATCGCCTCCGTCCACTGATCGATGCCGGAGGGGGGAACGCAGGTGTGCCCGGCGCCCTGTACACCCACGAACACCGCTCCGGGGATGGCGCGCGCGAGGGCCTGACCGTGCTCGACGGGGATCAGGGGGTCCTCCACGCCGTGGACCACCAGGGCGGGCACGTCGAGCGTGCTGAGCCGCGGTGCAAGGTCGCCCAGGGAAGCGGAATTGAGGAAGATCCGCGGGCTGATGTCCGGCCGCAACGGGTCCCCGGCGCGGTCGAATTCCGCGGCGAGAGTACGCCGGCAGTCCGCCACCTCCGTCTCCGTGGTGCTGCTGCCCGCTGCCAGGACGTAGGCCCGCAGCCTGACGTCGATGACCTCTTCCCGGGTCGTGGGCGGGTGCTGCTCCACCTCGGCCGACAGTCGCGCCAGGTTCTCCAGGTAGCCGTGGTGAGGCGGCGGCGTGAAGTTGGACGGCTGGCCGGCCATGGCCGCCAGAACGCCGGTGAGTGCCGAGCTCGTGGACATGAGCGTCAGGGAAAGAACGCGGTCGGCGTGGTCGAGGGCGAGGACCTGGCTGACGATGCCACCCATGGAGATGCCCACCACATGGGCGGCGGCCACACCGTACCCGTCGAGTACCGCGACGGCGTCCCTGGCCAGGTCGCCGAAGTCGTACGGGTGCTCGTCGAAGTCCACCAGCGACGACCTGCCGGTGTTGCGGTGGTCATAGCGGATGACGTGGCGCCCGTTGTCCGCGAGCCCATGGCAGAGACTGTCCGGCCAGCCGATTCCCTGGGCGTCCGCGCCGACGATCAACAAGGCGGTGGGATCGTCCGGGTCACCGAAACTCTCCGTCCACAATTCCAGTTCACCGGCTTTGACGAAACGCTCACTCATGCATTCACTCCCTGACGAAGGCCAACAACCCTGAACAACCGTCACACCGTCGCTCCGATGGGAACTGAGTAGTCGCTACTCGCCTCCACGGCGACCGGCGGAGTCCGGGTTCGACACAGGGCACGGGTACACGGGTACGCACCGTGCCGGGCCGACGACGCGGCCGGAGGGAGTACGAGGTACTCCTGTGACCGCGATTCGAAGGCTGCGAGAGTCGGGCGTCCGGCGCTCCGCCTCATCCACGTGCAGACGCTGACACACCCCGGGACGGATTCTCTCGGCGCGTAGTCCGCCTCCCCCCAATGAGTCCAGAGCGCCCGCTCGCACGACAAGCCGGAGGAACAAAGAAGGTGCGTACCATGACCATGAGAAAGGGCGGAGGGCTTCTCAGCACGGTCGCTCTCGTCGGGGTTTCGTTCGCCATGACACTGGCCGAGCCGGCAGCCCAGGCCCACGCCGCCACCAACCACCCCACCAACCACCTCGCCTCAGCGCTGGAGTTGGCCGGCAACCTCAACTCCATCGGCTGGGACGGCGGCCAGGACACGTACAACTCGTACTCGACCGCCGGTGAGGTGAAGTGGGGCACGCCGGGCGAAGGCACTACGTACAGGGCTCACACCCAGTGCGCACCGTTCGTCACCCAGGTGCTGAAGCACGCTTATCCATGGGCGACCGACACCTACTTCAGACAGAACTTCGGCTCGACGAGCCCTTACGCCGAGCAGTACCAGAAGGCCATCGCCAAGGACTCCACGCAGAACTTCGACCGCGTCACCGATGTCGCCGCCATCCGGGCCGGGGACATCATCGCGGTCGACTACGACCCGACCGCGTCGACCAGCCCGTCAGGGCACGTGATGATCGCGACCGGCTCTTCGGCCGGCGAGGACAACACCGACACGGACCCGGGCACGACCGAGTACGTCTTCCCGGTCGTCGACAGCACCAGCAGCCGACACGGCACGGACACCCAGTACCCCGATACCCGAGCCGCGGGGAAGGGAGGCGCCGGGACCGGGTACATCGTGCTGGTCGCCGACAGCACCGGCACCATCGTCGGACACCGCTGGAGCCCGACGGACAACACCGTCCGTACCACCGAGGAGCAGCCCCTCGCCGTCGGCAGAGTCACCCAGGACGACACGAGCGTCGCCCAGCTGCTGGGCAACCCCGGCTTCGAGTCCGGTGCGACGGACTGGACGACGTCGTCCCTGAAGGGCAACGCCGCCCTCGCCCACACCGGTACCAACTTCATCCAGATGCCGTGGCAGAACGACCCGCTGCCGGCGCAGCCGTACCTCACCGAGACCCGGCACGTCCCGGTGACGATCCCGACCGGGAGTGCGGCGCGTCTCAGCTTCTGGGCCCGGGTGACCACCTCGGAACCGGTGGGCAACGGTCCCGTAGACACGATGAGGATCCAGGTCATCGAGAAGAACGGAACCGTGCACGAGCTCGGTCGGCTCACCAACCTGTCGGCCAACAACGGCTATGCGCAGTTCACCTATGACCTCTCGGCGCTTCCTCTGACCAGCAGTGAGGTGTCCATCAACTTCCGCACCGCGCTGAACTCGTCGTACCGGACGAACTTCCTCCTCGACGACACGGCACTTCACGCCGACTAGGGTCCGTCTTCAAACGGATCTTGCCCGGAGCAGGAACGACGCGAGTGTGACCGCCGCTTCGTAGGAGGTGGCGGTCTTCTCGTATCTGGTGGCGATGCCGCGGAAGCCTTTGAGCCGGTTGAAGCAGCGCTCGATGATGTTGCGTCGGCGGTAGATCTCCCGGTCGAACCCAGGCGGCCTGCTGCCGCGGTGACCGCGATTGTGCCGGTGCCGTCGCTGGTCGTTCTTCTCCGGGATGGTGTGCGCGATGCCGCGCTTGCGCAGGTAGGCGCGGAAGCCGCGGGAGCTGTAGGCCTTGTCCGCGATGACATGGTCGGGTCGACAGCGTGGTCGGCCCAGGCCGTGGCGAGGGACACGGATCCGTTCGAGAAGCACTCCACGTCCCATCACGGAGTCAGAACGAGACGGATCGGGTCGCCAATCTTGTTCGCCAGGCGCTCCACCGCGCTCGCCGCCTCCGACAGCGGTATGAGCGCACTGACCGAGGGCCCGAGGTCGAGTCGGCCGGTGGAAGCCAGCCTGACCAACTGGACGATATGTTCCGGAGTTGATCCGTAGTGACCGCAGATCCGGTGTCCCAGCAGGCTGAACGCGGTGCCGTCCGCGACCGACAGCGGGTGGGGAGTGAGTCCGACGAGCACCAGGGAGCCTCCCCGCGCCAGGCCGGCGATGGCCTGTTCCCGGACGACCGGCGCGCCGGCAAAGTCGAAAGCAGCGTCCAGTCCTCGGCCTGAGGTGGCCTGGGCGATGCTGTCCGCGAAGCGCGGGTCGGCGGGGTCCAGGGCCAGATCGGCACCGAAGCTCAGTGCCCGCTCTCTGGCCCTGGGAAGCGGATCGATCGCGATGACGGGGGCCGCACCGACCACTCGGGCGATCCGCACCGCATGGGCGCCGAGCCCCCCGACCCCCCAGATCCCCACGGCCTGCGCGGGACGGACGTCTGCTGTGGCGACCAACGCGGCGTAGGAGGTGGACACGGCATCGGGAATGATCGATGCCTGGTCGAACGGCAGGCTGTCGGGGATCGCTACGAGCGTCTCCTCGCGAGCGACGGTGAACTGGGCCCACCCGCCGTCGTAGTCCACGCCACGGGTACGCGGCTGTACGCACGGGGGGCGGTGAGTGACACAGCTCTCACACAGGCCGCACCGCTGACCGGCCAGCAGCAGCACACGCTTGCCAGGCGTCCAGTCACCGGCGACGTGTGGCCCAAGGCTGTGGACGACCCCGGCGACCTCGTGCCCGAGGGTGACGGTGTCGGCCGTGGCGTACTGCGGGCTGATGCTGCCGTCGATGAGGTGCAGGTCGGACAAGCACACTCCAGCCGCCTTGACTTGCACGAGCACTTCCCCAGGCCCGGGAACGGGTACCGGGACTTCCTCGACCCGGAACTCCTTCTCCATCAGGTGCAGGCGTCCGGCAAGCATGGTGTCCATGGATTCGTTCCTTTCGTGGTGAGTATCTGCACTCAAGGACACCTCTCCCGCAGCGGCACGGCATTAGGGACTCCCCCTGCATTCTTCTGGATCACCCCAAGATGTCGCGGAAGGACTCCGCGCGCGCTCCGGAGGCACCGCATATCTCCGACCACCCGACCGTCCTGGGAGAGGCCGGTGGGGCCTGCGGCCGGTTGGGGAGATCTCAAGCCGCCGCTGTTTTCCACACCGACAGGGGCGCCCAGTACAGCGCGGCCGCCTTCGCCGACGTCTGCCACCGGCACGGCATTCGCCGCGGCATGGGCGGGTCGGCTCGAGCCACGGCGCTCGGCCCCCTCGCACCCGCGCCGAGTTGAAACAACAACTGATCACCACACGTACGCTGTCACTCGTCGCATGAACCCGGGTGTCCACTCCCCGGGAGCAATTAAAGAGGGCCGCGGCCCCGTGGCCCCCGACAACGGACCGGGCGCGTGGAACGTCAACTGGCCGGAATGGCAGGCCGAGAGCGCTCTGCGGTGACGCCGCTGACCGGATGCGCACCAGCTCCCGAGCAGTGATTACTCGGGCCACCGGGGACGCACCGCCGTAAAGTGGCGGCCACCACGCCCTTTGCCGACTGCTCCGCGCGCTGGTACCGCCCGTCGAGCCGTGCACACACCGGCCCAGGCGAACTCCGACTGGCAGGAAACACCCATGCCCCACCCTTCTCCCGCGCCCGACGGACTTGTGTTCCTCCGCAAACCGGCTCTCTGGGGTGGGACTTCCGCCATCGCCGGTGTGGTGATCTTCCTTCTGTCCTTGGCCTACCTGGGCGGCATCGTCAATCCCGCGGCCGATCTGCGGGGGCTGCCAGTCGCGGTGGTCAACGAGGACACCGGGCGGCCCGGCGGGCCGGCCGCGGGCGACACCGTGGCTGGCAGGGTGGTGGCGACCACGCGGGCGGACGGTCGCCTGGACGTGGAGCCGATGTCGCGGACCGATGCCGACAAGGCGCTCGCGTCCGGGAAGCTGTACGCCGCCGTCGTCATCCCGCCCGACTTCACCGAACGGCTCGATGGTCTGACCAAGCCGGCCGACCCGGCCGGAGAGCGCCCGGGAATTACCCTGCGGACCAGTCCGCGCGCGGGGACTCTCGGCGTCTCCCTAGCCACGTCAGGCCTTCAACCCGTCCTCGCACAGGTCTCGCAGCAACTCGGTGCGCAGCTTCTCGCCTCCGCCCCGAGCGGCTCCCGGGCACCGGCCGTCGTCCAGTTGCTCGCCGATCCGGTGCAGGTGACGTCGATGCCCCACGATCCGCTGCCGGCCCGGTCGGGCATGGGACTGTCGGCGTTCTACTGCACCCTCCTCATCCTGCTCGCCGGCTATCTGGGCGCGACGATCATCAACACGTCGGTCGACACGTCGCTGGGTCACGCCTTCGGCGAGTCGGGCCCCTTCCTCACCCGGAGGGCGCCGGTCGCCATCTCCCGGACGCGTACGTTCCTCGTCAAGAGCGCCATCTCCGCCGGGTTCGCCCCGCTGGCCGCTGCGATGCTGGTGCTCGCCTGTCATGTGTTGGACGTGGACACCCCGCACGCGTGGCTCATGTGGGGCTTCGCGACGGTCGCCATCGCGGCCGTGGGAGTCGCGCAACAGGCCCTGTTCACCGCGTTCGGATCACTGGGCTCGCTGTTGGGGACGTTCGTGTTCATCGCCCTGTCTCTGCCGTCCTCCGGCGGGACGGTCCCAAAAGAGGCGCTGCCCGACTTCTACCGCCTCCTGTCCGGCTTCGAACCCGCCGGACACCTCATCGGCGGGGTGAGGTCGATCCTCTTCTTCGACGCGCGGGGGGAGGCGGGGCTGGCCTCCGCCTGGACGACCCTCGGACTCGTCCTGCCGCTGACGCTGGCGTCGGGATGGGCCATTGCCCGCTTCTACGACCGGAGAGGCAGCAGACTCGCACTGCTGGAGACCACTCCGCCCGCGTCGTGATGCAGGAACCGTCGGCCCGGGCCCGCTGAACGCATTCCTGATCGGTGTTTTCTGACGAAGCCGCAAGCCTGCCGGGAGGGGCCCTCTCCCGCCCTCCGGGAGGGGGAAAGACGCCGGGCTCCGGCCAGGAACCCGCCCTATCACTGTCCGGAATTCGGCGGCGGTCAGACGTCGGTCACGCTCAGTCCGGCGTGGGCTTTGTAGCGGCGGTTGACCGAGATGAGGTCGGCGACGAGATCCACCTGGTGGGCGCCCCGCAGCCGGACCGCCGACACGCCCCGCAGGCCCGGCATGTGGGCCACTCGGCGTTGTCGGCGCCGTCGACGCCCCAGCCGAGCTCAGGGCGGCGGCCTCGGCGCGCTCGGCGGCCCGCGAACCGATGAATCACCTTCTGCTCGGCGCGGGCCAGGCGGTAGGCGAGGCCACGGCCCTGGTCGCCGGTGCGCCGAGAACAACAGCCGCTTCCTGCTGGTCTGTCTCCCTGACGCGCCGGTACAGGACGGTGGAACGGTGCGACCTCCTCCATGTGAGGCAACTGCAGTCCGTCGCCGCCTGTTTGCGGGAGACCTGCCGGTATGCCGCGGCGGAGACGCGGCTCAGGTAAGCATTGCGCTTCGCGCGCAGTCGACGAGCGACGCGGGGTGTCTGGATTCGAGTGAGGTGGAGCTGCGGGCCGCACTCATCCTGGCCGTGACCGAGCGGGACGCCCGGCTCAGGTCGGGTGCACCACGATCTGGCAGCACTGTTCCTTGCGGCGGGCAGGACGCGCAAGGCCACGAGGCACGCCCGCACGGCCCTGATGCCCGTACGGAACGCCGGTACATCCAATGAGTTCATGCATGCCGCCGGTCGATTGCGCCTGGCGTATGCCCTCGCCCCCGGGCCCACCCCGTGGTACGGCCGTCCGTCGTGAACGGCCCGGCTGCCGAGCGGAGAGCCGGGCGTGCCGGCACCCCTCACCGGAAGCCGAACGGACCTCCGACCACGGAGCTACGATTCGTACGCTCGCGCACCTCTTCAGGCGTCTGGTAGGCGTCCGTGTACTCGAAGGCCCGGAGGTTGGCGGGCCGTTGCGCGAAGAACCCGATCCGCACGAAGTCGTCACCGGCGATGGCATGCAGCGTCCAGTTGGTCAACACCCGGACCTTCGCCACGTTGGTGCGGAGGGCCGAGATGTGGTAGCCACGGGCCACCGCCTGCGCCGGCAGGCCCGCCAGTTCGATGCCCAGGGGCTTCGATACGGCGTCCGTACCACCGAGGTCCACCACGAGGCCGAGGTCACGGTGGCGGTACGGGCGGAGGCTTCCGTCGCGCATCGCGGCGATGACGTTGTCGGCGACCGCCTTGCCCTGGCGAGTGGCGTGCTGGGCGGTCGGGGGGCAGATGGCGCCCTCGCCCGACGCCAAATCCGGCACCGCCGCGGCGTCACCGACCGCGAAGACCCCGGGCGCGCCGGGCACTTCGAGCGTGGGGGTGACGGCCAGCCGGCCCCGCACCTTCTCCGCCTCGAACGTACTGATGAGGGGGCTGGCCGCCACACCCGCCGTCCAGATGAGGGTGTGGCACGGCAGCTTGCGCCCATCGGTGAACGTGACCGATTCCGCCGTGACCTCCGCCACCGACACTCCCAGGGAGACCTCGATGCCCCTGCGCCGGAGCATCGTCAGTGCCTTGAAGCCGAGGTCGTCCCCGAGCTCCGGCATCAACTTGGGAGCGATGTCGACGAGGTGCCACTTGACCTGGGAGGGGTCCAGGCGGGGGTAGCGCCGGCACGCTGCGGCGGTCAGGCGTTGCAGGGAGGCCGCAGTCTCGGTTCCGGCGTATCCGCCACCGACGACGACGAAGCGCAACCGTGCGGCCCGCTCCTCGGCGTCGAGGCTGTGCGCAGCCAGGTCGAGCTGCGTGATCATGTGATCACGCAGGTACGCCGCCTCCGCCAGCGTCTTCATCCCCCGGGCGTGGTCCTCCAGGCCGGGGATGTCGAACGTGCGGGTGACACTGCCAGGGGTGAGAACCAGGTAGTCGTACGGAACGTCGACGATCTCGCCGGTGGTCATCCTGACGACACAGTTCTTTGCCTTGGTGTCGATCCCGATGGCTCCGCCCGGGAGCACCTGGGTCCCGCGGAGCACACGGCGCAGGGACACGGCGACCGACTGGGGCGTGAGCATGCCCGCGGCCACCTGCGGCAGGAGCGGGAGGTAAAGCGAGTACCCGGCCGGGGTGACGAGCGTGATGTCCGCTTCCGCGCTGTCCAGCCGACGTGTCAGCCGCCGCGCACACTCCACTCCGGCGAAGCCGCCGCCCACGATGACGATCCGAGTACGTTCCATGTCACGACCCTCCGGCCCGGAGCAGGACTCCCTTGGCGGAACTTCTGAACACTCCGAACCACCCTGTCACCTGCAGGCCGGCTGGTCCGAGAGCAACCGGTACTCTCCGGGCCGCGCCTCCTTCCCCACCGTATGCGGTGGCGGTCCTGGGCGGAGACCGGAGATTCGTGGACCCCTGCGGGCTCCCCGAGGTCCCGCTCATCGTGAAGATGGCAGAACCGGTCCCCTCGGCCGTCGGCCCGTGCACCGGACCCTGCGCCAGCCGTGACCGACCAGTGGCCCTACGGATGCGATTCACCGGGCTGCGGCCCTTTGATGGGGGACGCCTACCGCGCGGCCCAGGGTGACGGCGGCGCCGTCGGTGCAGAAGGTGAACGCAAGCCACTACCTACTTCTCCCCTGTGAGCCACAGGGGACCACCGGCAGGAGGGCAGCAACGGGATAAGCATCGACTACTCACCTGAGGGCCGGCCGCGTGGCGGAGCATGTGAGAGACGGGCGCCCGGCCAAAGGCCCGCTTACCACCCGCCCGGCGAGATACGCAGGTAACCGGACTCTATTTACGGTTGCACTCACCCACTCATCAGGATCGAACATGTCATACCGCCCGTTCGCGCGTGGCAGCTCCCCCGTGGGTGTCCGCACCCTGGAGCTTTCGGACGAGACGCGCGAGAGTCGCCCTCTCACCATCGAGATCTGGTACCCGGCCGACGCCCGCTTCCTCGGCCAGGACCTCGACCCCGCCACTGCCGATCACTTCACTTCCGCGCCCGGCCTGCCCGAGGCCGTGCAGCACGCGGTACGCGACGCCGCCCCCGCCGTCGGCACCTTCCCCCTGCTGCTCACCTCGCACGCCGCGGCGTCCCACCGGCGGGACGGTGCCTTCGCCGCGACCCACCTGGCGAGCCACGGCTACGTCGTCGCCGCACCGGACCACAGCGGTGACACCCAGGCCGACCTGATCGGTGACGCGCTGGCGGCAGACACCGGCGCGCCGCCCCGCCGGCTGCCGGACGAGGAGATCTGCGTCCACCGGCCACTCGACGTGTTGTTCACCCTCGACCATCTGCTGTCCGGCGCCGACGCCGAGCTGGCGGCCCTGATCGATCCCGAGCGGATCGGCATGTACGGGGTCTCCCTGGGCGGCTGGACCACACTCACCACCAACGCCCTCGACAGGCGGCTGAAGGCCTCCCTGGTCGCTGCCCCGAGCTACGGCACCCACGGCCCCTTCCCGCAGACGGCGATGCAGACGTCCCTGCTGCGACTCGACTGGGGGCGGCCCGTACCCACCTTTGTGATCGCCGGCGAGTGCGACTCCCTTGTCGTCCTGTCGGACCTGCGGGAACTCTACGACAGGCTGCAACCGCCCAAGAGGTTCGCCGTGTTGTCCCGCGCCAGCCACTTCCACTGGGCGGAAAACGGCGAAGAGCTGTACGAGCAGGTCCGCCCGATGTGGGAGAGCGGCCTCATCCAGAACGCCGGTGCCGACCTTGCCGCGCTGGCCTCCATCCCGTTCTCCGCACTCTGCCCGAACCGGCACGCCACCGACACCCTCAAAGCCCTGTGCCTGGCACACATGGACACCCACTTGAAGGGCAGCGCCGCGGCCCGTGCCTATCTCGACAAGGACGTGCCCGGGTCGTTCACCGACCGCGGCATCGGTCTGGAGACGGTGTCCACCGGATAGCGAGCGGCGTACCTGGGGGGCGCCGGCCGACGCCACCCCCAGGCGAGGTACAGCACCTTCCGGGGCTACGGCCTCGACGGTCCCGCGGTTGACGGGGCGACACCGCCGAAGTGCCGCGGATGCCGGGCGTGGCACCCATCCGGACGGCACGCGGGCGAGACACGGTCTGCTCCGAACCCGTAACCCAAGACCTGTAGAGCAGCGAAGGAAGTCCCATGCCCAAGACGCAACCCATCGGCCGGATCATCAGGGAACTGGCCGCGCGGGACCCGCAGCGCCCTGCCGTGACCTGCGGCGCCCAGACCATCAGCCGAGAGCAGCTCGAGCGGCGGAGCAACCGGCTCGCCCGCGCCTACGCCCGGCTCGGTGTCGAGCAGGGAGACTTCGTCACCATCGCGCTGCCGAACTCGGTCGAGTTCTACCTCGCCACCGTCGCCATCTGGAAACTCGGCGCCGTCCCGCAGCCGGTCTCCTGGCGGCTGCCGCTCCGCGAGCGGCAGGCGATCGTCGAACTCGCCGGCTCCTCCCTGATCGTCGGCGTCCCGAACCCCGCCGACCACCCCGGCACCACCAGCGTTCCGGCCGGCTTCGAGCCCTCCGCAGATCTGGACGACGGCCCGCTGCCCGACCGGATCTCCCCGTCGTGGAAGGCGCCGACCTCGGGCGGCAGTACTGGGCGGCCCAAGCTCATCGTCGACGGCCACAGCGGTGAGATCGACCTCGACCAAGCCCGCTCCTTGCTGATGGAACCGGACGAGTGCCAGCTGGTCTGCGGCCCGCTCTACCACAACGGGCCGTTCTCCTTCTCCAGCCTGGGACTGTTCATGGGCCACCACCTGGTGGTGCTGCCCCGCTTCGAGACCGCGGCGGCGATCGACGCGATCCGCATCCACCGCGTGGGGTGGATGATGGTGGTGCCCACGATGATGCAGCGCATCTGGCGAGCGGTGCAGGAAGAACCCGAGCGCTTCGATCCCTCCTCCCTGCGAGTGGTGCTGCACACGGCGGCGGCCTGCCCGGAGTGGGTGAAGGAAGCCTGGATCGGTCTGATCGGCCCTGAGCGGCTGTGGGAGATGTACTCCGGCACCGAGTCCCAGGCGGTCGCCGCGCTCAACGGCACCGAATGGCTGCGACACCGCGGCTCGGTGGGCCGTCCGATGGTCGGCGAGATGACCGTCCTGGACGCCGACGGCATGCCGGTCCCGCCGCGGGTGGTCGGTGAGATATTCATGCGCTCCCCCCAGGACCACGCCCGCTACCGGTACGTCGGAGCCGAGGCCCGCTCGCACGGCGACTGGGAGTCCCTGGGCGACCTCGGCTGGATGGACGAGGACGGCTATCTCTACCTCAGCGACCGCCGCACCGACCTGATCGTCTCAGGTGGCGCCAACGTCTACCCCGCCGAGGTCGAGGCGGCCTTGAGCGAGCACCCCGCAGTGCTCTCCAGTGTCGTCGTCGGTCTGCCCGACGACGACCTCGGGCAGCGGGTCCACGCCGTCGTGCAGGCCCCCGTCGGCACCGCTGCGGAGGAACTCCTCGCCCATCTCGAGGAGCGTCTGGCCCGCTACAAGATTCCCCGTTCGATCGAGTTCACCGACCAGCTGCTGCGTGACGACGCCGGCAAGGCCCGCCGCGCCGCCATCCGCGACGCGGCCATCGCGCGTCTGAACACGCGCTGACACCTGCCGTGTGCCGTACCGTCCAGGGCGAGCTCTCCGAGGCCGTCCGGCCGTCGTGCGGTGCCCGGCCGGCCGAGCAGTAGCTGCCTGCCGCTGCCGGCCCGCGACGCGTCGCCGCACCATGGACCGCCGGGCGGGTAGCGGCACAAGACGAGCACGACGACGTCGACGGGTCGGGCCTCCCCCGCGAGGAGACCCGGTCCGGCCATGCTCGCGGCACGGCCCGGCTACACCATCCGTCCCGACCGCCGGCGGGCGCCCGAGGCGCGCGGCCGCCGGTTCCTCCACCGGCGGCCGGAGAAAGGTGAGCAACGATTGCTCGCCATCGCCCCGCGCACCACCCGGACCATGGACGTGGAGACCGTCGGGGGCGCGGCCCGGCAGACGTTCGCCGTCGGCCGAGGCACCTGCAGTCCCACAGCCGAGGGGCATGCTCCGGCAGTCACTTACCACCGCACCCATGCACAAGGAGCGTGAGCATCACATGTCCGAAAAGATCATTGACGCCGGTGACCTGAAGCTGTGGACCGAGGACTTCGGCAACCCCGCCGATCCGGCCGTGTTGCTGATCATGGGAGGGGTCGCACAGGGGATCCAGTGGCCGGAAAGCCTGTGTGAGGGCCTGGCGGCAAGCGGCCGACACGTCATCCGCTACGACCACCGCAATACCGGCAAATCCACCCTGGTGGACTTCGAGAAGGACCCGTACGACTGCCACGATCTCGCCCGTGACGCCCTCGCGATTCTGGACGCCTACGGCGTGGAATCCGCCCACATCGTCGGCATCTCCATGGGCGGGTACATCGGCATGCTGATGGCCCTGGACCACCGGTCTCGGCTGCGCTCGCTGACTCTGCTCTCGACCAGCTCGGCGATGGCCGCCCACCCTTCCGCCCTGCTCGGCGACCCGTTGTACTTCTCCCCCCTCCCGGACCCGCGGTTCCTGGAGCAGAATGCCGCGGGATTGGCCGAGTTGGCGGCCAATCCGCCCACCACCCGCGAAGAGTTCATCGAAGCCAAATTCCGGCTGTTCAGCATCTCCGTCGGGACCACCGAATACGACCTGGAGGAGTTGCGAAGGGTTCTGACCCGGGAATTCGATCGCGCAAACGACCCGTTTCACCCGGATGCCACCGCGCTGGCCATCTCCGCCACGGCTCACGAGGGAGATCTCGCGCCCCGGCTGGGCTCCCTTGATGTACCGACCCTGGTCATTCACGGCGTCGCCGACCCGGTCGTACCCGTCGAGCATGGCGAGGCGCTGGTCGAGAACATCCCCGGAGCCCAAGGGGTGTTCATCGACGGCTTCGGTCACGTCGCAATGAACGCCACGGTGATCGAGCGGTTGCGCGCCGCGATGACCGACTTCACCGGCGGGGTCTGAATCGCCGGGGCCGGTCCGGGACGCCGGGGCCGCCCCTGACGGGCGGACCCGGCGCTCGTCCCTCGCCACCGGTGTTCCTACGGATGCGGCATGCAATTCACGGGCGTTGGATGAGCCCGGAGTGCAAAAGGGCAACCGGTCCTACTTTGTGCCGTGCCACCCGGTGGGGTGGTGTTTCCGCCGCGTGCCCCCCCGATCGGCAAGACCTCGATCGTCGTCGAAGCCGTCAACATGGTCGAGGAGGGCGCGCGTCGCCGGTCTCCGAGGACAGGCCGGAATGCAGGCCCGTCACCCGACCGCCCCGCCCGCCCTCACCGATGAGCTCGACGTGAAGCTGTCGCAGGAGGCACCGGGAGGGGAGACCCAGCGAGCGGTTCCCGCGCCCGGGAAACCCCCGACCGGCGCGGGGACCGCGGTCGGCGAACCCACGGGGCGCCCTGCCGGACACGGGCCCGCCCGGGCGGTGCCGTGCACATCAACCATTCAGCAGCGAGAAGGAGACCACCCATGCGTGACGCAGTCATCGTGGACGCCGTGCGTACCGCCGTCGGCAAGGGCAAACCCGGAGGCGCACTGTCGGGAATCCACCCCGTCGACCTGTCGGCCCACGTCCTCAAGGCACTGGCTGAGCGCACGCACCTCGATCCGGAGCTCGTCGACGACGTCGTGTGGGGCTGTGTGTCCCAGGTGGGCGAGCAGGGCTTCTGTGTCGGCCGTCATGCCGCCCTGGGCGCCGGCTGGCCGGAGAGCGTGCCCGGCGTCACGGTGGACCGTCAGTGCGGCTCCTCCCAGCAGGCGGTCCACTTCGCCGCGGCGGGCGTCATCTCCGGTCAGTACGACGTCGTCGTCGCCGGCGGAGTCGAGTCCATGTCCCGCGTACCCATGGGCGCCGCCCTGAGCGCTTTCGGCCGGCCGATGGGGTCGCTGGTCGAGAAGCGTTACGACAACTTCCCGTTCAACCAGGGCACCGGGGCGGAGATGATCGCCGAGGAGTTCGGGCTCGGCCGAGAAGTGCTGGACCAGCACGCCCTGGACTCGCACGCCCGGGCCGCCCGCGCGCAGGACGAGGGACGGTTCAAGGGTCAGATCACCCCTGTTGCGGTCACCGGCCCCGACGGCACCGCCCACGTCTTCGACACCGACGAGGGCGTGCGCCGCGGCGGCACGCTGGAGGCGCTGAGCGCGCTGAAGACGCCGTTCAAGGAGTGCGGCGTCGTCTCGGCGGGCAACGCCTCGCAGATCAGCGACGGTTCCGCCGCGCTCCTGATCACCACCAGCGAGATCGCTGCCCGCAACGGGTGGACGCCGATTGCCCGGGTGCACACCGCCGTGGTCGCCGGTACCGACCCGGTCACCATGCTGAAGGGCCCCATACCCGCCACCGCGAAGGCGCTGAGGCGCTCGGGTCTGTCGATCGACGACATCGGCGCCTTCGAGATCAACGAGGCGTTCGCCTCGGTGTCGCTGGCCTGGCAGAGGGCGACGGGAGCGGACTATGACCGGCTCAACCCCAATGGCGGAGCCATGGCCCTCGGCCACCCCCTCGGCGGCTCGGGCGCCCGCCTGATGACCACACTGGTCCACCACATGCGGGACAACGGCATCCGTTACGGCCTGCAGTCGATGTGCGAGGGCGGCGGCATGGCCAATGCCACCATTCTGGAACTCGTGTGAGCCCTCGGCCGAGCGCGGGCGGCGCAACCGCCGTGACCGGCTTCCCCATCGCACCGGTCGGTGGGGGTCACCGCTGCCGGAACCGCTGCCGCGGGCATCGCGGCGATGGCTCTCTGCGGAGCTCCGGGCGCTGCCGCGAACTCGAACGGCATCCATGAGGAATCCCGCTGGAGCGAGGCAGTGTTCTGCCGGGGCCTCGCCACGGACGGAACGGTCCAGGTCCAGGTTCAGGCGCGCGCCGTGCGCAACGTTTCGACGCCGGCTTCTTCCACGTACAGGCGTTCGGAGACGGTGGCAGCGGTGACCTCCGGTTCGAGGCGGCGAGCGAGCCGGCCATCTGGTCGGGCGACGCCCTGCGGGGCAGTGCCGGGCTGATCGACCTGAATGCCGAGCCCCTGCCCGGCGAAGCCTCGCTCACCGCGTCCATCTCCGTCGCCGGTGACCTGCGGATCGGGTGGTGCGGGTACAGGAGAACAACCAGCCACGGTCACCAGTACGCAGTACCGGGTCAGAGCGCCCGTGCCGACCGTGACGGGGCTGGAACTCGGCCCGCTGGACTGCTCCGACAGCCGGTCCCGGGCCCCCATGACGGTGAGGCACGCGTGGTGGACATGGCGCGTGATGTGGCGGTGCCGACGGCATCCGGATCCCTCAGATGCTCGACCCCATAGTCACTCAGGTCATCGAGGACCTCGTCAGCGTCCCCGTCACACCGGTTGAGCAGACGACGGGTCCGGTCCGGACTGTCATGCCCGGCCCCCTCCGCCAGCGTCCAGCCGTTCTTCCGCTCCAACGGTGCTAGCAGTCCACGCATATACGCAAGCACCGGCTCCGGCGGCTCTGACCGGGGCAAGGCGGTCCACCCGCCCGGCCGGGTGGACCGTCCCCGTGTGTGCGACTCGGCCAGGCACTGACGGCTCTGTCTGTGGGGGCGCCGGGCCGAGTCAACCGTGCGGGCCGCCGGTCACGTAGATGACCTGGCCCGATACGTATCCCGCGTTCTCGCCGGCGAGGAAGGAGATCACATGGGCGATGTCCTGCGGACAGCCGACGCGCCGGACGGGGATCTCGGATGCCGCCTGCGCGAGGAGGCTGTCGAAGTCGGCGCCCATACGGGCCGCGGCGGCAGCGAGCATCTCGGTGACGACGTAGCCCGGGCCGATGGCGTTCGCCGTCACGCCGAAGGGACCGAGTTCGATGGCCAGGGTCTTGGTGAAGCCCTCCAGGCCGGCTTTGGCGGCGGAGTAGTTGGCCTGCCCGCGGTTGCCTGTGGCGGTCACCGAGGAGAGGTTGATGACGCGGCCCCAGCGCTGCTCCGTCATGTACGCCTGCACCGCCCGGCTCATCAGGAAGGCACCGCGCAGATGGACGTGGTGCACGGTGTCCCAGTCCGCGTCGGTCATCCTGGCGAGCAGGTTGTCACGGATGACTCCCGCGTTGTTGACCAGGACCGTCGGCGGCCCCAGTTCCTCGGCCACCCGGGTGACCGCCGCCTCGACCTGTTCGGCGTCCGAGACATCGGCCTGCACGGCCAGCGCCCGGCCGCCTTCGGAGGTGATGGCTGCCGTGACAGGTGCGCAGGCGGTGCTGTCCAGGTCGAGCACCGCCACCGCCAGACCATCGGCGGCAAGGCGTTGCGCGACAGCGGCACCGATGCCGCGGGCGGCGCCGGTCACAACGGCGACGCGGGTGAGTGGACCCGGCATGATGGGGCTCCTGGAGTCTGCCCGGGCCGCACCCGGGACGGAGAGGACCGGCCGGACGCGGGAGGACCCGGCCGGCCACTGCCTGGCAGGAAGGTGTCCCTCCATTACAGGGCCTGGGAGCCCGCACGGGATCCGTACGAACACTGGAGCGAGCACCCGTGCACGTCGGGGCGGGGGGACCGCTGGGTGGCCGTGACCCGTCCGTGGCCGAGCGGAGGGCCGTCGTACCGGGGCGGAACCGGTGTCACTCGGGCTTGGCCAGGTGAGGGGCGAGTTCGCTGCGGTGGCGGATCCCGAGTTTCCGGTAGACGGCGGAGAGATGGACCTCCACGGTCTTGGCGGTCACGTACAGCCGCTGGGCGATCTGACGGTTCGTGAGGCCGTCGGCGGCGAGCCGGGCCACGCGCGATTCGCTCGGCGTGAGGGCTTCCAGGCCGGTCTGCCGGGGCGCGCGGGGGCGGGCGCCGGCCGCACGCAGCTCCGTGCGGGCGTGTTCGACCAGGAGCGCGGCCCCGCACATGTCGGCGAGGTCCATCCCGGCGGTGAGGTCCTCGCGAGCGCTGGAACGCTGGTTGGCACGGCGCAGGGCGGCACCCCGGGCGATCAGTGCCTTGGCGTGGTCGAGGCGCGCCGAGGTGTGGCGCAGTGTCTCGATCGCACCCTCGAGGATCGGGATCGCCCCGGCCCCCGGGGTGAGCAGACCGACGGTGCACTGGGCCCGCCCCACCGTGTGCGGGGCGCCCCAGCGCATCGCCGCTGCCAGTTCCTCCTGCGCGAGGGAGAGGCCCTCCTCGCCCCGGTCCAGGGCGTGCAGACAAGCGGCGGCGACCGACCGCCAGCCCAGGACTGCGGGATTGTCCCCACCGCTGGCACCGAAGTCCCGGCCCGCGTCGAGGGCGGCTCGCAGCGCCTGCTCCTCCTGCCCTGTCGCGTGCAGGACCATGGCATGGGCCAGCAGGAGGAACCCGTACACCTCCCGGTCCTTGTGCGAGGGTCCCGGCAGGGCCTGCGCGAGTACGGCCTCCGCCTCGGGGAGCAGCCCCTGTTCGAGGAGCGTCTGCGCGAGCCAGGCGATCACGGCGTACTGCTGGAAGGGCGTATGGGCCGCTGTGGCGAGCCGGAGGGCCTCCCTCAGTTCGCCGGCGGCCTCCGACAGATCGCCGCGCTGGAGCCAGGCAAGGCCCCGGAATCCCTGGAGTGCCGACAGCGACAGCAACGACCCGGTCCGACGCGCTTTGTCGATCAGCAGGTCGCATGCGCTGATGCCCTCGTCGGGGTCGTACACGACCAGAGGGAAGGAAGCGTTCATGAAGAGGAAGGCCCCGTCGGCAGCGGCCTGGTGGACGCGGGGGTCGGCGATCACGCGGCGGGCTCTCCCGGCGGCCTCCGGCCGGCCCGCGTAGGCGTCACAGATCGCGATCATGCTGTCGAGGCCGACCGATCCGAGAGTCGTCGAGGGGGGCAGTTCCCGGAGCACGGGAAGCCGGTCGAGCAAGTGGTGGCGTCCCGGTACGACCAGGGGCACGGCCAGCAGCATGGCTTCGAGGGTCCGGCGCAGGTCGTCCTCGTCCTCGGGCAGCCGCTCGAGGGCTTCGTTCACCCCTGCGATGGTGTGATCGGGGTCCTGGAAACCGAGCAGGTGGATGAGCTCCCTGAGGGTGGCGAGGCGTGCCTGGGTCGTCGGGTCCTCCGCGAGGACTGCCGCGGTGTCCAGGTAGTCCTTCGCGGCCGGCAGGTCGGTGAGGAAGGCCGCAGTGGCGGCTTCCATGAGGACAGTGACGTGCTGCTCGGGCGGCGGGGGTTCGGTGGTGGCGCGGTGGAGGTAGGTGTGGGCCGCCTGGGGGGCGCCCGTGCTCATGGCGAGGGTGGCGGCCCGCCGGAGTATGGCGACGGTCTGGGGGTTGTTGGCGGGTGGCGTGTGGAGCAGATGTTCGGCCGCCTGTTCGGGGCGGGCGCCGGCGGCGGTGAGGAGGTCGGCGGCTCGGGCGTGCAGGGCTGCGCGTTCGGTGGGGTGGGTGGTGCGGTAGATGGTGGCGCGGATGAGGGGGTGGAGGAAATCGAGGTGGGCCTGGCCGCCGGGGTGCGGAGGGGACGGCTGCAGGAGGTGGGCGCTGTGCAGGTGGGTGAGGTGTCCGGCGAGCCGGGCCGGTTCGATGTCGGCCAGTCGGGCGGCGTGCGCGGGATGAGCATGGGGGCCGAGGACGGCGATGGCCCGGGCGAGGCGGACGGTGTCGGGGTGGAGCCGGGCGAGTTCGAGCGCGATGCGGCGGGCGAGGGCGCGGGACCCGATGTGTTCGACGTGGGGGATGGTGTCGGCGGTGGGCGGGAACGCGTCGCGGGTGAGGGCGCGGGTGAGTTCGGCGAGCAGGAGGGGGTTGCCACCGGTCGCCCGGTGGCAGGCGCGGGTGAACTCGGGGTCGGGCCGCCGGTCGAACCACTGCGCGAGTGCGTCGCCGGTGGCGCGCTCGGTGAGGGGGGCCGGGGTGAGGGTGCGGCATTCCTGGTCGGAGAGGATGAGGTCGAGCAACTGGCCCGAGGCGTCGGGTTCGTCGGGGCGGAGGGCGCCGACGACGAGCAGGGGCAGGTCACCGAGGCGGGGCAGCAGGTAGGCGAGGAACCGCAGGGAGGGTTCGTCGGCCCAGTGCAGATCGTCGATGATCATTGCCAGGGGCGTGTCCTGGCAGATGTTGGACGTGAGCCAGAACAACCCGTGCAGCATGGCGAACTCGCCGCCCGACGAGGTGTCGCTCAGCATTCCTCTCGCCGTGCCGGCCGCGCCGGACAGCCAGCGGTCGCGTTCCTCGGGGGTGGCCGCGTGGAGCAGGGGTTCGAACAGCTGTCGCACCAGGCCCAGGGAATACTCCCGCTCCAGTTCGGTGCCACGGGCGGACAGCACGCGGACACCTGCCTCACGGGCCAGGGCGTCCGTCTCCTTCAGCAGCCGGGTCTTCCCCATGCCCGCCGGCGCCGCGATCACCATAAAGGCGTGGCTGCCCGCCAGTACGTCACCGACGCCCGTACGCAGCCACCCCAGTTCCGCGTCGCGGCCCAGGAGGGCACCTTCCATGACACCCATTATGATCACGGCCCGGCGCGAGAGGGTCGGCTATGTGCTCGGTGACCCGTGACACCGGTGAGGGCGGGCCGGCTGGAGCTACGCCGGGAGAACCGTCCGGCCGCACCTGGCCAGGCGCTAGAGGACGAAACCGAGGGACCCGGGGCTCGTGAGGTGGCACCGGTTGCCGAGGATCCCCCGGGGCCCCGGAGTGCCGCGGGTCCCCCGGGCGCCGGAGTGCCGAGCGACCCTGGACTGCGCCGGGCACGCACGTTCCCCAGCGCGGCAGCGTCCGCAGCCCGCCGGAACCGCCCTCTGCCCGCTGCGCCTCTGCGGTGGCCGGCCGCGTACGCAGTGCCACGGCCTGTCGTCGTGGCGGGGGACAGCACCTCCCGTGCGCCGCGCCGCCCTTCGGCCGTTCGTCGCCGACGACGTTTGCCGTCGCCGGTCGGTCGTATCACGATGACTGTATGGACGGCGCGCTTCTCGATCGTGAAGCGGAAGTGGACCGGCTGCGTGCTGGCGCGGCCACTGCCGGGACGCAGGGCACTGTCGTCGTTCTCCTCGGCAGGGCCGGAACGGGAAAGACCCGCCTGCTCAGAGAAGCCGCATCCCTCGGCTCCGCCGAGAGCATGCGGATTCTGACCGCACGAGCCTCCGAACTGGAGCGCGAGTACGCCCTGGGCGTCGCACGGCAGCTGTTCGAACCCCTGCTCTTCTCCGCCTCACCGCAGGAGAAGGACCGCTGGACGGCGGGGGCCGCACGTACCGCCGCATCGGTCCTGAGCCATCAGCCGGCGGGCGGTGCCCAGCCGGGCGAGTTCGCCGCGTTCCATTCGCTGTTCTGGCTGGTGTCGAACATCTGCCAGGACACGCCCCTGGCAATGGTCATCGACGACCTCCAGTGGGCGGACGAGCCCTCGCTGCGCTTCCTCAACTTCCTCCTTCCCCGCCTCGCCGACCTGCGGCTGCTCATCACCGCGGGGCTGCGCCCCGACGAACCCGGCTCGGCCTCCCACCTGATCGACCTCCTGCTGGCGGACCCGGAGGTGCACACCGTGCCGCTGGGCCCACTGAGCGCGGCGGCCACGGACGAACTGCTGAAGGGCTGGTTCGAGAGCCCACCGGACCCCGACTTCTCCCGGGCGTGCCACACGGCCACCGGAGGCAATCCGCTGCTGCTGACCGAGCTGGGCAGGACCATGACGGGCAACAGCGTCGCGCCGACCGCCCTCGCCGTCCCGCAGGTGGAGCTGCTGGGTTCCCGGGTGCTGGCCCGCAGGGTGGGCGTGGAGCTGGGCCGGCTGCCCGCCGAGTCCATCCGCCTCGCCGAGGCGATAGCCGTACTGGGGCACACTGCCGGCCTGTCCCAGGCGGCAAACCTGGCGGACGTCCGGGTGGCGGACGCTCCCTGGAGCGTGGCGGCACTCCAGGCCGCGCATGTGCTCCGGACCCCCGAACCCGGCTCGTCCCCGCTGTTCGAGGACCTGGATTTCGAGCACCCGCTGATCCGCAGCACCCTGTACCAGAGCATTCCCCCCGACCGCCGTTCGTCGATGCACGCCCGGGCGGCCCGTCTGCTGCGCAGCGCGGGCGCCCGGGGCGAGCAGGTGGCCGCTCACCTGCTGTACGTCCTGCCCGCGGGTGACCCCGCGGTCGTTGCGGTGCTGCGCGGCGCGGCCGCCCAGGCTTCCGCCGAGGGAGCCTCTGAAGCAGCCTTTCGCTATCTGCGCCGCGCCGTGGAGGAACCACCGGCCGAGAGCGACAGGCTGGGAGTGCTCATGGAGGCCGGGACGGCAGCGTTCCTGGTCGACCTGCCCGCTGCCACACACTATCTGGACGCCGCCGATGAGCTGATGGACGACGTGGTGGCACGGGCGCGTCTGGCGGGGATCCGGCAGCTGGCCCATCTCATGGTGCTGAAGGACCCGGAGCGCGCGGTACGGGGGCTGACCGGGGCGATAGACGCGCTCCCCGCCGGTGAGGACGATTTGCGCCGCGCCTTGGAGGCGACGCTGCTCGCCGCTCCCCTGCTGCAGCCGGGCTGGCACAGCGTGCTCGACCGTCTGGCCGGTCTCCGTGCGCTGGCACCGGCCGGCACCGTCGAGGGCAGCATGCTCGACTCCATGATCGCCAACTGCGACGCCTTCGCCGGCCGGTCCGACTCGCTGGAACGTGCCCGGCGTGTGGTCGCCGATCCCGCCGCGCGGCAGGCCGCGGCGGGTGCCGCGGTCCTCGTGATGAACGCCTGCTTCCCCCTCCTGGCCGCGGATCCGGACGAGGGCATCACAGCGTCCGACGCCCTGATCGGGGACGCCCGCGAGACCGGCTCACTGGTGACGCTGTGCGCACTCTACGGATACCGGGGCTGGGGCTGGCTGCTGCGGGGCGACCTCGCAGACGCGGACAGCGACCTGCGGGAAGCCGTCCGTCTCGCCTCCACGGCCAAGGTGATGATGACCCACGACTATCTGCTGGCCTGGCTGGCGGAGGCGCTCGTCGAGCACGGCAGGACGGACGAGGCGATGGCCGTGCTGGGGCAGGCGGGGAACACCGACGGCCGCGCCGGGCCGAGGTACTTCACCCTCTACGCTCTGGCCCTCGTGCTCCAGGCACAGGGCCACCACGAGCGTGCGCTGGAGACGGCTCTCGCCGCGGGCAGCCGGTTCGCCGACCATGGCGGCGTCAATCCGGCCTTCATCCCGTGGCGGTCCCTCGCCGCGGAGTGCCTGCGGGCGCTCGGCCGCCACCAGGAGGCGGCCGACCGCGCCGAGGAGGAGGTGGCGCTGGCCCGCGGCTGGGGCGGATCCCGCTGCGTCGGCCGGGCCCTGCGTGTCCTGGGGTCCGCCACCAGCGGCCCGGCAGCCGTCACCGCGCTGGAGGAGGCGGTCGCCCTCCTCAGCGCCTCGTCCGCCCGCCTGGAGCACGCCAAGGCACGCGTCGCGCTCGGTGCGCGTCTGGCCGGCCTCGACGCCGCGCGCGCCCGTGGTGAGCTCAACGCAGGCCTGGAACTGGCCTTCGCCTGCGGCAGTGGTCCGCTCGTCGAGAAGGCGCGCACCGAGTTGCGCGCCACCGGCGCCCGCCCTCGCCGGACCCACCCGACGGGCCCGCAGGCGCTCACCCCGAGTGAACGGCGGGTGGCGGCGCTGGCCGCCGAGGGCCTCAGCAACCGACAGATCGCCCAGGAACTCTTCGTCACGGCGAAGACGGTGGAGGTGCACCTTTCCGCCTGCTACAAGAAGCTCGGGATCGCCCGCCGTTCCGAGCTGCATGTGTCCGCGCTGTGATGATCGAGGACTACGGCCTCATCGGGGACACCCAGTCGGCCGCCCTGGTCGGCCGCGACGGCTGTATCGAGTGGCTGTGTCTGCCCCGCTTCGACTCGCCGGCCCTGCTGGCCGGTCTCCTAGGCACGGAAGCGAACGGCTTCTGGCGACTCGGGCCGGTCGCCGCCGATGCCGGCGGGCTCATACAGGTGAGACGCCGTTACCTGCCGGACTCCTTGATCCTCGAAACCCTCTGGGAGACACCGGACGGATGCGTCCGGGTGCTGGACTTCATGCCTCCGCGAGGACATAGGCCTCAGGTGGTCCGTGCCGTACAAGGCGTCAGAGGGAGGGTTCGGGTCGCATCGGTGCTCAGTGTCCGCTTCTCCTACGGCCGGGTCGTGCCGTGGATCCGCAGGTCCGGGGACCGTGTGGTCGCGGTGGCGGGACCGGACTCGGTCTGGCTGGACGCCGACACGGCCTCGGGCATGAACGGGGACGCGGCGCCGAGGCGCGTCGAGGGCGCCACGGTCCATGACGAGGTGACCCCCGCCCCCGGCCAGTGGGTGTACTTCACCCTCACCTGGCAGCCCTCCCACCAGCCCGCTCCCCCGGTTCCCGTACCGGCGGACTCCCTCGCGGCGACACTGTCCTTCTGGGGGGAGTGGACGGGTGCGTGCCTGTACCGGGGCCCTTACCGGGAGGCAGTCGTACGCTCGCTGATCACCCTCAAGGCGCTGACGTACCGCCCGACGGGAGGGATCGTGGCGGCGCCGACGACATCGCTGCCGGAGGACGTGGGGGGCGAACGCAACTGGGACTACCGGTTCACCTGGCTGCGTGACGCCGCCCTCACCCTCTCCGTCCTGCTGTCCACGGGCTACCGGCAGGAGGCTCTCGCGTGGCGTGAATGGCTGCTGCGTGCCGTGGCCGGAGACCCGGAGAACCTGCAGATCATGTACGGCATCGCCGGGGAGCGGCAATTGAGCGAGACGACACTGGACTGGCTCGCCGGCTACGAGCGGTCCAGGCCCGTACGGGTCGGCAACGGCGCCGCCCAGCAGCTGCAACTCGACGTCTACGGCGAGGTCACCGACGCGCTGTTCCTCGCGTACGTCACCGGCCTGGCGCGTGATGAGCATGCCAGCGCGCTCCAGGCCCAGCTGATCACCTGTCTGGAAGCGCGCTGGCGGGAACCGGACGAGGGGATCTGGGAGGTGCGCGGCCCTCGCCGGCATTTCGTGCACTCCAAGGTGATGGCCTGGGTGGCCGTGGACCGAGCGGTGAAGCTGTTGCGGCAGGCCGCGGTGGACGGGCCCCTCGACCGCTGGCGGGCGCTGCGCGACGAGATCCACCGCGACGTGTGCACCAGGGGCTACGACCCCGTCCGCAACACCTTCGTCCAGTCCTACGGATCGGTCGACCTCGACGCAGCCCTGCTCCTCGTGCCGCAGGTGGGCTTCCTCCCGCCCACGGACGAGCGCGTGGTGGGCACCATCGAAGCGGTACAGCGCCACTTGACGGTGGACGGGCTGGTGCTGAGGTACCTCACCTCCGGTCGGGACGCGAGCGAGCTGGACGCGCTGACCGGCGACGAGGGCGTGTTCCTGGCCTGCTCCTTCTGGCTGGCCGACGACCTGGCCATGATCGGACGGGTCGAGGAGGCACGGGAACTCTTCGAGCGCATCCTGGCGCTGCGCAACGACCTCGGGCTGCTCGCCGAGGAGTGGGACCCGCGGCTCTGCCGCCAGGTGGGCAACTTCCCCCAGGCGTTCAGCCATGTGCCGCTCGTCGGCACGGCACTGCGGCTGACCGCCGGCGGCGGAGCCTGGCCCGCACCAGGCTCTCCCCCGGTGTGACCCCGCCAATGTCTGGGGGTGCGGCTCAGGGGCGGCACCAATGCCGGACGCCGCGCGCCGGACTACAACGGATGCGTGCATCCCCGGGTGACCGGTGTCCCCGACAGGTCACCGGCAGCCCGCCCAAGGAGAGGAAGCCCGTCCGATGAACCACCGGAAGGTGCGCGACCTGATGAACGACGCTGTGGTGAGCGTGCAGCGGGGAACTCCCTTCAAAGAGATCGCCCACCTGCTGCAGGAGTACGACATCACCGCGGTGCCCGTGGTGGACGGCGACGACCGCCCGGTGGGAGTCGTCTCGGAAGCAGACCTGCTCCACAAGTTGTGGGACCAGCTGGAGCCGGCCGGCCTGCGCGAGAGCCGTCCCGACGGCTCTGAGGACGCCGCCGAGGCGGGCAAGGCACTGGCCACGGACGCCGAAGGGCTTATGACGTCACCGGTGGTCTGCGCACGGGCCGACTGGAGCGTCGTCGAGGCCGCTCGCGCCATGGCGGAACACAAGGTCAAACGACTGCTGGTCGTCGACGAGACACAGCGTCTGATCGGTGTGATCAGCAGGAGCGACCTGCTCCGGGTCTTCCTCCGGAAGGACCAGGCGATCCGCACGGAGATCCTCGAAGAGATCGTGGTCAAAACGCTGGGGGCGCTGCCCTCCGCGGTCAACGTGGAAGTGAACAACGGACACGTGATACTGAGCGGCCACGTCTCGCGTACGCAGTCGGTCGCGCTGCTGGAGGAGCTCTGCAGGCACGTCGACGGCGTCGTGGCCGTCGTATCGCGGCTGGAGTCCATGGCACGGCACTGAGCACCGGCCGGCCCGGGCGGAGGGACCGTTCTGCGAGGTCCGGGGGTCAGTCCTGACCATGGCCGCCTGCATCGCTGGACCCGGCGGACGCCCCGTCGTCGCCGACCGGATTCCATGTCCTGAGGTTCCGCGAAGACCGCGTGGACGCGGCGGCGAGGGCGTGCGGCCGTTGCGGCCGGCCCCTCTCGAGGAGTGCCCGGCCCGACGATTCCGCCGGGCCGGCATGGGTCGGCCGCCGCGGATGAGCTGACAGCGGCCCCCGGGAGTGGTTCCTGCCACGAGGTGGTGGAGTGCTCCCGCCAACGCGCTGATCAGGACTCGATCGGGGCGTCCGTCCACCGGCTCGGCTCCGCACCTGACTCCGCCGAGCGTGGCCCTCGGAGCTGCACCAGGACGGCCCTGCCACAGGCCACGGTTCAGGCGGTCTGGAGCTCGAGCTCTGCCCAGTGGGCGCTCGCACTGCCGCGGTCCCGGGCCCCGGAGGTGAAGCCGAGCATGTCGACGATGGCGGATCCCCGCCCGTGCTCCTCGGGGGCGCAGCTGGTGACCCATGCGCCGGCACTGGGCGCGGGACCCCCGTCCGTGACCTCGATGTGGACGACCCCTGCGCCGCCGGCCTGCTGCCGCTGCAGGTGGAGCGTGACGGGCGGCAGGGCATGCTCCACGGCGTTGGTGACCAGTTCGGAGACGATGACGGTCGCGTCGTAGACGGCTTGCTCGTCCAGGGACCAGTGCGTGAGCACCGTCCGTGCCATCCGGCGTGCGGCGGCCACTGCCCTGGCCCGGTGTTCCAGAGGCCACACGTACACGTCGCCGCTCGGTGCCTCTGGGGAGGTGGTGCCGTTCATCACGGTCACGTCCTTCGCTTCGTGCGCTGCCGGAAGATCCACCTCCAGGAGACCTCCGGGACCCCCGTCCGGGCATCGGGGCCGACCCCAAGCCCACCCCCACCGTTTCGCGGCGGTGGTCCGGAGGCCAAGGGTTGGGGGGGCGGCCCGGTGGGCGCGGGCCACGGCCGTATCGGCGTAAGCCGGATTGGAGTAAGCGGTACTCAGCGGCTGTTCCCCCCGCCTCCGTAGGCTCGTTGTCGGATCACACAGGGTCCCGTCACCGCCGGCGTGGCCCCCCCCGCCGTGTTCGCCCCGGACGCGTGGACGCACATGGCCCGCAGATGCTCCGCCCTGAGGCTGGGGCCCGTCTGGGGGTCAGTCCCCGACGCGGACGCCCGCGTCCCGGACGTAGAAAAGCAGCACCACCCCATTACCTCGGGACGAGAGGACTTTGCCGATGTTTGCAGATGGTGACGAGTACGACGAGGGTCACACCGTCGCCGGCTGGACCGGAGTCGGGATCGCCACCCTCGGCGCCGCGGTGACCGGCGTCGGCCTGTGCGTCTGGCGTCCGGTCGGCGTGTGGCTGGGACTGGGGATCATGGCCCTGAGCGTGCTGGTCACGTGGGCGCTCCACCTGATGGGGTGGGGGAAGCCGTCCGGACCGCGCCCCCACGACCAGTGGAGCTGGAAGGTCCGGGACCTCACGGCGCGGAACGGCCACGCCGACTGCGTCGGCTGCCGGATGGCCGGCCGACGGCCGGAGCCGGCGGCCACCCCGGCCGTGATCACCCCGCCTGTGACCGATCCCCATCAGCAGGCGGTTGCCACCGAGTCCGTCTCCTGACGGCGTGCCAGGGGGGACTGCCGCGGCCCGTGGTCCCTCCCAGGAGTACGGGACGGACGGAGACACCACAGCAGCGGGGTGTCCGGTGTCCGACATGATTCCCCCCTCAGCGTCGCCGACGTACGGGAAGCCGTGGGCTTCCCGGCTCGGGTCCGGGCGCTGTACCCGCGAGTTGAGCCACCACACCGGGCGACGGCGCCGCCCGCCTCCGCACCGACCGGAGCGGCATCGTGGCCGCCGCGCTCCTCGGCGATGTGCTCCGAGCGCCGGAAACCTGCGAGCTTCGTCGCCGCCGCTCGGGTGAGCTTGGCCGGGCCGAAGAGCTCCCGGCTTGTGGGCGCCGGCTCGGCGTGCCGGCAGGCTCGGAGCCGGGGCTCCTCCTCGCGCTCCAGCGGGAAGACATGCGCGCTGCCCGCCGCGAGGCTCTCGGCGAGCCCCTCTGCCGGCGGAAGGCGGCCTGCTCCGCGGTGGACGGCACATCAGCGGTCCTGGCGCCGGCATCCTGTGCCCGGCCACGATGAGGTCCCCTCCCATGGCCTCCACCGCGGAACAGGCCGCCGTCCGCCGCGTCGAGCCGGTGGGACGTCTCCGCCCGCCGGCCACCCCGTGGCCGGCCAGTCGGCGATGACGGCGCCCACCGTCGCGAGGCGGTCACCGGTGGCCGGGTCGGCACGGAGGCGGCGGCCGGGGCCGGACGGAAGCGGAACGGCGCCGCTCGACGCGCATGAGGAAAGGTGCTCGTCGCAAGCTCTCTGGTCCGGCCGGTCCCACCCGCCAGGTCCCCGACCGGCTGGACGCCCCTACGGCCCGTGCGCGGGCCGGCTCCGGTGAGTATCCGCTACTCAAGCGGCCCCGTTCCGCCGCAGGTACCGCACCCGGCTCGCTACGTTCCGCGACAGGTCGTCGGAGAGCGGAGAGGGGCCGGATATGGGTGTCGAGGAAAGCCTGCCGAGCGGTTTCGCCCTGAGCACGGTCGAGGCGCTGGCGGGATGGTCCCGTCAGGCCTCGATGTTCCCGGCCGTCTTCGGCCTCGCGTGCTGTGCGATCGAGGTCATGGCCACCGGTGGGGCGAAGCATGATCTCGCCCGCTGGGGCATGGAGGTCTGGCGGGGGCCGCGGCAGGCCGACCTCATGATCGTGTCCGGCCGTCTCAGCCAGAAGATGGCGCCGGTCCTGCGCCGGGTCTACGACCAGATGCCCCATCCGAAATGGGTGATCTCGATGGGGGCGTGCGCGTCGTCCGGCGGGATGTTCAACAACTACGCGGTCGTGCAGGGCGTCGATCACATCGTCCCTGTGGACATCTACCTGCCCGGCTGTCCTCCGCGTCCCCAGATGCTCATCGACGCGGTCGTCAAGCTGCACGAGCACGTCCGCGACGAGCCGCTGGGCGTCCACCGTGAGGAGGCGGCGAGAGCGGCCGAGTCGGCGGCCCTCAGGGCCCGGACGCTGAGTGAGGTGGACATCGAGCGGCCGGAGCACCGGGGCTGAGTCCTGTGTGCGCCCCCGCCGCGAGGTCTTCACCACCCGAGCGCCGCGGCGAGGGCGGCCGCTCGAGCGGCGATGTCCTCCCAGGCGCCGAAGCCCACGGTCAGCGGGATCCCGCAGGTGAGCGCCATGGCGGTCGCGACGACGGGATGACGCCGGGCGTCGCGCCGCCGCCGGCCCCTGGGCCTCATCGCGGCTCACCGCCGGCCGCCGCCGCGGACATGGCGTACCCGGGTACAGCCGCCCGTTCCTCTGCCGTCGGCGGCTGCGCCTGCACAGGTACGCGCGCGTCCCTGTTCGCCGCGAGCCGACGACGGCAGAGCTCGGCCAGGGCCAGCAGGGAGGCGGCGACGGCCTTGGAAACGAGCACCGCGAGCCATGGGCGCGTCCGGAAGGTCTCCCCGCCCGCATAGCCGAGGCAGACGGCGAGCCCGGCCCACAGGACGGAGGCCAGCAGGGTCAGCCGCACGAAGCGCCTCGGCGGGAAGCACGCTCCCCCGGCGGCGAAGCTGACCACCGTACGTCCCGCGGGGACGAACCGTGCGAACACCACGACCCGGCCCTCCCCCGCGGCCAGCGCATCGCGCAGCCACCGAAGGCGAGCGACTTCGCCGCCCTTCCCCCTCGCCCTTGCACGGATCCCCCCGGTTCCGGCACGGATTCCGGTCCTGCCCCGCCCCTTGGTGCGGCTCCTGCGCACTCCGACCGAGCGGCCGATCCGGTAGGCCAGCACATCACCCAACCAGGACCCCAGGGCGGCGACCACGACGATGACGGCCGCGCTCAACTCGCCCGTGGCGGAGGCCAGGACCCCTCCCGCGATGACGGTCGTCTCGCTGGGGACGAACGGCAGGAACACATCGAGAAAGGTGACGCATCCGAACACGAGGTAGGCCCATGGCGTCATCGCGGCGATGTCTTCGATCCCCGGCATGAGGGCCTCCAGTCCGGACTGCCTGCCTACTTACCATTCGGCAAGTAGATTTCTACTATCTGTAAAGTAAGCGAGGGACCTCTCCCCTTCCCTCGGTCGCACAGACCTGCGGCGACCCCCTCATCGTCAGGGCATCCGAACCGCCCGACATGAGTAGTTGTGTCCCTCTCCGTGACACCGCCCCGGAGGGACCGCACCCAAGGGCAGATCGGACGAATGATGAAAAAATGGCTCCTGAGGGACTTAGGCTTGCCCTGTGGCGGGCCCGGGCGGGAGAGCGTGCCCCCGGGCCGCGGCCGGGACGAATGCTTGAGGTGGGCTGATGAGCAGGACCGACGGCTCGTTGCTCGAGCGGCAGGCGGAACTCGAAGCCCTGCGGGCGCGGTTGGACGGGGTGCGCACCGGGTCGAGTGCGCTGGTGATGCTGGTGGGAGCGGCCGGGGTCGGTAAGAGCAGGCTGCTCGACCAGGCCCGTCGGATGGCCGAAGAGGCAGGCATGCGGGTGCTCCACGGCCGCGGGGTGTCCCTCGAGCAGGAATACGCGTTCGGGGTCGTACGCCAGCTGTTCGAGCCGGTCCTCGTCCGCTCCCCGCCGCCCCAGCGCGACGAATGGCTGTCGGGCGCCGCAGGTGACGCCACGGTCGCCCTGGGGATGGACCAGGGACAGCCGGCCCCCGGTGACGGTGCCGTGGGCGACTACGCCGTGCTGCACGGTCTGTACTGGCTGACCGCGAACCTGACGCGCAGCGGCCCGGTCGTCCTGCTCATCGACGATCTGCACTGGTCCGACGAGCCGTCCCTGCGGTACCTGGCCTATCTCCTGCCGAGGCTGGAGGACGTGCCGCTGGCGGTCATCGCCGCGACCCGGCCACAAGGGCTCGGGTCCTCACGCCTGCTGGACGCCGTGGCGCTGGACCCGGGCTGCATGCTGCTGCAGCCGGCGGACCTGAGCGTTCCCGCCACCGCTTCCTTGCTGGAGGAGCGGTTCGGGCAGGCTCCGGAGGAGGAGTTCAGCGCCGCCTGCCACAGGGCGACCGGCGGCAACCCCCTGCTCCTGCAGGAACTCGTCCGAGCGCTCAAGGCGGAAGGTCTGTCCCCCTCGGCCGGCAGCGCGCCCCGCGTCGGCCACATCGGCTCACGCGCGGTGAGCCGTCGGGTGGCCCTCGAACTCACCCGTCTGCCACCCGACGGCCGGCGGGTGGCGGAGGCGATGGCCGTGCTGGCCCCCGCGGCCTCGCTCGAACACGCGGCCCGGCTCGCCGGCGTTGAGGTGGTGCGGGCGGCGGCCGCGGCGAGCACCCTCGTCTCCATCGAGCTCCTGCGTCCCGTCCGCGAGAAGTCGCCCCGTGAGAAGTACGACTACATCCACCCCCTCGTGCAGCAGGCGGTGTACGAACAGATCCGCCCCGACCAGCACGACGGTTACCACCGTGAGGCGGCACGGTTGCTGGCCGAGACCGACGCGGGACCCGAGCGGATCGCCACCCACCTTCTCCGGCTGCCGCCCGGCACCGTGCCCCAGACGGTCTCCCTCCTGCGCGACGCGGCCGCGCACGCGCTGGCCCACGGCTCTCACGAGGGCGCCTTCACCTACCTCAAGCGGGCCCTGGAGGAGCAGCTGAGCAGGGACGAGCGGTCCACTGTGCTCACCGAGGCCGCCTTCGCGGCACTGCGGTCCGATCTGTCGCTGGGCATCAGCTACTTCGAAGAAGCCCTGACCTTCACCGAGGACCCCCAGCACCGAGCCCGTCTCGCCGCACCCCTGGGGCTGGCCCTGCTGTACGTCGAGCGGGCCGATGCCGCGGTGGACGTCCTGACCCGAGCGGCCGAGGACCTCCCGCCGGAGGCGGACGATCTGTGGCGCGGCCTGCAGGCCATCCTGCTGAACATCCCCACCGTCGCCGTCGGCTGGGACCACCTCGGCCGCGAGCTGCCCGCACTGCGGCGCCTTCCCCCGTCGCACTCCATCGGGGCGCTGATGCTCGAAGGCATGATCGCGGCCCATGAGACCTACCAGGCGGACCCCCAGGGTGTGGAGCGGGCACGCCGGGTGATCGCGCACCCGGAGTTCGCCGCGGCGGCCAGCCAGGGTGCCACCACGGCCGTCGGCGCCTACTTCGCCCTGCTGCTGGGGGACCTCGACCAGGGCATCGCCGCCCATACGGCACTCATCGAAGAGGCCCGGCGCTCCGGTTCGCTGCCCACGCTCTTCCAGGGCTTCGGCTTCCGGTCCCTGGGCTGGCTGCGGCGCGGCGACCTCTCGGAGGCGGAAGCGGACGTCCGAGAAGCCATCCGGATCGCCCTCCTGTCCCACTCGACGGTGGGGATCTCCATGCTCTGGGCCATCCTGTGCGAGATCTTCGTCGAGCGGGGCAGCCTGGACGAGGCCGAAGCCGCCCTCGCCAGCGCCGAGGTTCCCGAGGAGCTGCCGCCGAGCGGGATGTTCTACTGGTTCATGCAGGCCAAGGCGCGGCTCCTCCATGCGCAGGGCCGTGACGAAGAGGCTCTCGACATGGCCGGCCGCGCCGGGGCGCGGTTCGCCGACAACGGCGGCTGCAACCCGGCGGTGACCGCCTGGCGCTCCACCGCCGCGCAGTCTCTGCACGCGCTGGGCAGGACGGATGAAGCCGTGCGCCACGCCGCGGAGGAGATCGAACTCGCCCGCCGGTGGGGGGCCGATTTCGCTCTGGGCCGTGCCCTGCGGGTGGGCGGTCTGGTCACCAGCGGCGACGAGGCGCTCGGCTTCCTGCGCGAGGCGGTCGACGTGCTGCGGTCCGGCCACGCACCGCTGGAGTACGCCAAGGCGCTGATCGATCTCGGGGCGGCGCTGCGGCGCGGGAACGCGCGGGTGGAGGCGCGGCCCTACCTGTCCGAGGGACTGCGCCTCGCCACCGGCCTGGGAACCGCGCCGCTGGTCGAGCTGGCCGAAGCCGAACTGCGGGCCGCCGGTGCGCGGCCCAGGCGCTCGCCGGCAGAAGGCGCGGAGGCTCTCACGCCCAGTGAGCAGCGCGTGGCGGAACTGGCCGTCCAGGGACTGACCAACCGGGCCATCGCGCAGAAGCTCTACGTCACGGTCAAGACGGTGGAAGTGCATCTGGGCAGCTGTTACCGCAAGCTCGGGATCACCGGACGCGCTCAGCTCGGCTCGTACGTCGAGAGCGCCTGACCGTGCCGCGTCGGAGGGGCTCCGGTCCTTCGAGGTCTCGGTTGCCGAAGGGTCTCGGTTCCGAAAGGTCCCGGTTCCGGTTTCTTGAGTAGCACTTGCTGATCCGTGGCCGCTGGTCCGCGGCCTACGTTGGGCTGCGACCGTCAGCTGGGCCCGGAGCGTCGCAACCGCTCACCGGCTGCCTCCTCGCAGACAAGGAAGAGACACTCGTGAGTGACCTGACAGCCAAGGTGACGGCATCACCCTCCGCCTGGCAGGGTGTGCCGCTGCCGGATCGTCTGCGGTGGACCCGGCGGCACATGTGGCTCACCGCGGCCACCGCGGCACGGCTCCCGACGCTGAAGGGTGTGCGGCTCGCCGCGGCGGTACACCTCGATGTGAAGGCGGCCGTCTTCCTGGAGGCCTTCGCCGCGGCGGGTGCCGAGGTGGCCGTCACGCCCGCCGATCCGGCGACGACACGCACGGACGTGGCCGACCACCTCAGGGCGCATATGGAGGTCTTCGTCACCGGTCCGGGCCGTGGGCGCCCGCCCGCGGAGAGGTGCGTGGCCTGGGGACCCAGCCACACCCTGGAGATGGGTGCCGACATCACGAGGACCGCGGCGGAGCACGGCTACGACGGTCTGCGGGCCGGCGTCGAGGTGACGCGCACCGGCATCGGCACGCTGCGCGACCTGCCCCTGCGCCACCCGGTATTCGACCTCGACCGCGTGCCGCTCAAGAACCACGTGCACAATCGGTACGCCGTGGGGATCAGCACGTGGCAGGCGTTCATGAGCCGCACCAACCTCACCCTCCACGGCAGCGTCGTGGTCGTGGTCGGTTACGGCGAGGTCGGTGCGGGTCTGGCGCGTGCGGCCGCCGCGCTGGGCGGCCGGGTGCTCGTGGCCGAGGAGTCGGCCGAGCGCCGGCTGATCGCCGAGTACGAGGGTTACGAGACCGGGACCGTCGAGGCGCTCGCACCCCGCGCCGACATCCTCGTCACGGCCACCGGCCGCGACGGCGTCGTGTCGAAGGAGGTCCTCTCCGAGCTGACGGCGGGCTGTTTCCTGCTCAACGCGGGCCACTCACCGCGAGAGATCGATCTCGGCGTGCTGCGGACCGGCACACAGGTCCTGCCGCACGTCACCTGCCACCGGCCCTTCGGCAAGGAGATCCTGCTGATGTCGGGCGGCCACATCGTGAACCTCACGGCCGGAGACGGCGACAGTCTGAACTCCTTCGATCTCACGGCCGCCCTCATGGTCAGTGCCGTCGGGTGGATGAGCGAGCACGGCGGCCGATACGCACCCGGTGTGCACCCGCTGCCGCAGGCCGCGTGGGTGGCTTCCATCGAGAACTACTGAGGCCGGGCGGGCGGCGCCCGCGCGCTTCCGACAGGGGCGCGGTGCCAGGAGTGATCCGGCACCGCGCCCCTGCGCGTGGGCACCGCGGAGGACCGGCCCCAGGGGATGCCGTGCAAGAAGTCCCTCCTGCCCCAGGCGTCTGGCACACACTCTCGCCAGCGGACGAACACCGAGTACGGGAACGCGCGTCCGCCCGCCCCGCCGAGAGCACGCACCGGACGCCAGGGACCCGTCCGTCGCCCGGCGCGACTTCGCGGACACCCCCTAAGGGGATGGTGCGGCAAACGTTGGGGACCGCCCCCGACGCCCCGCACCCGGGCGGCCGGGTGTTCTGGACTCACCGGCGCCGGGCGAGGCAGACACCCCGCCCCGGGCGCCCCGACAGTCCTCCCGTACCGGGAGCCCCATGCCTCTTGGAGGAGCCGTGTCTTCCTACTCGTCCGATCCCGCCGGTGGCGGGCCGCCCGTCGCTTCCCTCTCGGCCCCCTCCGTGCCGTCGAGCGACGCGTCCGCGTCGGCGGTCAGCGGCCACGGGCCCACCGGCGCTCGCCTGGCGTTCATGGTGGCGGCCGCGCTCGCCGTGGTTCAGCTCGTCGTCGTCATCGCCTTCGCCTGGCCGGGGGCCCGCAGCGGCCCCCACGACGTGCCGATCGTGGTGGCCGGGCAGGGTCAGGCCGCCACGGCCGTCTCCGGACACCTGGAGAAGGGCGAGCCCGGGGCCTTCGACATCACCAGGCTCGCCGACGAGGCCGCGGCCCGTGAGGCGATCCTCGACCGTGACGCGTACGCGGCGGTCGTGGCGGATCCCGCCGGCCCCAAGGTGCTGGTCTCGACCGCCGCCAGCGGTGCGGTGTCGACGGCCTTCACACAGATGGCGGGCGAGATCGAGAAGCAGAGCGGTCGGCCGGTGACCGTCGAGGACGTCCGCGCCGCTCCCGAGAAGGACCCGCGTGGCGCCGCCTTCGCGTCGTCGATGCTCCCCCTGGTGCTCACCGGCATGATCGGGGGCATCCTCATCACCCTGAAGATCCCGAGGCTGCGCAACCGGCTCGTGGCCGCGTCAACCTTCGCCGTCGTGGCGGGGCTGTGCACCACAGCGGTGGTCCACGGGTGGATCGGGGCCTTCGACGGCAACTACTTCGCGGAGGCCGCGGTCGTCGCCCTGATCGTCTTCACCATCAGCACCACCGTGGCCGGCCTCGGCACCGCGCTGGGGCATCCGGGCCTCGGACTCGGCGTGGTGACCGTGCTGCTGCTCGGCAATCCCCTCTCCGGAGTGGCGACCGCACCCGAGATGCTGCCCGAGCCCTGGGGGGCGCTGGGCCAGCTGCTGCCACCGGGTGCCGGTGCCACGCTGCTCCGGTCGACATCGTTCTTCGACGGCACCGGGGGCGGGGGAGCCCTGGCGGTGCTCCTCTCCTGGGCTGCCGTCGGGCTCGGCCTGCTGTTCCTGGGCACCGCTCGCGCGAACCAGCGGATCAAGAGCCTGCGAGCGACCTGAGTACGGCGCTCCACCCGTGCCCGTCCCCCTTCCCCGGGGGCGGGCACGCGGTCGTGGGGAGGCGCCGTGCGCCGAGTCAGCCGGCCGGGGGCGCGGGGTGCCATGACGGCTGCCACCGTGCGGATGCCACTGGCGCCTCAGGCCCGTACATCGATGCCGATCTCCAGCCGTACGCGTGCCTTCGACCCCACCGATCCAGCGCTCCGAACCCGCCGCGCCCACAGTGGCGTCCCCCGGCCGGCGGCCACATGAGTGATCACTACTTGCGGCCACTGCCCGGACCGGCCCGGGGCCGCCTTTCCTTATTGGTAGGGACAACCCGCCTATGGCGTGGCGCTCGCATCCCGCACGCTGACCACATCCGGGCGGCAACCCTGCCGGAACCGGACGGAAGGCGAAGGCCCGGGACGCGGGCCTTCGGACTCTCCCGCCGCAGGCGCCACCGCACCCGCGCCCGGAAGTCATCCCTGCATCACAGACCGGTGGTCCCCGTCGGGGCACCGGAAGACCCGCTCTGGATCGACGTAGATCCCGCTTCCTGGAGGTTGACCTTGCGCAGGTCCCTGATGTCCGCCGCCGCTGTGGCGGCTCTCGCTCTCACCATGACGGCGTGCGCCGAAGACGGCTCCGACACGGCGGCCGGGAAGGACGCGCCGAAGCCCACGGGCAAGCCCCTCCGCATCGGGTGGGTGAACCTCGAGGGCGGCGCGGTGTCCGTCCCGGAGACGCGTATCGGCGCCGAAGCAGGCGTCCGCTATGTCAACCAGCACCTGAACGGCATCGGCGGACGCCCGCTGGAACTCGTCCGCTGCGACGTGGACGGATCCCCCGAGAAGTCGGTCGACTGCGCCAACAAGATGGTCGAGGAGAACGTCGCCTTCGTCCTCAACGGCCTCGACCCCGCTGGGGACGCCATCCTGCCCGTCCTCGCGTCGGCGCACATCCCCGTGGTCGGTCACGGCGCCGACGGGCCCGCGATGCAGACGGACAAGAACTCCGTGTTCTTCGGGACCGCGGCGCCTGCCGGCCTCACCGCGCCACTGAAGTTCTACGCCGGTCAGCAGGTCTCGTCCTACACATTCCTGATGCCGGACGTGAAGTGGAGCAGTGCGATCACCGAGCAGGTCCTGGAGCCGACGGCCAAGGCCCTCGGCATGACGCAGAAGACGCTCACCTACGACATCTCCAACCCCGACTGGAGTTCGCTGGCGGCGTCGGCCGCAGCCGGCGAACCCGACCTCGTCGGGGGGCCGATCCTCACCGACGACCAGTGCGTCGGTCTGGTCGGCGCACTGAGGTCCAGCGGCTACCAGGGGAAGATCTTCGGCAGTTCCTGTTCCGGCGCGGTGGCCGAGGCGCTCGGCAACGAGGCCACGGCCGGCATGGTGACGTACTCGGACGTGTGGCGAGCCGACGCACGCGACCAGGCGCCCCCGGCCAAGCAGAAGGAGATCGACACCTACCTCGCGGCCATGAAGGAGAGCGGGCAGGAGGACAAGGCCTCCAACATCTTCGCCCAGACCACGTTCGCCGACATCGTCAACCTCAGCCGCATCCTCGCCGAGGACCCGGCGAAGGCGGAGGGCCGTGCGGTGCTCGACGCCCTGAAGAAGGCCGGCCGTTTCGACTCCTTCATGGGACCGGCGCTCGTCTGCGACGGCAGCGCCTGGCCCGGCCAGAGCAACTGCGGCAACTCGGTGGTGTTCTACGAAAGCCAGGCCGACGGCAGCGTCAAGCTCGCGTCCGACGGCTTCGTCGGCGCGAGCCCGTCCCAGTAGCCACCGTGCACCCCCGAGGACTTCACGTATGAATGCCTACCTCAGCATGCTCATCGTCGGGCTCGGCGTGGGCGCCGCCTACGCCGCCCTGGCCACAGGTCTGGTGGCGATCCACAAGGGCACCGGCATCCTCAACTTCGCCCAAGGGGCGATGGCGATGTGGGGCGTCTACGTCTACGACGAGATACGCAAGTCGGGAGAGCTGGTCCTGCCCGTGGGCCGGCTCTCGGTGAACGACGGGTCGGTGACGGCCTTCACCTTGAGCCTGCTCTCCTCCGCCGTCCTGGGCGTGGCCACGCATCTGCTCGTGTTCCGGCCGCTGCGGACGGCGCCGCAACTGGCGAAGGTCGTCGCCACGATCGGCATCATGCTGGCCGTCCAGGCACTCGTCGTGCTCCGGTTCACCTCCCAGCCGAGGTCCGTCGCACCCATCCTGCCGAACGCGCCACTGACCTGGGGAGACCTCACCTTCTCCCGTGACCGCCTCTACCTGGCCGTGATCGCGGTACTCGCCGCCGCCGGTATGTGGGCCTGGTTCCGCTTCACCCGCACCGGTCTGGCGACGCGCGCCGCCTCGGAGAACGAGACGGCGGCCTCCCTGTTCGGTTACTCACCCGACCTCCTGGCGGGGATCACGTGGGGCATGGTGGGGACCGTCACGGGCATCGTGACGATCCTCGCCGCACCGGTCACCGGCCTCAACCCCATCAACTACACCCTCTACGTGGTCCCCGCCCTGTCCGTGGCCCTGGTGGCCCGTCTGCGGTCCCTGGGGACGGCTTGTGCGGCGGGGCTGCTGCTCGGTGCGTTCCAGTCCGAGATCACCTTCCTCGGCATGAAGGACTGGTGGCCTTCCTGGGCGGGCACCGGTGCCGCCGACGCCCTGCCGTTCGTCATCATCGTCGTCTGCCTGTTCCTGCTGGGGCGCGGCCTTCCCGGGCGCGGTGGCCTCGAGCACACCGCGCTGCCCCAGGTGAAGGTCCCGCGCATGCGTCCGGTGACCGTCGCCGCCTGGGTTCTGGCGGGTCTCGCCCTCCTGGCGCTCACCCGTGGCAGTTACCGCTTCGGACTGGTCAGTTCCATGATCATGGCGGTGATCGCGCTGTCCCTGGTCGTCCTCACCGGTCTGGTCGGCCAGATCTCGCTGGCGCAGGCGGCGTTCGCCGGCGCGGCGGGCTTCGCCCTCTCCAAGTTCGGTACGGACCTGGGGCTGCCCTTCCCGTTGTCGCTGTTGGCGGCGGGGGCGGTGGCCGCCGTGCTCGGAGTGCTCGTCGGACTGCCCGCGCTGCGGATCCGCGGGGCGCAGCTCGCCCTGGTCACGCTTGCGGGCGCCGTCACCATCGAGCGCCTGTTGTTCCGCAACCCCGAACTGTCGGCCCCGGGAGGCGAACTCATCGAGGACGCCACGTTGTTCGGTGTCGACCTGGGTGTCCGTGAGGGCGACGAACTCGTACGCCTCCCGTTCGCCGTGATGGTCCTCGTCGTGCTCGCCCTGGCCGCCGTCGCCGTGGGGAACCTCGCCCGCAGCGACACCGGCCGTGCCTTCCTCGCGGTGCGCTCCAACGAGAGGGCGGCCGCCGCCGCGGGGATCAACGTGGCGCACACCAAGCTGCTGGCGTTCGCCGTCGCATCCTTCCTGGCGGGTGTCGGCGGCTGTCTGATCGGATACAGCCGGGGGCAGTTGTCGGTGGACTCCTTCAGTGTGCTCGCGGGGCTGTCCTTCCTCGCGTTCGCCTATCTGGGCGGCATCACCAGCATTCCGGGCGCGATGGTCGCGGGCCTCCTCGCGCCGTCCGGTCTCGCCTACGTCTTCTTCGACCGCAGCATCGACCTGGGCGAGTACTACGTCCTGGCCTCCGGTCTGGGCCTCGTGCTGACGGCGGTCCTCAACCCGAACGGCATCGCCGCCAAGGTCGGCACCGACACAGCGGCGCTCCTCGCCCGGCTCCATCGCCGGCGCGGGCAGAACGCGACACCGGCCGCCGGGGGCCCGGGCACGGTCTCCGGCGCCGCTCCCCGGCACCACCAGCCCCTCGCGCAGCTCCAGGAGGATTCCCGTGCACAGTGACGATGTCCTGCTGGCGACGCAGGCCCTGACGGTCCGTTACGGCGGTGTCCTGGCCGTGAACGAAGTGAGCCTGCGCGTACCGGCCGGCCGGGTCACGGGCCTCATCGGTCCCAATGGCGCCGGCAAGACGAGTCTCGTCGACGCCGTCACGGGTTTCACCCCGAGCAGCGGCGAGATCCGCCTGAGGGGCGAACGGCTGGACGGCCGGCCCGCCCACTTCCGTGCGCAGGCCGGCCTCGCCCGTACGTGGCAGTCACTCGAACTGTTCCAAGATCTGACAGTACGTCAGAACGTGCAGGTGGCGGCCCGGCGGCTGAGCATCGGGTCGGTCCTGCTCGACATGGTCCGGCCGGGCCGCCACGCCGTCGAGGAGAGGGTGACGGTCGCACTCGAACGTGCCGGGCTCCTGGACGCCGCGGAAACCTACCCCGGCGAACTCTCGCTCGGACAGCGCAAGTTGCTCGGTGTGGCCCGTGCGCTGGCCCCGGACCCCGACGTGCTGCTCATGGACGAGCCGGCGGCCGGACTCGACACCGACGAGAGCATGGCGCTCGGCGACCGCATCCGGAGCATCGCCGCCGCCGGGACGGGTGTGCTCCTCATCGACCATGACATGGGGCTCGTGCTGGACGTGTGCGACGAGGTCTACGTGCTGGAGTTCGGGGCGCTGATCGCGCACGGAACCCCCGACAGCATCCGCAGCAACGACAAGGTCGTCGCCGCCTATCTGGGGACACACGGAACGAAGGAGAACCGGTCATGAAGCGCTGGCGTGCCGCTGGGCGGGACACGCCCTTCGACGGCAGGACCGTGGTCGAGACGTCCCAACTCGGTGCAGGATACGCCGGCATGCCCGTGGTGAGGCAGCTGGACCTGCGGGTCGACCGGGGGGAGATCGTCGCCCTGCTGGGCCCCAACGGGGCGGGCAAGACCACGACTCTCATGACACTCGCGGGCCTCCTCCCGCCGGTCGGGGGCGAGGCCCGCATCCTCGGCTCCCCGCCCGGCCGACGGGCGCACCTGCTCGCGCGCCGCGGCGTGGCCCTCGTACCGGAGGACCGGGGGCTGTTCCCCGGGCTGACTGTGGCCGAACACCTCCGTCTGGCCCGGCCGGCCGGACCGGCCGACGGCGACACAGGGGGCCGGTACGCCGCATCCGTCGTCGAGGAGCACTTCCCCGAGCTCGGCCGTCTGATGCACCGTGCCTGCGGGCTGCTCTCCGGTGGCGAGCAGCAGATGCTCGCGGTGTGCCGCGCGCTGGCGACGCGGCCGGCGGTGCTGATGGTCGACGAGATGAGCCTGGGCCTCGCCCCCAAGATCGCCGAGCGACTGCTGTCGGTGCTGAAGCGGATCTCCGCCGACCAGGACATGGCCGTCCTGCTGGTGGAGCAGCACGTCCACATGGCGCTCGACGTGGCGGACCGGGGGTACGTCCTGAGCCACGGCGACGTGGTGCTGCAGGGTGACGCCTCCTATCTGAGGGAGAACCGCGCCGTGCTGGCGAGCGCCTACCTCGGGGGCGTGGCCCTGTCCTGACGGGATGGGGGTCACCGCGCCCCCCAACGTAACGAAGCCCTCCGGTGGTTCACACCGGAGGGCTTCCGTCACGCCCACTCCCCAGGGGCCCGGCGGGACTACAGGCCCAGGGACTTGGAGACGATCATCTTCATGACCTCGCTGGTCCCTCCGTAGATCCGGGACACCCGGATGTCCGTGTAGAGCGTGGAGATCGGGTACTCCGACATGAAGCCGTAACCACCGTGCAGCTGCAGGCACTTGTCGATGACCCGGGAGGCGGCCTCGGTGCAGAACAGCTTGGTCTTGGCCGCGTCGGCGCCACTGAGCTCGCGGCTGTCGTGCAGTTCGACCGCCCGGTCCACCATGACCTGCATGGCCTCGAGTTCGGTCGCGCATTCCGCGAGGACGAACTTGGTGTTCTGGAAGGACGCCACCGACCGGCCGAAGACGGTCCGGTCCCGTACGTAGTCCAACGCGCGTTGCAGTGCGCCGGCGGCCATGGCGTAGGAGTCGATCGCGATGGTCAGCCGCTCCTGGGGGAGGTTGTGCGAGAGGTACTCGAAGGCTCTGCCCTCCTCGCCCAGCAGGTTCGTCACGGGCACCTTGACGTCGCTGAAGGACAGTTCGGCCGTGTCGGAGGTCTTCAAGCCGATCTTGTCGAGCTTGCGCCCGACGGCGTACCCCTCGCTCCTGGCGTCGACGCACAGGATCGACAGCCCGCCGCGACGGTCGGTGGCGTCGCGCGTGGACGTACGGCACACGACGAGGACCAGATCGGCGAGCACCCCGCCGGTGATGAACGTCTTGGACCCGTTGAGCACGTAGTGGGTGCCGTCGTCCGACAGCCGGGCGGTGGTGCTGACACCGGCCAGATCGGAACCGGTGCCCGGCTCCGTCATGGCGATGGCCGTCATGATCTCCCCACTGGCGAACCCGGGGAGCCAGCGCTTGCGCTGTTCCTCCGTGCAGTAGTTGAGCAGGTACGGCAGGATGAGGTTGGTGTGCAGGGTGGCGTTGCCGAAGCTGACGCCGGCCCGGCAGAGCTCCTCGCTGATGACCATGGCGTACTTGAAGCTGGTCTCGCCCGCTCCGCCGTACTCCTGCGGCACCTGGATGCCGAGCACGCCCAGCTCCCCGAGACGGCGGTAGAACTCCCTCGGCGGGTGCCCGTCCGCAGACCAGGACGGAAATGACGGCGCGACTTCCTCGGTCATGAACTTGCGCATGACGAGCCGGAATTGCTCGTGTTCGTCGGTGAACACAGAACGGCGCATGACGGTCTCGCTTTCCTTCACATGGCGACCACGTCCAGCGGTCGGGGTGGGTGGCGGGGACTGCCGGTGCGAGGACAGGTCAGCCCTCGCGGCTTCCCTCGTACATTCGGTCGATGACATGGGCGAACGACGCTTCCACGGCTGCGCGCCGCACCTTCATGCTGGGAGTGACCTCGCCGTGCTCCTGGGAGAAGTCCCGGGGCAGCACCGCGAACTTCTTGATGGTCTGCCAGCGCTGGAGCCCGGCGTTGACCTGCTCGACGTACCCGGCGATGAGCTGCCGCGTCTGCGGCGCGGCGCACACCTCGCCGAAGGACCTGCCGCTGAGGCCGTTCACCTCCGCCCAGGCCATGACGGCGGGGGCGTCCAAAGTGATGAGGGCGGAGCAGAAGTTGCGGTTGTCGCCCACGACCAGGATGTGCCCGGCATACGGACATGCGCCCTTGAAACGGCTCTCGATCTCCACCGGCGAGACGAACTTGCCCCCGGACGTCTTGATCAGTTCCTTGATGCGCCCAGTGATCCGCAGGTAGCCGTCGGCGGTCAGCTCCCCGAGATCGCCGGTGTGGAGCCAGCCGTCCGGTCCCAGCACCTCGGCGGTCTGCTCGGGCCGATTGTGGTAGCCGCGCATGATGTGCGGCCCCCGCAGGAGCACTTCTCCGTCGTCGCCGATGCGGACCTCCGTGCCGGGCAGCGGCTTGCCCACCGTCCCCACGCGGTACTCGAACGACGTGAACGTGGTGCCGCCGGCGCACTCCGTCATCCCGTAGCCCTCGATGATCCGCACCCCCGCCCCGCCGAAGAACTGGGCGATGTCGGGTGCGAGGGGCGCGCCGCCCGAGATGCACGCACGCAGCCGCCCGCCGAAGGCGTCGCGGACCTTGGTGAACAGGAGCCGGTCGGCGATGGCGTGCGCGGCGAGGAGTTTCTCCGGGACGAGCGCGGTCCCCGTCTCCATTCCGGCACCGAGTTCCGTCCCCAGCTCCTGTGCGGTGGTGGCGTACTCGCGGGCGACGGCGGCGGCCCAGTAAAACGCCTCCTCACTGGCCGGCCCCTGGGAACGGGCTTCGACGACCAGCGCGTTGTACATCTTCTCGAACACCCTGGGCACGGCCGCCATCAGCGTGGGGCGCAATGCCGCGAGGTTCTCGGCGATGCGGTCGATCCTGCCGTCCACGGCGACGGGGTTGCCCACCGCGACCTGCGCGCAGAGCAGGCTCTTGCCGAACGTGTGGGCGAGCGGCAGCCATACGTACTGGAGGTCGTCCGGGGTGAGCTCTCCCGACTCGGCGGAGGTGAGGGCGTGGAAGGACCAGCAGTCGTGCACCAGACGTACGCCCTTGGGTCTGCCGGTGGTGCCGGAGGTGTAGATGAGAGTGGCCAGGTGCTCCGGGTCGATGGCGTCCACCGCCCGGTCCACGCACCCCGGATCGCGTCGGGCGTACTCCGCGCCGTGCGCCTCCAGTCGGGCCAGCGACAGGACGTCACAGCGCGGTGCGTCCACCGGGGCCTCGGCCGGTACGCCGTCGAACAGGACCACGGCGGTCAGGCCGGGCAGTTCGCCGATCCGCTCCATGACCTTCGCAAGCTGTACGGCGTCCTCGGCGAAGAGCACCCGGCTGCCGGAGTCGGCCAGGATGAACGCCATCTCGTCGGCGTCGGTGGTGGGGTACACCGTGGTGGTCGCCGCGCCGGCCGACATGACGGCGAGGTCGGCCAGGAACCACTCCACACGCGTGCCGGAGGCGATGGCGACACGGTCCTGGGGGCGAACCCCGAGGGACATCAGTCCCGCGGCGATCCTGTGGACCCGTGTTCCTGTCTCGGCCCACGTCAGCGAGGTCCATTCCGCCGAGTCGTTCACCGGCCGATAGCGGTAGGCCTCGTCGTCGGGGCTGTCGTGCAGGCGGTCCCGGAAGAGGTGTGCCAGGGAGGGCGGACGGCTGTCGACGGTGTACCGGTGAGTCATGTGTCCCTCTGGACTGTCGTGCGGGAACGGGTGATGCCGCCATGGCCCGGACCGGTCGCGGGACCGGCTCCGGACGCCACCGGGCAGGAACGCGGTGTGCGTGACGCGGAGCCGGCCGGTGCGCGGGCAGGTCCGAGGACACGGCGGCGGAGTCGCGTGCTGTCCCGTCAGCCCTGCGGGCCGCCGGAGACGTAGATCACCTGGCCGGATACGTACCCGGCGTTCTCCGACGCGAGGAAGGACACCACGTGCGCGATGTCCTCGGGCTCGCCGACCCGCCGGACGGGGATCTCCCCGGCCATGTGCTGCTTCAGGGTGTCGAAGGACATGCCCATCCGCTCGGCCGTCGCCCTGGTCATCTCGGTGACGACGAAGCCGGGGCCGATGACGTTGGCCGTGATCCCGAACTTGCCCAGTTCGATGGCGATCGTCTTGGTGAATCCCTGGAGACCCGCCTTGGCCGCCGAGTAGTTGGCCTGTCCCCGGTTGCCGAGGGCGGAGATGGACGACAGGTTGATGATCCGGCCCCAGTTCTGCTGGGTCATGTACTTCTCGACGGCCCGGGTCATCAGGAAGGCACCCTTCAGGTGCACGTCCAGCACGGTGTCCCAGTCGTCCTCGGTCATCTTGAACAGGAGGTTGTCGCGCAGCACGCCGGCGTTGTTGACGAGCACCGTCGGCGGTCCGAGCTCTTCGGCGATCCGCGCCACCGCCGCCTGCACGCGTGTGCTGTCCGAGACGTCGGCGGAGACCGGCATGGCCCTGCCCCCGGCCCCGGTGATGGCGTCGACCACCGGCGCGCAGGCGGCTTCGTCGAGGTCGAGGACGGCGACGGCCATGCCGTCGGCGGCGAGCCGGACGGCTGTCGCCGCGCCGATGCCCCGAGCGGCGCCGGTCACCACCGCGACACGGCTGGATGAGAGGGACATGGGAAACCTCCTGGGAGCAGCCGGTGCGACCGGGTGGCCGCGAGAATCCGGCGAGCGGGGTGCGGGTGGCACCGGCGCGTGAGATCCGGCGCGGTCACCCGACCGGGCGCCGCACAGCGCCTCGGACAGGCACGGGCGCGGGGCACGGGCGTATCCGGCACGGACCTCGCCGGCTGACGCAGAACGTGAGTTTTGATTTACTTCCGACCGGCGGTCCTGCCGTCACCCTGGCAGCACCGCCGATGCTTCCGTCATCCAACGGCGCCTGCCGAGTCGTGCGCATCCGTAGGACTACTGGTCTGCCGCTCCCCCGCGGAGGCCGCCGGGGTCGTGACCGGAGCCGGGGGACGCGTCACTCCGTACGGCCGAGAGGACTTCACGTGACAGAGGGCAGGCGGGACGGGGAGCCCGGCTCCGGGAAGGGTGCGGAGTCCGGGGCCCGGCGCCGTGGCGGTGAGCCCCCGATCGAGGCGCTCCTGGCCCAGGGCCGCAAGCACGGCGTCCGCAAGCAGGTGATCCTGCGGCAGGCCGCCCGGCTCTTCATGGAACGCGGTTACGCCAGGACCGGCATGGCCGAGATCGGTGAGGCGGCGGGCATCACCGGCCCGGCCGTCTACCGGCACTTCTCCGGCAAGCAGGCGATCCTGTCGGCGCTGGTGGACCTTTCGCTGGAGCAGCTCAACAGGGACTTCGCGCAGGTCGTGGAGGGTTCCCTCGCCTCGCCCGCCGAGGCCCTGGAGGCGGCGGTCGACTGCTACCTGGACTTCGTCCTGGACCACCGCGACCTCGCGGTGGTGCTGGACAGGGAGATCGGCAAACTGCCGTTGGAGGACCGGCGGCGGTTCAACCGGTCCAACCGGCTCCTGCGGGAGGACTGGGTGCATCTGCTGGCGGAGACGCGCCCCGAACTGTCCGACGCGGCGGCCCGGGTGGCCGTGCTCTCGGTGATGGGGATGACGGTGGCCGTCGCGTCGCACCGCATCGGCATGGCCGAGGGCCCCCTGCGGGCCCAGCTCCGGGCGCAGGCGCTTGCCGTGCTGCGTGCCCCCGTGGTCGCCGGCTGACCGGAGGGCCGCAGGCGGTGTGACCGCTGACACGCGTGGCTCGCGCTGGACACAAAGGCTAATCGGCGATAACACTTTGCGAAGCGGCGCCCCTTGTCCGGGCGGTCACCCACCGCGGAGTCTCCGACACGTTGCACGCGTTCACGTGCGCTTTCCGTGTCCGCGCTCCGAGGTCGCGACGAAGTCGCAGGTGGGTGCGAGTCTCCTGCGCTCTCAGCCGTTCACACACGTTTCCCGTACTGCCGCCGTACCCCGGTGCCGCCACCTGAGCGGGCCGCGGCTGCCGCGCCCGGTCCCCGTGGCGCGCCGGCCGGAGCGGCGAAGTGCGGGGCAAGGAGGCGTACACAGCATGGGGCCGTTGTCTGATCTGAAAGTCGTCGAGATCGGCGCTCAAGGGCCGGGACCGTTCTGCGCGACCGTCCTGGCCGACCTCGGAGCGGACGTCGTGCGCGTCGACCGGACCACGGAGGTCGGCCGCCCGTTCCACGACGTCGTCCTGCGCCGCAGCCGCCGGTCGGTGGCCGTGGACCTGCGGTCCGCCGAGGGTGCGTCGGTCGTCCTGCGGCTGATCGAGGACGCCGACGTCCTGGTGGAGGGATTCCGCCCCGGTGTCATGGAGCGGCTCGGAGTGGGCCCGCAGGAGTGTCTTCGCCGTAACCCCGGCCTCGTCTACGGGCGCATGACCGGCTGGGGGCAGGACGGCCCCTGGGCGCAGGTGGCCGGGCATGACATCAACTACACCGCCCTGTCCGGCGCGTTGGCGGCGATCGGGCCTCCCGGCGGCGGGCCCGCCGTGCCGCTCAACCTCGTCGCGGACTTCGGCGGTGGTGGCATGCTGCTGGCGGTCGGTGTCCTCGCCGCCTTGCAGGCCCGCACGAGGACGGGCGCCGGCCAGGTGGTCGACGCCGCCATGATCGACGGTGCCGCCCAGCTCATGGGCATCTTCTACAGCATGCAGCAGCAGGGCATGTGGTCCCAGGAGCGAGGGACCAACTGGCTCGACGGCGGGGCGGACTTCTACGACACGTACGAGACCGCCGACGGCCGCTACGTCGCGCTCGGCGCCATCGAGCCGCAGTTCAGGCACGCCCTGTACGAAACCCTGGGACTCGACGCGGACGCGCTCATGGCGGACGCGGACCCCGCCCGGTGGCCCGAGCGCAAGAAGCTGGTCGCCGAGGCGGTCCTGCGGCGCACGCGCGACGAGTGGTGCGCGTCGTTCGCGGGCGTCGACGCCTGCTTCGCCCCGGTTCTCTCCCTCGATGAGGCGCCGCACCACCCGCAGTACGCGCAACGCGGGAGCTTCGTCGAGGTCGACGGGGTGCTCCAGCCCGCGCCGGCGCCGCGGTTCGGCGCCACACCGTGCGCAGCGCCCTCCCGTGCGGCGCGCCCCGGCGAGGACACCCGCGACGTGCTCACCGAGGCGGGCTACTCCCCGGACGCCATCGACTCCCTGGTCGCCGCCGGCGTACTCGCCGTTGCCGAAGCCTGAACCGGCCGACCGCGCGCGACGGGACTCTCCTGCCCCCGCCGCCCAGTCCTCCTCCTTCTCCTTCTCCTTCTCCCTCTCCCATCACTTGGACCGAAGGGCTCATCCGTGACCTCCGAAGCATTCATCTACGACGCGATCCGCACTCCGCGCGGGCGCGGCAAGCAGACCGGTGCCCTGCACGGGACAAAGCCGATCACCCTGCTCACCGGTCTGATCGACGAACTGCGCCGTCGCCACCCCGACCTCGACCCGGCCGCCATCGACGACATCGTCCTCGGCTCGGTCATGCCCATCGCAGACCAGGGCGGCAACATCGCCAAGACCGCCGCCCTGGCCGCCGGTCTGCCGGACACCGTGTGCGGCATGCAGCTCAACCGCTACTGCTCGTCCGGTCTCGAAGCCGTCAACACGGCCGCGGCACGCTTGCGCTCCGGCTGGGACCACCTGATCATCGCCGGCGGTGTGGAGTCCATGTCGCGGGTCCCCATGGGGTCGGACGGCGGCCCGGTCGCCTACGACCCGGAGACCGCCACCGCCGCTCAGATGGTTCCGCAGGGAATCGGTGCCGACCTCATCGCCACGGTCGAGGGTTTCACCCGGGAGGACGTGGACGCCTACGCCCTGATGTCCCAGCAGCGGGCAGCGGCGGCATGGGAAGGCGGGTACTTCGCCAAGTCCGTGGTGCCCGTGGTCGACCACGGAGTGCCGGTGCTCGACCACGACGAGCTCATCCGCCCCACCACCATGGAGTCCCTCGCCGAGCTGCCCGCGTCGTTCACCGGCATGGGCTCCCTCTTCGACGCGATCGCGCTCCAGAAGTACCACTGGATCGAACGGATCGAACACGTCCACACCGCCGGCAACTCCTCCGGGATCGTCGACGGTGCCGCCATGGTGCTCATGGGCAGCGAAGAGGTCGGCACCCGCTACGGCCTCACCCCGCGGGCCCGGGTGGTGGCCGCCGCCCTCACCGGTGACGACCCCGTCATCATGCTCACCGGCCCGGCGCCCGCTGCCCGCAAGGTGCTGGACATGGCCGGTCTGTCCGTCGACGACATCGACATCTTCGAACTGAACGAGGCGTTCGCCTCGGTGGTGCTGAAGTTCGTCAAGGAACTGGACCTGCCCATGGAGAAGGTCAACGTCAACGGTGGCGCGATCGCCATGGGGCACCCCATGGGCGCCACCGGAGCCATGCTCGTCGGCACCGTGGTGGACGAGCTGGAGCGCCGTCAGGCCCGGCGTGCCCTCGTGACGTTGTGCATCGGCGGTGGCATGGGCATCGCCACCATCATCGAGCGGCTGTGACCGGCTCCCTTCGAAGATCGCTCCCCCATCGCGCCCCCCGAACTGGAACAGGACTCATCGCATGACAGACAACATGATCCGCTGGGAGCAGGGCGAGGACGGTGTCGTCGTCCTGACCATGGACGACCCCGCGGGCCCCGCGAACATCATGAACGACACCTTCCAGCACTCCCTGGCCGCCACGGTCGACCGGCTGGAGGCGGAGCGCTCCGGCATCGCCGGAGTGATCGTCACCTCCGCGAAGGACAGCTTCTTCGCCGGCGGTGACCTCACCCAGCTGCGCCGGACGGCACCCGAACGGGTCGCCGACATGGCCGCGGGAACGGACCGGCTCAAAGCCCTCCTGCGCCGCCTCGAGAAGCTCGGCAAGCCGGTCGTCGCGGCGATCAACGGCTCCGCGCTAGGCGGGGGCCTGGAGATCGCGCTGGCGTGCCACCACCGCATCGCCCTGGACGTCAAGGGCAGTGTGATCGGCCTGCCCGAGGTCACCCTGGGCCTCCTTCCGGGGGCGGGAGGGGTGACCCGTACCGTGCGGATGCTCGGCCTCCAGGAGGCGCTGTCCGAAGTGCTGCTCACGGGGCGCGCGTTCAGGCCGGCCCAGGCGCTGGCGCGAGGTCTCGTCGACGAGCTGGCCGACTCGCCCGAAGCCATGATCGCGCAGGCGAAGCGCTACATCGGCGAGCACCCGGAAGCGGTGCAGCCCTGGGACGTGAAGGGTCACCGCATCCCCGGCGGCACCGCCAGGTCCCACACGTTCAACACCAAGGTCGTGGCGCCCCTCACGGCGACCGTGCGGACGATGGGCCGCGGTACGCCGGTGATCGCCCCGCACCGCATCGTGGCCGCGGCGACCGAGGGCACCCAGGTGGACATCGACACCGCGTTCAGGATAGAGAGCCGGTACTTTGCCGAGCTGGCCTGCGGACAGATCTCGTCCAACATGATCAAGGCGTTCCACTTCGACAGCCGGCAGATCGAGAAGGGCGGCAGCCGTCCCGCCGGCTTCCCTCGGCACCGGGCGCACAAGGCGGTGGTGCTGGGTGCCGGCATGATGGGCGCCGGCATCGCGTACGTCTGTGCCAGGGCCGGCATCGAGGTCGTCCTCAAGGACGTGACGGTCGAGGCGGCCGAGCGCGGCAAGGGCTACTCGCGCAAGATCCTCGACAAGGCCGTGTCGCAGGGCAGGCTGTCGGAGGGGAAGCGGGACGAGGTGCTCGCCCGCATCACCGCCACCGACCGCGCCGAGGACGCCGCCGGGGCCGACCTGGTCATCGAGGCGGTGTTCGAGGACACCGCGCTGAAGAAGAAGGTGTTCGCCGAGATCGAGCCGTTCGTCGCGCCCGACGCGGTGCTGGGGTCCAACACCTCGACCCTGCCCATCACGGGCCTGTCCGAGGGTGTGCAGCGTCCCGAGGACTTCATCGGTCTGCACTTCTTCTCCCCCGTCGACAAGATGGCTCTGCTGGAGATCATCGTGGGAGAGAAGACGACCGACGCGACGCTGGCGAAGGCGTTCGACATCGCCCAGCAGATCGGCAAGACCCCGATCGTGGTGGGTGACAGCCGCGGCTTCTTCACCAGCCGGGTGATCGGGACCTTCCTCAACGAGGCCGTCAACATGATCGGCGAGGGTGTGTCCCCCGTCTCCGTGGAACAGGCCGGTCTCCAGGCGGGATACCCCACCGCCCCGCTCGCCCTGACCGACGAACTCAACATGAAACTCGCTCAGAAGGCCCGTGGCGAGACGCGGGCCGCCTCGGCTGCCGAGGGCCGGGAATGGGTGCACCACCCGTCGTTCGACGTCATCGACCGCATGGTCGACGAGTTCGGGCGGCCCGGCCGGCTGGAAGGGGCGGGTTTCTACGAGTACGCCGACGGCAGGCGGGGACGGCTGTGGTCCGGCCTGGCGGACGCCTTCGGCTCCGTCACGGCCGACGTGCCGTTCAGGGACATGGTCGAGCGGATGCTCTTCGCGGAGGCGCTGGAGTCCGTCAGGTGCCTGGACGAGGGGGTGCTGCGGTCCGTCCCGGACGCGAACGTGGGATCTCTCATCGGTATCGGCTTCCCGGCATGGACCGGTGGCGTCCTGCAGTACGTCAACCAGTACGAGGGGGGCCTGTCGGGCTTCGTCGACCGGGCCCGTGAACTCGCCGAACGCTACGGTGACCGGTTCCTGCCGCCGGCCTCGTTGGTGGCGCGGGCCGAGCGGGGCGAGAGCTACGAGTAGGCGCGGGCAGGACCGCTGAGGGCGTTTCGCCCCTCGTGGTCCGTCCCGATCCGCGCCGGTGCGCCCGGCCGGGGGCGGTCCGGTGCCGCCGCGCCAGGACTGCTGAGTGATCGTTACTCAATGGGCGGGGCCGGCGGCCCCAGCGATGGACGTCGCTCGGAGGCAGAGGGCAATTTGGTGTGCACCTCTCCGCACGACGTACATCGTTGCTGGTCGTCGAGCCGGCCCGGGCGGCCTTCGTCGTCCGGGCCGGTGGCCGGCCCCAGGACGACGGAGGCGATCCGCCATCCCTGCACATCCACCTCTCTACGGCCGTGCCGCCGAGCAGGCCGCGATCGACCGCGTCCTGGAGGAGGCCGCGGTCGGACGAAGCGGCCTGTTGCTGTTGCACGGTGAGCCCGGAGCGGGCAAGAGCGCCTTGCTGGGCCATGCGCGGCAGCGCGCTGCCGCGCATGGCATGCAGTGCGTCCAGGCCCGCGGCGCCGTGTCCGAATCGGAGTACGCCTTCGCGGGGTTGCACCAGTTGCTGCATCCCCTGCTCCGTCACCTGTCGGCACTGCCCGGCGCGCAGGCGAAGGCGCTGGCGGGTGCCCTGCGGTTGGGGGCGGACCGGGTGGAGGACCGGTTCCTGGTGTCCGTCGCAGTGCTGTCGCTCCTGACCGAGGCGTCGGCCGGGACCGGGCTGGTGTGCGTCCTGGACGATGTCCAGTGGCTGGACCGCCCCACGATGGAGACCCTGCTGTTTGTGGCCCGGCGCATCCGGACCGAACGCGTCGCCGTGTTCCTGGGGCAGCGTGATCCGGTGCCGGACCCGCTGTCGGACCCGTGGCTGCCCCGCCTGCGCCTCGGCGGGCTCGACGAGGGCGCCGCCGGGCAACTGCTCGCGGCAGGAAGGGACGTACCCGATGCGGCGGTGGTCAGGGAACTGGTCGCCCGGACGAGGGGCAATCCCCTCGCCCTGACGGAGCTCGGCGAGGCGCTCGCGCAGGACCAGTTGTGCGGCCGCGAGCCGCTGCCCGTTCCACTGCCTCTGGGGGCGGGCGTCGAACGGGCCTTCCTGGACCGGGTGCGTGCCCTGCCGGATGCTACGCAGCTCGCCTTGGTGGTGGCCGCCGCCGAGGAGACCGGCGACCTGTCCGCGGTGGTCGCCGCGCTGGAGCGGCTCGGCCTGTCCGACTCGAGCCTGGACGCGGCGGCGGACGCGGGTCTTGTCTCCGTCCGCGGCGGACATGTGGAGTTCCACCATCCGGTCGTCCGTACGGCGGTGTACAGCGGGTCCGGCTTCACTCGGCGGCGCCGGGTGCACGCGGCGCTCGCGGAGGCGCTGCTGCCCCAGGCCCGGGACGGTCGCCGTGCCTGGCACCTGGCGTCGGCCGCCTTGGGGCCCGACGAGACCGTGGCCGCAGAGCTCGCGGACGCGGCGGAGCACGCCCGTGCGCGCGGTGGTTACGCGTCGGCGTCGGCGCTGCTGGAGCGGGCGGCGCGGCTGACGCCCGACGTCGATGTGCGGGCCGGGCGGTTGTACGAGACGGCGCGTGCCACCTGGGAGGCAGGCCGGGCCCGGCACACGGAGGAGCTGATCGCCGAGGCTGAGCTGATCGCGCGGGGCCCCGCCCTGCTGGGACGTCTGCTGCAGCTGCGCGGGGCGGTGCAGATGCGCAGCGGGGTCATCACGGACGCGTATCGCACCTTGTCCAGGGCGGCGGACTGTTTCGCGGAGTCGGAGCCGTCGGTCGCCGCCCGGTGCCTGGTGCAGGCGGCGGAAGCGGCGTCCTACTCGGGTGACCTGCGCCGCTTCGGTGAGTTGGGTGCCACGGCCGCCCGTCTGGCGTCGGACGAGCCTGCCGTCCACTGCACCCACCTGCTGCTGTCCGGAGTCGGCGCCGTGGTGGAGGGGGATGTCGGCGCGGGCCGGGAGCTTGTGACCCGGGGCATCGAGGAAGCGGTCGCCCTGGAAGACCCCATGCTCGTGGCGTGGGCGGGCAATGGTGCCCTCTTCCTGGGGGAGGCCGCGCAGGCCATGGAGCTCTTCGGCCGGGTCGGCGAGCCGGCGCGGACCTCGGGCCATGTGGGCGCGTTGCCGAGCAATCTCCACTTCGTCGTCATCCTCGAGATGCTCAGCGGGCGTACGGCGCACGCGACCTCGCTCGCCGACGAGGGCTTCCGGCTGGCGCGCGAAACCGGACAGGAGAACCTGGAAGCCCTGCACCTGTCCCGGCTGGCGTTCCTGCACGCGATGCGCGGCAATGAGGACGCGTGCCGCGAGGCGGCGCAGACCGCCCTGCACACGGCGCTGCGCCGGCGGATCGGGCTGGCGGTGGCCACGGCCCACCACGCCCTCGCCGCCCTGGCGCTGATCCGCGGCGAGTACCCGGAGGCACTGCACATGCTGGAGGCGCTGGCGTCGGCGGAGCCGGGGACCGGACACCCCGTCATCAGTCTGCTGTCCCTGCCCGACCGCATAGAAGCGGCCATCCACGCAGGGGAGCCGGAAGCCGCGCGCACCGCGATGCAGGAGCTGGAGTCGTGGCAGGCGGGCGCCGTGACCGGCGAGGCCCGGGCCCTGCTGGCGCGGTCGCGGGCGCTGCTGGAACCGGACGACGACCGGGCGGTCGTCTTCTTCGAGGAGGCGCTGGCGCTGCACAGCGGAAGTGTCCCGGCGGAGAAGGCCCGTACCGAGCTCTACTTCGGGGAGCGCCTGCGCAGGATACGCAAGCGGGTCTACGCCCGGCGCTGTCTGCGCAGCGCGGCGGACACGCTGGAGCGCCTGAACATGTGGCCGTGGGCGGAGCGGGCGCAGCGGGAGCTTCGGGCCACGGGTGAGGCGAGGCGCCGGACCAGCAGGACGGCCGATCTCACACCGCAGGAACTGCGTATCGCCCGCCTCGCGGCCCAGGGGCTCTCGAACCGGGAGATCGCGGGTCAGCTGTTCCTCAGCCGCCGCACGGTCGAGTACCACCTGTACAAGGTGTTCCCCAAGCTTTCGGTGGCCTCCCGTGCGGACCTGACGCGGCTGTACTACGCGGATCCCTCGCTCTTCGAGTGACGGGGAAGTCCTGTCTGCCGCCGATATCCCGCACAAATGCTGGGGTGCGTCTTGGGGGCCCTCCCCCGTGTGTCCCGTCAGGCGGATGACGTTCGCTGAAACGGACAGATCACCCCTTTCCACTGCTGAGGAATGGCCCATGTCATCACTGCTCCATCGACTCGGACGCTCATGCGCGCACCATCCATGGCGCGTCATACTCGGCTGGCTGCTGGTCCTCTGCGCCGCCTTCGGTGTCGTCTCCGCGACCGGCGGATCGTCCTACGTCGACCAGCTCAAGGTGCCGGGCAGCGACTCGACCCGCGCCCAGGAAGTGCTCGAGAAGGAGTTCCCCCAGGCATCCGGCACCTCGGTGATCGTGGTGTACCACACCGAGGACGGACACCTGACCGACCCCGAGCGCCGGGACGCGGTCGCCGAGTCCAGCCGCAGGATGCAAGCCCTGCCGCACGTCGTGGCCGCGCCCGAGCCGATGGGTGCCGGTTCGGTGTCCGAGACCGGCGCGACCGCCCACACCACGGTCACCTACGGCGTACCTGTGGACGAACTCGACGAGAAGGACTTCGAGGCCCTGGAGAGGGCGAATGAAGCGGCCGAACACGCGGATGTGGAGCTTTCCTACCAAGGGGCCCTGGTCGACAACTCGACCGCCGAGGAGTCCATGGCCGAGATGATCGGCCTGGTGGCCGCCATGGTCATCCTGCTCATCTCCTTCGGCACCTTCGTGGCCATGGGCCTGCCCATCGGCACGGCGCTGATCGGCCTGGGGCTGGGCACCGCCGGCAACATGCTGCTGTCCCAGCTGACCACTGTCGGTTCCTCGGCTCCGACCGTGGCCACGATGATCGGTCTGGGAGTGGGCATCGACTACGCCCTGTTCCTGGTCACCCGGCACCGCACGAACCTCGACAACGGGATGGATCCCAAGGAGTCCGCCGGGCACTCACTGGCGACCGCCGGCCAGGCTCTGGTATTCGCCGGGTTCACCGTCGTCATCGCACTGATGGGGCTGCAACTGGTCGGCATCCCCTACGTCGCCTCCTTCGGCTACACCTCCGCCGTCGTCGTGATCATCATGGTGCTGGCCGCCCTCACCCTGCTGCCGGCACTCCTCGGCCTGATCGGGCACCGGATCGACAAACTGCGGGTGTTCAAGCAGCGCCCGGCGCCCAACGGCAGCGCCTTCTGGCGCCGGTGGGCGCTTGCGGTCACCCGCCGCCCGAAGACCGCCGTCGCCGTCTCGGTCCTGCTCATGGGCTTCCTGGCCGTTCCCGCGCTCGACATGCGCCTCGGCCAGCCGGACAACGGCACGAAGAACGAGAGCACGACCCAGCGCGTGGCCTACGACCACTTGGCCGAAGCGTTCGGACCGGGGTTCAACGGGCCGCTGACCATCTCCCTCAGCGCACCCGACAGTGCCGCGCTCAAGCAGACCGGGGCCCGGGTGAGCGAGGCGATCGGCCAGGACCCAGGAATCGCCACGGTCGGGGTGCCGGTTCCCAACGAGGCCGGCACGACCGCCATCCTGACCGCGGTGCCCAAGACGTCACCGCAGGACGAGGCGACGTCCGAACTGGTCGACCGCATCCGTGAGGACGTCCTGCCCGCCTCCCTCGGGAGCGGCTCCGAACAGGCTCACGTCACCGGACCCACGGCCGCGAACATCGACATGGCGGACCGGATCAGCGAACGCCTGATGCTCTTCATCGGCGCCGTGGTGGGCATCTCCCTGCTGCTCCTGGTGTTCGCGTTCCGCTCGGTCCTGGTGCCCATCAAGGCGGCTGTGCTGAACGTGCTCTCCGTGTTCGCCGGCTACGGCGCCGTGGTGGCCGTCTTCCAGAAGGGATACGGCAACGAACTGATCGGTCTGGACGGCACCGTCCCGATCATCAGCTTCGTCCCCATGATGCTGTTCGCCATCCTCTTCGGACTCTCGATGGACTACGAGGTCTTCGTGGTCAGCCGGATCAGGGAGGAGTACAGCCGTACGCGGGACGCGACGAAGGCCGTCGTCGAGGGGGTGGCCCACACCGGACGCGTGGTCAGCGCCGCGGCCCTCATCATGGTCACCGTTTTCGGATGCTTCGTCATCGGCGACGACCCGATCATCAAGATGTTCGGTCTCGGCCTGTCACTCGCGGTGGCGCTGGACGCCTTCGTCGTCCGCCTGGTGCTGGTGCCGGCTCTGATGAAGCTCATGGGCAACGCGTCCTGGAGGCTGCCCCGCTGGCTGGACCGCATCCTGCCGCACATCGACCTGGAAGGCGGCAGCGAGCCGGCCCCCACCGGACGGCACCGAGCGGTGGACCCGGCCCCCGGCGGCCACACCGATGAGGAGCTCACGCCCGTCGGCTAGGACCGCTGCTCCCCGCTCGGCCCAGGGCCCCGCTGCGTGCAACGCCCTGGGCCACGCCGCGTGATGACCGAGACACCGGTGCCCCGAACAAGGAGAGACCACCCATGGCGAACACGGTCCCGCCCGAACAGCGCGGCCGGAACCCGGCCGGTGCCCACCCGCCCGCAGACCCGGGCAACGCGGTCAGGGAGCACACGGTGCGGGATCACCCCGGCCGGCCCGGCCACATCCTGAAGAGCCACCCCGCCCTGGACCACTCCGGCCGAGGGCACACCGCCCTGAAGCGCGTCGTCCAGGACGCCGACGCGCTAACGCTGTCCCTCTCGGCCCAGCTCTCCGCGGTGCGTCCCGTCGGGCGGGCGGCCGAAGCGCACCGGCTGACCGAGCACCTCTCCGCGGCGGCGGGCGCGGGGGGCACCGTCCTGCTGCGCGGCCCCGCGGGCGTCGGGAAGTCGTGCCTGCTCGACGATGTGCTGGGCGGCGCCGCCCGGAACTGGCACGTCCTCCGTCTCACTGGCGACGTCCTCGACGAGGCCCGTCGCGTCCCCTTCCGGACGCTCGCCTCGCTCACGGCGGCGGCCCCCGGCGCGCGGAGCGCGTCCAGCGGCGAACCGGCCGCAGCGGTCCGCCTCGTAGCCGAGGGACAGCGCCACGACGACGTGCACCTGGCGGCGGCACGCCTGTTCAGGCTCCTGCGCGAGGAGAGGCCCACGGTCGTCGTGCTGGACGACCCTGCCTATGCCGACCCCGACACGCTCGCGCTCATCGGCCACCTCACCCGCACCCCGGCCAGACACCCACTCGTGGTCGCCGCCGCCACGCGTGTCCCCCGCGACGCGCCGGTCGGCGCATTCGGCGCCCTCCTGGCCCGCGAAGAAGGCCGGCAACGGCTCCACACCACCGATCTAGGGAACCTGGACACGGACGGCACCGCCCTGCTGCTGACGCAGGCCCTGGGGACGCCACCGGCACCCGCCCTCGCCGCGCACGCGCACACCCGGGGCGGGGGCAACCCGTTCTTCGTGCTCCAGACCCTCCTGGACCTGGCCGAGCACCGGCGTCTGGAGCGGCGTGGAGGGGCCTGGCACCTCGTTGGGGGGCCCACGCCTCTGAGCCCGGACCGGCGACGGCAGATCCTGCAACGCGCCCTGGGCGGCACGGTCTCCTCCATGCGTGTGGCCAGGGCGGCCGCACTGCTACGCGTGGTCGCGCTGACCCGCCTGGACCTGCTGGCCCGCGTCTCCCGTCTGTCGTCGCGCGCCACGGAGTCCGCCTTCGACAGCCTCGTACGGCACGGCGTGCTGCGAGCTGTTGCTCCCGGCACCTATGGCTTCGCCAGCGAGGTGGTCCGCGACGCCCTCTACGAGGACCTGGGGCCCGCCGCTCGCCGGTGCGGCCACCGCACCGCGGCGGACTGGCTGCTGAGGCTCGCCCCGGCAGCAGACCTCCAGGAGGACATCGCAGCCCATGTCGCACAGACCGCCGACCACGGGGACGCCCGGGCCATCGAGATCCTCGCGGGGGAAGCCGGGCGAGCGTTCTCACGTACGCCGGGGGCCGCCGTCCCGTGGTACCGGAAGGCCGTCGACATCACCCCGCCCGACCACCCGGACCACGCGGAACTGGTGACCCGCCTCACCCTGTCCCTGCTGGTCGCCGGCCATCCCGAGGAAGCCGCTCGCACCGGCGGTACCGCGCCCGGAGGTGTCGCCGGTGCGAACCGGCTGAGCAGCCTCGTCATCGGGGCGCTCACGGAGCACGGCGCGGTCGGGGAGGCCCGCGCGCTGGTGGACGAGGCCAGGGCGGCGGCGCCCGGCCACCTCGTCCTCACCGCCCAGGCCGCCCTCCTGCATCTGATGACGGGCCGGACACGGGAAGCCACCGCGCTCGCCGCCGAGGCGGATGCGCGGCTGGAGCGGGCGCCTCTCAGGGACCGGATCACCGCACTCGGCTACCTCGTGCCCCTGCACTGCATGACCGACGGCTACCGCAGTCTCGAGCCCCTGGCGATCCGGCTGCGGGACGCTGCGGCCGAGGCGCCCGCCAGTCTGCGGCTCAACGCCCTCAGCACCTTGAGCTACCTGCACTCCATGCGGGGCGACACCCACGCCTGTGCCGGGTCCCTCGCCGAGGCGGACGCCCTGCTCGCCGACTGCGGCTGGCACTTCTTCCGAGGGAGCCTGGTCGCGGCCCGCGTCCACAACGCCGTGCAGACGGGCGACTGGAGCACCGGGCACGCGCACATCGTCATGGCCGCCCGGCAGATGCGGGAATCGGGATCGCTCGTCCACCTCGGCCCGCTCCGGCTGAGCGAGGCGACGCTCCACGCCCACCAGGGCAACTGGAGGGCGGCCCGCCAGGCCGCCGACGCCATCGCACGCACCCAGCCCCTGCTGAACACAGCGGCCGTCGTCGCCCACTCCGTCGTCGACCTGATGCAGGGCGACCTCGACAGCGGCCGCCGCCGGCTGACGGAGCGGCTCGGCGAGGGGAACCTCCCCGATCACCTGCGCGCACGGCTGCTGGTCCGGCTGGCCGAGATCGAAGCGGAGGCGGGCTGCCCGGAAGCGGTGACCGGCCTGCTCGCCGCAGCCCGGGATCACGGCATGGACAGCCACGACTACACCGGCTTCACCGAGGCCCGTCTCGCCCACGGCCACGCCACCGGAGACACCGCGGCCCTCCTGGAGGCGGCGTCGGTGGCGGAACGGCACGACCTGTCGTTCCTGAAGGCCAAGGCACACCTGTACCTGGGCACGGCGGGCGTAGACGCGGAACGGCACCTGCGCAGCGCCCTCGACGTGTTCCACCGGCTGGGAGCCCTGCCGTGGCGCCGCCGGGCCGGCGTCGAGCTGCGCCGGCGGAACCTGAAGGTTCCACGCCACCGGGCGTCGTCCCCGGCCGAGCTGACGGCGACGGAGACGCAGATCGCCCGCTACGTCCAGCTCGGGCGCTCCAACCGGGAGATAGCGCAGGCGCTGTCCCTCAGCGTGAAGACCGTGGAGCGTCATCTGAGCCGGGTGTACGCGAAGACGGACTGCCGCAGTCGTCTCCAGTTGGTGCGCGCCCTCGACGGGGGGTTGCTGGGAGAGCGGCCGGCCGGTCCCGGCCGACCGGGCGACGCGGGGCAGGGTCCTCGGTGATGTGTCTCCGCTGCGGTGACCGGCAGCCGGGACACCGGTCCCGGGTGTCCACCGCTGCGGCCCGAACGGCCGGGCTGCCGATGCCGGACCCGCCCGCCGCGAGCACGCGTTCAGCCCCCGGTCGCCCTGGTGGTCTGCCGGGCGGCCTGCCGGATGCCCAGCACGGCGCAGGCCGCCGCCAGCAGCGGCTCGGCGATCTCGTCGGACGGTGCGGTCCGTTCGTCCAGTTCGACGACGGGCACGAAGACGGCGCCGAGGGCCGCCGCGCCCCTGACCGTCTGCCGGACGTCCCGGTCAGGACCGGCCACCACGTCGAGCAGCCGCTGCGAGAGCTCCGAAACACGCTCGCCCACAGGATGCCCCAGCAGCGTCTTGTCGTACGAAAGCACCGCCGTGGTGCGGCGGTTGGCGAGGTAGAGGTCGATGAGCTCGGCCAGGGCCTGCCGTACCGCCGAGGGAGTGCGCGGGCGGCCCTCGGCGCGGACGACGACTCCCTCGAAGTCGTCGACGAACGCCGTGGTCAGATCTTCGAGCAGGTCGTCCTTCGTCCTGTAGTAGTAGTACAGCGCCGCCTTCGTCAGCTCGAGCCGGTCGGCGATGTGCTGCAAGGTGGTCGTCCCGTAGCCCTGCTCGCCGAACAGGTCGAGAGCGGCTTCCTTGATGCGTTCGCGGGTCCGTCCTCGCGCCCCTGCCATGGTTGCTCTCCCTCCGGGCTGCGGAGAGTGAGGCCGCAGCCACCCTCAATTTACTGGTCGGCAAGTAGAAACCCAAGCTCATTCCTGGGGTCGGCACACCTGATCCAGGGGGCCCTCCCCGAGGCGCCCGGCCGAGGACCTTGCGTAGAAAGAGTGGGGCGGGGACCTCCGGAGCGGCACGCCGACCCGCCCGGCGAACGGCCGCCTCTTCCCGCGCCTCGGCGCGGATCGCCGTACCGGCGCTCTCGTCACGACGTGACGCGCCCATCCCTCCTACGCCAACTCATCGGCACACACCACCGCACCACCTGACAACCGAGTGCTCCGCGCCTGCGGAGCACTCTCCGTCCCACCAGGGAGTGATCATGGAAGAACGCAAGGCGATCGTCGTCGGCGGCGGCATCGGTGGCCTCGCCACCGCACTGGCGCTGACCTCGAAGGGCTGGACCGTCGAGGTCCTCGAACGCGCCCCGGAGCTGAGGGAAGTGGGAGCGGGTCTCTCCCTGTGGCCGAACGCCCTGCGCGCTCTGGGCGCGCTGGGGGTGGGCGACCGGGTCCGGGCACAGGCGATGAGCGAGTCGGCGACCGGGATCCGTGACGACCGGGGGCGGTGGCTCTCCCGCCTCGACACCGCGGAGATGGCACGACGTCACGGCACGGCCGCCATGATCCACCGGGCCGACCTCCTCGCCCTCCTGGCCCAGGCCCTGCCCTCCGGTGTCCTGCGCACCGGCGTCGAGGTCACCGGGGTGCTCCCCGACGGATCGGTCGCCCACAGCGCCGGGCTGTCCTCGGCGCAGCTGGTCGTCGGCGCCGACGGCATCCGCAGCGCGGTCCGCAACTCCGTATGGCCCGGAGCCGCCGCTCCCCGTTACGCCGGGTACGCGACGTGGAGGGCGGTCACCGGACCGATCACCATCGAGGGCAGCGGCGAGTCCTGGGGGCGGGGTGCCCGGTTCGGTTACGCCGCGCTCCCCGACGGCCGTGCGTACTGCTACGCCGCCGCTACCGCGGAGGAAGGCGCCCCCCTGTGGGGACTGGACGAGCTGCGCCGGCGCTTCGGCAGCTGGCACGATCCGATACCGGCCCTGCTGAACGCGACGTCTCCCGACGCCGTGCTGCGCCACGACATCTACGAGCTGCCACCGCTGCCGACCTTCGTCCGCGGCCGGGTGGCCCTCGTCGGCGACGCGGCACACGCCATGACCCCCAACCTCGGACAGGGAGCGTGCCAGGCCCTGGAGGACGCCGTGGTGCTCGCCGCCTGCATGGAACACCCGGACGGCCTGCACGCCTACGACGCCCAGCGCCGCCCGCGAACCCAGATGATCACCCGGCGCGCCCACCAGGTGGGGCTGATGGGCCAGTGGTCGTCCCGTGCGGCGGTGACACTGCGCAACGCCGCCCTGCGCGCCCTGCCCGGGAGTTCGTTCCAGAAGAGCCTGGACCCGGTCCTGGCCTGGCAGCCTCAGGGCGACGGCGCCACGCCCCGGGGGTAGCACCCCAAAAGGCGGCGGGGGGGGGGGGGGGGCGCGGGGGCGGGGCGCCCCCGCCCGCCCCCACGCCGGGCGCCGCCGGGCTCCCCCGGCCGCGCGGGCGCCACGGCGGGGCCCC